>JBEKHV010000070.1:0-20779 GCA_050012095.1 Bryobacteraceae bacterium | reverse complement strand
ATCACCGCGCCCACCGAGCCTTAAGCCGGCTCTGAGCCGGGATCCCTTCAGGCGGCTTCAGCCGCAATCCCGACTTTCAGTCGGAACCTAATTCTACCGGCTTTAGCCGGTAGTCATTAATTACAAGGTTTGCTGCCGGCTTGCCTGGTTTAGGTCCGCCCAAGAGTTCGCCGCGATAGGAAACCGGGTAATGCTGAACAGTATGGCGTTAAATTAAGATCCCTGGCCGCCAACGGCCGCCGCCGCTCTCCCGGCATTCGTCGCTTCCCCGACCGCCGCCTCCCGGGCGGCTTCCTGCTTTAGCAACTCCAGAAAGACCTGGGCGGCCTGGTTGAACGCTTTACGGCGGCGATGGATGATGCCCAGCGGCCGGACAAGCGCACAACCCTCGATAGGCAAGGCGACCAGACGTCCCTGCTCGATGTCGTCTCGCAAGACGCGCACCGGCAGGATGCTGATGACGGCGCCCAGGACCACGGCTTCCTTCATGGTCTGGATGTTATCGAAGTGCATGACGACGTTCACCTGGATTCCACTCTCGCGCAAGTAGCGTTTTACCTCGCGGCCCACGCGGAGTTCGTCGTCAAAAGCCACGAAGTCCCGCTGCGCCAGATCGGATGGAAGCAGTTTCTTCTTCGCTGCCAGGGGATGAATGGGAGCGGCGGCTACCATCATCCTCTCCTCGCGCCAGGGAGTCGCTGTAATCTCCCGGTTCGATTCGGGGTAGCTCACCAAGCCCAGGTCGGCCTGCTCCGCGAGCACTACGTCGTAGACTTTCTCGGTTCGCAGGTACTCCACCAGCAGTTGCGCTTCCGGCATACGGTTGGCCAACTGCATCTCGAGACGCGACATGTCCGAGATTCCCACGGAGTAGATGGCCGCTACCCTCACGGCGCCGTGGAGCCCGCCCTTTAGCTTGCCCAGTTGGGCATCGAGCTCCTCCTTGCGGCGCAGGACGTCCCGGCAGAACTCGTAGTAGAGGCGGCCGGCGCCGGTCAACTCCAAAGGCCGTGTGCTGCGGTCCAGAAGTTCGACTCCCAGGCGACGCTCCACCTCTTGGAGGTGCTGGCTTGCCGCGGACTGGCTCACGCCACATGCCTCGGCGCCGCGGCTCAAATTCCGCGCCAGAGCGATATCTCTGAAGAGCTTCAAGCGATCTAGAGTCATCCGGAAGCTATTATAAGCCAATCTTATTCTTCCACCATAATATTTTAAAATTTTATGAACTTAAGACCTGTAAATCTGTTATACTGCTTCTACTTCTTCATTGGTTGAAGGGGCACCCCCTTTATGAGCCTGGACGCCACACCCCTATGTGTACAGCCGCAGGGCCCCGGCGAGCAAGCTTCCGCTCAACGGTTCATTACGATCTTCGTGTGCACCAATTGCGCCCGTCCAGCCCAGGTTGCCACCTCAGCCGGGCGGTGTCTGCCAGCCCCTCCGAACTTCGGCTGGCCCTGGCCGGTTCGGCAAGTCCTGGTCCCCTGCACCGGGCGGCTTCAGCCGGAGCATGTTTTGAAGGCGTTCGAGTCGGGCTCCGAGGCTGTCTGCATGGTCGCCTGCCAGGAAGACGACTGCCACTATCTCGAAGGCAGCAAACGGTGCGCGCGCCGCGCGGACTTCATCCGGACCATCCTGGAGGAAATCGGCCTCGATGGCGGGCGCTTGATGCTCTTCCACCTGCCCGGAACCGCGGCGCAGGACATGGCGCTGGCGTCGGGAAAAAACGTAGAGGCGCCTGCCGCCGCGGCTCTGGACGCCCAGGCGGCTGCCATTCGCGACGAGGTGATCGGGATGCTGCGGGGGCTGGCCCCCAACCCTCTGTACAAAACTCCCGTGGCCGAAACGGACGATGGGGTCCACGAGGAAGTGGAGTTGAGCGATGACTACAACGACCAGTAGACTCGGTCAGGCGCTGGCTTCCGCCCGCCTGGTCCTCACGGCCGAGTGCCTGCCGCCACAGGGCGCCGACGCCGGCGCGGTGAAGAAGCTCTCCTCCCTGTTCCCCTCCAACCTCGATGCGGTGGTGGTGGCGGATCACCCTGAGGGGACTCGCGGCTCGGCCCTGGCGTGCGCGGCGCTTCTGGCGGGCGAAGGCCGGCCCGCCGTGCTTTCCATGGTGACGCGAGACCGCAACCGGATCGCACTGGAGAGCGACGCGCAAGGCGCCGCCGCCCTCGGCGTCGAGGCTATCTTCTGCCTGAGCGGCGACCATCAGTCGCTGGGCGTCTGCCCGCAGGCGGCCGGTGTCCACGACATCGATTCCATCCAGTTTACCCAGACGCTCAAGAGGTTGATCGATGAAGGCGCGCTGCCGGAAGTCCCGCTCGGAGCAGCCGCTCATCCTTATTTACGGCCGATGGAGCTGAACTTGATCCGCCTTCGCAAGAAGGTTGCGGCGGGAGCCGGCTTTCTGCTGACCCAGGCGGTGTTCGACATGGCCGGCTTCCTGGAGTGGATGGACGCCGTTCGAGCGGCCGGGTTGGACCAGCGGACCGCGATCATTGCGAGCGTGCTGCCCCTGGCCAGTGCGGAACAGGCCGAGCTTCTCGGCCGGCGGCGCACGTACGGACCCGTCCCGGAGAGCGTCATCGCCCGGTTGCGAGGCGCTTCCGATCCGGCCCAAGAGGGGATCGCGATCGCCGTGGAGATAGCGGGCCGGCTCAAAGCAACCCCCGGCATCCGCGGCATTCACATCCTCAGCGGCGGACACGAAGCGGTGGCCGCGACGGTGCTTCGGGAGGCGGGATTGGCCTAGGCGAGGCTTGCTATGCCGGATCGCTACCACATTCATACCGCCGCGACGCCCGCCGTGTTCCGCCGGATCGGCAAGTTCGCCAATGTCGATTGGCGCGAGGACTGCTCCCGCTGCAGCAACTGCGTGAAGCTGCGGTGTCTCTACGACGTCTACCGGCGCGAATCGGCATTCAACCGCGACCCGGCCGCGCATGGTGAAACCTTGGACGAGTGCAAAGCGTGCCTCTCCTGCGTCCAGGGTTGCACCAAGGGGCTGCTCAACGTTTCGGTGAACCCCGAGTTTCTGAGCATGGGCGACGAATACTGGACGCCCGCCATTCTCCTTACCACCTGGAACCAAGCGGATACCGGCAAAATCCCGGTCTCCGGAGCGGGCTATCGCGGCCGGTTTCACGGTCCCGGCTTCGACTCGATCTGGACGGACATGTCGGAAATCGTCCGCCCCACGCGCGACGGCATTCACGGGCGCGAGTACATCTCGACCAGCGTGGATATCGGTCCCAAGCCGCTGCGCCTGAAGTTCACGCCCGACGGCCGGATGCTGACCGCGCCCTTGCGGCTGCTGGAGGTTCAGCTTCCGGCGATTCTCGACATGCCGGCGTGGCCGGCGCAGGGCGCGCGCCTGGCCGCGGCCCGCATCGCGGCGGCGAAGGAGCTCAAGACGCTGGCCGTGGTCCGCGCCGGCGATGCCGTCCAGGCGCTACCCAAGCAATTGCCTTTTGTCACGCCGCTCGTGGCCAAACAGGATATCGCCAACAGCCGGGACATCCTTGAGGGCGTGAAGATGGCGCAATTGCGGGACGGCCCGGATGTAACGGACCTGGCCGCGAAGCTGCTCTCGATCAACCCGCGGTTGACGCTGGCGGTGCGGCTGCCGCTTTCGCCCGCAACCACCGGCCGGATCGTCGAGTTGAACCGCGCGGGCCTCAAAGTGTTCCAATTGTGCGCCGACCAGCGCGGCCGCGAGAGGCTGGCCAACGGAAAGCCCGGCCGCCACATCAAGGACGCGCTGCGCGAGGTTCACGGACGCCTGGTGAAGGAAGGCCTGCGCGACGAGATTACGCTGATCGTCTCCGGAGGAATCGCCCTGGCGGAGCACATGGCCAAGGCGATCATCTGCGGGGCCGACCTGGTGGCCGCGGACACGGCCCTGCTGGTGGCTCTGGGCTGCCGCGTTTGCCGCGACGCGCATCCCAGGGATTCCGAGGGCCAAGCCATGTGCGGCCCCGCCGAATTGTGCGCCGCCGAGACGGATTCGGTCGACTGCAGCTACGCCTCCCAGAGGATGGTCAACCTGATGGGCGCCTGGCACAGCCAATTGATCGAGGTCCTGGGTGCCATGGGCATCCGCGAGGTTCGCCGCCTGCGCGGCGAGGTGGGACGGGCCATCTTCATGGAAGACATCGAGAAGGAGGCTTTCGGCGATCTGCGCCGCGCGCCTCGGCCGCAGGTGCGCGCATGACCGTCGGCGATGCAGTTCAATCCCCGCGCCTGGGTTACAGCGACTGGCCCCAGGAAAGCGTGCCCCGCGAAATTCGTCCCGCGCCCGACCGCTACCGCAATGCCCTGGGCAAGTACAAGGTGGATCGATCGGCCGCCTGCGCCTCCTGCGGGCGGTGCGTTCAGGCCTGCCCGTACGGAGTGCATCGCAAGCCCGCGGGCTACGCCTTCACGCTGCGGCCGGCCGATCACCTCTGCATCGGAACCGGCTGCGCCGAGACCCCTGAATCGTGCGTTTCGCAGTGCCCGCAAAAGGCCCTCACCGTGCGGCCGAACCCCACCGCCCAGTGCATGGGCGATCCGCGGTGGTCGAGCGATCTGATCCTATCCACCTGGAGCCAGGCCGCCACCGGGCGCCCGGCGCCGCCGCACCTGGAAAGCCGCCTGGGCGCTTCGGGCGGCGGGTTCGACAGCCTCCGATTCCAGTTCGAGGTCCCGGAACTCGATCGGCCCTCCCCGCTTCCCGCGGGGACGGAGATCGACACGGGATTGGACTTGAACCACCGTGGCGATGGCCGGCCACAGATCCACATCGACCTACCCATCTACGGCGGCGGGATGAGCTTCGGGTCCGTCAGCATCCACACGATTTTGGGCAAAGCTCGCGCGGCCGCGGCGTGGAACACGTTCACCTGCACCGGCGAGGGCGGATATCACGACCGCCTTAAGCCCTATGACGACCATGTGATCACGCAGGTAGCGACGGGCCTGTTTGGCGTTCGCGAGGATACCATCCAGCGCGTCCGAATCGTGGAATTCAAATACGCTCAGGGCGCCAAACCCGGTTTGGGAGGCCACCTGCTGGGCGACAAGAATACGCCCGCTGTCGCCCGCATGCGCGAGGCGGTGGCAGGCAACGCCCTGTTCAGCCCGTTCCCCTTCCACAGCGTCTATAGCGTGGAAGACCACAAGAAACACGTGGATTGGATCAAGGAAGTGAATCGCCACTGTCTGGTGAGCGTGAAGGTTTCGACGCCCACCGACGTGGATATGGTGGCTGTGGGCAGTTACTACGCCGGAGCCCACATCATCCATCTGGACGGCAGCTATGGCGGAACCGGCGCCGCCCCGGACATCGCCAAGAAGAACATCGCGATGCCCATCGAGTACGCCGTCTCGAAAGTGCACAAGTTCCTCACCGCCGAGGGCATCCGGGACAAAGTGACGCTGATTGCCTCGGGCGGCATCCGCACCGCGTATGACGCGCTGAAGACCATCGCGCTGGGCGCCGACGGCGTGGCGATCGGTACCGCCGAACTGGTGGCGCTGGGCTGCGTGCGATGCGCCTGCTGCGAAAGCGGCCGCGGCTGCCCGCGCGGCATCGCTTCCACCGATCCCGAGTTGATGATGCAGATGAGTTTGGAGTGGGCCACCCAGCGGCTGATCAATCTCAATTACGCCTGGCGCGAGCAGATGGTCGAGGCGCTCTCGCGGCTGGGGATGAGGTCCATTCGCGAGCTGCGCGGGCGCACCGACGTTCTCTGCTACGCCGGCGACGACCCGGTTCCGGCGGCGGAGGTCTCGCAATGAGCGACTTCGCCGAACAACTCCTGGCCGGCAGGGCGGGGATTTACTCCGGTATCGAGCGGCAGCCGGAGCGGGAGGAGGAAGGCGGCTGCGGCGTCACGGGATTTGCCTGCAGCGTGCCGGTCAAGGGACGGTTCATCTACGAACCCTCCGTCCAAATGCGGAATCGTGGCAATGGGAAGGGCGGCGGCATCGCAGCAGTGGGCCTGGAGCCCGAGCAGATCGGCGTCTCCCGCGAAACCCTCGACAGCCACTACCTGCTACAGATCGCGCTGCTCGACCCTCAGGCCCATGCCGACGTGGAACGCGAGTTCGTTCTCCCCCACTTCGACGTAGCGCTCTCCACCCGGCAGCCCCACATCGACGACTACCGGGACTTGCTCGGGCTGGAAGTTCGCCCGCCGGACGTCCATCGCTATGTGGTCCGCGTCAAGCCGGACGCGCTACGAGCCTTTGCCCGCACGGCCGGTCTGGAGGGTCTGGCGTCTCGCCAGTTGGAAGACGAGTTCGTGTGGCGAAATTCCTACCGGCTGAACGACGCCTTCTACACGTCCCTGGGTGAAAAGAGGGCGTTCGTTCTTTCGCACGGCCGCGACCAACTGGTCTTCAAGATGGTGGGATACGCCGAGCAGAACGTGGAGTATTACCAGCTTCAGGACTTCGCGGCCCACGTGTGGATAGCGCACCAGCGCTACCCCACCAAAGGCCGCGTCTGGCACCCCGGCGGGGCGCACCCCTTCAGCGGGCTGAACGAGGCGCTGGTGCACAACGGCGACTTCGCCAACTACCACTCGGTGTGCGAGTACTTGCGGCAGCGAAACATCCACCAGCAGTTCCTCACCGACACGGAAGTTTCCGTCCAGCTCTTCGATCTGTGGGACCGCGTGTACCAATACCCGCTGGAGTACATCATCGAGGCCCTGGCGCCCACCACGGAGCTCGATTTCGACCAGTTGGCGCCCGAGAAGCAGACGATCTACCGGCAGATTCAGGCCACCCACATTCACGCTTCGCCCGACGGTCCGTGGTTCTTCATCATCGCGCGCAACCAGGAAGGCCGGTTCCAATTGCTGGGAATCACCGACACGGCGATGCTCCGGCCCCAGGTGTTCGCGCTCTCCGACAGCGGCGAGGTGCAGATCGGCCTGATCTGCTCGGAGAAACAGGCCATCGACGCCACGCTGCGCAGCCTGGCGAAGGAAGACCCGCGGTTCTGCCCGGTAGCCGATAAATATTGGAACGCGCGCGGCGGTTCCTCGACCGATGGCGGCGCGTTCGTCTTCACGGTGTCGCCCGGCGAGAACGGCGGCAAGCGGCTCACCTGCGCGGACAAGTTCGGCCGCGCGGTGAAGCTGGAAGGCGGCGCCGTTCGATGCGATCTGGGCAGCTTCAACGTCCAGGCCAACGGAACGCCCGACGCCATCAAGGCCATGCAGCAGGCAGGCGACGTGGAGGGCCTTTTCCAGTACGCGCTCGGCCTGGCTTCGTGGCCGGCCGCACAGGTGCGGCGGTTCTGCGAAGGACTGGTGCACGGAGCCGGCAGCGTGAAATCCCGCGCCGCGACCCTCGAACTGTTGACCCTGCTGCACGACCGCCCGTTCGACACAGGCGACAAGCGCCGCGCCACCGTCATCCAGTTGGCTGAGCAGGCTATCGAGCGCCTGTTGGACGCCGCTCCGCTGTTTGGCGAGCCGGCAGCGCGCTTGTGGCGGCGGATCACCTGGGCCACGCGCGACCGCCTCGCCGCGCCGCAGCCCGGCGAGGACCAGTTGCTCATCGACGCCCAGGGCTTCCCGCCCGAAGGCGACGACTGCGATGCCACCCTGCTCCGGCAGGCCTACGAAATGGGCTGGAGACGGTTCGCCGTCTACCGGCTGCGCGGGCAGCGCTTCCACGGAGCGGGCCTGGGCGCCGCCACCGAGGGCGTCCGCATCGACCTCTACGGCTCCAACGGCGATTACACCGCCAGCGGCATGGATGGCCTGGAACTCCGCATTCACGGCAATGCGCAGGACCAGGTGGCGCAAATCGCCAAGCGCGGAAAGCTGGTGATCTACGGCGATGTGGGCCAGACTTTCATGTACGGCGCCAAAGGGGGCGAGGTCTACGTTCTGGGCAACGCGGCGGGCCGGCCGCTCATCAACGCCGTGGGCAGCCCGCGTGTGGTGATCAACGGAACCTGTCTGGATTTCCTGGCGGAGTCCTTCATGGCCGGGGACCCTTTGGCGGGCGGCGGCTTCGTGATCCTCAACGGCATCGAGTTCGACGCCGCCGGCCGCGTGACGCCTCAGCCGTCTCCGTACCCTGGCGCCAACCTGTTCTCGCTGGCCAGCGGGGGCGCGATCTACATCCGCGATCCGCACCGCAAGGTGGTCGAGCGCCAGCTCAACGGCGGAGTTTTTATCCCGCTCACCGACAAGGACTGGCGGTTGATCCGCCCGTATCTGGAGGAGAACGAGCGGCTCTTCGGCGTCCGGGTGCGGGATCTGCTCACCGTCGATGGCCGCGCCGCCGCGCCCCAGGACGTGTATCGCAAAATCGGCGCCGTGAAGCTCTCGGTGTTGGCCGGTTCGGAGAAGAAGAAATGACGGACGCGATGGCGCCCCCGATCGAAATCGGGAGTTTCGGCGGCCTGGCCCGCGAGGTGTACGAGCGGAGCGGTGCCGCGCCCATGAGCTGTTACCAGTGCGCCAAGTGTTCCAGCGGCTGCCCGGTTGCGGCGCGCGGCGATTGGAAGCCACACGAATTGGTGCGAATGGTCCAGATGGACCAGCGGCACGCCGTTCTCTCCAGCCTTTTCCTCTGGGAGTGCACCTCCTGCCACACCTGCGCCACACGGTGTCCGCAGAACGTCGATGTGGCCGGCATGGTCGACGCATTACGGGGCATGAGCCTCGCCGCGCGGGCGGCCGCGCCCGCCACCGCCGTCCCGGTCTTCAACCGGATCTTCCTCGATGCCGTCCGGAAGCGCGGACGCGTGTTCGAGCTGGGTCTGATGATGCGGTTCAAACTCCGCACCAAGCGGCTGTTCGAGGACGCGGGCAAGGCGCCGATGATGTTCTGGAAGGGTAAGCTGGCGCTCTCCGCGCGGCGAGCCGGCGGAGAAAGCGAGCGTAAGGCCCTGTTCGACCGGGCCGCCGGGGGAGGCTCCCAGTGACCTACGCATTTTTCCCCGGCTGCTCGCTGGAAGGCGCGGCCAAGGATTTCCATCGTTCCACCATGGCGGTCGTCGCGAAGCTGGGGCTGGCGCTGCCCGAGCTGAAGGACTGGATCTGTTGCGGCTCCACCGCCGCTCACGCCAGCGATCCGCTGCTGGCCGATGCCCTCCCGGCCAAGAGCCTCTCCGCCGCCGGCGGCAGCGCCGTCGCGGTGGCCTGCGCCGCCTGTTACAGCCGGCTCAAGACGGCCAACTACCACATCGCTAAGGACCCCGCGCTCCGCGCCCGGGTGGCGCACGTCGTGGGACGCGATTACGATGGCGGCACGCCGGTGCTGCACCTGCTCGAAATCCTCGTCCGGGATATCGGGCTTGCGCGGATTACCGCCGCCATCCGCCGTCCGCTCACCGGGCTGAAAGTGGCTTGCTATTACGGATGCCTGCTGGTGCGTCCGCCGGAGATCACTGGCTTCGACGACCCGGAGAACCCTACGCTGATGGACCGGTTGCTCGCAGCCGCCGGGGCCACGCCGCTCGATTGGCCGCACAAAACCGAGTGCTGCGGAGCGGGTTCTTCCATCACCGATTCCAGCATCGTGCTCCAGCTCAGCGACCGGATTCTCGCCATGGCGCAGGCCGCCGGGGCCGATTGCATAGCCGCCGCCTGCCCGCTGTGCCAACTCAACCTGGACATGCGGCAGAAAGATATCGAATCCAAATACGGACGCCGCTATAACCTGCCGGTGTTCTACTTCACGCAACTCCTCGGACTGGCGATGGGCTGCGCGCCGGACGAGCTCTCCTTGCGCAGCCTGGTAGTGAGGCCCACGGCGTTCCTATGATCGCGCACAAACAGAACGCGCCCGATGCGCCCGAAGCCGTGGGCGCCGTGCTGGTCTGCGGGGCCGGAATCACGGGCATCCAAGCCTCTCTCGATCTGGCCGAAAGCGGCTTCAAGGTCTATCTTCTCGACTCCTCTCCCGCCATCGGCGGACGCATGGCGCAGCTCGATAAGACCTTCCCCACCGGGGACTGCGCCATGTGCATCCTCTCGCCCAAGTTGGTCGAGTGCGCCCGGAACAAGAACATCGAGATCGTCACGCTGGCGGACGTGGAAGGAATATCGGGCGAGCCCGGCAACTTCAAGGTCAAGATCCGCCAGAACCCGCGCTATGTCGCTGTGGACAAGTGCAACGCCTGCGGCGAATGTACCGAGGCCTGCCCCGTCAGCCTGGCGAACGAGTTCGACCGCAACCTGGGAACCCGCAAGGCCATCTTCCGTCCCTACCCGCAGGCCATTCCCAACGTCTTCGGGATTTCCAAGGCCGCCGGGACCGCGCCGTGCAAGTCCGCCTGCCCCGCCGGAGTGAACGCGCAGGGCTACGTGGCCCTGGTGGCCGCCGGCAAGTTCAGGGAAGCCTACGAGCTCATCCGCCAGCGCTGCCCTCTTCCGGCGGCTTGCGGGCGCGTGTGCCAGCATCCCTGCGAGGACCATTGCAACCGGCGGGAAATCGACGAGCCCGTTGCCGTCCGCGATCTGAAGCGCTTCGTGGCCGACTATATCCACGCCAACCCCGAACAGTACCCGCCCGCGAAGGCGCCCGCGGCCAGGCTCGACGCCAAGGTCGCCGTGATTGGGGGCGGCCCGGCGGGCTTGACCGTGGCCTCCGATCTCGCGCTGCTGGGTTACGGCATCACGTTGTTTGAAGCGCAGCCGCGCCTGGGCGGCATGCTGCGCTACGGCATTCCCGATTACCGGCTGCCCGGGGACGTGCTGGACCGCGAGATTCAATACATCCTCGATCTGGGTGTGGAGGCCAAGACCGGCGCGCGCGTGGCCGATCCGAAAAGCCTGTTGAAACCGGCGGGCGCGTTCGATGCGGTCTTCGCCGCGCCCGGCGCTTGGCTCGGCCGCAAGATGGGGATTCCGGGCGAGAACGCCGAGGGCGTCTGGGAGGCTCTGGACTTCCTCTACCAGGTCAACAACGGCAAGCCGCCCGCCATCGGCCCCCACGTGGTGGTCATCGGCGGCGGCGACGTCGCCATGGACGCGGCCCGCTGCGCGCGGCGCCTGCCCGGCGTGCAATCCGTGCGCGTGGCCTACCGCAGGAGCCGGCGGGAAATGCCCGCCCATCCCTGGGAAGTGGCCGAAGCCCTGGAAGAGGGCGTGATCCTCCACCCCGACCTGGGACCCGCCCGGATCGAGAGCGCGAACGGAAAAGTTTCCGCCATCGCGTTTCATCCGCGCATCGGCGGAACCGGCCAGACCCGGCAGACCGAGCCGCGCTTCGATGAATCGCAGACCATCGTCCTTGCGGCGGACACCATCATCGTGGCCATCGGCCAGGCGGTCGACTCGGCCGGTATGGGCGTAGCCACGGGAGCGAGCGGCCGGATCACCGCCGGGAAGGGCGCCTTGGCGACCAGCGTCCCCGGTATCTTCGCCGGCGGAGACGCCGTCCTGGGTCCGTCTTCCATCGCCGATGCCATGGGGCAGGGGCACATCGCATCCCAGGCCATCGACGCCTACCTGCGTGGCGGCAGGTTGCCGGCGGAGCCGGAAGCATCCGAGCCGGCGCGCAATCCCGCGCCCGGCGCGCCTCGGGTGGATCGCGTCCGCATGGCGAAGACCGGCCTGGCCACGCGGCAGCGGGCCTTCGATGAGATTAACCGGGGCTACACCGCGGAGCAGGCCATCGCCGAAGCCCGGCGCTGCCTGGCGTGCGGCCTGTGCAGCGAGTGTATGGAGTGCGTCAAGGTCTGCTCGCCCGGCGCCATCTGGCACGAACAGCGGGCCTCCGAGCGCCAGCTCGACGTAGGCAGCGTGATTCTGACGCCCGGCTTTGAAGAGTTCCAGGCGTCATTGCGCGGCGAATTCGGCCACGGGCGCTATGCCAACGTCCTTTCGAGCGTGCAGTTCGAGCGCATGCTTTCCGCCGCCGGTCCGACTGGTGGGGTGGTGGAGCGGCCCTCCGATGGAGGCGCGGTCCACAAAATCGCCTTCATCCAGTGCGTGGGCAGCCGCGATGCGGCGCGCGGCAACGGCTATTGCTCGTCCATCTGCTGCATGAGCGCCGCCAAGGAGGCGATGGTGGCGCTCGAGCACGCGCACGGCGGGAAGCTCGAAATCTCCATCTTCTGCATGGACGTGCGGGCCTTCGGCAAGGAGTTCGACAGCTACGTCAACCGCGCCCGCGACGAGCACGGCGTGAAGTTTATTCGCGCCATCCCCTCGCGCGTGTTGGAGATGCCCGGCAGCAAGACGCCGCGCATCCGCTACTTCGACCAGGAGGGCGTCGAGCAGCAACAGGATTTCGACCTGGTTGTGCTCAGCGTGGGGCTGCGCCCCTCCTCCGCTGTCGAGAAGTTGGCCGGCCGCCTGGGCGTGGATCTCAACGAGTTCGGTTTCAGCCGGACCGGGCGGCTCTCTCCGCTGGCCACCTCCAGGCCGGGCATCTACGTGGCCGGGGCGTTCCAGGAACCCAAGGACATTCCCGAATCGGTGGCCCAGGCGTCTGGGGCCGCCGCGTGCGCCATGGGCCAGCTCGCTCCCTCCCGCGGCGCCTTGATTCAGCGCCACAGTTACCCTTGGGAGCGGGACGTCACCGACGAGGCGCCGCGGGTGGGCGTGTTCATCTGCCACTGCGGTCACAACATCGCTTCGGTGGTCGATGTGAAACAGGTCGCCGGCCAGGCGGCCCGCATGGACGGCGTTCGCCACGCGGAAGCCAACCTGTACACGTGCTCGGATACCAGCCAGCAACACATCAAGGACATGATCGTGAAGCACCGGCTCAACCGTCTGGTGGTGTCCTCCTGCTCGCCGCGCACGCACGAGGCGCTCTTCCAGGAGACGCTGCGCGAGAGCGGGCTGAACCAGTATCTCTTCGCCATGACCAACATTCGCGACCAGTGCTCCTGGGTCCACAAGGACGTGCCGGAGGCCGCCACGCGGAAGGCGCTGGAGCTGACATCCATGGCGATTGCCCGGGCGCGGCGCCTCAAGGCGCTTCCCACGGGCCGCCTGCCGGTGACGGCCTCGGCGCTGGTGATCGGTGGCGGGCTGGCCGGCATGACCGCGGCCCTGGGCATCGCCGATCAGGGGTTCGAAGTGCATCTGGCGGAGAAGGAACCGCACTTGGGCGGCCTGCTGCGCCACGTCCGCAGCACCCTCGAAGGGGCCGACGTCCAGGCCTATCTCAACCAGCTCGTGGCGCGGGTGCAGTCTCACCACAAGATCCGCCTGCACGTGAACACCACGGTCGCCGCTATCGGCGGCCACGTGGGCAATTTCAGAACCCTCCTCAACGTGGCTGGGCATGAAACGCCCATCAGCCACGGCGTGGTGGTCGTCGCGGCCGGCGGGCGGCGGAGAACTACGGATCTGTATCTCCACGGCCGGAACCCGCATGTGACCACGCAGGCCAAACTGCATGAATCCCTCGGCGCCGGCGCGGAGCTTTTGCCGGAGCTGGCGGGCAAGCCGGACCCCACGGTCGTCATGATTCAGTGCGTCGAAAGCCGCAACGACCAGCACCCCTACTGCAGCCGGATCTGCTGCTCCGAAGCGGTACAGAACGCGCTCGAGATCAAGCGCCGCCTGCCTCTGGCGAAAGTGGCGGTCCTGGCCCGCGATATCCGCACCTACGGATTCCGCGAAACGTACTTCCAAAAGGCGCGCGAGGCCGGGGTGTTGTTCATCCGCTACCCCGACGGGAGCGATCCCGTAGTGGCCGAGGAGAACGGCCGGCTCAAGGTGACGGTCCGCGATCGATCCACCGGCCGCGACTTGGTCCTGCGGCCCGATCTATTGGCGCTGGCGACCGGCATCGCTCCGGCTTCCGGCAACCCGGCGCTTTCAGGGCTGTTGCGCAGCGCCCTCACGTCCGACGGATTCTTCCTCGAAGCCCATCCCAAACTCCGTCCGGTGGATCTGGCCAACGAGGGCGAGTTCCTGTGCGGGCTGGCGCATTCGCCGCGGCTCATCGATGAGACCATCGCACAGGCCCAGGCGGCCGCCGGGCGGGCCGCCACCATCCTGTCCAAGACTCACCTGGAAATTCCCGGCCAGGTGGCCCGCGTCAACCCGGAGAACTGCGTCGCGTGCGCCACCTGCGTCAAGCTCTGCCCCTACGGCGCGCCCACGATCAACGACCTCAAGAAGGCCGAGATCCAGGGCGCCAAGTGCATGGGCTGCGGAAGCTGCGCGGCCGCCTGCCCGGCCAGGGCCATCGTTCTCCAGCACCAGGAAGACCCGGCCATGGTGGCGATGCTCGACGAGTTGCTCGCCGCCGGAGTGAACGCATGATTCAGCCGGATCGAAACCCAACCGCCGCCGCGGAAACCGCCGGACGCTGGGAGCCGCTCATCGTCGCCTTCTGCTGCAACTACTGCGCCTACGCGGCCGCCGACCTGGCGGGCTCCAAGCGCATGCAGTATCCCGTCAACGTGCGCATCGTCCACACGCCGTGCACGGGCAAGATCGAGATGGAACATATCCTCGACGCGTTCGAAAAGGGCGTCGACGGAGTACTGGTGGCCGGGTGCCTGGAGGGAGGTTGCCACTTCCTCGAGGGCAATCTCCGGGCGCGAAATCGCACCGGCCGCATGCGCGATATTCTCGGCGAAATCGGCGTGGGGGCGGAGCGGCTCAAGATGGTGAACCTTTCGGCCGCCATGGCGCCCACGTTCGTCGAGCGCGTCGAAGAGCTCGTCGAGACCATCCGTGCGCTGGGCCCCAGTCCCCTGAAGCCGCCCAACCGGAGAGAAAGTGCAGGAAAGCCATGATCGTCGCTTCCCCCAAGTCCGTTACCGAACTGAAGAATCTCATCGCGCCGCACCGCAAGGCGCTCTTCGTGGGCTGCGGCACGTGCGTCACGGTATGCCTGGCCGGCGGCGAACGCGAGGTGGGCATTGCCGCCTATGCCGTCCGCATGGCCCGCAAAATCGAGGGGAAGCCGCTCGAACTCGCTCAGATCACCATCGAGCGCCAGTGCGAGAACGAGTTTATCAAAGACATCGCGGAGCCGGCCGCCGCGGCCGACGCCATCGTGTCTTTCGGCTGCGGCGCGGGCGTGCAGGCGATCGCCGAGCGCTTCCCCGGCAAGCCGGTCTACCCGGCGCTGAATACGCAGTTTCTCGGGATCCTGGAAGAGCAGGCGGTCTGGACGGAAAAATGCCTGGGCTGCGGCGACTGCATGCTGGCCGATTTCGGCGGCGTCTGCCCGGTGACCCGGTGCGCCAAGCGCCTGATGAACGGGCCGTGCGGCGGTTCAACCGAAACCGAATGCGAAGTGGGCGACGGCCGCCCCTGCGCGTGGCAGCTCATCTACAAGCGCCTGGAAAGCATCGGCCAGCTCGACCGCCTGAACGCCATCGTCCCGCCGAAGGATTGGAGTTCCGCCTGGCACGCCGGCGCCCGCAAGATCGTGCGCAAAGAGCATCGGGTGTAAACGGATAGTTCGTTACTATCCCCGGTTCCCGCCGCTCGGTTTCCTTCGCAGAGCCGCCCAATGGGTTTGTATCTCGCGCAGTCGTAGCGGTTTTTTGAAAGAGTTTGTTGCAATCAAAGAGCTTGGCGGCCGACGAGGCAGAAAGAGCGACAGCCTGCCCGCCTGATTCCGTTATAGCGCGGAGGCGCCAGAAAAGAGGGTGCCAGAAGGCGGCGGAAGACGGGGTAAGTTTTTGGGGGTGAGGCGGTTAAAAAATTTGAAAGACTTGTGATTGGGCTATAGGCTTGTGGACGAGGCTCCCTGGGCTGGCGACCATCGATACGGCGATGATCCGGGCGCAAACCGCGAGTGGCAGGCCCTGGGGGTCGAAGGAGTTCATGGTCGGACTGGCGCGCCAGATGCAGCGGGTTCTGGAGCCGCGCCCGCCAAGGGCGGCCGCGGAAGAAACCAAGCGGAGGTGAGAACCACGCGGTTCAGGCTGCGCTACTCTGAGCAGGAGTACCGGATAAATGGAATCACGGGTTTGAACTTGTCCCGGGTTTGACTGATGGAAAGCTGGTGTGCTCTATGCGTAGACGGACTTTTCTGGCGGGAACCTTCTCGCCCTTGCTTTCCGATGGCCTTTTCGCCTGGCGCTCCGGACCAACGCCGGCTGAGCCGCTTCCTTCCCCTCAGCGGGGGGCTAAAGTTTCCGACATTGTTATTCTCTACAACTCAAAGGACTCCGCGGAGACCGCTGCCGCGCAGGAGTTGCAGAGTTTCTTGAGCCGGCTGTCGAGGGCAGCTCCTCAATTGGTCGAAGGCGCCTCGCATGCGCAGGTCAACCCCGCATCCACACGTTTCCTGGTGGGGCGAACGCCGCCCATGGAAGAACTGCTTTCCGCCGGGCAAATCGAGGATCCCGCGAAGAAGCACTCGGAGGCCTACGTCGTTCGCTCCCTTGCGGCCGGCCAGGCTCCCCAAGTCGCGTTTCTGGGAGGCACGGGAATCGCCACGCTCTATTCCGTCTATCACTATTTAGAGAAGCAGTGCGGCCTGGGTTTCTATTGGGACGGGGACCATGCGCCGCGTCGTGAGATGGTTCCCGTGGAAGGCGTGAACATCTCGGCCCAGCCTTATTTCAACGAGCGAATGACCATGAACCTGACGCTCTACTGGTACTTCGCTCCCTGGTGGGAATGGGATGACTGGAGAGCTTTTGTCGATTGGACGCTCAAGGCTCGCCTCAACATCCTGAGCCTTTGGTGTACTCCGGGCGAGGACGCCGCTTGGGAAAAGGCCTGGAAGCGCCTGGGCGTGGAGGTCTCTGACAATTCCTATTCCGGACCGCCGTACGAAATCTTCACGCCGATAAAGTATGGAGTGCGCGGACCATTGCCCAAAGGTTGGCGAGACGGGCAAAGCGAATTGAACAGAAAGACAGTTGAGTATGCGCGTGCGCGGGGCATGCGCTGTCTCGCCCCCGCCGTGCCGGGCATTGTTCCCCCGGAATATGTCTCGGCGCACCCCGAAGCGCGAACCTTCGAGATCAGCTGGAGCCGTCTGCCCAGGCACAAGTACCTTCACCCGCTCAGCCCTCAATACCACGACGTGGGAAAGGCATTCCTGGAGGAGTATAACTCACTCTACGGCAGCGACCATCTCTATTGGCTGGAAAACTACTTGGAAGGCGAGGTGGCAGGTTCCGAGGAGGTTCAGCAAGACGTCCGCAGGGAAATCTCCGGAGCGAATTTCAGAATCGTCGATGAAATCGATCCGAAAGGCGTGGGGATTCTCTCGGCCTGGACTTATCTCTCGAATTCTCGAAGTTGGACTCCCCAGCTCATGAAGGAAAGCCTTGACCGCATGCCGGCCGAGCGCGTGCGCGTTCTCGATCAACCTCCGAACGCGATGCCGGAGGACCGGCTCACGGATTATTTCAGCGGGCGAAAGTGGCATTTCGGCGTGGTACAGTCCTATGCCGGAAACACCAACCTCCGCGGCAACTTAGCCTCTATCGAAGAACAGTTCCACAAGGTAGTGAATGACCCTCATGCCGCGGGTTGCGTGGGGTTCTATTCGAACGAAGAGACCATCCATCACAATTATTTCTACTACGAGTTTCTCTACCGCCTCGGCTGGAATCCCAAGGAAGTGGACCTGCGCTCCTATATCCGCGACTATGCCCGCGAGAGGTACGGCGAGGCCGCCGCGCCAGCCATGACAGCGGCCCTGGAAGAACTCCTTGCCAGCGTGTATGGCGCCGATAACCCGCGGCCGCCGCTTTACTGGCGTCGTCTCGCTTCCGCTCGCGCTGTCAGCGCATTGCAACCGGAAACAGAATTCATCCCCCACCTACGGAAAGCGTTGGCGCTCGCTTTTCAGGTGGAAAAGGGTCTGCGCGATAATCCCCTTTACCTTCACGACCTGAACGACATCGGGCGCCAGTATCTGGCTGAGCTATTCAATGCGCACGCGATGAACTTGCAGCGCGCATACGCGGCGTCGGACAAGGCCAGTTTCGAGCGAGAAGGCAAACTACTGGAGAAGATTATGGATTCCATCGCGGAACTCCTGAGCCACGACGACTACTACTGGCTGAGCCCGCGCATTCGCAAGGCCCGACGCTTGCCTGGCGCTCCACCCGACGTGGACCGGCGAGCACGCGACATCTTAACACTTTGGGCAGATGTCATTCGCGATTATGCCTCTCGCGATTACTATGAGCTTGTGACCGGGTACTACCATCCACGCGTTACGACTTATATTACGGCTCTGCGCAGGGCGCTCAACGAGCGCAAGGATTACTCCGCCACCGAGTTAGGGCAGGAATACGATGCCATAGAAAAGAAATGGGTAGAGGCAGGGTTCCCATTGGTTGACCGACGACCTGATCCAACGGGTGTGATTGGAACCGTTAGAGACATTTTGAACAGATTTGGAAATACGGGGGCGTAACCCATTGTCCGGGAACGTGGGAACCCCCGGGAAAGCAGTCAGAGGCAATTCCAGCTATCTTCGGCGGCCGCCCGCGCCGCTCCTCTACGAGCTACCGATCAGAATACCTGCCGCGAACGCCATCGTCCCGCCGAAGGATTGGAGTTCCGCGTGGCACAGCGGCGCCCGCAAGATCGTGCGCGAAGAACATCGGGTATAAGCGGGTAGTTCGTTACCATCCCGGGCTCCCCCCGCCCGGTTTCCTTCGAAGAGCCGCCCAATGGGTTTACATCTCGCGCAGTCGTAGCGGTTTTTTGAAAGAGTTTGTTGCAATCAAAGAGCTTGGCGGCCGGCGACCGCGCACGCGTGCGCGGTTGCCGCTGTGATTCGCCGGAAGCTGCCCGGCGAGGCGGAACGAGCGACAGCCTGCCCGCCTGATTCCGTTATAGCGCGGAGGCGCTAGGAAAGAGGGCGCTGGAAGGTGGCGGAAGACGGGGTAAGTCTTGGAGGGTGAGGCGGTTAAAGAGAACTTGGGGCAAAAAGGGGCCAGACGCATTTCTTTCACAAACTCTGTTACAGCTCTCATACTTTGAACGTTTTGCTTGGGGTGTAAAAGGCCATTACCTTTGCGGCGGATTCAGGAGGCGGAAGTTGATTTCAATCATGACCACTACCGTGACCGGCTGCCCATCCTTCGTCCCCGGCGCGAAGCGCCAATTGCCGACAGCTTCCATCGCGCGCTCGTCCAGCCCCAGACCCAGGGACCGCTGCACTTGTATGTTGTGCGCGTAGCCATCCGGACCGACCTCGACGACTAACAACACCGTGCCTTGAAGCCGGGCCGCCCTGGCTTCCTCCGAATACGTGGGCTGGGTCTTTTCGATCACCCGCGGCGCACTCACTCCGCCGCCCGCGCGGTACACGCCCGCCCCAAGCACCGGCTGCAAAGCCGCCACGGGAATGGTACGCTCGGTCGCCCCATTCGGCGGCTGGAACTCGAAGAGGCTGGCCTCGAGCGGCGCGTTGCGCTCAACCCGCGAGTAGGAAATCGTCCGCGTGATATGCTCCGTCGCCCCTCCGTTCGGCGTGCTGCCGTACTCCGTCTGGTCCCGCAGAACCAACAGCCGCGCGCGGTCGATGCACAAGGTGCGCGTCCCCGAGGGAGCGTCATTGCCCCGCCCCGAAGGGGGCAGCTCACCGCGCACCAGTTCGCACTCCGCCGTCTGGCCGTCGAATTCCACCTGGTCCCGGCCCACGATGGCCGCGTTCCGCAACATCGCCGGAAAGGCCTTCCACGCCAGAACCTCAGACGGCCAGAAGCCGCGGAGTCCATCCTGCCTGGTGTAGCTGTTCGACGCGGAGGCGTACCGCCACACGGTGGAACCGTTCGAGACCACGATTGTCGCGTTCGGGCCGCTCGTCTCGTAGCGCAGTTCCTGTTGGCCCCGGATAAAGGCCTTGAAGGGCTCTGTGGCAGAGACGGCGCTGAACTCTGCCCTGGTCTCTGTGACGATCTGGCCTTCGGCGCGCCAGCTTGCAGTGGACTGGGCGGCTTGGGCGACCTGCTGAAGCAAGGTTACTGCGTCCCCGGACGTTTGCGCGGGGGCCGAAGCGGCCGCCGCAATCAACACAGCGATGGCAACCTTCATGACAGTAGGATACACCCCCTCATCGCCACCGCCAATTGCGCCGGTTGCGCACAGGGGTGCTATTCGTCGGGGCAAAATGCGTAAATGGGTGATCGTCCTCCCCTTCGCCCCGGTGGAGCGGGCCTCCTGGTCCGCCTTCTTCGGCCTGATCGCGCGAGTCCCGGAAGGCAGGCCAGGAGGCCCGCCCCACGACGGTCGCGCAGCGCATTTTCGAGAGAGGGTGCGGCTTCAGCCGTGCCGCAATAGGTCGCTGCTTTTGACGGGAGCGCTGGCTCTCGCAACAATTTCCGTCGCCAGCGCGAAGGCGTACGATATCACCTTTTCAAATCGGCGATGGCGGGGAACGTGGAATTGAGGGCCGGCCACTTTGAGATGAAGCTGAGAGGTTCCGACGCCGTCTTCACGGCATACCGTCCCGGTCTGTACATGTGGGCCACCGAAAGGGAATATGGGAAGTCGGTGAACGTCCCGGTGGAAGTGAAACAAGCCGGTCAGAAATTCAGCCAAACCGAAATCACGAGCACTCAAATGGGCGACTTGGACAAGGTCGAGACAATCGATCTGGCCGGCACTCACACCGAGTTGGACTTCAGCGACTGACGGACCCGTGTCCCGCGCCGCTGGCCAGACCGGCGGCGCTACCTGTCTTCGGCGCCCGCAGGATCGTGCGCAAAGAACACCGCGCGTAACGGCCTTCCTCGGGAGCGCAATTGCAATCAGGGTTTGGGTTTTGTACCTGCCGTCACACTCCTCGGGGGGCATACGCTGCATAAAGCGCGGCGGGCCAGGGATTTTGAAACGCGGCGTCGGGAAATGGCATC
>JBEKHV010000069.1:0-21239 GCA_050012095.1 Bryobacteraceae bacterium | reverse complement strand
GGGACGCCAGTCCGGAAGTAGGTCACCCTCGTCGTCGAATGGCCACGGGTACCCGGATGAGTCCAGGGCCGCCAATCCCTCCTTCGTGATCTTGAAATAATAGTGGCCGACCTCGTCGAGACCAGGCGTAACCGTCGCCGCGTCCTCGATCTCGCGGTCGAAGTGGTAAGCCCGCGCCAGACCCGCGTCGACGTAGCTCAACAAGACCCTCTGAACATCCAGGCGCTCAACCGGAATCCCGCAAAGCCGGGCCCGCACTGAAACGTTCTCGTAAACATGCTGCGGTTCTTCGTAGTCATCTGATATCTCGGCCAGAACTAACATTCGGATCAGTGCTTCGGGCTTCATCTAGAAAACCTCATAAGGCCCTCCTGCCCCTGGCTTTTTGGGTCGGACATGCCTTTCTTTCGTTAAGCCGCTCTTCTTTTTGAGGGTATGAATAGTGTAAATGTTTCCGTCGGGGCATAGGTAGTCTTGCTCAATACTCGTGCCGCCGGGATAATTCTTGGCCGGCTCAATGACCGGCCCCCCAACCTTAACACAGTGGGGAAAACGGGTCGGGGAAAACGGGTCGGCCTGAACTGCGCGATTTTTCCGTTCCATGTTCGCTCCGCAAACAGCGCCAGTTGGCTCGTGGGATTCTCCGCTGGGGCGGCAGCCCGTTCCTTCCTCGGCCGCCTGCGGACCCAGTGCCGGCCGAACTGCTCCGCAATGGCCTTGACGAACTCCTCATCGCCAAACGGACGCCCCGCATAGGTGCAACGCCTCAGCGATCCCGCCTGCTCCGGTTCCGGCGCGCCCAGGACTTGCCCCCAGTCCACCCCATCGTACTCCCTTTGCCACCACTCCATGTCCACCAGCCCGCTCGCGTCCCCTCTTCCCAGGTGCGCGGCGGCGCTGGACCAACGGTACTCGCCCGGCCGTTCCACCATTCCCGCTCGCACCGGGTTCATTTCCACGTACGCCAGGCACGTCTCGAGGTGGCCCGGCCCCAGCGAACAGGCGAAATACCGGTTCTGCCACAGGTGGCCGCTGCGCCCGTGCCGCGCATTGTAATACTGCGCGTAGCGCCCGTGGACCCGCCGCAGCAACACGGCCAGAGAATCTTCCCGCTCGGGCATGGCAACCAGATGGACATGGTTCGTCATCAGACACCAAGCCAGCAGGCCGACTCCGGCGTCTTCCACATCCCGACGCAGCAGGTCCAGGTAGGTTTCGCGGTCGGCGTCAGCGGAAAACGTTTCCCTCCGATCGACTCCGCGCTGCGTCACGTGGCAGGGGACACCGGGCAGGATACAGCGGTCACGCCGGGGCATATACCTGATAGTGCCGCCTGCGCTCCGAGGCTCTCAACAAAATCGCACAGTTCAGGCTGACCCGTTTTCTCCCCCGTTTTTCCGACCCGTTTTTCCGACCCGTTTTTCCCATGACGCCGTCGTCCACGTCCCCCCGCTCTCCGCCGCCCGCACCGACCCTTGCCGGTCCGTCACCCCCAGCAGGCGGCCCGTCGCGTCCGTCGCCGCGATCAGCTTGCCCGCGAAATATACGTGCGTCCCCTCCACCGCACACACCGTGTTGTACGGGTAGTTCACGTCCCGCGTGCAGCCGAACTGCGCCATCCGCCGCCCCTGGATGTCGTACAGGTAGAACGTCCACTTCGGCTGCCCGTTCACCGTCTCGTACCGCATGATGCGCTGGCCGGACCCGTCGTACCCCCAGGTAATCGCCGTGCCGTCCAGCGTCTGCGACAGCAGCCGGTTCTCCACGCTCCAGGTTCCGATGGGCGCGTTCCCGTTGGCGTCGTAGTTGCCACCGACCGGCCAGTTCGTCGCCGGATCGTAGACCGCGGTCATCGCCGGCGCCGACCCCTTCGTCACCGTCTTGGCCGTCAGGTTGCCAAAGCCGTCATACGTGTACGCATCGCCCCACTGCGGCCCGCTGCTCGACGTTTGCGCCAGCACCAACCGTTGGAGGGAGTCGTAGGTATACAGAACGCCCTCGCCGGAAATCCCGTCGATGGACTCGGCGATGCGCCCGTTGTTCTGCCCGTCCGCGTAGATGTACTGCATGTCCATCAGCCCCGGCACGACCGCGTGAGTCAATTGTAGCAGGCTGTTGTAGGTGCGGGTCTCCGTCCCCGCCCAGGTGGTCCACAGCGAGGTCAACTCGCCGGCCGTGCCGTACGCCGCGGTCGCTACCGTGTCCCACTGATGACCGTGAGCGCTTCCCCCGAGAAGATAAAGCCGCAAAGGGGATCCGGTTCTGCGAACAGGCGGGGGCGCGCCGCCGCGCGCCCCCGCCTGTCCTTGTGCCGCCTCCCCCGGCCCAAGTATAGTGAGAACGATGATCCGCGCCTCCGGGACAACCAACCGAGACGCCCGCTCGCTGGAAGACGTGCATTCCAGCGTCGGTACCTCCCAGGTAACGTTCCTGCGGCGCATGTTCGCTTTCGCCGGGCCGGCCTACCTCGTCAGCGTGGGCTACATGGACCCCGGCAACTGGGCCACGGACCTGGAGGGCGGGGCGCGCTTCGGCTACCAGTTGCTGTGGGTGCTGGTCATGTCCAACCTCATGGCCGTCTTGCTGCAAACCCTCAGCGCGCGTTTGGGAATCGTCACCGGCCGGGACCTGGCGCAGGCCTGCCGCGAAACGTACTCGCGGCGCGTCAGTCTGGCGCTGTGGCTGCTGTGCGAGGTCGCCATCGTAGCCTGCGACCTGGCGGAGGTGCTGGGAGCGGCCATTGGGCTGAACCTGCTGTTCCACCTGCCGTTACTCATCGGCGTGGTGGTGACGGCCGCGGACACGCTGCTGGTGCTTTGGTTCCAGAGTTTCGGCATTCGCACGATCGAGGCATTCGTGCTGTCGCTGATCGCCGTGATCGCCGGCTGCTTCTGCATCGAGATCGTCTGGGCCAAGCCCGCGGCCGGAGAAATGCTGGGCGGGCTGGCGGGACATCTCAACCGCCAGAGCCTGTATGTGGCCATCGGGATACTGGGCGCTACCGTCATGCCCCACAACTTGTACCTGCACTCGGCCCTGGTGCAGACGCGCCACATCAACCGTACCGATGCCGCCAAGCGGACCGCTTGCCGCTACAACCTGATCGACTCCGTGGTGGCGCTGAACTTCGCCCTGCTGGTCAATGCGGCCATCCTGGTCCTGGCGGCGGCCGTGTTTTTCAAGCGCGGGGTGGTGGTGACCGAGATTCAGCAGGCTTACCAACTCCTCACCCCGCTGATGGGAACCGCCATGGCCAGCGTGATGTTCGCCATCGCGCTGATCTGTTCCGGCCAGTCGTCCACGATCACGGGAACCTTGGCCGGTCAAATAGTTATGGAAGGTTTCCTCAACTTCCGCATGAGGCCATGGCTGCGCCGTCTGATCACCCGTTCCATGGCGATCGTGCCGGCGGCGGCCACCATCTACTTCGCCGGAGACCGGGCCGTCTTCGGGCTGCTGATTCTCAGCCAAGTCGTGCTGAGCATGCAATTGCCGTTCGCCGTGATCCCCTTGATCCACTTCACCAACGACCGCTCCCGGATGGGCAAGTTCGCCAGCCCGGGGTGGGTGCGCGTCACGGCATGGCTGGCCGCGGTGGTGATCCTCGGGTTGAACTTCTGGCTCATCTGGATGGCGATGGGCGATTGGCTGGCGGTGAAAAGCGGATGGCAGCGGCTGGCATTGGTGGCCACCATCCCCATTGCAGCCGGACTCCTGGGACTGCTAGGCTGGATTACGGTGGAACCCGTGGTCACTCGCCGGCGGCTGATGGGCAGGGCATCCATTACGCTGCCGGAGACGGTCGGCGCCGAGTCGGAAGCGGCCCCCATCTACCAGCGGATTCTGGTCCCGTTGGATCACACCAACTTGGACCGCTTGGCGGTCAGCCACGCTTCGGCCATGGCCAAGCTGTACGGCGCCGAGATTTTCCTGCTGCACGTGGAAGAGGGCGTCACCAGCCAGATTTACGGGAAGGATTCGTCCACGGCGGAGGTGGAAGCGGGCGAAGAATACCTGAATCGCATCGCCCAATCCCTTCGGGATCATGGCATTACAGTCGAAACCGCAATTTCTCATTCAGCCTACCCGAGGAAGGAAATCGTGCGCTATGCGCGGGAGATCCGGCCCGACTTGGTGATCATGGGGGCGCACGGGCACGGCAGCTTCAAGGACCTCATCTTCGGCACGACCATCAACCCGGTGCGGCACAAGCTGGACGCCCCCATGCTGATCGTTCGCGCCGGACAGAAGTGACTGAGACACAGCGTCTCAAGGGCGTGTCGGAGAAACCCAGGGAGCCTTTTGGAGAGACGGCTAACTCCAAGCGGGTGAACGGAGTCCTTTGGAAGACGAATTGCTAAACCATGGCTGTGAAGCGCTGTCCCCTAGTCGCGCTGGCGTTAACCGCCTTGGCGGCGCCGCTGGTCTCCTCCACGCTGGAACGCCTCTCGCTGGACGATATGATCGCCAAATCCACGGCGATTGTCCACGGGAAGGTGACGAACGCGTACGCGGCGTTTTCCGGACGGGTCGTCTACACGCACTACTCCGTTCAGGTCCTGGAGAGGTTTAAGGGTTCCGGCCAAGGCCTCATCGACATGGTGGTCCCGGGCGGAACGGCCAACGGCCTGCGGCAGTCTTACGCCGGCGCGCCGGAATTCCAGCCAGGCGACGAATACGTTTTCTTCCTTTGGACCGGCCCTTCCGGATTGACCCAAGTGACCGGTCTGACGCAGGGCCTTTTCTCGGTGGCAAAAGGATCTTCCTTGGATCCGGCGGTCACGCGCGCGGCCAGCCATGAAGTCATGCTGGCGCCGGGCACGGGCGTCCCGGTGAAAGACCAAACGCTGGTGATGCGGCTCAGCGAGCTGCGGAGCCGGATTGCGGGCGTCCTGGGCGCCGGCGGCGGGAGCGGCGCGAAATGAGGCGCACACCGAGCCGCGCTTTTCGCATCCTGGCCGTGGTCGCGGTGGTGGCCGGTTTGGTAACGCCGGCGGAGGCGTACTACCACTACGTCCATTTTCTGACCGGCGCGCCGCCCTACGTTCCGGTGTACGAGAAGTTCGACCTCGGCGCCCTGCCCAACAAGACGGTGTCCGTTTTCGTGAGCGGCGCCGCTCCGCACACCGCGGGCAACGACAGTTTCGCTTCGGTTCTGAGCCAGGTGAAGCAGGCGGCGGCGGCTTGGAACGCCGTGAGCGCGTCCGACCTGAGGGTGGCCTTCGGCGGGCTGATCGCGCCAGCTCAGACCGCGAACACGCCGGGTATTGAGGTGACCTTTACCAGCGATCTTCCCCCGGGAGTGCTGGCGGAGGCCGCGCCGACCGTCAACGTGGCCGCGAAGCCGGTCGTTGCAGCGGACGGGACCGCCTTCTTCCCCATCGTCGGATCGGTTGTGATGCTGAACAGCAACACCAGCGTTCCGCCTGGGCCGAGCTACGCGGAGACCTATTTCACCACCACGATTCACGAACTGGGGCACGCGCTGGGGCTGCAACACACGTTCACCGCCAGCGCCATGTCGCAGGCCGTGATCCGCAACACCACGCGCCAGCGCCCGCTGGACCTGGACGATGAAGCTTCGCTTTCAGTCCTGTACGGAAAGTCCGGTTGGACGGCCGCCTACGGATCGATTTCCGGGAAGATCGCTTCCAATGGCTCGGGGGTGTCGCTGGCCTCGGTGGTGGCGCTTCCGTCCATCGGTTCTCCGGTGAGCGCCCTGACCAACCCGGATGGCACGTACCGCATGGACGGCGTGCCCCCCGGACAATACCTGCTGTACGTCCACCCGCTTCCTCCCGACGCAGGCGTCAGAAGCCCGGTAGATGCCGCCGGAAATGCTCTTGCGGCCAGCGCGCCGTTTGAAACGGTTTTCTTTCCGGCCAGCGGCGCCGCCGGTTCCGGCACGCGCGATTTAGGACAGGTGGTCCCAGTCACGGTCAAGGCGGGAACGGATCTCGCGGACCAGAACGTGACCGTTGCGGCGCGGGCCGCGGTTCCCATTTACGACGTGGTGACGTTCAGCTATTTCGATGCGGCCAACCAGACGTACTCCTGGAACGGCAGTCCGGTCACGCCGGCATTTGTCAACTCGGCGCAGAGCGCCACCGGGGGCATCGGCACGATCACCTTTCAGGCGGCCAGCGGGAGCACGCCGGTTCCGCAATCGGCCACCATCCTGGGCGGCTTCAACACGCTTCAGGTGAGCGCCTGCTGCACTCCCGCGGCGGTGGTGATGTATTGGAACATGCCGTTTTTCGCGCAGACGGGTTCCCGGCACCTGGTCCTGAATTTCGCCAACGACATGTATGTCCTGCCGGACGCCGTGACCATGACCGCCAACAATCCGCCGTCCATCGACAGCGTGACCGCCAACGGCGATGGCAGCGTCACGGTGACCGGCGGCAACCTGGGCGTGGATACCCGTATCTTTTTCGACGGCCTGGAGGCCGCGGTCTCCGCCCCGTTCAGCGGCAAGGACGGGACGGGGTCGATCGCAGTGGTTCCGCCGCCCGGATTCGACGGCCAGACGGCCACCGTCACGGCGTACAACAGCGACGGCCAGAACTCGACGACGCTCGATAGCGTGGCGCTGGCCTACGGCCTGCCGCTTCCGAACCCGCCCGCCACGTATACGTACCCCGCGCTGGGCCAGCCGCATTTTGGCGTCTCCCCCTCGATATTGCCGGCCGGCGCGTTCGCCAAGGTTGATATCACCACCGACAACTTGAACTTCACCCCGGGCTTGTTGACGGCTGGCTTCGGAACCGAAGACGTGGCGGTTCGCGGCCTCTGGATCCTGAGCCCCACGCACGCGGTGGCGAACGTGACGGTGGCACCGAACGCGGCGCTGGGCGCTTCCGAGCTTAGCGTAATTTCCGGGTTCCGGACGGTCACCCTGGCCGGCGGTTTCGAGACGCAGCCCGCCGACCCGGCTAAGCCCGCCATCGCCAGCGTTACGAACGGCGTGCCCACGCAGGCCACCTTGTATCCGGGCGGCTACGCGGCCGTGTACGGAGTGAACCTGGCGATGGACGGCGGTTCGTCCCAGGCGTTCCTGAACGACGCGCCCATGCAGGTGACCTACGCGACGGCCGGCCAGATCGACTTCCTCATCCCCAGCGATTTTCCGACGGGACCTGCCACGTTGCGGGTGAACAATGGCCAGAACGACGCTCCGCCGGTGATCGCGGAGATCGATCCGCCGCCGCCCGTGATTGTCGCGGTTTCTTTCGCCGGCGGACAGCCGGTAGACCGTGATAACCCAGCGGCTGCGGGCGACACGCTCGCCATACGGGCGACCGGACTCGACCCCGCGGCGGCGGCGGACTTGAGCCGCGTGCTCGTGACCGCCGGCGGCGTGGATATGGCGGTAGTGCAGATCGTAGCCGCGGATAACGGCGCCTTCGACGTGTGGGTCTCCCTCACCGGCCCGCCCATCGGGGACCAGGTTCCGCTGGCGGTGTGGGTGGATGGATCGTCGAGCGCCGCCGTGCCCATTCCGGTGGTCCAGCCGAGCAAGCCGTAGGGCGCTAGCGGTACTTGCCGTAAACTCCGTCAGGCATCGGCCGAAACCTCCGCGGCATGTTGTTTCTTTTCGCCCACCAGAAACCAATAGGCGGGCAGGCCAAAGAGCAGAGTAACGACCGCCACCACAAAACCAGGATAGTAGGAGCCGGTGCGCGCAATGAGCACTCCGGTGACGATCGGCGCGACCACGCCGGAAATGTTTCCGGCGAAATTGAGAACGCCCATCCACACGCCCACTTCGCTTTCCGGCGCGGAGTTGGCCGTCAAAACGTAAAGGTTGCCGGTGGAGAGTCCCACCAGCGACGCCGCGCCGATCATCAGCACCGCCGCGGCGTCGCCGGCCGTGCGCCCCGCCACCAGCAACATCGCGCTGGTGAGAAACGCGGCTGTCACCACCGCCTTGCGACTGCGGCGTTCGTTGCAGCCGAGCGCCACCAGGCGGTCGGCGATCCAGCCGCCGAGCGGCTCGCTTGCAGCGAATACCAGGAACGGAATCATGGTGTAGCCCCCGGCGCGCACCAGCGGCGTCATATGGCGCGATTCCACCAGGTAATCGGGCAGCCACGTCACCAGCAGATACCAGTAGTAGCCGTAGCCGAAGTGGCCCAGGCACATGCCCAGCAGGTTGCGGTCGAGCGTAGCCAGCGTCCGCCGCACGCTGGGCGCGGGGGCCGTGCGCTCGAAGCGCACGTTGGATGGAAAAACCGCCAGCCAGGGAATCAGCCAGAATACGCTGCCGAATCCCAGGATGGAGAAGGACGCGTGCCAGCCGTAGGAATGCACCAGAAAGGCGATGAGGGGCGCGCCCAGCGCCAGACCCGCGCGCGTGCCGCAGTTCATCAGCCCCGAAGCCAGGCCGCGGTCCTTGGCGCCGAACAGGACGCTGACGATCTTCATGCCGCCCGGCAAATAGATCGATTCGCCGATGCCGAGAATGGCGCGCATGAACAGCAACGCGCCGAGGCTGGCGGCCAGGCCGGTGAAGCCGCAGGCCAGCGACCACAGGGCGAACGACGCCGCGTACAGCCAGCGCAGGTTGTACCGGTCCACGGCCCATCCCACGGGCAACTGCATCAGCGCGTACGACCAGAAGAAAGCCGAAAGCAGCACGCCCTTGGCGGTCGGTCCCAGATGCAGGTCCACCGCGATGACGGGCAGCGCGATGGAGACGATGGCGCGGTCCAGATAATTGATGAAGCCCGCGACGAACAGCAGGCTCGCAATGGTCCACGCCCGAGCGGGAGAGACGAGCGAAACCGTGTCGTTTGAGCGCATGAGTCCGCCTTACGCGGCCGGTCGGCGCAGTTCTTGATTCTATCGCGCTGGAGGAGCCGGAAACACGCTTGGCTTGGTCTGGGTAACCTCGCGCACGCGTTTCCCAAGGACCACCCTGACGAGGATGTTGGCGTCTCTGATGGCTATTGGCTAAAGCCGGTGGGTTCGGGTTGCGGCTGAAAGCCGCCTGAAGGGCGTGGCCGTCTTGGTGGGGTAGGCGCTTTGCCTGCCCAAAGTCCGAGTGTTCCTGGCGCTTCGATGACCCCGAGCGCATCCCGAGGGTCGCGCGGCGGCCGATCCATCGTCCGCAGGCTCGCCGTTTATGCCGTGCCCCTAATGAGAGATTGCCATCGGAACCGGAAAAAGCGGTGGCCGCAAAGACAACAACAGTAGGGTTGAAGGAGCCACTGGAGGGCCGTCTCGATGGCATTTCGGACGCCTACGCTTCTGAAATCGATGGACCTGCAATGCGGACATTGCTTGGAGAATAGGCCGATAGCGCTGCGCATCACAACCCTCCATCGGCTTTCGCCGCGCTGTCTGCGGCGCGGCCGGCGCGATTGCGGACTGACGGCGCGGAGTAAGGCGCGCGGGGGACGTCATGCGCCCCGGCCACACGGCGGCTTTCCTCCCGTGCCGCGCTCCGTTGTTCCGGCGTTCTCAGGTCGGGCTCCGACAGTCCGGCCCGCTCTTTCGCGCGCGAAACCTGGCGCTTATGCCGCTTGAGCAATCTCTTGTTCATTCGTGTCCTTTACCCCGCCGCCGCGCCGGTGCCTATTCGCCCGGCTCCTCCACAACCCCGCAGATCATGGCCTCGGTAGTGAGCATGAGAGAGGCGATGGAAGCCGCATTTTGCAGGGCCGTGCGAGTCACCTTGGTGGGATCGATTACGCCGGCCTCCACCAGGTCTTCGTACTGTTCCGTGGAGGCGTTGAAGCCGAAGTTCGCGTCCTGGTGGGTCTTGATCCTCTCGACTACGACGGCGCCCTCGGTCCCGCAGTTCAGCACGATTTGCCGCACGGGCTCCTCGCAAGCGCGGCGCACGATGGTCACGCCGAACTGCTCGTCGCCCTCGAGCGTGAGCTTCTGCAGCGCGACCGACGCTCGCAGGAGCGCAACGCCTCCGCCCGGCACGATGCCTTCCTCGATCGCTGCGCGAGTGGCATGCAGAGCGTCTTCGACGCGGGCCTTCTTCTCTTTCATCTCGGTCTCGGTTGCGGCGCCGACTTTGATGATGGCCACCCCGCCGGCCAGCTTCGCCAGCCGCTCTTGCAGTTTCTCGCGGTCGTAGTCCGAGGTCGTCTCTTCGATCTGGGTCCGAAGCTGCTTGATCCGGGCCTGGATGCTCTTTTGCGTTCCGGCGCCATCGACGATGGTGGTGGTGTCCTTGTCCACCGTGACGCGCTTCGCGCGGCCGAGATCCTCGATCTTGATTCCCTCCAGCTTGATGCCGGTCTCTTCCATGATGGCCTTGCCGCCGGTCAGGATCGAGATATCTTCCAGCATGGCCTTGCGGCGGTCGCCGAAGCCTGGGGCCTTTATGGCGCAAGCGCTAAGCGTGCCGCGCAGCTTGTTGACTACGAGCGTGGCCAATGCTTCGCCTTCCACATCCTCGGCGATCGCTAGCAGCGGCTTGCCGGCGCGCGCAATTTGCTCGAGAATCGGCAGCAGATCCTTCATGTTGCTGATCTTCTTATCGTGAATGAGAATGTAGGGATCCTCGAAAACGCACTCCATGCGTTCGGCGTCGGTCGCGAAATACGGTGAGAGGTACCCGCGGTCGAACTGCATGCCGTCCACGGTCTGCAACTCGGTGGTCATGGTCTTGGATTCCTCGACCGTGATCACGCCGTCCTTGCCGACCTTCTTCATCGCCTCGGCGATAATGTTGCCGATGGTGGGGTCGCTGTTGGCGGAAATGCTGCCAACCTGCGCGATCATGTCGCCTGAAACGGGCTTCGAGAGCTTCTTGACTTCCTCGACGGCCGCTTCGACGGCCTTGTCGATGCCGCGCTTGATGGCCATCGGATTGGCGCCCGCCGTGACGGCTTTGACGCCCTCGCGGAAAATCGCCTGGGCCAGAATCGTGGCCGTGGTGGTGCCGTCGCCGGCGACGTCGGAGGTCTTCGAGGCCACCTCGCGCACCATCTGGGCGCCCATGTTCTCGAGTGGATCCTTCAGCTCGATCTCTTTGGCCACCGTGACGCCGTCTTTGGTGATCGTTGGTCCGCCGTATTTCTTTTCGAGAACGACATTCCGTCCCCGGGGTCCGAGGGTGACCTTCACTGCCTCGGCGAGTTGGTTGACGCCCCGTAGGATCGCTTGACGGGAGTAGTCGCTATAAATAATCTGTTTTGCCATGGATGATTCCTCGTTATTCGGTTTTGGACGATCTGGCTTTCAAACGCGCCTGGGGGGCCGCATCCAGAACTCCGAGGACATCATCCTCGCGCATGATGATGTACTCGGTTCCCTCCAGTTGGATCTCGTTGCCGGAATACTTGCCGAACAGGATGCGGTCGCCCGCTTTGACGTCAAGGGCGGCCATTTGACCGTCGTCCAGCCGCTTGCCCTTCCCGATGGCCATCACTTCACCCTCCTGGGGCTTTTCCTTAGCCGAATCGGGGATGACGATGCCGTTGCGCGTGGTTTCCTGTTCCTCGATCCGCTTCACCACGATGCGGTCGTATAGGGGTCGAATGTTCATGATGCTACCAGCCTCCAGTCGGATTTAGTTGGGGAAACAGTTCACGGAACCTGGGGTCGCGCCCACGGAGTGGGCCAGCCATGCCACCGGGTGGCTGCGGACGGTCCCGCTCCGCTCCGTAATATCCGCCCAGTTGACGTCCCCCTTCAGCCGGAGAAAAACGCCGGAGACGCCCTGGTATGTGCCAGCGGCCAGCACGACTTCGTCGCCTTCGCGGAATGCCGGACTAGCAGGTCTGGCGCTCATTATGTTCGTGTGCCTCCTTCGTTCGGCGTTGTCTGGGTGACCTAAGGGGACGGTGATCAGATCGCCTGACTTAGCTCAGGCGATCTGCGAATGGGCGGAAGCGCTCAGGCATTAACTATTATCAGTTAAGTATACTTGCTTGTCAAGCGCGTTTGTGGCAAGATAAGACTAGAACATTGACCATTTTAGGTTAAGTACAAGTAAACAGGACTTTCTGTGGACGTTTCCCTATTGATCAAACACCGTTTGAAGGAACTTGGCCTGGAGCAGAAAGACCTCGCTGCGGCCGCTCAAGTGACCGAATCGTACATCTCCCAGTTGCTGGCCCGAAAGAAGGTCCCTCCCGCGCCTGGGCGCACCGACATCTACGAGAAGATCGGCAGGGCCTTACGGCTCCCGAGCGGTGAGCTTTCGAACCTGGCTGAATTGCAGCGCAAGGAGGAAATGCGGAAAAGGGTGGCGGATCCTCCGCGGCCCCTCTTCGAAGAGTGCCGCGAGTTGATCCTGCGCAAATGCGATTCCGCCCGGCAAAAAGAAGTGCGCCGGATTTTTGAGAAGGAGCCGTTCGGCGAACTCGAACGCTTGGTCACGCAAAAACTCCTGGATGTCGCCCAGGGAGCCGCCAGGGAGGAACTGCAAAGGGAAGAGTGGCTGCGCCTGATGGCCCAACTCAGCGGCCGTAGCTATGAGCAAATGCGCGTCGCCCTTCTCGACTTCCTGGACACGGACGTCTTTACCATCTCGGTTGAAAACTGCGTCTCCTTCCTGGACCCGATGATCGACTCCTGGGATATCGACCTGAAGAGCTTTGGCATGGAAGTTGTCCTGAATCGCCGGTTCGCGGCAGGCAGCCGGAAGCGATTTGAGTTCGCCGAACACGAGCCTCAAGATCCCGTCGCCGTAGAACCGGGGCTGGAACAATTCCTACAGGATGCGGCTTTGAGTGGCGATGCCACCGAGGAGGAAATCGCGTTTCTGAAGGCTTTGAAGTTGAGAGGAAAGCGGCCTTCCCCAATTTATTATTACCGGGAGTTGCAAAACCTGAGGGATCCACTCCATTTCCCTCCTGTGGCGCAACCCGGAGAATCGGATTGATCGAAGGGGCGCGGGGCCAGGCGGCCAAGGAATGCCTTCATGAAGAACACTTCCAAGGTACGTAAGATCGCTTTTGTGGGCGACCACTTGCCACGCAAGTGCGGCATCGCCACGTTCATGTCCGACCTGCTTGCGGCCGTCGCCGGCGCGCACCCCCAGAGCCAGTGCCTGGCGGTGTCGGTGAACGACATTCCGGGCGGCTACGAGTATCCCGAGGTGGTCCGCTTCGAGATTGAGGAGCAGGACCTGTCGTCCTATCTGCGCGCCGCGGATTTCCTCAACATCAGCAACGTGGACATCGTCTGCCTGCAGCACGAGTTTGGCATTTTCGGCGGGCCCGCCGGCGGTCACATCCTGGCGCTCCTGCGCGAATTGAGAATGCCCGTCGTCACAACGCTTCATACGGTTCTGCGGGAGCCGAAAGCGGACCAGCGGCGCGTGATGGAGGGGTTAATCTCACTCTCTACCCGGCTCGTGGTCATGGCCGAGCGCGGACGGCGGATGTTGCACGAGATATACCAGGCGCCGCCCGCCAAGATCGATTTCATCCCCCACGGCATTCCCGACGTAGGCTTCGTCGATCCGACTTATTTCAAGGACCAGTTCGGGGTGGAAGGAAAGGTGGTGCTGCTCACCTTCGGCCTGCTCTCCCCGAACAAGGGCATCGAGACTGTCCTCCATGCCCTGCCGCAAATTCTAGCCGAGTTCCCCGAGGTGGTTTATATTGTCCTCGGCGCCACCCATCCCAACGAGCTGCGGGAGCACGGTGAAGCGTACCGGCTCAGTCTCGAAATCCTCGCCAAGAAAAACAAAGTCGACAAGCACGTCATCTTCTACAACCAGTTCGTGGATCTGGAGAATCTCAAGGAGTTCATTGGCGCGGCGGACCTCTACATCACGCCGTACCTGAACGAAGCGCAGATCACGTCCGGCACGCTGGCCTACGCGTTTGGCGCCGGCAAAGCGGTGGTTTCCACGCCATATTGGCACGCCGCGGAATTGCTGGCGGAAGACCGCGGTGCGCTGGCGCCGTTCGGCGACGCGCCCGCCATGGCGCGCGAAGTGATCGGGTTGCTGCGGGACGATAACCGCAGGCATGCCCTTCGCAAGAACGCTTACCGGATCGGCCGCGAAATGGTTTGGAGCAACGTGGCGCAGATGTATATCCGCTCTTTCGAGTGTTCCCGGCTGGAAGCCTCGGCTCAGTCGCGAAAGTCTCTTGCCACCAAGACGCTCGACCAGAAGCCGCGGGAACTGCCCACGCTGAAGCTGAGTCATCTCTCGCGGATGACCGATTCAACCGGGGTCTTCCAACACGCTGTCTTCAGTGTTCCGAATTTTTCCGAAGGGTACTGCACCGACGATAACGCTCGCGCCTTCGTCCTCGCGGTCCTGCTCGGTGAATTGGGCGAGGATCCGGAGTCCGTGCGGACGCTCGCCACCACCTCCGCCGCTTTTCTCCATCACGCTTTCGATCTCCCCACGAAGCGCTTCCACAACCACCTGAGTTTCGACCGGCGCTGGCTGGATGAACTGGGCTCGGAGGACTGTCAGGGAAGGGCGCTCTGGGCGCTGGGCATAGGCGTGGGGCGTTCGCCCTACCGGAGCTTCCAGATGATGGCGGGACAGCTCTTCGCGCTGGCGCTGCCCGCGCTGACGGGGTTCAGTTCGCCGCGGGCGTGGGCGTTCGGCCTGATCGGCATTCATGAGTACCTCCGCCGATTGAGCGGCGACAGCCTGGTCAATCAAACCCGGGAAACGCTGATTTCCCGGCTCATGGAACGCTTCGAAGCCAGTGCGCACGCGGACTGGCAATGGTTTGAAGAGGAACTGTCGTACGACAACGCGAAGCTCGCGCACGCCTTGATTGTGAGCGGACACGCAACCGGACAACCAGCGGCGCTCGCCCGGGGCCTGCGGGCCCTGCGCTGGCTCACGGAATTGCAGATGTCCGAGAAGGGTCACTTTCGGCCCATTGGCAGCAACGGGTTCTACCGCCGCGGCGGCGCCCGCGCCAATTTCGACCAGCAGCCCATTGAGGCGCAAGCCACGGTTTCGGCCTGTCTGGAAGCCTACCGCGCCACGTCGGACGTCTGGTGGTACGAACATGCGCAACGCGCCTTTGACTGGTTCATCGGCTGGAACGATCTCGGACTCGAACTCTACTCTCCCGAGACCGGCGGTTGCCGCGATGGGTTGCATGTGGATCGGGTCAACGGGAACCAGGGAGCGGAATCGACCCTGGCGTTCTTGCTTTCGTTAGCGGAGATGCACTTAGCCCAAAACATACGGACAAGTTTTAAGGAACCGATCGCCATCGCGGAGTAGCTGCCAACGCCCATGCACCTAAAACGTACAGCCACCATCCTCAATCCCGACCAGTCCCGCGTTCTCCTCCGGCCCTTCAGTCCGGGTGGTCCCGAGCGCGTCGCCAGGATCGTCGCCAGAATCATGACGCTCCCGGAAGACCAGGCCGGCGCCATCCTGGACGGAATCTGCGCGGAATTCTGCAAGCGGCACCAGGAGATCCGCAAGGTCTTCCTGGAGCGCTTCGATCAGGTCCGCGAGTCGCTGCCGGCGCCCGAGGCGTTGTCCGAAACAAGACGGCTGTTGATCGGATCCTATTTCCTCGCCGAATACTCCCTGGAATCCGCCGCCCTGTTCAATCCATCCATCGTTCCGCACCCCGACCAGACGGATCTCCCGCCCGGCGCTCTGCGCTTTATTCTCAGCTTGCGCGCCACCGGGGAAGGCCACATATCCTCCGTCACATTTCGAACCGGCGTCATCCATCCCGATCGGCGGATCGAGGTGTTCACCCCCACTGGGTTCCTCAGCGAGCCGCGCCAGATCCCCAACCCCCTGTACGAGAAGCCGCTGTTCGGGAGGAAACTTTCCGAGCTGGGACTGAACGGCGAATTCACGCGCCGGGTTATGAACAGACTAGGAGAGTCGTTTGCGCTGGAAGAGCTTCGTACCGCTCTCCAAGCCGAGCAGTTCCGCCTGCCGGATGGAATGGCGCGGGAAGACCAGACCGCCGCCCAGGGGATTTGGACACTGGCCCGTTCGAACTACGAAGTTCAGTTCCAGCCCGAACAGCAAATCTCCGAACGCATTCTCTTCCCGGCCACGCCCTCGCAACGCAACGGCATCGAGGACGCCCGCTTCGTTTGTTTCCGGAACGGCGGCGGGGCGCCTATCTACTACGCAACCTTCACCGCCTACGATGGCAGGGTCGTTGTGCCGGAATTGGTGGAAACTTCGGACTTCCTTTTCTTTCGATTCCGGACCTTGAATGGTCCGGCCGTCGAAAATAAGGGCATGGCCCTGTTCCCCCGGAAGATCGGCGGCCTCTATGCCATGCTCTCCCGCCAGGACAACGAAAACATCGACCTGATGTTCTCCGACAACATCCATTTCTGGAATGAGCACAGGGTACTCCTCAAACCGGCTTTCCCCTGGGAGTTGGTCCAACTCGGCAACTGTGGATCGCCCATCGAGACCGATGCCGGATGGCTGGTCCTCAGCCACGGCGTCGGCCCGATGCGCACGTACTGCATCGGCGCGTTCCTGCTCGATCGCGACGATCCCTCCCAAGTCATCGGCCGTCTCCGCGAACCGTTACTCAAGGCCAACCGGAATGAGCGGGAAGGCTACGTGCCCAATGTGGTTTACACCTGCGGCGCGTTGGTCCACAACGGGGAGCTGATCGTTCCCTATGGTCTGGCCGATCACGCCACGGGTTTTGCGACCGTCCCGGTTGCCGAGGTGCTGGCTGCCATGGAATAGGGCGGCCCTTTACCAGCATGACCATCCCCCACAAGAAAGTGGCCGTCCTGTCGCCGGTAGCCTGGCGCACGCCTCCCCGGCAATACGGCGCCTGGGAGACGGTCGCCGGCAACATCGCCGAAGGGCTCGCCTCCCGTGGCTGGGACGTGACGCTGTTCGCCACCGGGGATTCCGTGACCCGCGCTCACCTGCATGCCGTGATCGGCCACGGGTACGAGGAGGATCGCGCCATCGATCCCAAAGTCGCCGAATACCTTCACATCTCCGAAGCGTTTGAGCATGCCGCCGAGTTCGATCTCATCCATAGCCATTACGACTTCATGGCCCTGTCCTACACCCGCCTGGTGAAGACGCCGGTCCTCACCACCATCCACGGATTCTCGTCTCCCCGGATCATGCCCGTTTATGAAAAGTACCGTGACGGGTATTTCGTCTCCATCAGCGATTCCGACCGGGCGCCCGGACTGAATTACCTAGCGACGGTCTATAACGGAATCGACCTCTCGTTGTACCCGTTCCAGGAGCGTGGCGGCGGCCACCTCGTCTTCCTCGGCCGGATCCATCCGGACAAGGGTGTCCATCTGGCCATCGAAGTTGCTCGCCTGAGCGGGTTGCCCCTGCTCATCGCGGGCATTATCCAGGATCGGACATACTTCCGTGAGCAGGTCGAGCCCCGCCTCGATCAGGCGATCCGCTACATCGGTCCGTTGGACGTGGCCGGCAAGAACGAGTTATTCGCGCGTGCCCGGGCGCTGCTGCACCTGAACACCATCCCGGAGCGATTCGGACTGGTCCTGGCGGAAGCCAACGCCGCCGGCGTGCCCGTGATCGCCATGGACCTCGGCTCCTGCCGGGAGGTGATCGAAGACGGGCAAACGGGTTTCCTGGTCAACAGCGTCCACGAAGCCGTCCAACTCCTGCCGCGTCTCCCGCGGATTGATCGCAGGCTCTGCCGCCAACGAGTCCAGCAATGCTTCTCGATCGAAACCATGGTGGAGTCTTACGAGCGCGTGTACCAGACGATTTTCGATCGGGAAGCGACGAGGCGGCCATGAAGCTAGATATCGTCAGGCGATACCGCGGCAACCCGATCCTCACCAAGGCCGCGATCCCCTACCCCGTGGAAACCGTTCACAACGCGGCGGTGGTGAAGTATGAGAACGAATACATCATGCTGTTCCGATCCCATCTCCGCACGGGACGGTCCATCATTGGTTTGGCGCGCAGCCCCGACGGATTCCACTTCACTGCCGCCGACGAGCCCTTTCTGACCCCTGCGCGGGATGGCCCGTTTGCGGCCTACGAAGAGTTCGGCGTCGAGGATCCACGCATGACATGCATGGACGGGGAATACCTCATCACCTACAGCGCCTATTCGCGAAATGGCGTCCGCATCGCCCTGGCAAAGACGAAGGACTTCAGTCGCGTGGAAAGGATTTCCCTCATTACGGAGGCGGACTACAGGAATGTGGTGATCTTTCCCGAAAAGTTCGACGGCCTCTATGCGCGGCTGGACCGTCCTCACTCGGAAATCGCCCCCTGGTCGATCTGGATTTCCTATTCTCCGGACCTGCGTTTCTGGGGGCAATCCCAGCTCATCATGCGGCCCGAACCGTATCACTGGGACGAAATGAAGATCGGTCCGGGTGCGCCGCCGATCAAAACGGACCAGGGGTGGCTTTCCATCTATCACGGCGTTTTCCGGACGATGGACGGATCGGTCTACCGGCTGGGGGTCGCTCTCCATGATCTCCTGAACCCGGCCAAGATCGTCGGCGTGGCCGACTCGTGGATCTTGCAGCCGGAAGATCCCTGGGAAATCACAGGGTATGTCCACAACGTCGTGTTTACCTGTGGCGCCGTTGCGGAGTCCGATGGAACCGTCAAGATATACTGGGGCGGCGCGGACACGGTCATGTGTGTGGGCGAAGCCAACATCTCCGATCTGGTCGCGTTATGCCTGAATCGCGGCCGGCCGGCAAAATGATCCCAACTGAAGCCGTAGGCCAGCGGCCACGGGGCGAACGGCGCAGTTCTTGATTCTATCGCGCTGGAGTGGGATAGGCCATCGTTCTTTGTGGTCTATCGTTTATTCCCCACACGCCCATCCCGCGAGGCGCCAGCCCCTCGAACCTCCGCCCCCTCTGCCGTGCAAACTCCGCCTGCAGCGCGAGCCCACAACCTCCCGCCAAACCAACCTCTATTCTCCTCCGTGATTTCTCCGCGTCTCCGTTTCTCCGCGGTGAAGTTTTTGCTTGCCGCTGCGCCGCTCTGTCTCTCCGCGCGTGGGAGTACACTGTCTTTTTGCGGGAGGAGTTCATGGATCGGCCGCGCCATCCGCCTGGACTTGCGCACCTTGAAGTACATGGACCGCGTGAAGACCGACGCGCGGACGAAGCGCTCGTAAGTGGAAAGCGGTCGGCGGTAAACGGTCGGCGGCCAGCGCCCTTCAGTCGAAAACCACGGTCTTGCCGGCGTACTGAAGAATCCGGTGATCCAGATGCCAGCGCACGGCGCGGCAAAGCACCATGCGCTCCAGGTCGCGCCCTTTCTCCACCAGGTCCTCGAGTTGATCGCGGTGGGATATGCGGGCCACGTCCTGCTCGATGATCGGGCCGTCGTCCAGTATCTCCGTGACGTAATGGCTGGTGGCGCCGATCAGTTTCACGCCGCGGTGGTAGGCGGCGTGGTACGGCCGTGCGCCGCTGAACGCCGGCAGGAACGAATGGTGCACGTTGATGATGCGCCGCGGGTAGCGCGCCACGAACTCCGCCGAGAGAATCTGCATATACCGCGCCAGCGCCACCAGCTCGACGCCGCTCCGCTCCAGCAATTCGAGTTGGGCCCGTTCGCCCTCCGCCTTGTTCCCCGCGTCGATGGGCGCGTAAAAGAACGGAATCCCGTGAAATTCCGCCGTCTCGCGCGCGGCCTCGTGGTTGCTGACGATCGCCGGGATTTCGCAGCGCAGCTCTCCGATGCGGTGACGGAAAAGCAGGTCCACCAGGCAGTGTAGTTGCTGCGAGACGAAGATGGCCACCGCGGGACGGGCCGCCGAGTACGCCAATTGCCATTGCATCTGGAAGCCTTCCGCCAGCCGCCCGAACTCGGCGCGAAACCCGGCGTCATCCAGCCCGAAATCCGCCAGGTCCCACTCCACGCGCATAAAGAACAGGCCCAGGTCGTTGTCCCGGTGCTGATCCGCGTGCAGGATATTGGCCCCGTGCGTGTGGAGAAACCCGGATACGCCCGCCACGATTCCCTTCCGATCGGGGCAATGGATCAGCAAAATAGCGGAATTCGGCATCTGTGCCTACGAAGGTACCAGAATCCCTCCGAAACCTTCAAGGGCATTTTTGTAGCGCCGCCGGTCTTGCCGGCGGTGATTCTGGCGCTCCGCGACAGTGAGCGATAGAGAACCTCAGTGCGAAGTCGCCGCGGGCGTCACGGTGACGCTGGCAGTCTTACTGCCGCCGTTGTAAGTGGCCGTCACGGTGACCAAGGTCGAAGCCGTCACCGTGGTGGTATGCACGGATACATAAGCGCTCTTCCCACCGGCTGTCACCGTCACGCTGGCGGGAAGCGGGAACGCGGCGTTGCCGCCCGAAAGCGTAATCGTCACCCCGCCCGTAGGAGCCGGCCCGCTTAGGTAGATGCCAAGCGTGGCGGTCGAACCGCCCGTCACGCTGGCCGGACCCACGGTCAGGCTACTTAGCGTGGGCGGCGGAACGGGAATCACAGTGACAGTCGCAGTCTTGCTGCCCCCGTTGTACGTGGCCGTCACGGTGACCGAGGTCGCAGCCGTCACCGTGGTGGTATGCACGGATACAGAGGCGCCCTTGTCGCCAGCCGCCACCGTCACGCTGGCGGGAAGCGGGAACGCGGCGTTGCCGCCGGAAAGCGTAATCGTCGCCCCGCCCGTGGGCGCCGGCCCGCTCAAGTAGATGCCGAGCGTGGCGGTCGAACCGCCCGTCACGCTGGCCGGACCCACGGTCAGGCTACTTAACGTGGGCGGCGGAACGGGAATCACAGTGACAGTCGCAGTCTTGCTGCCCCCGTTGTACGTGGCCGTCACGGTGACCAAGGTCGCAGCCGTCACCGTGGTGGTATGCACGGACACAGAGGCGCCCTTGTCGCCAGCCGCCACCGTCACGCTGGCGGGAAGCGGGAACGCGGCGTTGCCGCCCGAAAGTGTAATCGTCGCCCCGCCCGTGGGCGCCGGCCCGCTCAAGTAGATGCCGAGCGTGGCGGTCGAACCGCCCGTCACACTGGACGGGCTTACCGCCAGGCTGCTTAGCGTGGGCGGCGGAACGGGAATCACGGTGACAGTGGCAGTCTTGCTGCCCCCGTTGTACGTGGCCGTCACGGTGACCGAGGTCGCAGCCGTCACCGTGGTGGTATGCACGGACACAGAGGCGCCCTTGTCGCCAGCCGCCACCGTCACGCTGGCGGGAAGCGGGAACGCGGCGTTGCCGCCCGAAAGCGTAATCGTCACCCCGCCCGTGGGCGCCGGCCCGCTCAGGTAGATGCCGAGCGTGGCGGTCGAACCGCCCGTCACGCTGGCCGGGCTTACCGCCAGGCTGCTTAGCGTGGGCGGCGG
>JBEKHV010000068.1:0-21394 GCA_050012095.1 Bryobacteraceae bacterium | reverse complement strand
GGGTTGCTCTACGAGAAGGCTTCAGCGATCCCATCCGGCGCCGAACTGGTGGTGGTCGGCGCCGGCAACGGGCTGTCCGATTCCAGTCTCAACGCCTTTGTGCAGGGCGGCGGCAAGGTTGTAGTGCTGCCGCGCAGCGGCGAAAGCCTGCCGTTGGGCGGCGCGCAAAAGAAGGTGGACAGCTTCCACGGTTCGCTGAACGTCCCCGACTGGCCGGAGGCCAGCGGGCTGAGCGAATCGGACCTGCGCTGGCGGAGCGATAACGAAGCGTGGGTGATCGCCTCGGGCGGCGACGTGGGCGCGGATGGGTTGCTGGCCCGAAAAGCGTTGGGCAAGGGCGTGCTGATGTACACGCAGCTCGACCCGAACCGATTCGATGCCGACAACAAGACCTACTTCCGCTTCACGCGGTGGCGGCAGACGCGGGCGCTATGCCAGGTGCTGGCCAACCTCGGCGGGCAATTTGCAGCCGACAAACTGATCTTCACGATCATCCCGGAGAGCGCGGCCACGCAGCCATGGGTATTTGAGCCGCTGAAGCAGCCGAGCGGTTTCTACAGTTCGGATTACCGCGACGACTATATCGCGGGCGACGATCCGTATCGGTGGTACAACTGGTAGAGGCGGATCGGGCAACGTTCATCGTGTTACGCGCAGGGCGGCCACGCTACTCAGCGAACTCATCCCGGTCAAGATCGTAGAGAGCCGCTTGAAGAAGCGACGGTTTGCATGGGGTGGGTGGTGGGGTTCGAACCCACGGCCACTGGAACCACAATCCAGCGCTCTACCAGCTGAGCTACACCCACCGTGATTGAACCACTCAATTCTATCAAGGACTTGCGGGTGCTGCAAATCTTATGGTGCGCTACCGCTTGGCGCCGCGCCTTTGGTGATTCTACGCCCGGACCGCCTCGGTCTGCCGCTTCACCCGGCGCACGGCTTCCCGCCGCAGGGCCGCGGTCAGCCGGCGGATTCCCCGCCGCCAATCGGGAAAGAGGTCGAAGTACTGCAACTCGCGCCGGATGACGCGCGGCACACGGCAGGCATCCAACCGCACGGGGACGACGAAGATATCGTCCAAGGGGGTGCGGCGCGCGCAATCCAGAGCATAGCGGATCTCCGCCTGGAATCCGCCCCGCTTGCCGGCCGAGTTTCCGGAGAAGCAGGCGATGAAGAAATCCGAGGTCTCGATGGCGCTTTCGATGGCGCGCGGCCAGTTCTGGCCGGGGACCAGATTCTTCGTGTCCATCCACGGGGTGAAACCGGCGGCCGCCAGTTCGGCGTAAAGCCCCTCCGCGGCCTCCGCGTCTTCCCGGGCGTACGCCACGAAAACCTGGGGCGCGCGTGGTTCAAAACGGAACCCCAGCGCTGGGTCGGGATGAAACACGCCGAGCCCGTCGATCTCCACGGATTGGCCGGCGGCTAGCCCTCGAATCACGACTTGGGCGAGATGCTCGGCCGAGAGAGGATCAATCATGCGACTGGCTCCCTTCACGCTCGAACGATACTCGTCCATCCGGCCCGCTCGTAAAGCGACCCAGCCCCGGCAAGCTCGCGTCTTTGCCGTGGCGCAGGCGGGAGAGGATCTCACAAACGATGTGGTCCAGGCGGTCCGCCGCCTCACCGTCGCTGACGCCCGACTTTCGAGCCACTCTTCTGGCGATTTCCGGCTTTCGCATCCGATTCCAATGTATCAGCGCGATCGGCTGGCTTCGCCTGCGCCAGGCGGTCTGCGAACGATAACCATTTGGGATTCAGCCAGATTCATCGAATGCGGCGATTCACAATGTCTTGTGACCGGCTTGATTAGCTAATTTTAATTATGGCTTAAGAGAGCGTTCATGCTGGCACGGCTATGATACAAACGGACGAGAAATCGTCGATCGTACGATCAAGGAGAAACCCCATGAAGAAATTGATGACGCTGATGGTCGGCATGGCGCTGGCGTTCGGCACGGTTGCTGTCAGCCAAGCCCAGCCCCCGGCCAAGAAGGAAGACACCACGAAGGCGAAGAAGAAGAAGAAGGAAGACACCACGAAGAAGAAGAAGAAGGAAGACACCGCGAAGAAGTAGCGCTCGCCTGCGCGCTTCCATGTGTTTCGTCGCTGGGAAGCCGCGTAGCGGACTCTGTCCTACGCGGCACTCCAGTGGCCTCTGCTTTTCTCCTCTCATTTTTCTCTCGGAAAATGCGGCGTGGAGCCGCCGGTTGCGTCCTCCCTCCGTATGCCCTACAATCTCTACTGAATTACCAGTGATTGTGCCTGGGAACCTCCATGCCCGCCTCCGCAAAGAGTGACTACGCGCTGCTGGCGATATTCGACCTGGCTTCGCAACGGCCCGGCGAGACGATTCGCATCGCCGATATCGCGCGGCGCCAGAAGATCCCCCAGAAGTTTCTGGAATTGATCCTAGCCGGCCTGAAACAAGCCGGTTTCGTGGAATCACGCCGCGGCGCCGAAGGGGGCTACCTGCTGGCTCGCGCGCCGGAATCGATCACCGTTGGGGAAGTGCTGCGCTCCGTCGAGGGGCAGCCGGGCAAAGGACGCACGCGGCGCAAAGCCGAGATGCCGCTTACCGATATATGGCGCAAGGTGGATGCCGCCGTTTCCGGCGTCGTCGACCGGACGACTTTCGCCGATTTGGTTCGGGACTGGAACGAAAAGCAGAACCGGTATGTGCTCAACTGGGAAATCTGAGGCTCCCATCTACGAAGACGATCGTCGCCGCGTTGCCGAGCCCCGCCGAGCGGTTCCTAGCACGGGTCGGTTGGAGGGATTTCCGACGAGTAACAAACGCCAGAGGCGGAAAAGCGGGCGCGATTGGGTAGTAGGAGTGAGCGCGCCCGCTGTCGTAACGGGGATTCTAACTCATAGACGCCAGCGCTGGCCGTCCGCGTTACAGGGCCGGCGGGAATATTTCGAGAGGCGCCCATTTCCGTCCGCAAGGTGTCCCGGATCCCTGTCGGCGACGTCTCCCGGCGCAGTCGGCCAGGGCCGTCCGGCGCGCGCAGCCGGGTTGGCGGCGCTCCTGATGCTGCTGTGCGGGGCCGCAAGAACTCAGGAACCGCCTCAGGAACCGCCTCCGGGACCGGTGATTCTGCAGAACACCGGCAAACCCATCACCGTACCCCTCCATTGCACGGACGAGGATGTCCAGTGGGCGGGCTTGAGTTGTACTCTTGCCGACCCTTGTCCGGCGTACCTGGAGATATCCGCGGTGGAGGGGGTGGGGGATCGAATATTCGCCGCCGGGGATATCCACTCGGTAGCCCTAACGCTGTTCTCGTTGCTTCTGGCGAGCGAGGATGGGGGCCGCACTTGGCGCGAAGCCCACGAGCGAATGCGCGGCGCCGGACTCGATCATATCCAGTTCGCGGATGCCGGGCACGTATGGATCAGCGGCGAGGAACTGTTTCCGTTAACGCGAAATCCGTTTTTCCTGGTCACGGCCGATGGCGGCGAGAGCTGGCGGACTCAACCCCTTTCCGACGAGCCTCGCGGCGGATTCATCCAGCAATTCCAATTCGATGGCGCTAAGAACGGTTCCCTGGTCGTCGACCGTGGCCCGGGCGCGGGCAAAGGGCGTTACGAGTTGTACGAATCGCGCGACGGCGGAGCGAACTGGAGCCTGAAGGAGGGGAACGCAACGCCGCCCGCCTTGAAATCTCAGCCCCAGCCATCCGCCTGGCGCGCACGCGCGGACGGCGCCACGCACTCGTTTCAGATCGAACGGCAGGCGGGTGGGCGGTGGACGCCGGTGGCGGCCTTTGCCGTTCAGTTGGGATCTTGTAAACCCGGGGACGAGACGGACCCGCGCTGAGCGGCCGCCCCGCAGACGTCGATTTCCGCATGGCCCTCTACTTGCAGGCCGATGAGTGGGGTTGGGAGGAGCATATGTGGATCGCGGGAGGGCTCGCATTTTTGGTGCTGATTTGCCTGCTGCTGGCGATGGCGCAGACGCCGCCGGCTATTGGAAAATGACTCGGGCCTGGGTAGAAAAGACACACATGGGGACCCTCGTCCCCTTTTCGTACGGTTACTTGGTCAGCGGTAGAACCGTCGCCAGAGAGCCTTCGCTGTTGGCGCGGAAGGCTATGGCGCCGATCTGGGAGCCCGCGGGCGGCGTGAGTACGAGCGTCCCCCGTCTCCCGGCCGCGGCCGGGAACTCGTCCGTCAGCATGAACGCGGTGTGCCCCATGGCGGGAAGCGGCAGCGTCGTTCCGCCGATCGTCGCGCCGCTGTCGTCATAAAGCGTCGCCGTCACGTTGGCTGCCGGCGAAGACGTGTTCGCCACCGCGATGCCGAGCACATACCCGCCGGTCTGATCGAACGAGAGCAGGAACGATCCGGGCGTCCGGTTTTCCAGCGCGGCGGCTGCCTCCTGCTGATGCGGCGCTGTGCCCCACCGGAACAGCGAGTAGCCCGTCAGGCTCCCGCTCGCCTGCACCAGCGCCCAACCCGCCTGCGTGGGCTGGTCTTCCGGCCCGGCCGTCTCGATCAGAAGCTCCGCTCCTGCCTCCACCGCGCGGTCGATGACGGACGCCAGCGCCGGCGCGGACAGCGGCTTCTGCGGATAGTTCACCGGCAGCGCCAGCGGGTTTCCGTAGTCGTCGAAGAAGCTAACCAGGGCCTCTTCCGTAGCGTTGCCGGTATTGATGAGCGTGAGGGTGGACTTCCAGCCTCCGCCCGAGGTCACCTGGGCAATCGAGCCGACGGTGGATAAGCCGGCGGGCGATGCGGCGGATTGCTCCACCGTGAACGGGAATCCGGCGATGGCGATGGCGCCCGAGCGCGCCGCGCCGCTGTTGACGGCCACGTTGAAGGTGACCGCGCCGTTCCCGGTTCCCGAGGCACCGGCGGTGATCGCGACCCAGCTCAACTGGCTGGATGCGGTCCATTGACACCCGGCGGGCGCGGTCACGGTCACCGTGCCCGACCCGCCCGCGGCGCTGAAGGCCTGGCCGCTGTAATTCAGGCTCGATGCGCATCCGGGCGCGGAGACCAGCAAGCTGAAGACCCTGCTCGCGGAAGCGGCGGAGGAATCCGTGACCTGGACGGTGAAACTGAAGGAGCCCACTTGAGACGGGGCGCCGGTGAGCGCGCCGCCCGAAGAAAAGATGAGACCCGGGGGCCAGGCGCCCGACTTGACCTGCCAGGTGTAGGGAGGAACGCCGCCGGTGGCGGCGAGCGTCTGTGAATACGACGCGCCGACAACGCCCGCGGGAAGCGTCGCGGAGGTAGTGATGGCGAGAGGGCCGAGGGTGACGGTGAGCGAATAGGCCTGGCTGGCGGTGTGTGAGGCCGCATCAGTCACGCTGACGGTGAAAGCCCAGACTCCAGGCGTACTCGGGACGCCGGCGATCACGCCAGCCGAGCTGAGTGTAAGGAGGGGCGGCAGGGCGCCGGAGCCGATCTGCCACTGATAGGGAGGGACTCCGCCCGTGGCGGTGAGGGTCTGCGAGTAGGCCGTACCGGCAATGCCCGAAGGAAGCGTCGCAGGTGTTCCAATGGCGAGAGAGCCGAGCGTGATGGTGAGCGAGAAGGCTTGGCTAGCGGTGAATCCGCCCGCACCCGCGACGAGGACGCCGAAGGTGAAAACTCCGTAGGCGGAGGGAACTCCAGAGAGCAACCCTCCGGCGGACAGCGTGAGGCCTGCGGGCAGCCCGCCGGACGCAAGCGACCACGCGTAGGGCGGGCTGCCGCCGCTGACGGAGAGCGTCTGCGAGTAGGCCGCGCCGACCACGCCCGCAGGCAAGGGTGAGGACGTTGTGACCTTAAATGGGGCGACGGCCAGCGTGAACGTCGCGCTTGCCACCGCCGAGTTAGCGTCCGTGACCGTCACTACGAATACCGCCCCTCCGGCCGTGGTGGGGGTTCCCGTGATCGCGCCGGCGGACGATAGGGAGAGGCCGGGCGGCAATGCGCCGAGAATGATCGACCAGGAGTATGGGGAAGCGCCTCCGGTCGCGGAGAGGCTTTGCGAGTACGGCGCCCCGACAGCGCCCGAAGGCAACGTGGACGAGGTGACCATGAGCGGAGTGATGGCGAGCGTGAATGTCTGGCTCGCCGTCGCCGAGGTCGAGTCAGTCACAGTGACAGTGAATGTTGAGCTGACAGCGGCGGCTGTGGGTGCCCCAAAAATCCAAGCGGCGGCTGTTGGCACTGCGCCGGTTATGCCTGTGCCGAGAGTAAGGCCGGCAGGCAGCGCCCCGGCGGTGAGAGACCAAGCAAACGGAGGAACACCCCCGCCAGCCGCGAGGTTCTGGCCGTATGAATTAACTGGAGCGCCCGACGGCAGAGTTGCCGGCGTGATGACAAGGTGTGGCGGAGCCGGAAGGATGGTCAGCGTGAAAGTCTGGTTAAATCCTCCGAGTACCTTGACGTCAAATATGGAAGTTCCGGCGCTAGTAGGCACACCGGAGATCACGCCTGCGGGAGAGACAGTCAGACCGGCTGGCAGTGCGCCCGCCGTGAGCGAAAAGGTCAGCCCGACATCACTTCCCATGAGCGTCTGCGAATACGACGTGCCTGCAAATCCCGCGGGCAAATTCGGGGGCGTTAAGATAGACGGGCAACACTGGGCAGAGGCGGACCAACTTAGGAGTAGCAGGCCCGCTGCCAGAAGGACCGGTTTCATCATGAAGCACCTCCTTTCACCGCATGCGGCTGCAAAACGCATTTGCCGTGAGGGCAACTTTCGTGCCACGGGAAGCCGTTCAAACTATGAAGCTTTGAAGATCCGTAACTCGTTCCGCCGCGTCTTCCCGACCCGGCCCTGTGTCACCCTGACTCAAGCACAGCTCAACACGTACGCATCGCCTGCACGAGCACGGGGGTGCCGGCGGTAACTACAATTTCGGCCCAGCCGTTTGCCAGTACCGGGAAGGTAAGAGTTCGTGTCCCGCCGTCCACTCCCGTGGGAGCCGCTTCACGGGCGACCAACGTCGTTGGCGGGAAGGCTGCGCCGGTTAGGACCTCGACTGCTCCTCCGGCGCCGAGTTGATGATCGCGGTGACGATGCTCGGCGTAGCGCCGTTCCAGAATGGAACCCCGATACTACAGGCAAACACCGATTGGCCCGAGATGAATCTGCTTGACCCTGTCGCGGCGCAAACCTTCCCCGGCGCGCTGTCGTAATAGAAGAACGAAAAATAGTAGCTGGTTCCGTCCGTGTGAAACTCATTCGGGTTTTCCAGGCCGGGCGGGAACTCAACAATCTCAACAACCCCGGTGAGGCTGACTTTCGCCGCCTTGCCGGTCGGGTACGGGGTCGCTTGCGTCCCATACACTGCCCATATATAGCGACCGTCCCAGCCGACGCCCCAGCATTTGCGAGAGATTCCGGTGTCAATAGTACGAAGCAGCGATAAGTCTTCTTTGTTGAAGACGCTGAGCTTGCCGCTCAGTTCCGATCCGCAAACCACAATCCCGGAACTTCGGGTCGGCGATTGCAGGTAATTTTGAACCGCCACTAAAGCGTCGGGGTCCTCGGCAAATTCAACCATCGCCAAATCATCGGTGAACCCGGCGTCCGCGTCGGCTGCCGGTCGGCTAGCGGCCACAACGCCCTCTCCGTGCGCCCAATCTGCCGTTGGGTCCACCGCAACGATAGACCAACGATCTGGATCTGACCCATTTGGGGTGCTGTCCGAGCTGGTGACGAAGATCCGGTGCCCGTCGTAGCGGCAGCAGTGACCGTTCGTGATGCCCTTCCCATCGAACTCAAGAGTTAGTTGACGGTCGGGAGCGCCAGTATAGCCGCTTGCCTGAATGGGGTAGCCGTTCACGGTCGTAGACAGGTAGACGTTATAAGAGACCGTATAAAAGTACGCTCCGTCGTCGCAGAATGAACCCCAGTTCGCGCCGATGCTGGAATCCACCACCAAGTCCGAAGTGGCGTAGGTATGGGGATCGATACCCGAGATGAGGGTCTTCCCGGCGGTTTTGTGGAGCGCGACCATCTTCCCCAGGGCCGCACAGTAGTGCATATCGACGATGCCGTCGTGGTCCGAATCGTCGAAGTTGACGGTGTGCAGCTTGGCCCCCGTGGCCGCATCGTATACTTCGATGACTCCGGGCGTCTCATAGACGTACCCAACCCACAGCCGACCCAGCGCCAGCCAGGTTCCATGTGGCCCCAACTTGGTCGATGCCACCTGCCAGTCGGGGGTGATGGAGCCGGAAAGCGGGACGGGCGGTGGCGGATAAGCCGACGAGGGCACGCTCCATCCGCCTTTCGCATCCAGATACTTGCCCGCCGCCGCGTCGCCCGCCTCGGGCGCGGGAAGGTTGTTGGCGGTCAATGCGCCGCTAAAGTTCCCGTCGCCTGCGACATCCAGCGTATACCCTGGCGAAGTCGTCGCGATGCCGATATAGCCGGAACTGTTGATCAACAATCTGTGCGCGGAATTTGCGTAATCGTAGATTGAGAAGTCCCCCATGTGATTGCTGTTTCCATCCCAGAGTCTCAGGCCCCATCGGTTCATATTAGGATTGAGATTCGATTGTCCGACAAACGCGATAGGAGCTGCTGTTCCAGAGATCTCAATTGCTCCATCCCCATAATTATCAACATTAGGGGTATTGCTGTTGACTTCCAACCTGCTACTCGGGCTTGTGGTGCCGATCCCGACGTTGCTGCTGTTGTTGTTGTAGATATCGTCTCCGCTGACGGTCCACGGGCAGTCGCCCAACAGCGAGCCGGCGTCGCCCGCCAGGAATGTTGCAGCATAGCGGGTGGCGCGGGCTATGCCGCGGCGGACCTTGAGAAGACCCGCGTTGAGAGTTCGGCGGAGTAACGCCCGCGAGCGCGAGGTATGTCTTTTCATTCTCTTTCAACTCCTTCCCGCTCTGTCACGACGTCATCTTCCGCCGCTCTCAGCGGCATCGTCGCCAGAGCCTGCGCACCTGCCCTCCAGCAAAGGGTCGTCCCGTGGCTGGCGAAGCCCGCACAGCCACAGAGGTTGCGAGGCGCAGAAGAGATCTCGCGACTACAGTATGTACGAAAAGAAAGGATTGTCAATATCTCAATGCGGCTTTGTCAATGCGGCTTTGTTGCAGCAGCGCCCCGGCAGGTTGCCGCGGCCTGCCCGACCCCTACGAATGCCAATGCCCTTCGCGCTCCTCCGCGCGCGCCGGGATCGCGCAGCCCTACTCCGAAATGGCGCACTCGGCGCGCTCGGACTGGACCGTCGTTTGGCCGATGTGAAGACGGGCGGCCAGCACGGCGTTCAGTTAGGATCACGCGCTGGAGCGTCCTACCGTCCTCACCATTCCAGCGTGACACCCAGTTGAAGCTGCCGGGCCGGGGTCGCGGTGTGGTCGATGACGCCTGAGGTCGCCAGTCCCAAAAGCCGTTCGGGAAGCGCGAAATTGGTCCGGTTGAGGAGGTTGTAGGCCTCGACTCGGGCCTGAAGGCGCGCTAGATCGCCGATGGCGAAGGTTCTCGCCAGCGCGGCATTCACCGTTGCCATTCCGGGGCCTCTGAGAATATCGAACCCCGAGTTGCCATATTGATACAGCGCCGGGGTCTCAAAGGCGTGGCTCGGGTCGCTCGGGTTCAGGCTGGTATCGAACCAGTTTAGGTAGGAACGCCGGTCCGCGGGCAATGAGCCGTCCCCGACCCGGTTGGGCAACTGAATGCCGCCATTGTTCAGGCTGTTGGTGGAAAGCTGCGGCGTAAACGGGAAGCCGGTTTGCGCCGTGACGACCGCGTAGAGGCTCCAGTTTGCCAGCAGCGTGAGGGGCTTCGAGGCGGGATTCTTGACCGGCAAGTCGTAACGGGCTGTCCACACCATCCGCTGGGTCGCATCGTAGGGTGAAGGCGAGCGGGCGCCCCGCAGATTGTAGACGAACTGGGGAACCGCGGGACGGCTTTGCTGATCCGAATCGGGCGCCGTGGCATCGTCCAGGGACTTGGCGTACGTGTAGCTCAACTGGAAGGCGAGTCCCGAACGCCAGTGGCCCGCCAGCTTGACGGTTCCGCCGTAGTAGGTGGAGCCGCCGGCGAAGCCCAGATACTCGATGCGCGAATGATACGGCTCATAGGGATATCGAGGATGGCTGTAGGGCGAAGGAGCCGGGTACGGCTGGTTGGCGTCGTAGGTGGATGACAGGTGTATGCCCATGGAACCCATCCCGCCAGTCTCCAGGATCAGCCCGTCCCGGAGGCGCGTCTGGAGCGCCAGGGACCACTGGTCCGAATACGGCGTGTAGTTCACGGGCTGGATGGCGTTGATAGAGCCGCGGGCGCTGTTGAGGGCGGCGGCATCGAGAAGCGAAACGGCCGTGGCCGCCGGCAGCCCCGTGGTCAAGTTCGGTCCCAATTGAAACGTGCCATTGACGATATCCAGGTTCGAGGCGTACGGCGGGTTGCGCGCCAGGCTGCCGGTAGAGAAGAACGATCCGGCGTCGTACGCCTGGTTAAAGCCGGCGCGAAGAACGGCCGATCCATTCCCCGTAAGATCGAACGCCAAGCCGATGCGCGGCGCGATGGTGAGTTTCTTGTACCCTACCCCGGCGTACCCATTCACCCCGCCCTGTCCCGCGAATTGGTTGAGAGCCGGCGCCTGGCGATCGAAGTTGAAATTCACCATCTGGCCGTCCGCCGAGGTCACCGGCGGATAGAGCGAATAGCGCACCCCGGCGTCCACCGTCAGGCGTCCCAACCGGAAGGAGTCTTGCGCAAACCCGGCCCATTCCCACGCTTGCAGGCGGAAGGGAGCGAACTGCACGTTGCGCCGGACTTCGGAAGGGTACCCAAACAGCAAAGAGGCGAAAGCGTCTCCCGTGTCGAAGGCGCCCGGTTGGCTGGTGTAGTCCGGCGTAAAGAAGAAGGTTCCTCGCGAACTCCACTCGGAAGCGTCGCCCGACACTTGCCTGCGGATGGCCTGTACTCCGAACTTCCAGGAATGCCGCCGGGTCTTCCACCCGATGGCGTCTTCCACCTGGTACGTCGCTTCGCGCATGGTGAATGGCGCCGCTCCGGCCGCGCCCAGCGACGCGTACCCCGGAACGCTGAAAGAGGGCATCCCGCCGGAGCCGAGACCGGGTATGTGGAGCGCCGAAGCTGCGTTGAATCCGCTATCGGCGGCAGTGGCGCTCAGGTCGTCGATGGTGAAACCAGCGCGGAATTCGTTGATCCGGCCGGAAAAGACACTAGCCGTATGCGAAACGGCGCCGGCTCGCCAGGTTTCATGAGAGTGAAGCGCATCGGCGTTCTGGGAGCTGTCGCTCCCGGCGTAACCGCCCGCCGGAAAACCGATCCCAGTCGGCGCCGGAAGCGCGCCGGGCGACTGCTCGTCCAGCGAGCCGGCGCTGAGACGCGCGAAAAGCGTGCTCGTGGGAGAAAAGGCATAGTCGGAACGCACGTCGAAGCCGGCGTTGTTTAGAATTCGCTCGGCCGGGAACGAATAGTTGTCGACGGAGGAGGAGGAAGTCGGGTCGGGATACAGGGCCAGGAGGCTGCGCGCGGGCGGAAGGATGGAAGCCAGGAGGATTTGGTTGCCGGGAAACGGGCTCCGCTGATAGATATCGGTGGCCACGGAGTGGATGGACTGCGGATCGTAGATGGTCGCCGCGGGACTGAAAACGCCGGCCTTCTGCGCCTTGGTTGGGACGGTTGAGGTCACCGTCTGCCCTTGGCGCTCGCGCTCGGCCGCGGCGTCCAGGAAGAAGAACCACCGGCCCGGGCGAATCGGCCCCCCTAGAGCGGCGCCGAACTGGTTCCCCGCGGAGACCGGCTTCTTCGCCGGGTCGAAGAAGTTGCGCGCGTCGACCACCGAGGTCTGCCCATACTCGTACGCGGAACCGTGAAAGCGGTCGGAGCCGGCGCGGCTCGCGACGTTCACCACTGCGCCTGCGGCGTGCCCGAATTCGGCGGGGATATAGCCCGCCAGAAGAGCGATGCCCCCCGCCGTCTCCAGCGCCGGCGGAACCACGAGGCCGCGCACCCAGGCGCCGTTGTTGTCCATGCCGTCCAGAAGGAAGTTGTTGTTCTGCCCACGCTGCCCGTAGCTGTTCAGGCTGGCGTTGCCGCGAAGCCCGTACGGCCCGAAGCCCTCGATGGCGCCGCCCTGCTCTCCGGGCGCAATCTCCGATCGGTTCCGGACCAGATCCAGGTAGTTTCGCCCCTCGATTGGCAGATCGGAATCCGCCATCGGCGCCGAGCCGAGAACGAGCGCCAGGTGCAGCGTCTCGCCGTCCCGTATCTCCACGCTTTCCTCGGCCGACGCGCCAGTCGCCGGAGACGTGGCGGTGATTGTGTATGAGCCAGGCAGGAGACCATCGGCCGCATACTTGCCAGCGGCGTCGGTAACGAGTTCGCGCGAGGCGCCGCCGAGCCGGCGTACGAGGGCCACGTGAGCCGAGGCCTCCGGCGCGCCGCCAGGGCTAATGACAACGCCTGAAATGCCGCCTTGGTTCGCCGCGGCGGAGGCGCCGTGAACGGCATAGAGGAGGCAGAGTACGAAAATGCCGGGTTTAAAAAGCATATTTGATCAGGATACGCACGAAGCGGGCGGGTTCGATCGCAATGGGCAGACGCCGATTAAACGTCGGACCGCTGGTTTCGACCTCTTGCACGCGGTTATCCGCATTGGCCGCGTTCAGAATGTCCAGCGCGACCTGAGCATGGCCGCGCCGCAGGGGAAACGTCCGGCTGAACCGCACGTTCCAGTTCATGACGTGTTCCGCGCGATTTCCCCCTCCCGGGCTGCCGCGGGGGGTGGCGTCAATCAGCATGGGACCCTGCGGCAGCCCGGTGACCAGCAGGCGCCGGTCAAAGGCCGTCCCGTCCAGGTAGTTCACCGTATTGGCGAACTCGATGCCGCCCAGGATTCGCGGCAGCCTGCCCGCGAACTGGAGCTTGCCCACGTACGCGCGATCGAAGAACTGGCGGCCCGTCGCGTCAATTAAGGAGTTGGGGTCGGAGAACAGAGAGCCAACGACGCCGGGATCGTTTTCCACCGGCGAGTTGCCGGGATTGGACGGGCCGAACGACTTCTCGGCCAGGAACGACGCGTGGAAGCTGTAGCTTCGCCATCCCGCGCCCGACTCCACGACCATGCCCTCGCCGAGCGTCCTCAGGCCGGGCGGGTTGGTGAGCAGGTAGCGATCCTCGCCAAACGACGCGGGCTGCTGCGCATAGACTGTCAACTGCTGGTCGTCGAAAGTCCCTGGCAGCCCGTCCGGACCTGGATCGACAATCGCGACCGGATCGTAGGTCGGCGCGGGAACGCCGGTATCTACGCTCGCAATCCGGTCTTTATCGTCGCGCCGGAAGAGCTGGGTCCGCGCGAAAGCGTTCCGAGGGAGGGAAACCTCCGCGCCAAGATTGAACTCGTCCGCGTAGGGCCGCCGTATGGCCGGATCGATGCTCGAATACGGGCCGCCGAACGCCATCAGGAGCGTGCCCATTTCTCCAGGCTGATAGATTCCGTCGTGGTTGCGATCCAGCCATTGGTATTCCAGACCCCCCAGGCTATTCGGATTGGCGAAATCCAGGTACCTGCCTGCCAGTGGCGCATAGAGCCGGGCGTAACTGCCGCGCATCGTCACCCGGCGAAAACCGCCCGGCGTCAGGGCAAATCCCGCGCGGGGCGAGAGACTATTCCAGGCGATGGGGCCGCCGCGAACCAAGTCCGCGACCAGGCTCCCATCGAAAGTCAGCCATGTCCGCGCGCTGAACTGGTCCCGCGCGTGCGCCGTGAAGCTCCGTATCCGCTCGCGGGACTCGGCCGGGGTATTCAGGACAACGACGAAAGCCGGCGCGCCCTCCGCGGTAATCAGATTGAGATTCGACGGGGCGCTGTACCGGTTGTCGATGTCGGCGGTTTCCCACTCCGCCCCGACAGCCAGGATGTTCCGCGACCTGCCGGTTTGGAGGGGCGCGGGTTCGTAAGCCGCCGCAACGGTCTGTCGTGTTCGATCGGCGAGGTTGGCCAGGGGCACCACGCCGTTGGTCAAGCCGGTGACAAGGTCGATCCGGCTCTGGGCGCCAGGTGGCCCGGCCAAGGTGGTATCGAAATCGGCCGCGGACGCGGCGTAGCGGAGCTGCCAGGTCCCCGCGCCGGCCGAGCGGTCCCACCCGGCCTGAAAGTACCGGAAGCGGTCGTTTTCCGGAGAGCCAGGAAGGCCTTCGATGTCCGGGATGGTAAACGAGGGGGCCATGCGCCTTCCGACCCAGGCCTCGATTCCCGCCGGCATGCCCCAGTCCGAGAGGCGCACTTGCGCGCCACCGGCGTGGAACTGCAACTGGTCCTTGCCCGTTACTTGCACTCTCACGATAGCCAAGCCATCCATCAGACGGGTGTCCAAATCGGAGCCGGGGCTGGCGAGCGGGACCGTCTGCGCGGACCACTGGCCGGAGGCGGCGGCGAACCAATCCACTCGCCGCCCGGCAGGGCCGCCTAGTTGGAAGCCGTTGTCCGTGTAGCCCCGATATTTCTCGGCCTGCTGGAGAAGACCGCGCGACGCAGCGCCGGGCAGGTTGGAGAACGCAAGAAAGGAGGCCGTGCCACTGGCGGTCGCTTCACCGTGCCAGACTGGCCGCGGCGTCTCGACGGAGACCGCGACCTCGGATCCGTACGCCCGCGACGCTCCCAGGTCGAAGCCGGCGCAGACCACGACCTCCCCGATGCCCGACGCATCGAGCGGTGCGTCGCTGCGCCCCGGCTGATACGGGTCGGTCACATTCACACCGTTCAGGGTGTAGAGAACAGCGGTCCACGAAAAAGCACGTTGCGAGACGAGAGGGAACTGCGTCGCCAGCGGCCCTCCCAGGTCGAGCGGTTCGCTGACGGTGATGGGTTCGAGAGCCGGCAGGAGGCCGGCGGCGCCGTTGGTCCCCGGGTCGTTTCGCGGGGCAGGCGCTACCGGCGAGGGCCGCGTCGCGCGTGGCTCCGGTTTCGAGCAGGGACCGGCGCTCTGGCCTCGGAGGCCGGCGGGAGCCCAGAGCAATGCCAGCCAGGCGAATCCGCGAAATGCGCTGGACCGCTCCAGCATCACTGGCGAAGTACCGCGTAGCGGCTGATCGAGTACCCCAGCGCGGCGCCCATGAAGACGTCCGAAGGAAAGTGAGCGGACAAGGTCAACCGCGAAAAACTCACCAGCCCGGCCAAGCCGTACGCCACGTAAGGAACCCATCGCTGGCGCGGATACCGGCGCGCGATGACCGTGGCTACCGACAAGGCCGCGATGGCGTGGCCGGAGGGAAAGCTGCCCCGGCCGCGGAGCCAACTGCCCGGGCTATTGAACCAGCTTCCGCTCATCGTGACGTGCGGCGGGTAGGTGGCAGGTCTGCTGCGGCGATCGATATCCTTCATCACAGCCGCGAGAATCTCGGAATCGCCTACCGCCTCGCCCGCCAGCAAAGCGGTATGCCGGGCGTAGGAATCCTTGGCGATCCAGCCCGCCGCGTACAGCGTCACCGGAGCGACAAACGTGCCAACCTCCGTCGCCTTGGACGTGAAAATGGAATTGAACTGTCCGAAGGAGGTAGTCCCCCGGAAATAGGGGGCGCTGTGAGCGTCGGTTTCGATCAGAATTGCGGCCGCGCCCAGGACCGCCAGGGTCGGCAGCAGATGCCGCCCACGTGCGACTTTGGTAGGGAACAGCCAGATGCGTTTCTGGTCGCTCGCGAGGTTCGGCAAGAGGCGCGCCCAACTGACGTCGCGGCTAGCGCTCACCGGCGCGGCCTGTGGCGCGGGAGCGGTAGGGGAAGGACCGGCGGCCTGCCCGCAGAGCGTCCGCCCCAGGCTCAGCGCGGCGAAGATCGCCAACAACGCACGATAGCGCATGACTGGCATGATAACCCATTTGTACCGCCGCCGATCTTGTTGGCGGAGTTACTTGCCGATGCAGAACGTCGAGAAGATGCGGTTCAGGATGTCGTCGGCGGTGGTGGCGCCGGTGATGGCGTCGATGGGGTGCAGCGCGGAGTAGAGATCCAGGAGCAGCATCTCGTGCGGGATGCCGGATTCGGCGGCGGTGCGGGCTTTCCCTAGCCATTCGGCCGATTCGCGGAGGAGGCGCTCGTGCCGGAGGCTGGTGATGAAGCCGGTCTCCTCGTCGAACGCGCCCTTGGGGGCTACGGCTTCCAGAATCGCCTCGCGCAGTTGCGGGAGGCCTTCGCCGGTGAGAGCGGAAACCAAGAGGGCGGATGGGCAGGCCTGGAGGCCCGCCCCACCCAGATCGCGCTTGTTACCTACCAGCAGCCATCGGCCCTCGGCTTGCGCGCGGGCGATGAGAGTCCGATCTTCCGCTTCCACGGGGCGTGAAATGTCGACGACCACCAGCGTCAGGTCGGCGTCCGCCATGGCTTGGAAGCTGCGCTCGATTCCCAGAGACTCCACCAGTTCCCCGCCCTCCTGAATGCCTGCCGTATCATACAGCTTCACGGGGATGCCGGCGATGGACGCGGTTTCGGAAATCAGGTCGCGTGTGGTTCCGGGGATCTCGGTAACAATGGCGCGGTCCTGTTCCAACAGGGCGTTGAACAGACTGCTCTTGCCCACGTTGGGGCGCCCCACGATGGCCAGCGTCAGCCCTGCCCGCACGAGCGCGCCGTATTGAAAACTGTCCGCCAGGCCCCGCACGCCTTCCAGGATGGGATCGACGCGCCGGAGGATCTCTTCGGTAGGCGCCACGCTCACGTCGTCCTCGGCGAAATCGATGCCGGCTTCGAGCAGCGCGATCAACTCGAGAAGCTGTTCCTTGAGCGGGGCGATGCGGCGCGAGACCGAACCATGGATCTGCCGCGCCGCGACGCGCGCTTGAAAAAGCGTGGTGGCTTCGATCAGGTCGCGCACGGCCTCGGCCCGCGGCAGATCGAGCCGGCCGTTGAGAAAGGCCCGCAGAGTGAACTCACCCGGCTCGGCCAGGCGCGCCCCGGCATCGAGCGCGCGCTCCACGGCGTGCCGCAGCACGACCGGCGCGCCGTGGCAACCAATCTCGACGACATCCTCGGCGGTATAGGAACGCGGCTTTTCGAAGAACGTAGCCACCACCTGGTCGATGGCATGGCCGCCGCGGTCCAGCAACTCACCCATCCGCGCGCGCCAGGTTTGCCACCCTGGGCCGTCGGGGAAGCGCACAACGGCTTCCGCGATGGCGCGCGCTTGCGGCCCGGAAAGACGCACGATGCCTAGCCCGCCCCGGCCGGGCGGAGTCGAGATGGCAACGATGGTGTCGTTGGAGGACAAACGTTTACCGTTTACCGTTTACTGTTTACCGCTGATCGCTCATCTGCGCGGGCGGCGTCGTGGGGCGTCGCGGGGGAGAGGGGGGCGCTCGGCGGAGGAGTCGTGGCGCCGGACATAGGGGGCGGGAGGCGGCTCGGGGAGGGACGCCATGCCGGCGGGATAAACTACGACCTGGCGGGATGGGCCGGATCCGAGGCTTTCACTGCGAATCTCGGTCTCGTTCCGCAATGCCAGGTGGATGACTCGCCGCTCCCTGCTGTTCATGGGGTTGAAGCGGAACGGTTCGCCGGTGCGCTTCACTTTTTCCGCGGCGGCGACGGCGCTCAGCCGTAACTCCTCGACGCGCAGCAGGCGATAGTCGTTGGCGTCGAAGGAAATGCGCGAATGGTCCTCGGAGGGCATCCGCAGCGCCTCCATGGTGACGTGCTCCAGAGCCAGCAGAAGCTCGGCGCGGTTGGAGAGCAGCAGATCGACGTCCGCCCCGGAGAACTTCACCACCAAGTCGGGCGTCTCAAAATCGCCCGCCGCGGGCTCCACTTCCAGAATCTCGTAGCTAACTTTAAAGCCCCCGCCGTGCAGAACGGTTCGCAGGAACCCGTCGATCCGGGAACCGGCCGAGGCCACGGTGTATTTTCGTTCGCTCACTGGCTATTTCCTGACGGTCCGCTTCTTCACAGGCTTGAGAGGCTGCACGGAAAGCGCGGCCTCGTCCGCCGCCGCCGTGTGATTGAAGAACAACTGCTGGCCAATGCCAACCAGATTGCTGGTCAAGTAGTATAACACCAGGCCGCTGGGAAATTGGTAGAACATGAAGCCGAAAATCAGCGGCATGAACATCATCATTTTCTGCTGGTTGGGATCGCCCGCGGGCTGGGGCGTCATCTTCTGCATCAGAAACTGGCTCGCGACCATCACCACCGGGAGAATCCGGATGGCCAATTGCTCCGGCTGGGAAAGATCGTGCACCCAGAGCCAGCTTGCTCCGCGCATCTCCGCCGAAACCATGAAGACCTTGTAAAACGCGAAGAAAAACGGGAGTTGCAGCAGCATGGGAAAACACCCGCCCATGGGGTTGACGCCGTTCTTCTTATAAAGCGCCATGACCTCCTGGTTCTGATCGGCCTTCTTGGGATCGCTGAGCTTGAGGCCCTTGTACTTCTGGTTGATGGCGTCGATCTGCGGCTTGAGCGCTTGCATCTTGCGCATCGACTTCATGTTGGAGAACTTCAGCGGGAACATGGCGAAGTTGATCGCCACCGTGACCAGCACGATCGACCAGCCATAATTGTGCACGAACGCGTCGTTCATCCAATTGGTGATCAAAAACAGCGGTTTGGCCAAGATTCCGATCCAGCCGAAATCGATCAACTGCTGGAGCTTGGGATTGAGGCGCCCGAGCCGGTCGTAATCCTTGGGACCGACGAACACATCGAAGCGGTTCTCCAACCCGTCCGAAACGGCGACGCCGACGAAGGGCTGGCTATTCGTATTGATCGGGGTCTGGACGTAGTTGGTGAAGGTCGTCTGCTCGACCGCGGCGTTATCCCGCGGCAGGAACACGGCGGCGAAATACGCGTCGGCGAGGCCGGCGAACGAGTAGTTGCCCGTGGAGGAGACGGGGCCGTTCTTGGCGGCGCTCGACCTCTGATCCACCAGTTTGTTCGCGGAAACGTCGAAATGGAGCGCCCGCTGGTTGGATGCGGCATTGGCTACCGTGAGGTCGCCGAAGCCGCCCCGCCACGCGATCATGTTCGGCGCGGGCTTCCCCGCGAGGGAGACGTCGGTGGATACCTGCAGAATATAGCTGTTCTTCTGAAAGCGGAAAGTCTTGTGCGAGCTGACGCGGCCGTCGGAGAAAGCGAAGGAGACTCCCAGTCCGTCCGGGTCGGCGGTTTGGGTGAAGAACGCCCAGTTGAGGGTCTTGGCCGCGGCGTCCTGGCCGGGAAGGTAGAGAGAGAACGGGTACTCCATCCCCGCGGCGGCGTTGGTGATCTCAAGCTGCTTGTCGTCGTTCCCTTTGTACTTCTTGAGCAACCAGCTCCGCACGGTCGCCCCTTGATTGCTGAAGGTGACGCGGAACAGGTCGGTATCGATCACAAAGGGCGGAAGCGCGATCTGCCTGGTAGCGGGTCCGGCGGGGACGCTGGCCGGCTCGGCTTGCGCCTCGGCGGCGGCCACGGGCGGCGCCTCGGGCGGCGCGGTCGCAGCCGTTTCGGCCGTCTCGGCCTTCTTGGCGGGCGGTTGCGGAGGCGGGGTCTTGATGAAATAGGGCGTCAGGAACATCACCGCGCCCATGAGCAGGAAAGCCAGCAGCAGCCGGATTTCCATGGACATTTCCTTGGGCGGCTGCCCCGGGGCGCCGCCGCCGCTTATCGATTCGCCCATTCCAAGATCCTGTTCTGCATGACGAACTTTCCGGCCCGCCTTGTTCCGCGATTCACCGGACGGGATCGAATCCACCGGCGCACAGGGGATGGCAGCGGGCCACCCGGCGGAGGCCCATCCACGCTCCCTTCAGCGCGCCGTACCGCTCGATGGCCTCGCGCGCATAATCCGAACAACTCGGATAGAACCGGCATGCCGAGGGCAGCGCGGGGGAAATCCAAGACTTGTAGAAACGAAGCCCCCGGACTAAGAGCCGCCGCAGCGGGAAAACAGCTTCTCCACCTCCCGGCGCAATTCCTCCGCCGGAGCGTCCAACGCCTTGCGTCGCGGATTGATGACGATGGACCACTGCGGGCTCAACCGGTCCAGGAGCAAACGGACGGCCTCGCGGACCCGCCGTTTGATCCGATTGCGAGCCACGGCCTTGCCCAGCGCGCGCGGCGTGGTAAACCCGATATGAGGTCCGTCCTCCCGCGGCTCGCGGAGACAGAAAGCCGCGAACAGAGAGCCCGAATAGCGGACGCCCCCGTCGTAGACTCTCCGGAAATCCTTTGATCGCAGCAGACGAACACGTTTCGGAAAACCAGCGATGGAAAACTACCTTTCGGAACTGACAGTGAGCCGCTTGCGGCCCCGGGCGCGGCGGCGCGACAGCACCGCACGTCCGTTCTTGGTTTTCATGCGGCTGCGGAACCCGTGCGTCTTGGCCCGATGCCGATTATTCGGTTGAAAAGTACGTTTAGGCATTCTAGCTCAAGCATTTAGTATAGACGAGGGGCGGAGCGGGCGCAAATCGGGGCCGGGATACAGTGCAGGCGCGTTTCATAGCGGTGAAGCAGCCCGAGCGAATGGGAGGCGGCGAGGTTTTCGAAGGCGGCGGCCGCCGGATTATGACCGCCTTCGTGGCCTCCCCCAACTCGGTAATGGCTCTGCACCCGGTCGTTCGCCGTGATGCGGCAGCGAGGGATACGCCTGATACCGCTCTCCACGCCATGACGAGGTACGCCCGAACCCATTAGGAATCCGCGTCGATCCGAGACCTGAGCGCCCTGGAATGGCCGGATCCAGGGTCAGACTTCCAGTTTCCAGGGGGCGCGGTAGTCCACTCTCGTGAACGGCATCGCTTCGGCCTGGCGTACCGTGAAGGTCTTCGCGTCGAGATCCACCCGCGTCTTAGCTCGCATGGAAACATTCGCCAGAAGGCAGGACGCGGTCGCGCGCACCAGCCACTCGATCTCGGCCACCGGCGTGCCCCGGCTCTTGACGCATTCCAGGAAGTTCTGCCAATGTTCGAAAGGGTCCGGCGGGGTTCCAGGCGGTCGCCTGGGCGCCAGGTACTCCACCGCCTGCACCTTGGAGGCCCGGCTGGAAGGCGCCAGCCAGCACCCGGCCCGCGTCGCCACTACGTACGCCTCCGTCCCCATGACGGCCGTGCCGCCGGCCTGGCCGAGCAGCGGGACCGGGCAACTCTGGCGCAGTTCGTAGTTCAGCATGAACTTCGGGTACTGGAACGACACCGACATGGTGTCGGCCGTTTGCATATTATCCTGGACCCAGAACCGGCCGCCCAGCGCGGTGACGGACTCCACCAGCGGTTCACCGAGAAACTGGTGAATCGGATCGATGTAGTGAACGCCCCAGTCGGTCATCTCCCCGCCGGCGTAATCCCAAAAATAACGGAAGGTGGGGTAATTGCGGCCGCTCACTCCCCAGCGGTTCTGATTGAACGGAACCTTGGGGGCGGGCCCCAGCCACATGTCCCAATCCAGCCCCGCGGGCGGCTGGCTGTCCGGCGGATTGCCTTTGCC
>JBEKHV010000067.1:0-22069 GCA_050012095.1 Bryobacteraceae bacterium | reverse complement strand
CGGCGGCGAGCGATGCGTTTCCGAGCGTGGGTCAGGGCAACCACGACCGCAACCGCCGCGCTCTTCAGGCGACTTTCAGTCGCAATCCCAACCTACCGGCTTTCAGCCGGTAGTCGTTTAGTTTAGGACCGCCGTATTGTCGGTTATGCTGGGCGTTCGAAAGGCAGGTGGGATCGCGTGCCGGAATCCGGCAATCCTCTTTGTGGACAATCGGCGTCATGTTCTTGCGATGTTCAGGGATCTGGACCTCACCGTGCAATCAAACCTGGTGTCGCCGAAAACCCGTGCGGGGTGACCGAGGCGACGGAAGAGGTCAGAATGAAAGCGATCAGAGCGGTAACTTGCAGTCTTGCTCTTGGAGTGTTGTGCCTAAGCTTGGCTCCGCTGGTTTCAGCGGCCGAGAAATCTGCGGTGTTGGACCACAAGAGCCTGGAAAAAGTTCAACAGGGCTTGACCGACAAGGGATTCTATCACGGGCGCGTCGATGGCATCATCGGCCCCCAAACGCAAGCGAGCATTCGCGAGTATCAGAGTTCGGAAGGCCTGGCGGTCACCGGACGCCTCGATGAGAAGACGGCGGGCAAGCTGGGGGTGGGCCCGGAATCGGTAGGGGGAAGCTTCAACGCGGCCGGTCAAGACGTCGGTAAGGGCGGCAAGGACTTGGGCCACGAGATGAAGGAGGGCAAGCCTGTGGCCGCCGGCCAGGAATTCGGCAAGGAAGTTGGGAGCGCCGGCAAGAAAGTCGGAAGCGGAGTCAAAAAGGCCGTTACTCCCGACCCCGAGAAGAAGACGCCCTAAGGGGCTGATATCGCCGGGCTAAACGCGGGCAGACTTCGTGCGCGCGGTCGCCAGAGGGACGAAGATTTGTCCTTCGCCGTGGTGGTGGTCGCGCCCGTTGGGAAGATGCGGACCGGCAGTTGGCTCCGGCTCACGGGACCCGTTGCGACGTTACGATCCGCTTCAGGATGACGCGCCTTTGCGACGCGCCACAAGAGTCGTCGCCAGTCCGGTTGTGTCGAGCGTCGAGATTACATATAGTTAAACACAGCGTCATATATATCTGCGCATCAAACAGGAAATCGAGCCGTTTTTGCGGGTTCTCCTCGAACACATGCGCAATTACTTATGACGCTCTGTTTAGCAAGATCCACGGGAGAGGCTGGAACTGAGCAAACTGAGCAAACCAGACAAGACGCTGGACCAGTTCTGGGATGTGCCCCTGCAGGGCCTGCTTGACCTGCTCCAAGCGACTCCGGCCGGACTGACATCCGCCGAGGCGAAACAGCGACTGCGTCTCCACGGTCCCAACAGCCTGGTGGGCGAGTCCCGCTTCGCTGCGTTGATCGGTTTTCTGCGCTTCTTCGCCAATCCCCTTGTCTTGATTCTCCTCGCGGCCAGCGCCATCTCGATTGCGCTGGGCGATCCGGTCGGCGGCTCGATCATCATCGCCATCGTTCTGCTCAGCGTGATTGTGAACTTCTACGTAGAGTTTCAGGCACGCCATGCGGTGGAGGACATTCGGAAGCAGGTTGCCACAACTGCCGCGGTTCTGCGCGATGGACACGAACTGGAACTGCCGGTTGCAGAGCTGGTTCCCGGGGATATCGTTCGGCTCAATGCGGGGGATCTGGCGCCGGCCGATGCCCGTTTGTTGGAAACCAAGGACCTGCACGTGCGCGAGTCCGCGCTGACGGGGGAATCCTTGCCCGTCGATAAGGCGGCGGGCGATCTTCCGGAGGGGCAACACGGCATTGCCGACGCCCGCAACAGCGTTCTTCTGGGGACCGCCGTGCAGACGGGGATGGCCACCGCAGTCGTCGTTCGCACAGGAAAAGACACCGCCTTCGGCGAGATTGCCCAACGGCTAGCCTTGCGTCCGCCGGAAACCGAATTCGGCCGTGGCATACGCCACTTCGGGTTGCTGCTCACGCGAGTGATCATGCTGCTGGTGCTCTTTGTCCTGCTGGTGAACATCGTCTTGCATCGCCCGTTGCTGGAGTCGTTCTTGTTCTCGGTCGCGCTCGCAGTGGGAATGACGCCGGAGATGATGCCGATGATCATCACGATCTCGCTGGCGCAGGGCGCCCGCCGGATGGCCCGGAAGAAGGTTCTGGTCAAGCAACTCGCGGCGATCGAAGATTTCGGCAGCATAGAGATTCTTTGCAGCGATAAGACCGGGACCCTGACCGAAGGCGAGATCGTGCTCGACCGGCACGTAGATGTTGTCGGTAAGGATAACGAAGATGTCCTTCGGCTGGTGTATCTGAATAGTCACTTCCAATCCGGCATCAAGAGCCCGCTGGACGACGCCATCTTGAAGCACGAGCACCCTGCCATTGCGGAGTACGAGAAGGTGGACGAGATCCCGTTCGACTTCAACCGGAAGCGCCTTTCCGTGGTGGCGCGCCGCGGCGGTGAGCAGATCCTCATTACCAAGGGCGAAGCGGAAAGCGTTTTTGCCATTTGCGGGACCGTCACCGTCGACGGGAATCCCCAGCCATTTGACGAAAGCCGGCGAGCCCAGGCGGCGGAGACCTTCAAGAAGTTGAGCGCCGACGGTTACCGCACTCTGGGGGTCGCAGTCAGGAAGGTAGAGCAGCAAGATGGTTACGCCGTCGCGGCCGAGCAGGAGATGACGCTGGCCGGGTTTGCGGCGTTCCTCGACCCGCCCAAGGAGGGGATTGCGGCGGTTCTCGAGGCGCTGAAAAGGAACGGCGTTTCCGTGGTCATTATGACCGGCGACAACCAGTACGTGACGCAAAAGGTAGCCCACGATGTCGGGCTGGCAACCGACCGCATGGTCACCGGCAACCAGGTGGACACGATGGACGATGCCGCCCTGGCTTACCAGGCGGAGCACGGCGCCATCTTCGCCCGCGTGTCCCCGGAACAAAAGAACCGGGTCATCCTCGGTCTGAAGGCGCGCGGGCACGTCGTCGGGTACATTGGCGACGGCATCAACGACGCTCCGTCGCTGCACACGGCAGATGTCGGCATTTCCGTGATGAATGGCGTGGATGTGGCGAAAGACGCCGCGAAGATAATCCTGCTGGAGAAGGACCTGGCGGTCCTGAACGAGGGAGTGATCGAAGGACGGCGGTGCTACGCCAACATCATGAAGTACATCATCATGAGCACCAGCTCCAACTTCGGCAATATGTTCAGCATGGCCGCGGCATCGCTTTTCCTGCCATTCCTGCCTATGTTGCCGACCCAAATCCTGTTGAACAACTTTCTCTATGACACTTCGCAGGTCGCCGTCCCCGGAGATAATGTCGATTCGGACCTGCTGCACAGGCCCAAGCGGTGGCAAATCGGATTCATTCGCCAGTTCATGATAATCATCGGCCCCATCAGCTCCATCTACGATTTCCTCACTTTCGGCGTCCTTCTCTGGATGTTCCACGCCGCCGCCAACGCGCCGCTGTTCCGGACCGGATGGTTTGTCGAATCGCTCGCCACGCAGACGCTGGTAGTGTTTGTGATCCGGACGACAGGCAACCCTTTCAAGAGCCGTCCAAGCGGGCGGTTGCTGACCGCGGTTGTCGCCGTCTCCGTGGCCGGAGCCGTGCTGCCCTACACGCCCCTCGGCGCATTGCTTGGGTTCACCCCATTACCAGTATCATTGCTGGGCGCCATTTCGCTACTCGCCTTGACATACCTGCTTTTGGTGCAAGCCGTCAAGACCTGGTTCTATCGCCGGCATGCGTTGCTTTGACAGAACGGCAGCGCGCGTGCTGTAGCATTCCTAACGCTAACCTGTAATTCCGTCGAAACGGTAGCCCCTGGAAGGAAACCATGAGGACATATTCAACAACTAGAATTGCGGGGGCCGTCTTGACGACCCTCCTCTTTGCGTTCGTCACTTTCGCGCGCGGCGGCCACAGCGCCCTGAACGGCGCCTGGACACTGGCGCCCGCCATGAGCGATTTCGCCGGCCAGCCAGTCGTTCAAACCGGCACCGTGACGATCGCCGACCGGGACGGCATCATCATCGTCTCTCGCAGTTTCGTGTATGAAGGCGCCAACGAGACCTTCTTCTACAAGGACATCACCGACGCCGAGAACAACGCAACGATTCACACCGGCAAAGACCTCAAGAGCAAGACCAAGTGGGATCACGACGTCCTTAAGGTGACCACCACGCAATCCGGCGCGATTACTCTCGAAAGCTACACCCTGGCCGCGGATGGCTCAATGATGGTCAGCGTCGTAAGGCCGGAGCACAAGCCGATCACCCTCGTCTTCCACCGTCAATAGAGCAACTGCCCGGAGGCGGCTTAAGAGCATATCGGGCAGGGACGCACCTCAATTCCGACCGCATTTGATCAAATGACGCGTGCGCGTCGCACGCTGGTGAGGGGATTTCTGCGACTTCCTGCCACCGAGTTTCCGGGAATGGGTGGGAGTTCTGGCGGATGTCAGCCGCGGGGGCTATGGCCGTGGCCACAGGAGGCAGCACCGCTCCAACGGCGAAGCTGCCAGCCGGCGTGAGCGCAGTTTGAATGGGACGCGCACTGAGAGCCGCGGAAATGCCGAGTTCGTGGCGGGCATGCGCACCCAAGGCGTCATGGGCCATCGGTTGTTCGGCAACCTGTTTGGCGAGCGTCGGATCGATCCCGCGCGCGATGTAGATCGCCATCCAGGTCTCGACGCTCGCCCTCTGTCTTCAGTTCCGCGCGTTCCCGCTGGAGGTCGGTACGCCGCGCGCGACCAACCGACGCGCCCGGCGCGGCGCCGTTCCCTTTGGGGTACGACTTGCGCCACCGCTGCATTTGACGCCAGACTATTCTCCTTACTCAAACACGGAGGCGCGGAGTTGTTAACCGGTAGAGAATCAACCTCCCAAATACTCGACGTGAGCGTACGTGCCCAACCGCGGGTTGTACGCGAGATACCAGCCGATGTGGTCGGGGTCCTCGTAGATGACGATTTGATCGCCAGCCCAGTTCCAGCCCACGACGATGTTGTAATCGTACGGGGCGATGTCCCAATAGAAACTGCCAAACCAGAAGCGTTCCCGGTTTCCCCCCGCAAGAACGAACACATGTTGCGGTCCAAAACCGCCGGTGAATCGTCCGTGCGCAAACGGCTGAGCGAGCCGGTAGTGCGGATCGTTGGCGCCACTGTCATGTCCCATCCATTTGTCGTTCTTGGCGTCAACGTGCGGAACGTCCGGATGCCCTTTCTTGTCCACTTTAACGTGGTTCTCGGTCGCGGCAGGGGGTTGCTGACCTCGCGCCGCTGTCGGAGCGCGCGCCGGCTGGGCAGCCTTCGCGGGAGCGGGACCGCGAGCGGGGATGTGTCCACCGCCAACCTCCGCGGGGCGGCCGCCGCCGCTGGGCGCGCCACCGCGCCCCTCCTCCTGCGCAAACGCAGCCACGCAAATTAGAACCGATAGCCCTATAATCTTTTTCACGTCAACCTCTCTGGCGATATCTCGCCCACAAAACCTGTTCCACGTGCAGTTCCACCAAGCCGAAGCCACTCTTCCGTTCGTGCGATCGCCGTTCGTCAGCTACAGTGCGACAGTGACCGCAAGCCCGACGCCCGGATGCCTGCGGTTGTAAAGGTAGTACCCGTTGTCATAATCGATGTAAACGTCATCGGTAGCGTACCAGTTGTCCGCCCAGGATTCCGGCCAGGGATCCACGAGCATGAAGGAAAAGCCGCCGTAAGAAAAACGCGGATACCCCATGTACATCACGGGGCGGCCATGCATCCGGAACCAGTGTTGACTCCCGAAGCTGAGACTAAAGGTGTCCTGAGGAATGTAGAAACCACCATAGCCTCCACGCTGCGCCCAAGTGCGATGGTCGGTTTCCCAGTTTCGAGCACGACCCTGCTGCCATGTGCTATGTTCCTGCCAGCCGCCCTTCTGTACCCATCCCCGCTTCTGTTGCCACGCGGCTGCCTGCTGCTGGGTACGTTGCGGCTGCTGTTGCTGCCGGGCCTGCTGGGGGCGTTGCGCCTGCTGCTGTTGGGGACGCTGTTGCGGAGCCTGCTGGGCTCGCTGCTGCTGCGGTTGTTGGGCGGGTTGTTGTGCGCGCTGCTGGGTTTGCGGTTGCTTCGGCTGGGGCTGCCCGCGTTGCGCCTGCTGCTGTTGGGGCCGCTGCTGCGGAGCCTGCTGGGCCCGCTGCTGCTGCGGTTGTTGCGCGCGCTGCTGGGTTTGCGGTTGCTTCGGCTGGGGCTGCCCGCGTTGCGCCTGCTGCTGTTGGGGCCGCTGTTGCGGAGCCTGCTGGGCCCGCTGCTGCTGCGGCTGTTGGGCGGGCTGTGCGCGCTGCTGCGCTGGCGGTTGCTTCGGCTGTTGCTGTCCGCGCGCCTGCGGTTGTTGCGGCTGGGCCTGAGGGCGCTGTTGTTGCGCGGGCCGCGGCGCAGCTTGCGGTTGCTTGCCCTGCTGCTGTTCAGGCTTACCCTGTCTTTCGTTTTGCTTGTCCTGCTGCGCGTACGCCGGGAGAATCGTCCCGAAAAGCAGAAACAGGGCAGCGGTAGTGGTAGTTCGAACGAATTGCATAGGATAGGAATCGTCCTCCTCTATAGGTCGCTATCGGGTGTGCACGCGGACGACCAAATGCGCGACGCCGGGCCGAGGGCAATACTATGCCGGTTGCGAAGATGCGGGGTAGGACGGCATGCGCCAGTGCAAGAACTGCCGGAAAAAGTGCACATTCTGTCGAGCGAAGGGGCCGGATGGGTCACCTTGCAGCAGCTTCGCCCCATAATCCTCTCGAATTCAAACGGCGATCAACATGCCACAGGCAAGCTCGGAAGGACCGGGGCCGCACCGGCCTGGCCGCATAGCAGGCGCTGGGGCTACTACCCAAGCGGAACGCTGGGAGCAGTGGTATTGGTGGTGATCGCGCTGGTGTTGTTGGGACGGTTCCGCTTTTAGGCGAGGCCCGCAGTCGTCCAGCATGGCGAATCGAGGACACAGTGTTCGTAACGACGGCCTTGGGGGTTCTTGTGCTGGTGAGCGTTATTCTGTCAATGGTTCCTTGTCCGGGCATCGCTCGCCGGGCACGCTCGTAGAGACAACCGGCTGGTCGATATCTGTCACCATGCCCATGCTGCTCAAAACCGTGCAATCGCGCAAACTCGACCGCATCCTGGAGGCTTACGACACTTTCAAGCGGGCGGCGAGCACCCAGGCCCTCAAGGTCATCATCGGCGGGTATCCGATATAAAAGGCGACGCCGCCAGGCTCGGAAGGTCCACACATCACCCGCTCTTACAAACGAGCGGATGGCTGTCGGGTTGCAAAGCATTAGTTGAATTGGCGAAGTTGCCTTTCAAACCTGCCCTCTGCTGCAACCGGCAGGCGGAAGACGAGTGAGCGGTAGCAACAGCCTGCTTGCGGGAGCAGGTGTTCGCATGTATTATTACCGCTTACTTGACCTTTCCGTGTTTGTTGCCGCAGAGGGGTTTTTTGTGCGGCAGCCGCATCGGCGGAAGCTCTTGCTGGTTAATGAGCTGGCCCGATGCGGTTCCTCTTTTTTTTGGGGGGGGGCGGCTTCCAGGTAGTGGCAGAGTCCTTGTAGCGTCATTCCTAGCAATTCCTGCATTCCGCGCGGCAATAGCTGCATGAGCCGATAGCTCAGTGGCAAGACTCGCTTCGAGATTCTTTCGCCAATAGCGTTGCGCCGCGTCTTCCTCAAATGGCAGCAGGCATGGCCTTGGAACGAGATGATAGCCGCATTTTTCGCGCAGTCGTGCGCCGATGGACCTCGGAGTGCTTCTCCTTCATCGTGTGCGACCAGCCAGCCGAGGTTTGCAGGCCATGGCGCCGACAGAGGGAATCGCCGGTTGCACAGATTCTAAAGCAAAGGAAAAGGAGCAAATGAGTATTTTGAAAACAGCAACGACAACCGCGTTTTGCCTGGCGCTAATGGGCGCAGTATTCTCCCCAGGCGCAAAGGCGGACTCGTGGAACAGAAAAACCGTAGTAACCTTCAGCGGGCCTGTGGAGATTCCGGGAGTCCACCTCAAGGGGTGGGCGGTGTTGCCGGCCGGCACCTATGTGTTCAAAATCCTGGACTCTCTGGGCGACCGCCACATCGTTCAGATTTTCAACAAGGCTGAAACGCAGGTCTACGCTACCATCCTGGCCATCCCGAACTATCGCCTCCAGTCGACTGACAAGACCGTAATTACTTTCCGCGAGCGGCCGGCAGGTCAGCCGGAGGCTCTCCGGGCATGGTTCTATCCCGGCCGAAACTGGGGCGAAGAGTTTGTTTATCCGAAAGCGAAAGCAATAGAGCTAGCCAAAGAGACCCATACGGCCGTTCTCTACACGCCGGTCGATTTGACGCTGGAGGTTACAAACCCGGTCTTGACGGCGACCGAACCGGAGGTAATGCAGTTGAAACAGGCGCCCGTCATGGCGATTCAACCCACGGGAGACGAGGTGGAAATCGCCGCGGTAGTCACCCCGCCGCCCGCCGCGGAACTCGATCCGGACACCGCGCCGACACAGGTAGCGGCGGTGCTCCCGCAAACGGCGAGTTGGCTGCCGTTTATCGCGCTACTCGGACTGCTGGCTTTGGGCGGAGCCTGGACCCTCAGACTTGTGCAAAAGCGCATTCTGTAAAAGACTCGGGTCCACCACGCGGCGCGCCGTTTTCTGGCGCGCCGCAGCCGGGGGTGGTGTCGCCGCCGGAACAATTGGGCCGGGCGATATGGGCCTTTACGTGGCGAAGTCGGGAAAACAGCTATGAGGACCGAGCTATCGCGGGTGGGGGCGCGTGGGGTGGCGAAAGCGATCGCTCTCCCGTTCCTTCTCCTGATTGTCCTGGCGGGTTACGCCGGCGATCAGACTCCACCAGCAAGACAAGATCGCGCCCCGGGACCTTTCCGGATCTCGGTGGACGTTGCCCTGGTGGTATTGCACGCCACGGTGTCCGACCGGCAAGGTGGCTTCGTCTCTAATCTGGGCGAGCAGGATTTTGAGGTCTATGAGGATGGCGTACCGCAACGCATCCAGCTCTTTAGGAACGAAGATATTCCGGTCACCGTGGGACTGGTTGTCGACCACAGCACAACCATGCGTCCGAAACTTGCGGAAGTGACCGCAGCAGCCCGGACCTTCGTGCGGTCCAGCAATCGGGAAGACGAAATGTTCGTCGTCAACTTCAACGAGATCGTGTCGCTCGGCCTGCCCGGCGCGATCCGATTCACCGATAGCACGGCTGAACTCGAAAACGCGATCACGAGGGCGCCGGCCGAAGGCCAGACGGCCCTTTACGACGCGATCGCCAAGGCGTTGAAGGAATTGCAGGCAGGCAGCCGGGACAAGAAAGCGCTGCTCGTTGTTAGTGATGGCGGTGACAACGCGAGCGCGAATAGCTTGGCCCAGGTCATGAAACTGGCCGGGCAATCCAGCGCCGTCATCTACACAGTAGGTCTATTCGACGAAGAAGATCCAGACCGAAACCCGGGCGTGCTCAAACGCCTGGCACAGGCGACGGGCGGCGAAGCCTTTCTTCCCGGTCAGTTCAGCGAAGTAGTGGCCATCTGCGAGGGCATCGCCCGGGACATTCGCCATCAATACACGATCGGATATGTCCCATCCAACCTGTTTCAAGACGGCTCTTATCGCGCCATTCGGGTACTCGCCCGGGCAAAGGGCCACGACAAACTGTCCGTGCGCACGCGCACCGGCTACATAGCCGGCGGCGAATCACGGCTTGACGAGAAGGGCGCCAAGTGAGGCTGGTGATCGCCAAAAAACCACTCAGGCGGATTTTGAAGTGGACTCAGCGGGCGCTCTTTGCCTGCGGCATCTTGCTTCTGAGCTATTGCGCATTCGCGCTGGTGGACGCCTGGGTTTTCCAGAGGCGCGAGAGCAGGAATCTCGACCGCCTGCTGCGCGACCGGCGCGCGGCGAGCGCAGCCACGCTTCTAGCAGAGTCCTCCACTTTCCCGGGAGGCGCGCCTGCGGTCGCGCCGGACGGTCTGATCGGCCGCATTGAGATCCCACGTCTCCTGCTTTCCGCGGTTGTCGTCGAAGGGATTGACAAAACCACTCTTCGGCGCGCGGTGGGACATATTCCCGGCACGGCGCTGCCGGGGCAGCCAGGCAACGTGGGTCTCGCGGGACACCGGGATACGTTCTTTCGCCCGCTGAAGGATCTGAAGATCAAGGACGAGGTTCAAGTCTCGACGCTGAACGGCAATTTCAAGTACGAAGTCGAGTCGCTAAGGGTGGTGGATCCCGACGATGTCGGGGTCCTCGCTCCGTCGGGCGAGAACGTACTCACGATGGTGACCTGTTACCCGTTCTACTACGTCGGGCCGGCGCCCAAGCGGTTCATCGTAAGGGCAAGACAGGTATCGCCGCAAGCGCTGGCGCGATTGACTGTGAAATGATGAAGAGCGATGGGGAGAGAGCTTTGAAACCCGCCACGGTTGTATCCACAGCCCGCATCCTTGTTATCGAAGACAACGGTTCCGACGTCTTCCTTCTCGAGCGGGCGTTGAATAAGCAAGATTTCCGATATGAACTGGTTCACCTGCTGAGCGGAGGCGAAGCCCTGGCTTTCATCCGCAGGCAGGGGGCCTATGCGGATGCGGCGATTCCGAACCTGATCCTGGTGGACTTGAACCTGTCCAAGTACACCGGCGAAGACATTTTGCGCGAGATCCGAAGCGCCAGCCACCTCGGCGGCGTTCCGGTATGCGTGTGGAGCTCTTCCCGATCCCGGCGGGACGAGGCTCTGCTCAAAGACCTCGGAATCTCGCAATTCATCACCAAGCCCTCCGGTCTGGATCAATTCATGGAGATCGGCAAGACTATCAAGGACCTGCTCGCAGGCGCCAAGAGCGGCTGATGGCGGCTGGATGCCCGCCGTGCCGTATGGCGAGATCGAGATGGCGTTACAATTCAGTCAGTTGGCTGGCCGCCAACCGCCAGGACCAGGCGCCGCCGATCAGGATGCGAGAGTGGCACTCCGCGTGCTTTTTTGGTCGCGTTTCCGTTCCAGCGATGACGCCCGTTCGTCCCGGCGAGAAAGGTAATGGTGGGGTGTGGCAAAGAAGACTGGCAGTGGCCGGCGAGGCGAGGTCGCGAGTTCTGTGGGTGCGGGTGACTCACGTCGCCTGAAGCGACGAACCACCCCGACTGGGAAGACCCCCGCAGCAGCCGTAAGTCCTGTGTCTCCGCCAACGATCATCCGGCCCGCCGCCGAGGAACACGACGAACGCAGTTCCCTCCCGATTGTGGTTGGCGTAGGAGCCTCCGCCGGCGGACTGGAGGCATTCACGGAGCTGCTCAGCCATTTGCCGAACGATACCGGCATGGCATTCGCGCTGATTCAGCACCTGGACCCGAAGCACGAGAGCCATCTGACGGAGCTGCTCTCCAAAGCAAGCAAAATGCCTGTCTCCGAAGTGAAGGGCGAGACTCGCGCCGAGGCCAATCATGTCTACGTGATTCCGCCACGACGCAATCTGGACATCTCCGATGGAGTCCTTCATACCCCGCCCCGCCCGGACAGTGGCCGTAACATGCCGATCGACTTTTTTCTCCGCGCTTTGGCCGCCGACCGGGGCCGCAAGGCCATCGGCGTTGTTCTGTCGGGAACCGCATCAGATGGGACGCTGGGCCTACAAGCGATCAAGGCCGCGGGCGGCATCACCTTCGTTCAGGAGATTCAGACCGCGAAGTTCGACGGCATGCCACGAAGCGCCATCGCCGCCGGTGTGGCGGATTTTGTCCTCGCGCCGGCCGGAATCGCGCGGCAACTGGCAGCCATCGCGCGCGGTTTTCAGGTCACGATAGAGCCTGGAGAGCCGCTCGAGCCGCCGGAAGATGCCGAACTGGCCGAGGTACTCAGGCTGGTGCGGAGCGCCACCGGAGTGGACTTCACGTACTACAAGCACAGCACCCTCGCGCGACGCGTCAAGCGCCGCATGGCCCTGCGCGGATTCGAGAAGCTGGAAGATTACAGCCGGGAACTCGAGCGGAACCGCGAAGAAGCGACGGCGTTGTGTGAGGACTGTCTGATCACCGTCACTGCATTCTTCCGGGAGCCGGAGGTCTTCGAGGAACTGAAGAGGAAGGTGTTCCCCGCTCTGGTCGAGAACAGGGGCCCCGAGGATCCGATCCGGATCTGGGCGCCCGGGTGCGCCACCGGCGAGGAGGCTTATTCGATCGCCATTGGCTTGATGGAATTCCTGGAAGACGCGAAGATGAGCGTTCCGTTCGAGATTTTCGCCACCGACATCAGCGAAACGGCGATCGAAAAAGCCCGCGCCGGCATATACAAAGACCCCACGTTGGCGCATGTCTCGCCGCAGCGCCGGGCGCGGTTCTTCACCCGAACGGAACGCGGGTATCAGATCGCGAAGATTGTCCGCGACGTATGCGTCTTTGCGAGACACAACGTGGGGCAGGACCCGCCTTTCTCCAAGCTGGACCTCATCAGTTGCTGTAACGTGCTGATCTACCTGGGACCCGTATTGCAGCGCAAAGTATTGTCGATCCTGCAGTACGCCCTCAAGCCGGCGGGCTTTCTGGTACTCGGTCCATCGGAAAATATCGGCGCGCTTTCCGAAGCATTTCATCAAGTGAACAAGACCCACAAGATCTACTGCATGCGGCCGGCCGCGAGTACGCCGGCGCCACGCCTCAGTGAAGGCCGCCGCGCCGAGGGCCGGGTGGATCTCCGGGAGAAAATTGCCGAGGGCGGGGCGGGGCCGGACGTGCTGCGAGAAGCCGACCGGTTGGTGCTGGCCGAACATGGCCCCCCCGGCGCCATCGTCGACGATCATATGAACATCGTTCAGGTCCGTGGCCGCACAGCTCCGTACCTGGAGCTTTCGCCGGGCGAGCCGACCCGGAATCTTTTAAAACTGGCGCGCGAAGGCTTGATAGCGGGTCTGGGTAAAGCGATTCGAACTGCCAAACAAAAGAACGCCCCCGCTAAGGAAGACGGCTTCCGAATCGAAGACGGCGGACAGCTAAAGAACGTCGCGATCAAGGTAATCCCGTTCGGGAGCTCGTCCTCTTCCAAGGAACGCTATTTCCTGGTCCTGTTCGAGGAGACCGAGCCGAACCGTGGCCCGAGTGCGATGCGCCATCCCGCGATACGGGACAACGGCGGAAGCACCCGGCTGCGGCGCGAGCTTATAGCCACCAAGGAATATCTGCAATCGGTCATCGAGGATCATGCAACCACCCTCGAGGAGCTTAGGGCAGCAGGCGAAGAAGCGCAGGCGGCCAACGAGGAGCTGGAAACCGCGCAGGAAGAGCTGGAATCGGCCAACGAGGAACTGAACACGCTCAACGAAGAGCTGAAGATCAGCAACGCGGAATTCGTCAAAGTCAACCGGGATCTGACCAATCTCCTCGAGAGCATCAGCATACCCCTGGTCATGGTTGGCCGGAACCTGCGCATTCGCCGCTTTACACGCGCCATGGGACCTCTGTTGAACCTGATCGCTTCCGATGTCGGACGGTCGATAACCGATCTTCAGCCTCAAATGGAACTACCCGACCTGCGGCGGCTGCTGTTGGATGCGATGGAGGGCCGCAATCGGAAACCGCGCGACATCCGCGACTCGCATGGACGCTGGTATTCACTGCGCATCCTCCCGTCCGTGGGGCCGGATGGCAAGACCGATGGCGCCGTGCTGATGTTGATCGATATCGATGCCGCCAAGCGCGGTCTCGATTTCGCCGAAGCGATCGTAGAAACGGTGCGGGAGCCTCTGGTGATCTTGAACCAGAACCTGCAAATCATGAAAGCCAACAAGGCGTTCTACCAGACGTTCCATGCCGTGCCGGAGGAGACCGAGGAGTGTCTTATCTACGACCTCGGGAACGGACAATGGAACGTCCCGAAACTGCGCGAACTGCTGGAGGACATTCTCCCCGCGCACTCCACGTTCCGGGACTTCGAGGTGACGCACGTATATGAACATGTCGGGCGAAAGGTGATGCTGCTCAACGCGAGCGAGATTTTCAATCCGAATGCGCAAGCGCGGACAATCCTTCTGGCGATTGAGGACGCCACAGACCGCAAGCAGGCTGAAGAAGCGCTCCGGACGACTAACGCCGAGCTGCAGCATTTTGCCTACGCGCTCACGCACGACTTGCAGGAACCCCTGCGGATGGTTGTGAACTTTACCGAGCTGTTGGGGCGGGAGTATGCGGGAAAGCTGGGCAAAGAAGCGGACACATTCATCTCGTATTCCGTAGAAGGGGCACTGAGGATAGAGGCCCTTCTGAAGGCCTTGCTCACCTATTGGGAGGTCTCCGAGCGGCAACACGACAGCGTCGCCTCGATCGATTGCGGCCTAGTTCTTGCCAAAGCGCTGTTGAACCTCCAGGCGGCCATCGCGGAGAGCGGCGCTATTGTAACCTCCGATCCGTTGCCAACCGTGACAGCCGAAGAGGTTACGCTAATGCAGCTTTTCCAGAACCTCATTTCCAATTCGATCAAGTACAAAGGCAAGGAAACACCGAGAATCCACGTCTCGGCGGAGAGAGAAGCGGAAGGGTGGCTGTTTGCGGTACGGGACAACGGAGTCGGCATCGATCCGCAAGATGCCGGCCGGGTGTTCGGCATGTTCAAACGCTTGCATGGAAGCGAAATTCCCGGCACGGGCATCGGTCTTGCGATTTGTAAGAAGGTTGTCGAGCGGCAGGGTGGACGAATCTGGGTGGAATCGGAAGCAGGGAAGGGCGCCACCTTCAAGTTTACGATTCGCTGTGGCCATACGGAGCCCGGACCCCGACGCGTGGACTGAAAATGAACAGCTCCGGCCAGGACCGCGCGGCAGACGCAATCGAGCGCTTACGCCAGGCGCTCGAGGCGGAGACTCGGGCGCGCCTCGATGTCCAGAAGCAGTTGGGCCGGGCCAGTGTGGAATTCGAAGAGTTTGTCTCGACAGCGGCTCACAACCTGCGCGAGTCTCTCCGGGACGTGGCCTCGTACAGTCAATTGATGACCGAGACGTATGCCAGCCGCCTCGATTCCGACGCCGGCGTATTCCTCGAGCGAATCCAGGAGGGAGCGGCGCGAATGCAGTCGCTGCTCGCCGACGTGGTGGACTACTGGGCCGCCGGTACTGGCGGCCGGCAGTCCTACCGGACGGACATGGAAGCGGCCCTTCGCCAAGCGCTTCTCTGCACCGACAAGCAGATCACGGAACGGAACGCAATCGTTACGCATGACCCTTTGCCGGCGGTGGTGGGAGACCTCGAAATGTTGACGAAGGTCCTGCGCCATCTGATCGGAAATGCCATCGAATACTGTGTCACGCCATCTCCGCGCGTACACATTTCATCCAGGCGGACGGATCTCGATTGGGTGTTTTCGGTGCAAGATAACGGTCCTGGGATAGAACCGGCATTCCATGACCGCATATTCGGGGCGTTTAAGCGACTGCACGGGAAAGAGTACCCAGGGAACGGACTGGGACTCGCATTCTGCAAGAAGGCCATCGAGCGGCATGGCGGCCGGATATGGGTAGAATCGACGCCCGGGGCAGGATCGACATTCTATTTCAGCCTGCCTCCGGCCGATTAACAGACCGGGATTGGGGCGAAGCGGCCGATGCCGAAGTTCTAATTTGGCCTGACTATCACGACGGATCTTTCCCCCGCGTGGCTTGGACGCCCTTCAGAATCGCAAGGCCAAAGAGTACGATGGCGCCCACCGCGATCCACTGCGCGGCGACATGCAGTATCACGGCGGCATAGATCAGCCCGCCGATCAATATCAAAAATCCGACAATGTAGATCCCGAATGACATGGTGGTTCCTCTTTCACGCCGCTCATCGGTCGCTACGCTCCCTTCGCTATCCCGCCAGGCGCTGACGTTACGCCCGTTCATCCGACGATGATGTGGCGCTGCTCCGCCTTTAACGGATAATGCCAAGCATGTAGACTAAGAGCACAATGAGCAATACTGTGCCTAGCCCCACGCCGGCGCCCCCACCGTAGCCCCACCGCCTGTGACCATAGTACCCGCTGCCGCCGCCTAAGACCAACAACAAAATGATGAGCACTATTAACATTCTCGATCTCCCTCTCTTCCGAACGTTGACTCGTGTCTGGCCGCTCTACTTCTCGAACACTTGCTCGACTTGGCCCAGTTTCTTCTGGACCTTGCCGCCAAGAGCCTCGGCTTCGCCTTCCGCCTCTAAGTCAGGGTTGTTGACGGCGTGGCCGACCGTCTCCTTGATCTTGCCCTTCACTTCATGAATGTGGCCGTCGATCTGATCTTGCGTGCTCGGCTTCATCGGACTACCTCTTCTGCTCTTGCGCGCCGGGCGACAGGACCGCCGTCGGACGATCCTTCGTCCCGACGCCGGCCTCAATGGCGGATAATCTCAGATAACCCGCAGCGGCACGCAGGCGCACGGACTCTTTGTCGTCCTGCAACAGCGGCTCCAGTTCTTTCTTCAAAGCAGGGTCATTTCGCAGACTGATGGAATGGACCGCGGCGGCCCGAACGGACGCATCCTTATCGGTGAGCGCGTCCCTGAGCGCGTCGATGGTGGCGGGATCCCTGTCGGCGCCCAGCAGTAAAGCCGCCGATGCGCGTCCCGGGACTCCCGAACTCGCGAGGATTCCCTGCATGGAAGCGACCCCTTCCCCGACTCCAGGCCACGGAACAAACCCGATACCCTGCTCCGCGGCAAACAGGAGCGTAGTCCGAGGCGTGTGCATCATGCGCAAGGCCTCGCGCTTCTGCTTGGAGAAGAAATTGGATGAGTTCTTGCTTTCCTTGGAGAGAATCGCCAGCAGCGCATCCCTGCCGACAGGGTCATGGCGGGACCACAACGCTTTGGCCGCAGCGAAACTCACTTCAGGCACGGGGTCCTCCAAGGCCTTCTTTAGCGCCGCCGTGGCGCGCTCACTCTTCACGTCCGCCAGGCTGGTCACCACGGCCTGCCGCACCAGGGCATCTTTGTCCTGCAACATCCGCTCAAGCTGGTCGAACAACGGCCCGCTCCCGGACGCCAGACTCAACGCGGCCACCGCCTGCGTCCGCGTCTCCGGATTCTTGGCATCCAGCGCACGCTGCAATATTTCACTGCACTGCGCGTCGGTCGCCGCCAAACCGCGAGTTGCCAAAGCCGCCGCGATCGAAATAATTGAAATCCAGCGCATGTTATTTCCTCACTTCAAGTCGCTGGAGCACGTTCGGGGCCACGCCAGAATACACGAGACACACGGAGTCAGCTTGAAGAACCGTATCTAAATGCGAGGTTTGCCGCCGAAAGTTGTGCACTTGAGTGCAGGTTTTGCCGGCGCCAGCGTACCCCGCCGTGTGAAGCATTATGCGTTTGCATATGGCCACGCACGTGCACGGCTAGAGCGCGGGAACATAAGAGGAGAACGTATTATGATTTTCAAGCGATTGATTGGATTGGTTTTTGTGGGGGCGTTGGCCTTCAGCGCCGCAGCGGCCGATGTTGTGATTCGCATCGCGCCACCCCGCTTTGTAGTCGAGAAACGGCCGCCACCGCCTAGCCGTGACCATGTGTGGATTGCCGGGTACCAGCGTTGGGATGGCAACGCTTACGTCTGGACCCCGGGACGTTGGGAACAGCCTCCACGGCACGGCGCCCACTGGGTAGCGCACCACTATGTCCACCAAAAGGACGGCTGGGTTTTGGTGGAAGGCCACTGGCGGTAGGTCCCCTTTACGGCAAGTTCCACATGCCGGTGGACGGCGCTGCCGGCATGTGGCTTTCGAATCAGCCTGGCTTTGGCAGCAACAATGATTCGGCTGTTCATCTCGGTGATGTTGCTCTGCCAGGCGCATGGGTATGCGCAACAACGACCACAACCGCCGTGCGGAACTGAACCCGTTCCACCCTATCCTGTTCTGGATAGTTCCCCCGTCGTGAAGTTCTGGAGCGAGGCCGATTTCGGCCGCGACTGGAGACCACCCGGGTGCACCAGTTGGACCGCGCCGGGGTTTTCTACGCTAATGACCACGGTCGCGCGATTTCGTTATACTGCGGGAGCTGAGAGCCTGCTTCAGCGCATCGGGGCAATTTCAGAACTCGCTGGCATGCGCTACTGGTCGACCACTCACAAGCAGTGGCAGACCTTGATCGTAAGCGCCCACGCATTAACCGGCCCGCAGCCAGATCAACGCCGACAGGATTTCACGCCCGATGAGATGACTCCAGGCAAGGTACTCTACCTGGAACAGGCCGATAATCTCTCCGGCGCGGCCATCTACCGAATGCACATCGCCGAGGCTTCCGCAGACCGGCTCGTCTTCGATGTCGAAAATGTCAGCGTGATGCGCTATTTCTTCTTGACGCTCTTCGATCCGGGTGAGATGCAGTCGATCTACTTTCTGGATCGCGAATCGGCCGGCGTCTGGCGGTACTACAGCATCGTGCGGACCGGACGGAATGCCAGCCGGCTGGCTACGGGACATGACTCTTCGTCGATCAACCGGGCCGTTGCGTTCTATCGCTCCCTCGTCGGCATTCCCACCGACCAGGAGCCTCCGGCGGCGCGCTGAGGACTGAAAACTGCAATCTCCGCTCGACTTGGGAAACTTGAGCCATGGAGACTAGATTGGCCCGGCGGGAGGTTGCGAGCTCGTGCTGATGGCCTGTCCCACCGAAGAGAATCTCCCGGGCTCTGACGCGCCTTCCCGGCAATTCCGGCTTGCGGGCTGAGGCGTGTCCGCGGGGGCTTCGCGCATTGTCTCACTGATATTTTTCAACGACCACGAAGGTGATGTCATCGGTCTGCGGCGTGCCCTGAGTGAATTCCTCAATGGCTTTCAAGAACTTCTGTTCGAGCGCGCGACTTCCCGAGGGGGCCTCTTGCCGAATGAGTCTTAGCAGTCTTTCCTCTCCGAACATTTCTTCCTGCTGGTTTTGCGCGTCTGTGAGGCCGTCGGAATACACCACCAGGATGTCTCCCTTATCGAGACGGAAGGCTCGGGATTGATAGGAGGCGAAATCGAACATCCCCAGGATATAGGCGTCGGAGACCAGCTCTTCGATTTCCCCCGTGGCGGAACGGAACAAGTAGGCTGGATTATGTCCCGCGCTGATGAATTGCCCCGTGCCACGCGGGTTCAGGAGAAAGAGGAAAAGCGTAACGAACTGGAAGGGAAGGGATTTTTCGCAAAGGAGCCGGTTCACCCGGTTCAAGACCTCGTGCGGTTGGATCCCGGAGTGAAATTCCATACTGAGAGCGCCCAACACCATCGAACTCAACAGGGCCGCGGATATCCCCTTGCCGGAGACATCGGCCAAAACCCCCACCCATTCTCCTGAACTCAGTTGCAGGAAGTCGTAGAAATCCCCGCCCACATAGCGTGTGGGACTGTTAAATGCATGAATGCGAAAGCTCTCAAACTGGGGCAGGAAACGGGGCAGCAGACTTTCCTGAGTTTCCTGCGCCAAGGCCAATTCCCGGTCGTTCGTCTTTCGCTCCGCCAGGGTTTTCAGACGAATCACCTCGCGGCTCGTCTCGAGCTCCCGGACCGTCTCCTCCAGCACTTTGCCGTAGTTCTTCGCTTCCAGGTGCAACAGGCGCACTTCCAGAATGTTGCGAACGCGTGCGCGCAGCTCGGCCAGGTCAAACGGTTTGCCGACGAAATCCTTAGCGCCGGCTTCGAGAGCACGCAGCTTGTGACCCGGCTGCGCGGTGATCACGAGGACCGGAAGGTACCCGTTTTCTTCGATCTCCTTCAGGCCCTCCATCACCTGGAATCCATCCATGCCGGGCATTTGGAGATCGAGCAGGATCAGGGAGTAGCGGTTCTTGCGGTGAAGTTCGCAGACCTCGTTCGGATCGGTCGTAGACTCGATGGAAGTATAGCCGGCGACGCGCAGCATGCCCTCGAGCAGCAGGACATTGGCTTCCCGATCGTCAACGACGAGAATTCTGGCGTTCAGAATGTCGGCGGGGCTGACCATGGCCTTCGTCCCAATTCATTTGGCGGGACCGGCCGCCTGTCGAGCGAATTCCAGCGCCACATCCAGCGTATGCATGAACTCATTCACCTTGATTGGTTTGGTGAGATACCGGAAGAATCCTGCCTGCAGGCCCCTGTCGATGTCGCGCGGCATGGCGTTTGCGCTGAGGGCAATAACGGGAATGTGCGCCGTGGCCGGGTCTTCGCGAAGGATTCTCAGGGCTTCGATGCCACTGATGCCGGGCAGGTTGATGTCCATCAGGATCACTTCCGGCTGGTTGGTGCGCGCAATCTGGATACCCAGATTTCCGTCTCGCGCGCTCAGCAGGCGCATATCCGGGCGGCGCGCGACGAGTTGTTCGACCAACATCAGGTTAGCCGGGTTGTCCTCGACATAGAGCAGCGTGCGCAGCGGCGCGCCCGGCTCAACCTGCGCTTGTGGCCTGTCCGCGGGTTCGGCTCTGTCAACCGTCAGTTGGGGTGCCACGGCCGAGTTCAGTTCGAACCAGAACACACTACCCAACCCGACCGTGCTCTCGACACCGATCTCGCCTCCCATCAGTTCCACCAGCCGCTTGCTCATCACCAGGCCTATGCCCGTGCCTTCTTCACTGTTCCTCTCTTGTCCGAGACGGTTGAATGGCTGAAAAAGCTGCCGCAGCATGTCCGGAGGCAAGCCCGCGCCGGTGTCCTTGATGCTGACGCGAGTGCGTTCCGGGGTGCCGCTAGCGCGGTCCACCTCCACGACCACCGTTCCGTTCGGCTGGTTGTACTTGATGGCGTTGGAAATAAGGTTGATGAGCACCTGCTTCAAGCGGGTGCGGTCGGCATCGACAAAGCAAGCGAGCTCGAACTGGGGAAAAGTCATTTTGATGCCGCGCTTTTGCCCCTGCGGCTCGATCATGGCCTGGCATTCGGACATGACTTCGGCCAGCGACGTCGGTTCCAGCGACAGCGCCAGCTTTCCGGATTCGATCTGCGCGAGATCGAGGATTTCGTTGATAAGCTCCAGCAGGTACCATCCCGCGTGCAGAATCTGATCGATGCTGGCCGTCTGCGAGGGCGTGGGCGGCGGGGTATCGGAATTGATGAGCTGGGCGAAGCCGAGGATGGCATTGAGCGGCGAGCGAAGCTCATGGCTCATGCTGGAAAGGAAAGCCGATTTCGCGAGGTTGGCTTTTTCGGCCGCGGCCCTGGCTCTCTTCAACTCGACGTTCTGCTCCTCGAGCGCCTGGTCGAGACGTTTGCGCTCGGTGACGTCGCGCGCGGCGGCGAATACGCCTTGCAACTTCCGGTCGCGGTCGTAGAAGGTGGTGGCGTTCAAGGACACCACGGTAGTTTTGCCGTCCCAGGCGCAAGCAGTCAGTTCGTAGTTGGTGATCTTCTTCTCGCGCAGCACCTGCTTGATGCCCGCCTCGGCCCGCCCCGGATCGGTGAAGTAGCCCTTGAACGGCGCCCCGATCAGCTCGTCGCGCGTGCAGCCGGTGAGCGCCTCCATCTGCTTGTTGACGTCGGTGATGATGCCGGCCGGATCGGTGGTCATGATGGCGTCGATGTTGGATTCGATCAGGGATCGCGTGTAGAACTGCTGGTCGCGCAGGCGCTGATCGAGCTTCATCTGCTCGGCTTCCACCTGCTTGCGCGCGGAATTATCGGTGCCGATCAACAGGTAGCCGATGATGGCGCCCTGGTCGTCGCGCAGCGCCGTGACCGACACCACCGCCGGAAAGCGGCTGCCGTCCTGGCGGATGTAGGTCAATTCGTAGATGTCCTCGATGCCGCGCGAGGCCTTGAAGACCAGCGCCTGGAAGCCCGGCGTAATGGTGGTGGCGAGCTCGGCGCTCAAGGCCACCGCGCGGGCGATCAGCTCCTGCGGATCGGAGATATCGGCCGGGGTGATCTTGTTCACCACGTCGGCGGCGGCGTAGCCCAGCATGCGCTCGGCGCCGACATTGAAGATCTGAATGACGCCCTTCTCGTCGGTGGCGATGCTGGAAAAGTTGGCGCTGTTGAAAATCGCGGCCTGCAAGGCCCCCGCTTTCAGCAGAGCCTCTTCCGCCCGCTTGCGCGCGGTGTTATCGGTGCCGATCAACAGGTAGCCGATGATGGCGCCACGATCGTCGCGCAGGGCCGTGACCGACACGACCGCCGGAAAACGACT
>JBEKHV010000066.1:0-22969 GCA_050012095.1 Bryobacteraceae bacterium | reverse complement strand
ACTCTTGGAACGAATGCTAAACTTCTTCATTGCCGGTCTCCTTTTGCACTTCGAGTGCGTATTGGGAGCTTAACGCGTCCCGCTGGAGACCGGCTTTCTCATTCCATCTTGCCGGCGGTGGTTCCGCCGCGTACGTGTTTCCGCGGGCGCGATCCAGACAGGCGACGGGGAGTCAAACGCGCTGCTTCCGAAAATTGAGGAAATTTTCCGCTTCGTCAAACGGAGCTACAACTCAGAAGATGTTCGCATGATGAAGCGCCAGCGGCTGAAGAACTTAGTGATCCTTGTGTCTGCCGTGGCTTACTTGCCGCCACGTTCCTCGGCCAGCGGATGAAGTTGCACATCCTTTGCGAAAGGTTGCTGAGTGTTTCGAGCAGCTTCTTCGGCGTCCCGCCGCCGGTTCTATGCGTTGGCCAATGGAATCCGAAGGATTCTCTCCCCAGGCGCCTTCAGTCCACCGGAAGCGTCCCCCGCCAGCCTACAACTGGAGTCGACCATTGGATGGGAGAGTTGAGAATTCTGGGGAAACTCAAGGAAAAGGAGGCCACCAAGCAGGGGAGCCCAGGTTGACATCGTCTTCCGCGTGTGATACGGTAAGCCCAAACTGGGCGGATTCGAAAGGAAAGAAGATCTCCCCGCTTCGACTTCCGGCGTTGTTCCAGACAGGCTGCGCCGGGTTGATCTCCGTTGCCGCGATCCTGGCCTTTGCGGGTCCCGTTTTCGCGGGTATCGATCTCCCCGATGGGAAGGGGAAGGATATCGTGGAGAGCGCGTGTACTCGGTGCCATACCCTCGAGCGCATCGTGCGGCAGTCCATGACCGCCGAACAATGGCGGAACACGCTGCGGGAGATGGTGGAAAACGGAGCGTCGCTCGATCCCGAAGAGTGGGACCCGGTGGTAGCGTACCTGGCGAAGAATTTCGGACCGGACACTAAGGCCAGGCCCGCGAAGGTAAATGTGAATAAGGATACGGCTAAGGAGATATCGGCGGGTCTTCGGCTGACGCCTTCCGAAGCCGACGCCATCGTCGCTTACCGGACGGCGAACGGCGCTTTTAGAGATGTCAAGGATCTGGAGAAAGTGCCCGGGTTGGATCCCAAGAAGATCGGAGATTCAAAAGACCGGATTGTGTTTTGAGAGTCTAGGGGGGACTGCTGTGGGGAACCGGGTGAGGGTGAAACCCTGGAATGCCGCGCTGGCGTGTCTGGCTGGCACGATCATCGGCATTGCGGCCCAAGCTCCTCCCGCCAAGGTGGACTTCGACCAGGAAGTCCGGCCGATTCTCTCCAACAACTGTTTCCGCTGCCACGGGCCGGATGAGAGTTCCCGTGTGGGCGGCTTCCGTCTGGATCGTCCCGAAGAGGCTCTGCGGCAGCAAATGCAGGGAACGCCCATCGTGCCGGGCGATCCCGATCGCAGTGAATTGGTTCAGCGCATCTTCTCCAAGGATTCCGGCAGCGTCATGCCGCCGGTCTACGCCAATCACGCGCTGACCGCCGAGCAGAAGGATACGCTGCGCCGCTGGATCGCGCAGGGCGCAAAGTACGAACTTCACTGGTCGTACCGGCCAATTCTCCGGCCGGCGGTTCCGGAGATTCATGGGCCGACGATCGCGAATCCCATTGACGCGTTCATACAGGCCCGGCTGGCGCGCGAAGGCTTGAAGCCCTCTCCGGAAGCGGACCGCCGCACATTGATCCGGCGAGTTTCGCTGGATCTGACCGGCTTATTGCCATCGCCGGAAGAGGTCGCGGCGTTCGAGACGGATCGTTCGCCCAATGCCTACGAAAAGGTGGTGGACAGGTTGCTGGCGTCTCCGGAATACGCCGAGCAGCAGGCGGTCCACTGGCTGGATGCGGTCCGTTACGCCGATAGCACGGGGTTTCACAGCGATGGCGCGCGGCCCGTCTGGCCGTATCGCGATTACGTGCTGCGGGCGTTTCGGGACGACAAGCCGTTCGACGTGTTCACGCGCGAGCAACTGGCGGGCGATCTGATTCCCAACGCCGCCGTGGAACAGAAGGTCGCCGCCACGTACAACCGTCTCAACCGGACTTCGGCGGAAGGCGGAGTGCAGCCGAAAGAATATGTGGCGAAGTACGGAGCCGACCGGGTTCGCGACCTCAGCGTAGCGTGGCTGGGAACCAGCATGGGATGCGCCGAGTGCCACGACCATAAGTTCGATCCGATTCTGACGAAAGACTTTTACGCGATGAAGGCATTCTTCGCGGACGTCAAAGAAGACGGCTTGGTGTCCGACACGATCGGACCGAACGCGTTCAAGCCCACGATGCCTGTTTACGAGCCGGGCCAAAAGGAAGCGATTGACGCCCTCGACGCGCGGATCGCCGCCGCGAAAGCGGATCTCGACCATCAGGCCGAGGCGCTCGTGGAACAACAGCGGCAATGGGAGAAGGACCAACTGGCCCTCTATCAGGCCGGCGAGCTGGCCTGGAAATTCCCGATTCCCGTGGACGTTTCCGCAAGAAGCGCAACCTTGACGGTGCAGAAGCAAGAGGTCGTACAGGATCCCGAGACGGCGGCCGCATCGCCTTCCTTGGGGCCCGGCATGATTAGCGTTACCGGAGCCAACCCCGACAACGAAACCTACAGCGTCACCCTCCAGCCGGGCGCGGGGAAGTGGGCCAGCATCGGGATCGAGACGGGCCAGGACGATAGTCTCCCGGGCGCCAACATCGCCAGAGGATCGGAACGCTTCATCGTGACGGAGGTGGATGCCGAACTCCGCGATCCGGTCCGGAAGACCTCCACGAAATTGCCGTTTCTTCTCGCGGCGAGCGATGCGCCTCCGGTCGCCGGCCTTTCCGCCATGGCGGCCATCGATGGCGATTCCAAGACCGGCTGGGGCCTGGTCGGCGGGCCGCGCGCGGCGGGTTCGATGCTCATGCTGCGCTTCAGCCAGCCGGTGACTGCGAGCGCCGCCAGCAGGATCGTCATTCACATTCACCAGGATTCGGACTACCGGAAGGCGACGATGGGCCGCTTCCGCATCGGATTGGCGTCGAGCGAATACGCCTGGCCGGGAAATGGACGCGCGCGCGGCGGCCGCGGGGGCAGGGCCCCGGAGTCCGAGACGGCCGGAGCGGCTCCCGCCAAAGCCCCCGATGAATCGTCGGGGAAGACTGCCGGCGCCGCGGGCGCGGCGCCGAATGGCCGCGGGCCGGCCGCCGCCGAAGGGCGGCCTTTCAGGCCGGCGGGGCCAGGGGCAGCGCCGCAATACGATGGGATGCCCGGCGACCTGGCGCGGGCGCTGGCGCTCCCGCCGGAGAAGCGGTCGGACGATCAGAAGAAGGTCGCGCTGGATTATTTCGAATACTCGAATCCACAGTTGCGGCCCGCGCGGATTGAGCTCGCCAAACTCGAAGCGAAGAGCGTTCTCCTGGCGTCGGAAGCGCCGGTGGTCATGCTTACGGAATCGGTTGAGCCCAGAGAGGTCCGTATTCTTCCGCGCGGCAACTGGATGGACGACAGCGGCGCGATCGTGCAGCCCGCCATCCCGGAGTTTCTGGGCAAACTGGACACCAGCGGCCGGCGCGCGACGCGCATGGACCTGGCGAACTGGCTGGTCTCCGATACCAATCCGCTCACGGCGCGCGCTTTCGCGAATCGCATGTGGCGCGAATTCTTCGGCATCGGGATCTCGAAGAATCTGGAGGATCTGGGGTCGCAGGGCGAAGCTCCGGTGCATCCCGAGCTGCTGGACTGGCTGGCGTCGGAGTTCATGAAGCCCGAATATCAGGCCGCCGGCGCTCACCAGTGGGACGTGAAACATCTGTTGCGCGTCATTGTGACGAGTTATACCTACCGGCAGTCCTCGCTTTCCACGCCGGAGCTCGATAAGCGCGATCCGGAAGATCGCCTGCTCGCGCGGCAGAGCCCTCTTCGCATCGACGCCGAATCGGTTCACGACACGGTCCTGGAGATTTCCGGCCTGCTGGTCCGGCAGTTCGGCGGCGAGAGCGTACGGCCGTATCAACCGGAAGGATTTCTGGCGGCGCTGAATTTTCCGAAGCGCGACTGGTCCGCCAGCCGCGGCAGCGGCTTGTATCGCCGGTCCGTCTATACCCACTGGCAGCGGACGTTCCTGCACCCGTCGCTGGCGAACTTCGACGCGCCCACGCGGGAGGAGTGCGCCGTTAACCGCATGAATTCCAACACGCCGCTGCAGGCGTTGGATCTGTTGAACGACCCGATCTTCGTGGAAGCCGCGCGGGTCTTCGCGGAGAACATACTGGATCAGGGCGGCAAGACGCTGGACGGGCAACTGGAGTGGGCCTTCGAGCGCAGTCTGGAGAGGAAGCCGGACGAATCCGAATTGAAAGCGCTGCGGGACATCCACCACAGCGCGGCGATTCATTTCCAAACCGATCGGGCGGGGGCGGCGGGTCTGCTGGCGATCGGCGACTCGCCGGTTCCGAAGAACGTGAGGCCCGCCGATCTTGCCGCCATGACCACCGTGGCGCGCGTCATCCTCAACCTGCACGAAGCGATTACGAGGGACTAAGAAAATGGAACTGGATCCAACCATCACGACGGCCCTGAAGCGGCGCGCCTTTCTCGGGCGCGGCATGGCGGGGCTGGGTTTGATCGCTCTCAACTCGCTGATCGATCCGCGGCTCCTGAAGGCGGAGGATACTACCGTCGGCGCCGCAACCGGCGGGAAGTGGATGGGCGTGGTCAATCCCCGGCACTTTCCTCCCAAAGCGAAACGCGTCATCTATCTGTACCAGGCCGGCGGCCCCTCTCACCTGGAAACCTTCGACGATAAGCCGAAGCTGAGAGAGATGGATGGCCAAGGCATGCCCGAATCCTTCACCAAAGGGCAGCAGCTCGCGCAATTGCAGGGGAAAGCGCTCAATTGCTACGGTCCGCGGTTCGGGTTCAAGACTTTCGGCAAGTCGGGCCAGCGCATCTGCGAGCTGTTCCCGCACATCGGCAGCGTCGCGGACGAGTTGTGCATCATCCGCTCCATGTGGTCCGAGCAGATCAATCACGACACCGCGCACATGTTTCTGAATACCGGATCGATCATCGCCGGCCGGCCCAGCATGGGATCGTGGCTGCTGTACGGTCTGGGCGCCGATACGGACAACCTTCCGGGATTCATCGTGATGCTTTCGGCCGGGCGGGGCGGGCAGATGCAGCCGATCTCCTCGCGGCAATGGGCCGCCGGATTTTTGCCGACCAAGTTCCAAGGCGTCAAGCTCAACTCGTTTGGGAATCCGGTTCTCTATCTGGATAATCCCGCGGGGATCGACTGCGCGCTGCAGCGCCAGTCCATCGACGCTATCGATGCGCTCGACCGAGACCGCTACCAGGCCGTCCAAGATCCGGAAATCCTCACGCGCATTTCGCAGTATGAAATGGCGTTCAAGATGCAAGCCAGCGTTCCGGATCTGGTCGATATGAGCAAGGAGCCGCAGAGCGTGATGGAAGCGTACGGCGCCAAGCCGGGCGATGGCTCGTTCGCCTCGAATTGCCTGCTCGCCAGACGGCTCGCGGAGCGCGGCGTGCGCTTCATTCAGCTATATCACCGCGATTGGGATCACCATGCCGCCGTCCAATCCGGCATTCAATTCAAGTCCGAGGAAGTGGACCGGCCGACCGCGGCGCTGATCGGCGATTTGAAGCAACGCGGCATGCTGGACGACACGCTGGTGGTGTTCGGCGGCGAGTTCGGGCGGACGCCGATGTCGCAGGGCGGCGACGGACGCGATCACCACATCAAGACCTTCTCCTACATGCTGGCGGGCGGCGGAATCAAGCCCGGACTCAGCTACGGAACGAGCGACGATCTCGGCTATAACGCGGTGGAAAATCCGGTCAGCATTCACGATTTCCATGCGACCATGTTGCGCATCCTGGGAATCGATCACATGCGGCTGACGGTGAAGTATTCCGGGTTGGATGCGCGGCTATCCGGAGTGGGGAACCAAGGCCAGGTGGTCACGGACATTCTGGTTTAGTCCGCTGTCCACAAAGAGGGGAATGGAAGCCATGGGAACAACGCGGCGCGGATTTCTGGCGGGGATAAGCGCGCCCATCATTCTGGGCGCGACCGATAAGGCGGGAAGCAAGAGGCTGGTAATCGGAGAGGGCGCCTGGAAATTCGAATGGATCGGAGACTGGGGCCAGCTTCCCTCCCACATCAAGTGGGGCAACACCCACAACGTGGTGGAAGACGCTCAAGGCAACATCTACGTACACCACACGGTGTACGCCGACAGCGAAATCCCGGATTCCATGGTGGTGTTCGACCACAAAGGCAAGTTTGTGCGTTCCTGGGGCAAGGAATTCCGCGGCGTCGCACACGGCATGTGGCTTAATAAGGAGGGCCGCGAGGAGTTTCTGTACCTGACGGTCAATGCCGCCAATCGCCGGATGCAGCCGCAACCCGAATTGCCCGCGACCATTCTGAAAACGACGCTGAGGGGCGAGATCGTCTGGAAGGTTCACGGCCCGCCCGATATTGCAGCCTACGCCTCGCAAGCGAACGGCGTCACGCCGCCGTACAATCCCACGAACCTGGCCATCGCGCCCAACGGGGACGTGTACGTGGCCGATGGCTACGGCTCATACTACGTCAATCATTACAGCAGCAAAGGCGAATACCTCAATACCTTTGGCGGGCGCGGCTCCGACCCCGGCCAGTTGAATGAACCGCACGGAATCTGGATGGACATGCGGACGGGCAGCCCGATCCTCACCGTCGCCGACCGCCGCAACCACCGGCTGCAGCGGTTCACCTTGGATGGCAAGCATATCGACTTCGTCAGCGGCTTCCGCCTGCCTTGCCATTTCCACGAGCAGAAGGGAAACGTCGTCATCCCCGACTTGCAGGGGCGCGTCACCATCGTCGACAGGAAGAATCAGGTCATCCTGCATTTGGGCGATTCGAATCCGGCCGTGGCGGGAGGGCCGATCCGCACGACGAAGACGCGGGACGCTTTCACTCCCGGCCAGTTCGTCTGCCCGCATGGCGCGTGCTTCGACCATGCGGGGAACATCTTCGTCGTGGAATGGGTAGAGATCGGCCGCGTGACCAAGCTGCGCAGGGTGGCTTGAGGTGAGGGGCCGCCGAAGACTGAAGAGCCGCCGATGAACGCGGATAAACGCGAATAAACATTTACTCTCAATCTGCGTTCATCGGCGGCAGCAAGCGCGTCGCACTCCTGAGCGATCCCGGCGTTTGTGTGATCATATAAGCGCGGATGCTTGTCGATATTGCGAAATCGTCGGACGCCGCCAGCGCCTTGATTCGCCTCGATCCGGCGGATAACGTGGCCGTGGCGCGCGTGGCCGTTTCGCCCGGCGCCGAGCTGCGCGCCGGCGAATGCGTGGTGAGGGCGCTCGACGCCATCGGCTCCGGGCACAAGATCGCGCTGCGCGAAATTCGCCAGGGCGAGATGGCGCTGCGCTACGGGCAGGCCATCGGACGCGCCACCGAAACCATCCCCGCCGGACGGCACGTGCACACGCACAATCTGGCCTACGAGGAGTTGCGGCTCCGCTATGAATTTCCCGCCGCGGAACTCCCCGTTCCCCAGCGCTGCGGCGACGCGCCGACGTTTCTGGGGTACGCCCGGGAAGACGGCCGCGTGGGGACGCGCAACTACATCGCCGTCGTGGCGGCCAGCAACTGCGCCGCGCACACGGTCGAGACCATCGCCCGCGGCTACCAGGACGGAACCCTGCCGCCGGGCGTGGACGGCGTGGTCGCGTTCCCGCACGGCGATGGCTGCGGACACGCCGCCGGCCCGGACGTGGAATTGCTGCGGCGCACGCTGGGCGGAGTGCTGGCGCACCCCAACGTTTCTGCGGCCGTGATCGTCGGGCTGGGCTGCGAGGATAACCAGATTGCGCACTACCTGGACCGGGGCGCGGGCGGGCGGCTGGCGGGACTGACGCTGCAATCGAGCGGCGGCACCACCGGGGCGGTTGACGCCGCGCGCCGGGAGATTGCCCGCTTCATCGACCGCGCCGCGGCCGAGAAGCGCACGGAAGCGCCCGCCTGGAAAATCGTGCTGGGCTTGAACTGCGGCGGCTCGGATTCGTTTTCGGGCATCACCGCCAACCCGGCCCTGGGCTATTGTTGCGACCTGCTAACCGCCATGGGAGGGACGGCGGCGCTGGCCGAAACGCCGGAAATTTTCGGAGCCGAGCATCTCCTGGTGAAGCGCGCGCGCAACCGCGCGGTGGCCGAGAAGCTGCTGACCCACGTCCGCAACTATGGCGCATACTTGAAACGTTTCGGGGCCGGCTTCGACGACAATCCCTCCCCCGGCAACAAGGCCGCCGGGTTGACCAACATCCTGGAGAAGTCGTTGGGCGCCGTGGCCAAGGGCGGAACGTCGCCGCTCATCGAGGTGTACGACTACGCGGAGCCGGTGGTCTCGCCCGGCTTCGTCTTCATGAACACGCCCGGCTACGACCCGGTCTCGCTGGCGGGCCTGGCGGCCGGCGGGTGCAACCTGATCGCCTTCACCACCGGCCGCGGCAGCGCCATCGGCTTCCCTTCGATCCCGGTAATCAAGATCTGCACCAACAGCGACGCCGCGCGCCGCATGCCGGGCAACATGGACCTCAACGCGGGCGCCATCGCCGATGGCGAAAAGACGCTGGAGCGGATGGGCCGCGAGATTTTCGATTTCGTTCTGGAGACCGCCGCGGGCCGGCGCACCTGCGCCGAGCGACTGGGCCACAAGGAGTTCGTTCCCTGGCGGATCGGCCCGGTGGTATGACGCAGGCGGAGCTGGGCGAGCTCATCGCGCGCCGCATGACCGATGGCGGCCCGCCCGCGCTCGACATCGGCTGCGGGTTGAAGCGCGCCGAACCCGGAGCCATCGGCATGGATTGGTCCGAGGAATCGGGAGCCGAGGTGGTGTGGGACGTCGACCGCTACCCGTGGCCGCTTCCCGACGGCGTGTTCGGACGCGTCCACATGTCGCACATCATCGAGCACATGGACGACATCGTGCGCGGCATGAAGGAGGTCCATCGCGTGTGCCGGACCGGCGCCGACGTCTTCATCACCACGCCCCATTTCAGCTCCCACAATTCCTACACGGACCCGTCCCATCGCCACCATCTGTCGGCGGCGACCTTCAAGTACTTCACGGACCGGCGCTTCGCGACGTTTCTGAGTCCGCGGTGCGGGTTTGATCTGGTCGGCGTGGAGTTGACGTTCGGAGGGAACTTCGTGCTGGACGGTCTCGGCAGGTTGATCGCGAGGCGTTCGCTGAAATGGTACGAACGGCGCTGCGCGTGGATTCTGCCAGCCTCGGATATCCGCGCACACTTGCGGACTTTGTAGGGCAGGCTTTGGCTTCGTGTGGCTTGCCGGTCGCTGCCGCGCGGCGCCAGCATGGGTATGGAATCTATAACTCGAACAAGTCGCCCTGTAACGTCCCGGCCGTGCCGGGTTTCTTCCTTTCAGGATGAATTACAGTCTCAACCAGACTAAAACCGTACAGGTTGAGGACAGCCGCCAAGTTCGATCGACTCTCTCCACCCTCCCCGTACCAGGAACGCGATTGGATGATTTCCAGCCGTGGAAGGTTCTTCCTGCTGAAGATCGCCACCGCATGGCGGGTGTGGTTGTGTCTCGCCGGGTAGAGGATTCCGTGAATGCCAGCCATCTTCGCGCTAGGATGCTCAAGGATCGCCCTGGACCAACGTTGGGCAACCGTGCGCTCACCGGCGAAGAGACGACTGTCCGCACCGATTCGCGCCAGACAGCCCGTGCTCACGAGATCAACCAGCAACAGAGGATCCGCTGGGTAGAACTCGGTGAGCGATCTGGACCTAAGTTCTTCGGTCGTTAGAGTCCGAATTCCCGTATCCTGGCCGAACGTTTCGATGAACGCGGCGAAGAGGTCACGGCCAGCATAAAGGACGGAATAGTCGCCGAGCGGATCGTCAAATCTGTTCCTTCCGGTGCGACCGAAATTGAGTGGGGGATGGTGGCGATAATGGCTGCGGAAGAAGCTGCCACCGAGAGAGATGATCGGCAGAACTCTGGAGTGGAAATCCGGCGGCGGTTCCGGGTGCCGGCCCGGCTCAGACATTCAAGCAGCTCCGTGCTGTCCGAAGTCTTTCGCTGACTCGATCACCTCTGCGACCTTTTTGTCGCGAAGCAGGTCGAGCGGCCTGCGGCCGCCTAACCGGGTATTCGGGCTGACAAAAAACACATTCTGCATCCATTCATCGTGTTCTGCAAGGGCCAGAAGCACTTCCTGCAGGCCCGCGACCGTGCCCCGTTGGTCGAACTGCCAAGCTGGAAAGACGTGTCCGCGCCTCCGGAAGGTCAAGCCGAGCAACTGGAAGGAGGCTCTTCTCTTATTCACGGCCTGCGGGCTGATGCCCAAGTACTCAGCAACCTGCTCAGTCTTGAACACGCCGCCGTTCTGCTCGATCAGCCGGGCTCGGGCGTCAATGCCGTCAAGGAATGCTTTAGCAAGAGGATCGGAAGCTTGCATTTGTTCCAGAAGTTCGGGACTTCCCATCGCACGGAGGACCGCGTGGAAATTGTCTGGCGCCGCGGCAGCGTCAACCAACGATTCGTCAGACAATTCCATCAATTCCAGAACGAGATTTCCAGCCTTTTCGGCCCACTCGCGTTTGAGAGGACCCTCCTCTCGGATCCGTTGACGCAACCTGAGAAGCCATTCCGGCCATTCCTGCGGCTCGTCGACATTGGATTTCCGCGGTGCGGCGCTGCGCACCTTTGAAGTGCTCCGTTTTGCCCGCATACTGGTAAGTATAGTCGATATTTAAGGAACTATCACTACCTGAGATACCTTAGAAACTTCGGAAACCGGCATTATCCAGACGAAATTCTTCGAAGGGGGGCTTCCCAAAACCCACTTGGCCCGCAATCAAACCGCGGCCATCGCGTCGTCCAGCCTCTGCCTCTCACGCCTCCGCGTGGATCACTTCGCGGTAGAAGTTCTCGTATTGCGAAATGATCTTTTCGGCGCAGAAACGCTCGGCGGCGTTCCAGCGGCCTGCCTTGGCCATACGGTAGTGCAAAGCGTCGTCGGTCAGGAGCGACAACACGCGTCGGGCTTGTCCCGCGATGTCGCCCACCTCCTCGAGGAAGCCGTCTTCTCCGTGGGTGATCAGCTCGGGGACGCCGCCGACTCGCGTGGCCACCGGAACCACGCCGCACGCCATGGCTTCCAGCGCGGCCAGGCCGAACGATTCCAGCTCGCTCGGCAACAACAGTACGTGCGCCAGCGGAATCAGGCGTTCCACGTGGTCCTGCTTGCCCAGGAAGGTCACGTGGCGTTCCACTTTGAGTTGGTGCGCCAGGTGCTCGGCGGCCGCGCGGTCCGGGCCGTCGCCCGCCATCAGCAGGTGCGCGGGCTCGTTCTTGCGGACTTCGGCGAGAATCCGGATGCAATCCACGACGCGCTTCACGGGGCGGAAATTCGAGACGTGCAGCAGCAGTTTCTCCCCGGGCGGCGCGTAGGCGCCGGCGCCGGTCTTGGCGTCATCGGGGTGGTAGATGTCGCAGTTGACGAAGTTGGGAATGACGCGAATCTCTCCCGCAATGCCGAACACGTGGACGGTGCGGCGGCGCAAGTCCTCGCTGACCGAGGTGACGCCGTTGGAGCGCTCGATGGAAAACTTGGTGATCGAAAAATAGGACTCGTCGGAACCGACCAGCGTGATATCCGTCCCGTGCAGCGTGGTGACGAAGGGCAGGCGCCGGCGGGAAGCCAACATCTGCTGGGCCAGCAGCGCGGATATGGAATGCGGGACGGCGTAGTGGACGTGCAGCAGGTCCAGCTCGTAGGATTCCGCCACGTCGGCCATGCGCGACGCCAGCGCCAGGCAGTAGGGCGGATATTGAAACAGCGGATACGTGGATACTTCCACTTCGTGATAGTGAATGCGCGGCGTGCCGGGGTCCAGGCGGATGGGGTTGGCGTAGCTGATGAAGTGGACTTCATGGCCGCGGCTGGCGAGCTCCATGCCGAGCTCCGTGGCGACGATCCCGCTGCCGCCATAAGTGGGATAGCAGGTGATGCCGATTCTCACCGGGCCACCCGCGCTGGCGCCCGGCGCGGCGCGCGTTGGATCGCGGCGCTCACGGCAGGGGCACCTTGAAATTCAGGCCGGCCCCGCGCCCCGGACGCGATTCCAGCACCATTTCGGCGTTCAGCGAGCGCGCGCGGCGTTTCAGGCTGGCTGGCCCCAGGCGCAGCAGCTCCAGCTCCTCCAGCGAATAGGCGCCGGAGAAGGTAAACCCGTGGCCGTTATCGTCGACCGAGATTTCCAGGCCGCGGTCGGTCTTCTCCATGGCCACGGCCACGCGCGTGGCGCCGGCGTGCTTCTGTACGTTGTGCAGGGCCTCGCGGAGCATCTGAAGGACCTCCAGGGTCATCGCCTGCGGCAGTCCCACCGGAATGTTGGTTCCCTGGAACGCCACCGGAATGCCGCTTTCCTTCTGAAAGGCCTCGGCCGCGCGCCGCGCCGTGGCCACCAGGCTGGCGCCGTCCACATCCACCGGCCGCATGCCGCGGAGGAAGGCCCGCAGATCGCGCACCTGCGATTGCGCCACTTCCTGCAACTGCTTGAGATCTTCCATGCCGGCGCTGAAGTCCCGATCCAGCAGCTTGCGCAGAACTTCCAGCCGCATCTGCATGCTGATGAGACTCTGCAAGGGACCATCGTGAAAATCGGAGGCGATCCGCTGCCGTTCCATCTCGCGCGCCTTCTCGGCGGACTTTCGCGCCTCTTCCACCTTCTCGCCCAAGGCGCCGATCCGCGCGAGTTGGCGGCGCTTGTGCGCCGCAAACGTCCAGGCCAGCGCGCCTCCCACCAGCGCCACGCGGTCCAGCGAACGAAGGTCCGGGTTGGGGTAGGCGGCGCAGAAGACCGCCACCACCACGGCTACCACCGCCACTTCCACGGGGCCGTAAAACGCCAGCGCTTCGGAGAGCAGAAAGAGGATGAATGCGGCTATCAGCCACGGGAGTATCCCCGCTCCATAACCCGCCAGCGCCAGGAAACAGACCGTATCGACGAACAGCGCCAAGAGGCCCAGCATCCCGCTCTGCGCCGCGCCGCGAACCGCCAGGACCACAGCGCAAACCAGGTACGCCCCCAACGCCACGGGAAGAAACGGGGGTCCTTCGGGCAGATAGCGATAGACCGCGAGCAGCGCTACGGTCCCGAGCCAAACGCGGGCGTAGGCGACGGATCGCGGCCACGCGGATTTGGAGGACGGCGGCATACGGCTATTTCCGGTACAGGAACAGCGTGTGGCTGCGTCCCTGGCCGTCGTCGGCTATGTTCTCGACCTTGTCCGGGGTCCAGTTCTTGAACTCGAAATCGTGAGACACTACGCGCGCGCCCTTCTTCAACTGCCGGTCGAGCATGGGCTGCGCCTGGTCGATGATCCCCGGCAGAAGATAGACCGTGAGTAAATCTGCGAAGCTATAATCCTGCTGGAGCAGGTCGCCGTTGATAATGTGCGCGGTTTTCTCCAGTCCCAGCTTCCGGATCCGGTCCATGCTCAGCTTCGCGAGATCCTTGTCCAGTTCGACGCCCACGGCCTCCGCATGAAACTTCTGAGCCGCCATGACGACGATGCGCCCATCGCCCGAACCCAAATCGACCATCTTTTCGCCGGCCTTCAGTCCGCCCAACTGAAGCATCTTCTCGACGATCGTTTCTGGCGTCGGATAATAAGGCGCGAGTATCTCGGCGTCGGCGCCTTGAGCCGCCAGCGCGCTGCCGCCGAGGAGGGCCGCCACACCCACAACGCAAAGCCTTCGCATCACCGTGCCCGTACCCAATTTAGCACCTTCGATCCTACTCCCGACGTTTTCGGCAGTGTCTGAACGGCCCGTAGACCCAAAAGGAACCCTGGGGACCACCGCTATCGGGGAGCGGCGGGGCCCGCGCTTCCGTACTCCCGCGTTCCGGCCGCTCCGGCCTTTTCCTGCGATGACGCGCTTCGCAGGAAGATTTACCAGTCGCGGTAGGGATAGCTAGCAGTCGCCCGCTACCCCCCGCACAGATCCGTACGAGCGGATTTCCCGCATACGGCTCCTACCTCGGATGCTTGGCGGCAAAGCGCGCGTTCGGGTATGGATGGAGAATACGCACGGATGGGAGCCACCGGCGCACCAGCTTCTGCAGACGATCCCAGTCGTAGGCCCTACCCTGGCCCCGGCGGCGGAGTGCCTGTCGCCAGTGCTGGATCACCCCGTCCCGAAATGCCTGCAACCGCGGTCCGTTGCCCGGTATGGCGTGATAGTTGAAGTATCCCTGCACGACCGACCGGAGCCACTTCCCGGTTTCGCCTACCGGCGCGTGCATCCGAATCCGGAGTTGCTGCTTGATTTGTTGCAGCTTCCCCCTCATCTTCTTACCCACCGTCTTGCGCGCCACCGTGAAGCGCCCCGTTTGCCGTGCCCACCCACAGATGTGGGTGAACCCCAGAAAGTCGAACGTCTCGGGTTTGCCTTCGCCTCTCCGCCTGCGTCTGTCTTCGGCGTACCGCCCGAATTCAATCAGCCGGGTCTTATCCGGATGTAGCTCCAGGCCGAACTTACGCAGCCGCTCCCCCAAATCCGCCAGGAAGCGCTCTGCCTCCGCCCGGTCCTCGAAGCCCATGACGAAGTCGTCGGCGTATCGGACGATGATCACCGCCCCACGCGCCACCTTCTTCCGCCATGCTTCCACCCACTGGTCTAGAGCGTAATGCAGATACACGTTGGCCAGCAGAGGCGAGACTACGGCTCCCCTGCGGCGTGCCCACTTTCGTCTCCGACCAGCTGCCGTCCTCTGAGACCCCCGCCTGCAACCATTTCTGGATCAGCCGGAGCATTCGCGGGTCGGCTACGCGGTGCTGGATGAACTTCATCAGCCATTCGTGATTCAAATTATCGAAGAACCCCCGGATGTCCGCATCCAGCACCCAGTTCACCCTCTTCGTCGTAATTCCCACCGTGAGCGCATCTAAGGCTTCATGCTGGCTGCGCTCCGGCCGGAACCCGTACGAGAACCCCAGAAAGTCCACCTCGTAGATCTGGTTGAGGATGGCCACCACGGCCTGTTGAACGATTTTGTCCTCCAGGGCCGCGATGCCCAACGGTCGTTGTCGCCCGTCAGCTTTCGGGATATACACCCTCCTGGATGGTTGCGCTCGGTACGCACCTCGATGCACCCGGCTGTGCAGATCCTGGATTCGGTCTTCCAGCCCGGTCTCGTATTCCCTCCAGGTCACTCCATCGACCCCTGCGGCAGCTCCTTGCTTCAGGGCGTAGAAGCTCTCTCGCAGAAGTCCCACGGTCAGATGATGGAGCAGGGCGGTGAACTGCTCCTTGGTCTGCGGGCTTCCCTCCCCTCTCTCCGCCGGGAGTCTTCTCCCTTGGTTCGAGCGGTTCATCGGTACTGCCCCACAGTCCGACTCCTCCCAGGCGTGCATGCGGGCCGTACGGCTTGCCTTCTCCCGCCGGTCTGCTCCGGTTTCCCGTGCAGACGCCTCGGAGGTCTCCCGGTTCTCGTGCATGAAGTTTCTAGACGTGCGCGAGCTCTTTGACTGCGCGGGCCGTCCGGCGACTCGCGTTCACCGCCGCCGTCCGTATTGCCTTCACCGTTCGTTACCGGTTGGGCGTCCCGGAGTATTTCTTTCGCAGCTCGATCCCCCGGCCCACCTATGCCCCTGTCTACGCTTCGCTGGCTGCCTCGCGGCTCACCATGCAAGACTCGGGGTCAGGATGGTTCGCTACTCCTTTCCTGTGAGACTCTCTCATTCTCTACTCCATGCCGGTTTATCCCGGCGCACAACGAACCCATTCTTAAGCCTAATCCGAACAAAATGAAGCGACTTATCCATTAGGCGACGAACCCATTCCGCCGCTAAGACCTCCGTGGGCACTCGGCCACCGAGCCCCGGTCTCCGGGCGTGCGGCGGAGACTCTCGCCCAGCGGCAGGGAGCAGGAACCGGCGCGTGGTAATCCCTCCGCTTCGAGGTATAGCACGGGGGGAGGCTTGAGTCTGAAATGCGAAAAGGCCAAGCGATAGAGGGCACAGGGATTTTTCTGCGGGATGGGCTGCGAACGAACCTGCCAGGATATGTTCCCCGGCCGGCGGGTTGTCAGCCTCAGATTCCCGGACGGGGCAAGATCCTCTGGAGGAAACCCTGCGCCGCGTGGTCCGCGAGGAGATCCGCCGAGCCAGCCAAGAATGCCGTCTCGCCGCGCATCGTCGGACTGAGGGCGACTTGCGGGGGGCCACTCCCGGCCATGCTTCCCAGAACGCCGTCTGGGGCCAGTTTCCGGGTTGCCGACAACCGGCTCGGAACGCTGCAGTGACCCTGGAAGTGCTTTGGTTGGCGACCTTTCCCGTCGTGACCGCGATCTCAAGGAGCGATGTGGGCCCGCCCGATCAGTGGAGCCCGGACAAGGTTACGGGGAGCGAGACCTGTTTGCACGCGCCCCACTGCGGTTGCTTGGGGAGAAACCAATCGTCGAACTGATCGATCACCTTTGCCCCGAGGTCCGGCAGGTGCTGGTCGAACGTGGGAATGCCGTGACTACGGGCGGCCTCGCTACCGTCGAAGCCCAGCACCCGGCAGCCGGTGTCCCCGGTCGCGGCCAGATAGCCGTGTATGCCGAGCGCAATTTCGTCGGACAGGCAGGCGTACCCTCGCGCGGCGCGATGCTGTGCGTGGACTTGGTAGCAGTAGTGCGCGGCATAGCCCTCGACCTTGGTCATTTCAGGCCGAAGTCCTGCCGCCTCGATGCCGGCGCGAACCGCGCTGACCCGTTCTTCGCGGATGGAGATGGGAGCCGAAATATCGAGGGGTGGAAAATCCGGTTGTAGGGGGTTGTCCGGCTCCATCGCGGCGATGACAACGGTGTCGCTGCCGCCGGGGGCTTCGGGCAGGCCCTCGGCCCACCTTCGTACTCCCTCTGCGATCTTCCGCTGATCGGGAACGATGTGCGCGATCACCGGCCTCTTGTATTTCAGGCGGGCGCAATGGACGAGCACCACTGGCACGGGGTCCGGATAGGAGGCGAGGCAGCATAGAGCCTCCCGGGCGGGGTCGGCCCGAAACCAGACGACGCCTTGCAGAGAACCGGTCCGCAGGATACGGATGAACTTGGCGTTTAGGCCGGCCGCCTTGCCGCCAACGTCATGGATTTCGACCGCGTAGCCCTGCTGTTCGCCCGCCTTGACGATGGCGGCGAGGACGGTGAGGTGAAATCGCGGGCTGGGAACGCCTTCAAACCCGGCCAGAACCGCGATCCTTCTGGGGCGTTTGCCTTCTTCGTGCCGCCTGGTTTCCTTCTCAAGGGTCCTCAACTGCCCGAGGTAGGTTTTCAGTTTCTTATCGGGCCTTCTGCCGAGAGACTCTGAGAGCATGTCCAGGGCCCAGATCAAATGGACCCCCAACCGCCGTTCCCGCTTGTCGAGGTACTCACGAAGAGAGTTCGTCTGGTAGTAGATGTAGTGGCTGATGGCATAGGTGCTTACGCCCAAGGCCAGCATTAACGCCGTACGGATACTGGTTTCGGGAGTAGTCGACTCTTTGATGCGCTTTCCCCACTCGAGCAGGGCCCATTGCGGGTGGGTGGCGTTTTCCGCGAACCACTTCGCGTCGGGTATGTGGTAGCCGCGCTTCAAAGTGAAGTACGGTTTTCGGGCCTTGTTCCAATCGTAGTCCCAAGCGGTCGGAATTTTCTCGACCGGATGCGTGCCGTCAGGCATGCTGCCTCCTTCCTGAAGCGCCCGATCCGCGAGCGCTCCAGTGCGCCCGGTCAGGCATCACTATTTAGCAGCTAAAGATCGTTTGTTAGCGGCTAATCACTGGCTATCTCGCCGGCGCCGGTACACTCTGGAGATGCAGGAGAAGTGAAAGGATACCAAATGCTCAACGGAAGCGAAAGGCAAAGCGGCGCGATGCCGCCGGACGGCAGGGAATGGCGTGCCGGAGCGCGCGCCTACGAGCTGAAAGAACTGGTCGAGGGGGATCCGGACAGCGTCGTGATGATGCCTCCGCCGGATCCGATCGGCGAGGATCCCTTCCTCGATGACGAGCGCGACCTTGTGGGGCGCGTGCTTCCGGCGGTGGCGGCCGGGTTGGGAGTGGCGCTGATCGGCGGGAACGGCGTGGGGAAGACGGCGCTGGTTTTCCACGTTGCTCGAATCTTGGGGCGGCCGTTGTGGACGCTGCAGTGCCATATGGATATAGAGCCCGGCGACATCACGATTCGCCCGAGGCTGGCGTCCGATGGCGGGTGCCGCCGGCTGGCGTCGCCGGTGGTGGCCGCGCTGCGTGGCAATGGCATTCTCCTGATGGATGAGCTCGGGAAGGTCAACGACAGGACTTTGGCTCCGCTCGCGCCGCTTGACTGGCGCCGGTACTTCGACTCCGACCTTGTCGGCCGCAAGTTTGCCGCCTCGCCTGATTTCGCCGTGATCGCAACGGTCAACCCCGCCGACCTCGATCACGCCAGGCGGGAGGGGCGGTGGCTGTACGAGTTTATAATGTCGCGTTTGCCGGTACATATAAAGTGTGATCGCCCTGCCGCGGAGCATTTGCAGAAGATCGTAGCCGCCAGGTTCGGGGATTCGCCGCTGGTCGACGCATTCAAGTGCTGGACCGGCGCCGGTAGTGTCACGCCGCGCCAAGCCATCGCGATGATCCAATACGCGAGCGCCCGGCACAACGGCGGGGGCCCGGTTTCGAAGGCCGAAGCGTTGCGGTTGATCGCGGACGCGGCGACGGTGATAGCAGGGGGCGCGGCATGACGGCGACGGGCCCGCTGGTCTCGTGGGGTGGGTTGGACGCTTGTCCGTCGATTCACCGCGACTTGGTTTTTGCGCAAATTGCCTACAATGCCGTGATGGCTGGCTCGTATGGCGTGGTGGCCCTTGAGTTGGCGCGAGATGTGGACGCTCGCGACCTGGCGACGAAAGCCGACAATCTGTGGCCCACTATGGGGGTTGCGCTGGCGCGGGGAGCCTCGATCGGGCAAAAGGACTTCGAGGCGGACGAAACGCGCCGGGAAGTCCACCCGGCGGAATACGCCATTCCCCTGTCGCCGGGCGATTCGATGATTGCCGCCCTGCGGGCCATTGGCAGGCTGCGCGACTGCGGCGGGCGCGTGCCGGAGTTGGAGTTCATCGATCTGCCGGCGAGAAGTGAGTTCGGCTGGGGGCGCGTGGCGTCGAAGCTGCCGGATTCCTATCGCGTGCTCGAGCAGGGTATGGCAGCGTACCTGGAGGACAATCGCGCGGCGATCGAGGAGACCCGGCTTGCGGGGATTGACGACGAGAGGGAAGAGGCGATGGCGGCTGCACTGCGGCGCCACTTGGACCGCGGCAGGCGAATTCTCTGTATCCTAGGCATGGCCCACTGGCGCCATATCGTTGAAAATCTGGAATGCCGGGGCCCCCTCTCCGAATCGCGTGCCGTCCCCGCTTCGCTTCGCAAGTTGGAAGTCCACGCAATGCGAGGGGCGGAGGCTTGGTGTTTGAGATGGTCCGACATGCCAGGTCTTGTGGAGTGGTGGGTGGAGCGCGGCTGCGGCGGTTTCGACATTCGCGAAGCCATGTCGGCGATGAGGGAGAAATGGCTGGCGCAGGCGCAGGATGTGGAGGAACAGGAAGTTTCGGCGCGGCAGGTTCTGTCGATGGAGCAATACCTTGGGGCGCGGCTGATGTTGGCGAGGCGCTTTGTGCCCCAACTGGATGGCGATCTGGTGGACTCAGCCGAGGTAACAGTGAGCCAGCAGTTCGGAGACACCGTAAAGAGGACAGCGCTGCGGTACCGGTACGACCGGGATACCGAGGAGCCGCAGGCGCGGCTGACAGTCGCCGAGGGACAAGTCTACCTGCTGGCCGGCAATAGGGCTATCGCGCTGGGGAAAGCGGGCGAAAACGGGGCGGGGGAATCGCGGTCGCTCGCCGGCTACGACTCTCCGATTCCACTCCGCGAAGAGGAAAAGCGGCGCATCCGCCGCAATGGCGCCACGTTCCGGTATCCCTCAGCGGAGGACCGGCTGCAGCGGGCCATGGTGATGAGAACTTGGAGGTTACGCGACAGGCTGCGTACGGCTGAACGGCGATCGGCGGAATTTCGAGTGTGCCGCTTCGAGGGAGACCTCGGGCGCGGAGTTCAATGGCGGCGCACCGAGTCGGCGTGGGCGCGGGGGGAGCCGGACGATTCGTTCTTTGTTAAGATACCGGTTCACCGGAGACGGCTGCAACTTCTTGCGCAAGCATCCGACGGGGACGCAAGCCAATGTCCGGTGGTGTGGCTGTTCCGGCCGCACTGCAAAATTGCGCACCAGGCGGCCGGAACCTTCGAGTCGGGAGTTTATTCCAGCTTCTACTGGATTGCCGAGTCGGGGACCCTGGCGGGAGCCGGAGGCCTGGTGAATCGCGAGACGGTAGCATATGCGACGAACTGCCTCCGCGGGCGGATTGTCTGGGAGGAACGCGAGCTGCGCAAGTTGATGGCCGAACTGCCGGACAGATTCAAGCCCTCCGTTGTGCCTTGGCGCTCCGAACTGCGTGACCGGTTTTTCGGTCCCGACCTGGCGGTAGCGGCTGGTATCCGCTGGGCCGACCGGCGCGTCATCGTGGTCGCGGGCGGAGGCTACGTGATGCCGGAGGCAGTTTGGAATTACGCCCGAGACAGGGGAGTGGAGATCGTCAGGCTGCCGCTCGATGCCTTTGATTGGCGGGCGATTCGCAGACTGCCCGTTCAGCACACCATGCTGAGCCCGCTGTTCGGCGATCCGGAACGCCGGCTGGTCGAGCAGTGCGAGCCTGTTCCGGAGGAACTTCTGGAGGCGATGGAATCCGATAGAGGAGAAGAAAAATGAGGAATACGAAGATTAAAACCGTTCTGCCATTGCAGTGGGGGGAGTTTAGAGGCAGCTCTCTTCTTTTGGAAAATCCGGGTCGCAGCCTCGCCGAGGTACACGGACTGCAGTATGTACACTGCGACATGCAAGACCCGGCGCTCGAGTTGTACCGCGCCCTGGCCGAGGTCCCGCCACGGCTGGCCAAGGAACTGGCGCCGTTCCAAATGTGCCCCATCCCGGCCTTTTCTTATCACGTTACCGCCATGGACGGGATTAACCAGGCCAACGTGGATCAGTTAGTTCAGCCGGCGAGGGGAGAAGCCGAAAAGTTCCTGGCAGGTCTCCCCGACTCTGCGTACGCGCCCGTGCCGGAGTGGTTTCCGTCCCCGGTGGTGTCGCTCGAGCAGCCATGGACCCTGCGGCTCCGTTTTCAGCGGCTGGACATCCGGACGCACTCGGCGGACCTGGTGGCTCTGCTCGAGCCGGCGGACGCCGAGTCGGAGCAGTGGATGGCGCTGATTCGCGCGGAGCGGATCGAGCGGGAACAGCCTATGGTCGATCGGGGCAAGACGCCGAATTTAGCAGACTGGACACCGCATTTGACTCTGGGCTATTTCTTCGAATCGGAACTTGCCGCGTCCGCCCGGCCGTACCTGGAACCGTGGAACAAGGCGGCGTCCGAGCTGGCCGCAGGGCGGCTGTTCCGGAGTTCGTCGATCTCCCTGTTTTCCTTTGTTGATATGAAAACATTCTTCCGCCACCCGCTGCCGGCGATGATCGTACACAAAAAGACAATCGACCGCAAATTAAGTATCGCCACTTGATCCCCCGCGAGTGGCGGTCGCGCGCCGCACAGTACGCTTGAGTTGTTAGATTAGTAGTCCCTCAGGAGGTTATATGAGTCTGGTGGTTGTTACAACGCCGCGCCCTTCCAGGACGGACGGGATAGAGAGGTTTCTCACTTTCGGACAGAAATGGCAGAATGAGGATCCGGCCGTTGTGCTCCTCCTCGCTATGCCCGCCAAGCCCTCAGGCGCAGTCCGGGATGAAATGGACCGGTTGCATGACAAGGCGCCGTTCGCGTACGCCGAATTGTCGCTGGCGGTGGATGGATGTGGGGGAATATTCGGCGGGGCCATGGATGCAGCGTTCGCGCTGGGCGCCGACGCGATGGTCCACTTGCCGATAGACGCCGAGTTCGAAAAGCTCGACCTCAACAAAACTCGCGAGATGGGCGCGAAAATCGCGGGCGCTCCGCCGGTGCTCGTGCTGGGGGATTACGTTCCCAAGCGGCTTGGGGAGGGTGGCCGCGAGGAGGAGCACTGGACCAAGAAGCTGATTGGCGAGTTTGCGCGCTGCCAGATCGCGCATTATGGGCTCGGCGAGGTTTTCAACCAGATCGGATTGAGCCAGGTTCGCACCGAATTCTGGGGCTTGAATCGCGCGTTCTACACGAAAGTCGCGGAAGTATACCCTTACGACCCTGTGCCGTTCTTCGCCATTTTCGCCTGGAAAAACCAGTGTGAAGTCAGCAGGGCCGACCTCGGGACGTTTTACGAAGACGCCGGCGGGCCCCAGCCATGGCGGGTACTCTGGCAACTGGCCCGCATGGACGACCAACTTGCCTGGGCTTATCTGCGCGAGTCCCTGAAATCCGGACCTCCAAACCAGAGGGACAATCGCAAAGAATGTGAGCAAAGGGTCCTGGAAGGAAAGAGGAAAGTGTTCGACGCCATGGCCCAGATCTCCAAGAAGCTGGGCATACCCTACTATCGTCCTGAGTCATAAATACGTTGATCACGTGCACGGCGACGCCCTGGAACCCGGCGAGCGATGACGTCGAACCCGCGGCCGAGTGCGCTGTGTGGTAGAACGCGGTCGGGAAGGTGCGGGCGAGCGGGATGCTGGCTCGGACGATCCTCGAATTTCAGTACCTGCCGCTGAGCCTGCCAGTAAGAAATCGTAAATAAATAACCTTTACAGCTTGCGTGAGTTGCGGGGATGGATCGTGTAGTTCCATTCGCCGTGGAATTTGTTGGGCTTCAGATTGACATGCGCGAACTCTTCATCTGTGATTCTTCGCCCGACGGGGTACTTGCGGTGAT
>JBEKHV010000065.1:0-23224 GCA_050012095.1 Bryobacteraceae bacterium | reverse complement strand
CGCTCGAACTCCTCTACAGCCCGGCGATAATTGCGTTCCGCCTGGGCCTGATAGCGCAGGAACAAGCTGAAGCTATTGGACTGGTGGGCCATGCGATGGAAGCCCACGCCCAGCAGGAAGTTGCGGTTCTGCGCACGGGCGATTTCGATATCGCCATCGCCGGCGAGTTCCTTGTTCATGAGGTCTGGGATGTGGGCGGAGGGTTCGAGGGCCTGATTGAGGCAGGTGGTGAAGAGGCCGGCTTCCAGGCGGGCGGCGCGGAGGATGGCCTGCTGGGCGAGGGCGATGCGCTCGATGGCAAAGAGTTCCTGGGAGTTGACGGGCTGGTAGACGGCGAGGAGGTCTTGCCTGAGGTGGTCGATTTCCTGGAGGTCTTCGAGGCGGACGACGGCGAAGGTGGAGGCGGTGAAGCCGTGCTTGCGGGCGTTTTGAGAGGAGCGGGCCCGGCCCTGCGGGCTACGTGGCCCGGTAGACTTGGCGGCGTTGGCGCGATTGGCAGCGATGCGTTGGGGGGAGACGAGGCACGGGGTGTGTGACATTAGTGAGTATCCTTCCGCTTGAGGTGTAGCACGGGGAGGGGCTGGAGTCTGAAATTCAGAAGGGGGCGGTGAAGGAAGAAAAGGAGTTATGGGGCGTCGGGAATGGTGACCGGGAGTTCAGGGAGCGGTCTGGTTTGGCCAGTCGCCGAGTTGCTGGCGGACTTTATAAAATGCGTCTGACCCCTTAAGATTCTATAAAATGCGTCTGACCCCTTAAGATTCCTTAAGATTCTTAAGATTGACCCCTTAAGATTGACCCCTTAAGATTCCTTAAGATTTAAGATGTAAGATGCTTAAGATTAAGACGGACCCCTTAAGACGCCTTAAGACCGACCCCTTAAGACCGACCCCTTAAGACCCTTAAGACCCTTAAGACCTAGACCTGGATACAGCCACGGAGGTGTCCCCCTCGCGAAGACCGAGCCTGCGGAACAACAGCGAAGCCACCGACGAGACCGAATTCGGCCGAAGCGGCGTTCCGTCAGGCTTCGCGAAGATCAAGTCCAGCTCTGCGCGGTAATTGCCGCCAAACTTCGCCGGCGGCATGATTCCACGACCAGCGCATACCGCCGCCGTTGCCGTTTGGGCTTTCCGGACATTCAGCGAATCTTCAGATTCCGTAGACTACGATAGATCTCGGAGCGACCGCGGCGTGTGGATTCTTGTGGTGGAAGATGAGCCCTCGATGCGCGAGGCCCTGCGCCAGGGTCTCGAAGAGGAGAACCACACGGTCACCCTGGCGAGCGACGGCTTGGAGGGAATCCATGCGGCCGAAACTTGTGATTTCGACGCGATTCTTCTCGATGTCATGATGCCGGGCATGGATGGCGTCGATCTGGTCCGCCGGCTGCGAGCGGCTGGGCGGCAGACCCCGGTTCTCATGCTCACGGCGCGGGACGCCGCCAGCGATGTTGTCCGGGGCCTGGACGCCGGCGCCGACGACTACCTTACCAAGCCCTTCTCCTTCCGCGTTTTGCTGGCCCGTTTGCGCGCGATTTCCCGGCGCTCGGCCCAGCCGCCCAAATCTAGGCTGCAAGTTCAGGATCTGCTGCTCGACCCGGCCTCGCACGAGGCATCGCGCGCTGGCATCGCTCTGCGCCTTACGGCCACGGAATACCGGGTCCTTGAATTCCTGATGCGCCGCGCCGGGCACGCCGTCTCCCGATCGGCCATTATTGAAGGCGTGTGGGGATTTGAGGAGGACATCGAAGCCAACACCGTGGACGCGTTCATCAGGCACTTACGCGAAAAGATCGACCGGGGGCGGAAACACAAGCTGATCCAAACGGTGCGAGGATACGGCTATATCCTGCGGGAGGAACCGTGAACCGGCAATCGATCCGCTTCCGTCTGGCGGCCTGGTATGCCGCGATTTTGGCCGTGACCTTCGCTGCGGTGGGGATCGGCGCATGGCTGGCGATTCGAGACAGCATGTCCGATACCGTGGACAAGGACCTGCGTTCGCGGTTCCAGGCGATGGCGGATTTCCTCCGGCAGCGAGCCTCTGATGGGGAGACGCCGGTGAACGAACTAGTCCAAGACGCCGCACTGGCGCCGGCTGGAACACGGTTCCGTATCGCCAATGGCGCAGGCCAATGGCTCTATCAATCTCCCGCCACGGCCGGTTGGGGCGCCACGCCACCCGATCCGTCCCGCCTCCCCAGCCGCGGCCGGTTTGAAACCATAGCGCAAGCCGGTAAATCGGTCCGTGTTCTGTCGGCGGCGACGCCGCCTGGCGTCATCCAAATCGGAATTCCGCTGGAGGAGTTCACGGAGATGCTCAATGGGTTCACCTGGACCGCCCTGCTCGCCAGCCCTATTCTCCTTCTGCTGGCTTCCGCAGGCGGCTATTGGATGAGCCGCCGCGCCTTGGCCCCAGTCGAGCAGATCGCTCGCTTGGCCGGGGAGATCGAGGCGCAGAACCTCTCTGAGCGGCTGCCCCTTCGCGAGACCGGAGACGAACTCGACCAACTCTCCGCGACCCTGAACGCCATGTTTGCGCGCTTGGAAGACGCGTTTCGTCGTATCGCGCAGTTCACCGCCGACGCATCCCACGAACTGCGCACCCCGGTCGCTATCATCCGCACCACCGCGGAGGTGGCCCGCCAGAGGCCACGCAGCGAAAAGGAGTACGCGGAGGCTTTGGACCGTATTCTGGCGGAAAGCGAGCGGACGACGGGGCTGATTGAGGATTTAATGCTGTTGGCGCGCGCCGATGCCAATGCCGAGGACGCGATTCGCGAGCCTGTTGATTTGGCCGAGTTGGCCCAGAACGCCTGCGCCGATGCTCGCGCGCTGGCGGAAGCGGCCGGCGTCACGCTGAAAGACGAGGGGTTGACCCCCTGCGCCGTGTCGGGAGATGGGCAGGCGTTGCGGCGTCTTCTGCTCATCCTGCTCGATAATGCCATCAAGTATTCAAAGCCTGGCGGCGAGGTGGAATTGCGCGTGGGCCTTGGCGGGCAGGGGGGCCGGCCGGCGGCCGTAGTCGAGGTTCGGGACCATGGCGTCGGGATCTCCCCCGAGGATCTGCCCCATGTCTTTGAGCGCTTTTACCGGATCTCCAAGGATCGCTCCCGGAAGATTGATGGCGTGGGGTTAGGCCTCTCCATTGCACAGTCGATCGCTCGCCGGCACGGCGGCGAAATCCAGGTCGCGAGCGAGCTCGGCGCGGGATCGACGGCTCGTGTTTCCCTGCCAGCATGGGGATCTTCGCGTTATTCATGAATTCTTCAGAATAGGTTCTCATACTGGCTTAGGGCTTTGATGCCATGCGAGCCGTTGCCAGCGTTACGGGTTTGGTTTTCATCCGCGCCCTGTTGTCCGGCTTGGCCTTCGCGGCGGCTCAGGGGCCTCCTCCTTCGCTTTTCATCGCCGGCGCCGTGCTCGACCAGAGTGGGGCCCCCGTACCCAGCGCGAACGTCAGACTCCTCGTGTCGGGCAAGCCCGTCCAGACCTTTCTGACCGACGCCACTGGGGGCTTCCGTTTCTCGGGGCTCGCGCCGGGCGAATACTCCGTGGAGGCGCGCCGCGAAGGATTCAAGGATGCAAGCGCCGCCGTGCGGCTTGGCTCCGCTTCGCGCGCCGGTCTAGTTCTGACTTTGGAGGTCGCGGGCGTGACTTCGGAGATCTCCGTTAGCGCCTCCCCGGCCCAGGTCTCGCTGGAACCGTCCGGCAACCGCGACGCCGCAGCCGTGAGCGACTCGCTCTTGGAGGAGTTGCCCGTCTTCGACCAGGACATTGTTTCGCTGATGTCCGCCTTCCTCGATGCCGGCTCGGTCGGCACGGGCGGAGCGTCGCTGGTGGTGGATGGCATGCAAGTGAACACTCTAGGCGTGAGCGCGTCAGCCATCAAGGAGGTCCGTATCAACCAGAATCCCTATTCGGCCGAGTTCGCCCGGCCCGGCAAGGGACGCATCGAGGTCGTGACGAAAGACGCAGGGGCCGCCTATCACGGGGCGTTTAATTTCACGTTCCGCGACTCGGTCCTGAATGCCCGCGACTACTTCGCACGAGTCCGCGCTCCGGAGCAACGGCGCATCCTGGAAGGCTCGCTAATGGGTCCCCTCGGACGGAGCCGCAAAACGACGTTCCTCTTTTCCGGAAGCCGGCAGGATGACAACCTGCAGGCCGTCGTCTACGCTCAGACTCTCTCCGGACCGGTCCAAGAGAATACTCCCAGCCCGCAAGGCCTCACCCAGCTCTCCCTGCGCATCACCCGCGAGCTCACGCCCGATCACACGATGTTCTGGCAATACGACGACCGCGAATACTCGGGCCGCAACCTCGGGGTGGGCGGCCTCACGCTGCCCGAGGCGGGAACCAATCCCGACCACTGGGAGCGCGAATTCATAGTCAACGACCGGCTGTCTTTGGCGCCCCATTGGATCAACCAGTTTCAGATCCTGGCCGGCCGCGAGCGCCAGGGCATGACCAGCGTCAGCTCCGGCCCCGCCATCGTGGTGCAAGGAGCGTTCACCGGAGGCGGGGCCCAGACGGACCTTCTACGAACGGAGAACCACATCCAACTCAACGACGTGGTCACTTGGTCCTCCGGCAAACACATGCTGAAATTCGGCTGGAACGTGCCGGACTGGAGCCGGCGCGGCGTCGATAATCGGAACAACTTCGGGGGCACGTTCTATTTCTCGGACCTCCAGGACTATGCCGCGCAGCGGCCCTACGAGCTTCAGATTCAAGAGGGCGTCGGCCACGTAGTGTACTGGCAAAAGGAAACGGGGCTGTTCGTACAGGACGAGTTCAAAGCGCTCCCCACCCTTTCCCTTGCCATTGGGCTCCGATACGACTGGCAGAACTATCTCCACGACGATAACAATTTCTCGCCCCGGCTGGGTTTCGCCTACGCTCCGCGCCACAGCAAGACGATCGTGCTGCGGGGTGGAGCCGGCGTGTTCTACGACCGCACCGGGGCCGGACCATTAGCGGACCTGAATCTCTATAACGGCCAGCGGCTGCTGAGCTACCTCATCCCCAACCCGAGCTATCCGGACCCATTCCTTTCACTCGGACCACTCACGAGCCTGGCGCCGGAAATCGTGCGCTTGGACCCCGCCGTGCGCAGACCGTATTCGATTCAATATGGCCTCTCGGTGGAGCGCCAGATCGGCGAGAAGGCTACCATTTCGACAAGCTACCGGGGCGCTGTCGGGGTAGACCTGTTCCGTTCGGTGGACGTCAATGCGCCGTTGCCGCCCGATTATCTGGATCGTCCCGATCCGGCCGTGGGGATCCTGCGGCAGATCGAGTCCGCCGGAAGGCAGATCTCCAACGCTCTCGACGTGATGTTTCAGGGAAGCCTGACCCGCTCTTTTACCGGCTTGGCGCAATACACCTTCAGCCGCACCGAGAACAACACCGGCGGCATCACCTGGTTCCCGGCCAACCAGTACGACCTCTCGGGAGAGTGGGCCCGGGCCGACTCTGACCAACGCCACAAGTTCAATATGCTGGGCAGTTTCGCCGTCCGCAAAAAGATGAACCTGGGCGTTGGGCTCACGCTAAGTACCGGCGCGCCTTATACGATGACGACCGGGACCGATCCGTATCACACGGGGATGGCGAACGCGCGTCCGCCCGGGGTTGCCCGGAACAGCCTCCAGGGCCCGGGTTACGCAGATTTGGACCTGCGCTGGTCTCGCGACTTCAATCTGAGTAAGTCGAAGGACGCCAAAGGCCCTGTGGCCACGGTGGGATTCGACGCTTTCAATGTGATGAACCACGTCAACTTCGCGGCACATGTCGGAAATGTGAGTTCGCCGTTCTTTGGGAAAGCCGTCTCCGCGCTACCGACGCGCCGATTGCAGCTCACGGCGAGACTGAAATTCTGATGCCAACGCTTCCCCAGCCGCGGCCTCCCGCCTCCGCCGGCGCGACGGGCGGTCAAGCGGTGGGAGACTCTGGGGAAAGCGGATTGCCGCGTATGAAGAAGCGAAACGATGGATGAAGCGGCTACGCCGGCAAGAACGGCGGGCAGCAGGAAACGCTCGGGAAGGCTGACGGCGCCGGAATGAGGGGTGAAGCAATGGTCTTAAGTTCTGCGGGCTGCGGCATTTTCTCCGGTGAATGACGCATAGCGTAAGCTTTGTTTTGGGAGGTTCGTATGAAACGTGATATCGGGTTGTTCGCAATTAGCTTGGGCTGCCTGGTCCTCGGCGCGTCCGTTTTCGGGTCCCCGCCGAACGGCGGCTATCATCTGCTCCGCACAGTCCCGTTGGCTGCGGCGCCGGGCGGCGGCGAGTATTTCGACTACCTCGCCTTCGATGCCGCCTCCCGCCGCGTGTATGTTTCGCGCGGAACGGAGTTCACCGTGCTCAACGCCGACACCTACGCGGTCATCGGCAATGTCACCGGTCTGAAGCGGGATCACGGCGTTGCCCTGGTCCCCGATCTGGGCCGCGGCTTTATCAGCGACGGAGACGCGGGCGAGGTCCTGATCTTCGATCTGAAAACGCTGAAGGAACTCGGGCGCGTCAAAACCGCCCAGGATTCCGATTCCATTCTTTACGACGACGTTTCCAAGCGGGTGTTCTGTTTCAACGGGGATCCCAACACCGCCAGCGTCATCGACCCGGCCGCCGGAAAGGTGGTTGCGACGCTGGCGCTGGGCGGCGCGCCGGAACAGGCCGTGGCGGATGGCCGGGGCATGATCTACAACAATCTGGAAGATAAGAACGAGGTCATCGCCATCGACACGCGCGCGCTCAAGATCACCGCGCGCTGGCCCGTGGCCCCGGCAGGGCAGCCCGTCTCCATGGCCATGGACCGCCAGACGCGCCGTCTGTTCATCGGCGCGCGCAACCCCGCGGTCTTCGTGGTCATGAACGCGGACAATGGAAAAATCATCGGTCCTTCGTTTCCCATCGGGGCGCGCGTGGATACCAGCGTCTTCGATCCCGAGACGAAGCTGGCGGCGTGTTCCACGGGCGACGGAACCATCCATGTGTTCCACGAGGATTCTCCGGACAAGGCGAGCGCCGTGGAGACCGTGAAGACCGAGTACGGGGCCAAGACCATGGCGCTCGATCCCAAGACGCACAACCTGCTGGTGGACACCGCGGACTTTGAGCCACCCGCCGGCGGCGCGCCTCCGGCGAATGCGCGGCCTACCCCGAAGCCTGGAACCCTCCGCCTGCTGGTATACGGACGCTGAATGCGGCGCCCTGGAAGGCTGAGGAGCGTAGTCATGACCACTGTTTTTGCCAAGCGCCCGTTCTGGGTCGCCGTCAGCGTGGCGGTTGTTGTGGCGGGATCGTTGGCCACCACGCCCGGCCGAAGGCTTGCGCTGCGATGGCTGAACTCTTTGCGCGTCCAAAAGGTTCAAGCCGTGAGCCTGGATTTCTCGCCGTTTCTCGATGCGAACGCCAATCCGGCGCTGCACCAGATGGTGGCCCAGATGATCTCCGACAAGGTGGACGTGACCGTGAACGAGGCCAATCAGCCCGTGTCGGACCAGTCTGCGGCCTCAGCGGCCGCGGGGTTTCCCGTGCAGCTGTTGACCGCTCGGAAAGACCCGCCCAAATTAGTCGTGAGCGGACGCCATGAGTTGAAGATGACCGTGGATCGCTCCCGGCTCGAGGAAATCCTGAAGGCCGCGGGCCATCCAGAGATCGCCCTGCCCGCTTCGCTCGATGGGGCCGCGTTTTCGGTGAAGATTTCCCGTGCGCTTTACGCGCAATATGGAAAGTGTCCTGGGCCGGTCACTGCGACCAAGGCGATCGCGAGTCAGGTGATCGAAACCGCCCCAGCCACCGGACAGTACGCGGATTGCGTGCGGCTCAGCGAAGGCCCCAGCCCTGTGGTAGACCTTCCGGCGAGTCTTGACGTTCAAAAACTGGCCGAGGTTGGTCTTCAGGCCGCCGGGATGTCCGAGGACGAAGCGCATCAGTTTTTCCGGACGGTCGACTGGAAATCGACTCTGACCTTGTCGGTGCCGCGCCAGTTGCGGTCTTACCAGGAGGTGAAGGTCGCCGGCTCGCGCGGAACGCTTCTCACGCTGGCCGGCCACCGCGGGCCGGGATACACGCTGATCTGGGCCAAGGCGGGAATGTCCTACGCTCTGACGGGCTTTGGAGATCCCAGCGGCGCGGTGGCGCTGGCGGACTCTCTGAAGTAGGACCAGGAGGGCGGCCCTGTCTGATTCGAATGCATTCGCGATCGAAACGCAAAACCTGCGTAAGGCCTTCGGGAGCAAGCTAGCCGTGCGCGATCTTTGCTTACAGGTTCGGCGCGGCGAAATCTTCGGATTCCTGGGGCCAAACGGGGCGGGAAAGAGCACCTCGATTCGGCTGCTTCTCGGCTTGGTCAAGCCGACCGGCGGAAGGGCTTCTGTCCTGGGCCGGCCCGCCGGCGACGTAGGGGCGCGCCGCAGGATCGGATTCTTGCCCGAGGATTTCCGATTCTACGAATGGCTCACGGCCAGCGAATTGTTGCGCCTGCATGGGCGGCTTTGCGGCGTATCCGCGGGCGACCTGCGCGGCCGCGTTCCCGAATTGATCGATCTGGTGGGCCTTGCGCCCCATCGCGACCGGCGTCTCAAGGGCTTCTCCAAGGGCATGCTTCAGCGCATCGGCCTCGCGCAGGCGCTGATTCACCAGCCGGACCTGATCTTTCTCGACGAGCCCACCTCGGGGCTCGATCCCATGGGCCGGCGTCTGGTGCGCGACATTCTCCGCGCGCAGCGCGAGCGCGGCGCCACGGTCTTCCTCAATTCGCACCTGCTTAGCGAAATCGAGATCACGTGCGATCAGGTTGCGTTCATCCAGGAAGGGGAAGTGGTCGCCAGCCGCGACCTGCGAATGGTGGATGAAACGGAGGTTCGCGTGATCGTACGCGCACGCAACCTGAATCCGGAGGCTGTCCAGCGCCTTTCGGCCTGGAGTAGCTCCACGGTCGTCGGGGACCAGAGCCTCACACTGACAGTGCGCTCACGCGACGCATTGCCCGAGGTTTTGAGGCATCTAATCGCTAGCGGGGCCGATGTCTACGAGTTCACACCCTGCCCAATGTCGTTGGAAGAGTTGTTTGTTAGCATCATAGGGCGGGACACAGGCCGATGAGGAAAAGCGTGAGGGTTGGATGAGCGCGTGGATCATGGCTGTAATCACCTTCCGGGAGGCGGCGCGCAAGAAAATCCTATGGACCGCGCTACTAGCCGGCCTTGGTTTTCTGGTCATCTTTGGCATCGGGCTTCATATTCAAATCTCGGACTTCAGCCGTACCGACGCTCCGGCGTTCATCCGGTATGAGATCCTGAGCGGCATGCTCATGGTCGGCCTCTACACGGTGGATCTTCTTGCTGTGGTAATGACTATTCTTACCTCGGTAGATACGATCGCGGGAGAGATTTCTTCCGGAACGATTCACGCCATCGCCGCCAAGCCGATGGCGCGGTGGCAAATCGTCATCGGAAAGTGGATGGGCTTCGCCGGGATGCTGGCAGTCTATGTCGCCCTCATGTTCGGAGGAATGGTAGCGGTAACGTTCGAGATCGCGGGCTTGTCTCCGCAACATCCCGCGCAGGGCGCGGCGCTGGTGTTCCTGGAGTGCCTCATCGCCCTTTCGGTCTGCTTCCTTTTCGGAACCTGGTTTTCGACTTTGACCAACGGCGTCCTCGTGCTGGGCCTGCACGGTCTGGCTTTCCTAGGCGGGTGGCTGGAGCAGATGAGCGGTTTCACCGAAGGTTCGCGTCTGGCGATGGTGGGCATTGTGGCCAGCCTCGTGATGCCGACCGAAGCGGTGTGGCGGCGCGCGGCCTTCCTGATGGAGTCCCCGTTAAGCGGTTCTCTGCCGCAATTCGCAATCTTCTCGGATGTTTCCATTCCCAGCCCGGCGATGATCGCCTACGCGGCTCTTTATCTCTTCCTCGCTCTTGGCATTGCCATTTACCACTTCGCACAGCGCGACCTCTAAGAACTCCGATTGCCAGCAGCTCCCGACAAAACGATAGGCAAGCGATTCATCGTTCCGATTTCAATTTGATGGTGCTGATTAAAAAGTTGTTTGGGCTTGAGATGGTCTACTTCCTGGAGGTCTTCGAGGCGGACGACGGCGAAGGTGGAGGCGGTGAAGCCGTGCTTGCGGGCGTTCTGGGCGGAGCGGGCCCGGCCTGCGGAGGTGCGTGGCCCGGTGGATTTAGCGGCGTTGGCGGGCCCAGAGGGCGCCCCGGCGGCGATGCGTTGGGGGGAGACGAGGCGCGGGGTGCTTGACATTGTAGATATCCTTCCGCTTTGAGAGGTAGCACGGGGAGGGGCTGGAGTCTGAAATTGGGCAAGGGGAGATGAGGGAAAGAAAGGAGTTATTGGGTGGCAGGAGCGGTGAATGGAGACAGGGAACGGCCGGGAAATCCAGGAAACGCGCCGTCCCGCGGTTGCCGCAATCCTATCGGCTTAACACCATCGTCCGGACTCTTGAAGCGTGCGCATGGACTACGGCAGGCGCCCACCGAGCTCTTGCCGGTGCGCAGGCTAGTGCACCCGCCGGCCAGTCTTACGCCGGCTGGGAGACTTTGGGGATACGCTCCAGAAGGTCTTTGAGCTCGTCCCGGCTCTCCACGCCGACGGTAAAGGCGTGGACCGCATCCCTGGTCACGGCGAACCGCAGCGCCTCGTCCACCTTGTCGCGCAACTGGCCCTCGCCCAGTATCTTCATGCCGATGACGCCCTTGCCGTTGGCTTTCAACTCGGCCAGGAGTGGAAGGACCTGCTCGGTGGGGGCGTCCATGCGAATTCCGGCGGGATTGATGCGGGATAGGCAGACTTCGAGCCAGGGACTCTTTATAGCCGCTCTCATGGCGCCCGAGGAATGGCAACTGATCCCGACCGTCCTCACCTTCTTGGCTTGCTTGGCTTCCGACAGCGCATCCATCAGGCCCTTGTCCAATTCGTCCCAGTTCGGGCTCATCCGGGAGTGGAGCAGAACGATGTCGATGTAGTCCGTCCCCATCTCCTGAAGATAGCGATCCAAACTCGCCTTCATCTGTTCGGCGGTGCGGGGGGTGGAGGTCTTGGTCATTATGGTGACCTTCTCGCGCGGCATCTTCTTCAGATTCAGAGCGGCCTTGACGGCGGCATGGCTGCCATAGCCATCCGCGGTATCCCAGACGAAGACGCCGTTGTCGTAGGCGTTCCACCAGATGTCCGCGATGCCCTCGGCGCCGAGCTTGCGCATCTGATTGGAGCTATTGCCCCCGCCGAAAGTGCCGGTGCCGACAGCCAGGCGCGATACTCTCACCTTGGCGGGCCCCAGTTCGATGATGTCGCTGGGGCGGCGCGGCTGCGCCGGCCATGCGGTTATTGGTAAAGCCGCAGCGGACCCGACGGCCAAAGACTGCCAGAGAAAGTCGCGTCGATTCGTTCGAGCCATTGTTCCCCCTTGCAATTCGAAGTTCGATTCACGCTGAAACCGCGGCGCCGTACACTCAGGGCGCCAGCCTGAGAGCATGCGCGGCCTCGCGTGCGCTCGCGCGCTGAGCCGCGGGCGCGAGACCGGCGATCTGCTTCGTCATGACAGCCGCAGCCTTGCCGGCGGCCGAGCTGGGCGAGTGACATCGCGCACAGACGGGTTTCGCGCCGGTGAGCGCCGCGACGCCGGCCCGCGCCGCGCCATGACTCGAGTGGCAAACGGAACAGCCCGCCATTCCACTCGTTGTGAAAACCTTTGCGTGCCGGCTCTGTTGGAACATTTCCGCGATCTCGCCGTGACAGGCTCCGCACTTGCCGACAAGGCGCGATGGGTTCACGGGCGACTGCGGGTCGGCCACCGCCCGGATGTTGTGAACGCCATGGCAGTCGATGCAATTGGCGGCCTTCGTATTCCCTGTGGCGAGCTGCTCGGCGTGGACGCTCTTGCGATACAAGGCAAGCTGATCGACGCGCTGACCCGGCTTGTACTTGCGCATGAAGGCGGCGTCGCTGTGGCAGCGCCCGCAGTATTCCGGCGTGTCCTCGCGCGTAACGCGGACCTTGAAGCCACGGCTCACGTTCATGGCCAGATTCCCGTCGTCCTCCCGTGGGTCGCCGCCATGACAATCGGCGCAACCGATTCCATATTTGTAATGGATGTCATCCTTAAAGACAATGCTCATACCCTCCTGCACGCTGTGGCATTCGAAGCACGAGTCCTTCGCGGCCCAAGCGCCGGAGGCGGTCAGCAACGTTAGAAGTATAGGAAATGAATGCGATCTTGAAGCAAGCATGGGTCGAAGAGCAGTTTACTTCGCCGCTCCGGATAAGTCAACTGCGGGGTCTTCTGGAGAGAATGGGGACAGAGTGCGCCTGACAGAATGCCGCCGGCCGGCCCAAAGGCTTGCCGCAAGCTACGCGGCTTTCACGGTTAACCTTACGCCGACTCTCTTCTGAAGCACTTGGAGAATCGCAAAAAGTTGACGGTGTTGGGGTTGCCGCGCGGGCCGAGCATGCGATGGAGGCTCTTGCTTGGTTTCCGAAGGTCGGCGGCCAACTGCTCGAAGCCGATGGTCGCGGATGAAAGGCTACTGGAGCTTGCTCTGGATGCGGTCCTTGATCCAGTGCTCGTCCCACCACTCGCGGGGGTTGATCTGGACGCCGTCGATTTGCATGCTGAAGTGCAGGTGAATGCCGCCAGCCAGGCCGGTCTGGCCGGCGATGCCCATCTTCCGGCCTTTTTTCACCAGGTCGCCGACCTTCACGTCGATTTCCTGCATGTGCCCGTAAATGGATTGCAGCGCGTAGCCGTGGTCCAGCACGATGCAGTTCCCGTAGATGCCCAGGCCGGATGCCCACACTACGCGGCCGTCGTTGGCGGCGTTCACGGGGCCGTTCGCCACGTCGGCGAGGTCGAATCCCAGGTGCACCTGCCGGTCGATCTTCTGGCCGTGAGACATGTAGTCGCGAACATCGGCGAAATTGGCTTCCTCCTGGCCCCAGTGGAGGAAGGGGCCGTTCCATAGGACCTTCTCTTCGGTCTTGAAGCGCAGGTCCGCAAGCTGCTGGTTGTTCTTGCGGCGCAGCTCGCCGTTGATGAAGAGGAACCGCGAGAGCAAGTCTTTGCCGGGGGCCAATGCGCCGGTGGGGTCCACGGAGTTCACCAGCTTCTCCATCAGCGCGTCGTCAATGGGGAAGTCGCGCTCGCGAAACTTCTTGGGGAACAGCTTGAACCAGAAATGGGCGGTGGCCTCCGTATTCGCTGCGTTGCGGGCGAATACCACGGGCTCGATGCCGGGTTCCAGATCCCAGGGATAGGCGAACATGGCGAAGCGCTGGTCCGGACCGCGGCCGGGCAGCGGGAAACTTCGGAACTCGTACTTGCCGACCTTTACGCCGGCCTCGTTCCACGACCCGCCAACCGTGAAGGTCACCAGTTCCATGCCGCCCTGGTTGACGTAGTGCTGGAAGCCATCGGGGACCACGCGCGGCGCGGTGAGAACCACGGCGACGTCATACGCGGCGGTGTCCGCGGCGGCGCGGAAATCGTTCGAGACCGCCTCCACCACCAGGCGCGCCTTCCCTTCCTTCAGGTTGGGCGCTTTGTTCTTGCCAGCCTCGAAGGCGAACGTGGCGGGCGGCTCGTGGCGGGTCCAGAAGAAGCGCCGCGCGGGCTGGGTCTTCTCGAAGAGTGGGTAGCGGGCGCCATCCTGTTCCAGGTATGCGCTCAGGCGGCGCACGCCGTGCGGGTTGACGGCGCGCACGGAGAAGGGCGTGGCGAACCCGATGGTCTTAGGCGCGGGCGCGACGGTCAAGGCCGTGTGCGTAGACCGGAAGTACAGCGCCGCGGTTCCTCCGGCGGCCAGGAGGACAACCAATACCAGTACAGTCCGTTTCACTTTTTCACCCAGGAACCCAACCAGTCGAGGAACGTCTTATACCAGAGCACGCTGTTCTGGGGCTTCAGCACCCAATGCCCTTCATCCGGGAAGACGACGAGCTTCGAGGGGACCTTCTGCAACTGCAACGCCGTGAAGAGTTGCAGCGACTGGCTGTACGGCACGCGGAAATCCCGCTCGCCGGCGATCACCAGGGTGGGCGTGTGAAAATCCTTGACGTACGCGCTGGGCGACCATTTCGCGTATTCGTCCGGCTTGTCCCAGGGAGTCCCGCCCATCTCCCACAGCGGGAACCAGAGTTCCTCGGTGGCTCCGAACTCGCTCGGCAGGTCGTAGACGCCGGCGTGGGAGATGAGCGCTTTGAAACGCTGGGTATGGCCGAGAATCCAATCCACCATGTAGCCGCCGTAGGAGCCGCCGGCCGCGATCAGCCGGTCGGGGTCGGCATAGGGCAGATGGGCGAGGACGCGATCGGTGACAGCCATGATGTCGTTGTACGGGCGCCCGCCCCAATCGCCGTTGATCTCGTCGATGAACTTCTGGCCATAGCCCGTGGAGCCGCGCGGATTGGGTTCAACGACCAGGTAGCCGGCGGCGGCGAATACCTGCGCGTTCCAGCGATAGGTCCAGGAGTGCCCCCAGGCGCCTTGCGGGCCGCCGTGGATCAGCACCAGCACGGGATACTTGGCGTCCGCATGAAAGCCATAGGGCTTGACGACGAAGTACTGCACGCTTCCGCCATCGGGCGCATCCGCCCAGTACTCCTCGAGCGGCGTCAGTTGGTACGCGTTCAGCGTCTGGTCGTTCAGATGAGTCAGCGCCACCGCCAAACCGCCGGTGGATGCGGCGCGATACAGCTCCACCGGCGAGGCTCCGGTCTGCTGGGTGTAGACCATGGTCCGGCCATCGCGGGTCAGCTCCATGTCGTCGAGCTCGCTCGCCCCGCTGGCGGCCACGCGCACGGCGCCGCCCGTCACGGGAATCAACTGAATGCCCTGCGCGCCGCGGTCGCCCGTGGTGAAAAACAGCGCGGCGGAATCCGGACTCCAGGTGAAACTGTTCACCCATCGGTCCAGGCCCTCGGTCAGGTTCGTAACGGCCCCGGTGGCGCGCTCCAGAACCATCAGCCGCCAGCGGTCGCTTTCATATCCGGCGCGGAACTGCGCGCGCCACGCGATGTACTTGCCATCGGGCGAGTAGCGCGGGTTGGAATCCGCGCCCGGATTGAGGGTGATCTTGCGCGCGTCGCCGCCCTTGGTGGAAACCACGTACAGGTCGGAGTTCGTGCTGGCGGCGGGCACGGGATCGGCGTTCATCGAATAGCAGACCTCGGAGCCGTCGGGCGCGATGTCGTAATCGTCCGTCCCTTCGAGCGAAAACGGCGGGACGTCGCGCGTTCCGGGCGTGAGGTCCCGGGGCGCCCCGCCGACCGCTGGGACGATCAACAGATGGGTGCGCCGCTTCGACTGCCAGGCGGTCCAGCGCCGGTAGAGCAATTCGGCGTAGATGCGCGCCTCGACCTGGTTGGCCTTCTCGGCGTCGAGGTTTTTCTTGTTGCAGGCATCGTCGGCGCCGCACTCCGGGTAGACGCCGCTGGTGAACAGGAAGCTGAGTCCGTCGGGGGAGAAGATGAGGCCGTCGGCTTCGGTGGAAAAGTTGGTGATCTGTTTGGCGTTCGCGCCATCGGGGTCCATCGTCCAGATCTGCGTGGAGCCGCCGCGGTCCGAAAGATAGGCGATGCGCTTGGAATCGGGCGACCAGCGCGCGCGCTGGTTGGCGTCCCCGTCGCGCGTGAGCTGGCGCGGCGCGCCGCCGGCCAGCGGAACGATCCAGATCTGCTGCGGCTTCTTGTTGGCCGCGACGTCGACGGTCTGCACGGTGAACGTCACCCACCTGCCATCCGGGGAGATCCGCGGATCGGCGATCCGTTTCAGCGCCATCATGGCGTTGACATCGAACGGGCGCTTCTGGGCGGAAAGCAGCGCGGGGCCAATCAAGAAGAAGAGAAGAAGCCTGCTGCGCATACCACTCGATTGTAAAACGTAGCGCCGTTCCGAAGTCCGCCTACTGTTCCGCAACCAAAACCTCACCGCGGAGACACGGAGACGCGGAGAATTCGCGGAGAAAACGACGTTTGGTACGGCTGTGGCTTGCGGGCTTGCGTTGCTGGTGGAGTTTGCGCAGCCGAGGAAGCGGAGGTTCGAGGGGCTGACGCCCACGGGACGGCCGTTCGGCGGCGGGATTGGGCAAAGCCACCACCCACAGCCCACCCCAACCTTCATCTTCTCCGCGAATTCTCCGCGTCCCTGCGTCTCCGCGGTGGACTCTTAGTTGCGGCTACAGCCCTCCGGCCGGGTCCGCTCGCTGGCCATGCTAGCATGGAATTTCCGAACACCTTGATCAAAGCCGTCAAAGGAACGAGGGATTTACTACCCCCAGCGACCGAAACGTGGAACCAGGTGGAAACCGTGGCGCGCGCGGTCTTTCGGGCCTATCACTACCACGAAATCCGCACGCCGATTCTGGAAGAAACGCAGTTGTTCGCGCGGGGGGTCGGGGCGGAGACCGACATCGTTACCAAGGAAATGTACACCTTCGAGGACCGCGATGGCAGTTCCCTCACGCTGCGGCCCGAGAATACCGCCTCGGTGATCCGCGCCTATGTCGAACACCGGCTCGACCAGCGTCCGGGCACGCAGAAGTTATACTACATCGGCCCCATGTTCCGGCGCGAGCGCCCGCAGAAGGGGCGCTATCGGCAGTTCTACCAGATTGGCGCGGAAGCCATCGGCTCGGAATCGCCCGTGGTGGACGCCGAAGTGATCGAGATGGTGGTGGAGTTTTTGGAACGGGCCGGAGTCGCGGGATTCAAGCTTCTGATCAACTCGGTGGGCGACCACCACTGCCGCCCGCAGTATGTCGAGCTGTTGCGCCGGGACTTGCAGGGCGTCGCCGGAAAGTTGTGCGGCGATTGCCAGCGCCGCGCGGACACCAACCCGCTGCGCGTGCTGGATTGCAAGGTGGAAGCCGACCAGCCGATCATCGAGAAGCTGCCTGCCATCGTCGATCACCTCTGCGCGGAGTGCCACGCGCACTTCGCGGCGGTGAAGGAATTTCTCGGCGAGCGCGGCATCGCGTACGAAGTGGCGCCGCGCCTGGTGCGCGGCCTGGATTACTACATGCGCACCACATTCGAGGTGGCGCACGGCTCGCTGGGCGCGCAGAACTCGGTGCTGGGCGGCGGGCGGTACGATGGCCTCGCCGAATCGCTGGGCTCGAAGGTTCCCGCGCCGGGCATTGGCTTTTCCATCGGCGAAGACCGGCTGGTGATGAGCGTGGAATCGGAATCGCCGGGCACGGCGCTCGATGTGCTGATCGCTCCGCTGGGCCGGGCGGCTCTGCGGCAAGCGGCGGCGATGGCGCGCGAGTACCGGCGCGCGGGCATCGCCGTAGAACTCGCCGAAGGCAAGCTAAAGCGCGCGCTGGAACTGGCCGATAAACTAGGCGCGCGTTTCGCGCTGATCGTGGGCGAGGACGAAATGGCCGCCGGACGGTACGCGTTGAAGAATATGTCGACGGGCGAGCAGGAGAGCCTCACGAGCGACGAGATCGCGGCGCGGCTCGGCGCGTCCGTGAACTGAGAATCAAAGAGAACCGTTATGGAAACCTCCGTTGCGCTGGATTTTCTGGGCGACCTCAGACGCACCCACACCTGCGGAGAACTGCGCGCCGCCGGCGCCGGCAAGACCGCGGTGCTGATGGGCTGGGTCCACAAGAGGCGCGATCACGGCGGCGTCATCTTCATCGACCTGCGCGACCGCTTCGGCACGACCCAGGCGGTGTTCCACGAAGACGTGAAGCCGGCGATCCACAAGCGCGCCGAGGAGACGCGGCCGGAGTACGTCATCGCCGTCGAAGGCGTGGTCGCGCTGCGCGGAGCGGACGCCGTCAATCCCCATCTTGCCACCGGCGAAATCGAGCTGGTGGCTTCGAAGATCTGGATCCTCAACGAATCGCGCACGCCGCCGTTCCCCATGGAGGACCAGGTAGACGTGGCCGAGGACGTCCGTCTGAAGTACCGCTACGTGGATCTGCGCCGCCCGCACATGCAGGGCAACATGGCGCTGCGCTCGGAGATCGCTTTCGCCACGCGCGAGTTTTTGCACGGGCGCGGGTTCCTGGAAATCGAGACGCCCTTCCTGACGCGCTCGACTCCCGAAGGCGCGCGCGATTACCTGGCGCCCAGCCGCGTGCAGCCCGGCAACTTCTATGCGCTGCCGCAATCGCCGCAGCTCTTCAAGCAGCTTCTGATGGTGGCCGGCTACGAGAAGTACTTCCAGATTGTGCGCTGCTTTCGCGACGAGGATTTGCGCGCCGACCGCCAGCCGGAGTTTACGCAGATCGACCTGGAGATGTCGTTCGTGCAGGAGGAGCGCATCTTCGAAGCGATCGAGCCGCTGGTGGAACGGATCTGCCAGACGGCCGGACACCGCGTGGCGGCGCCGTTTCCGCGCCTCACGTACGCAGACGCCATGCGCGGGTACGGAACCGACAAACCGGACCGGCGCGTGCCTCCCATGCACCCGGTGGAAGATCTTTTGCCGGAACTGGCCAACGGCAATATGCCGCTGGAGGCGATCCACATTCCGGGAACGGGTTTTCCGAGCCGGAAGGAGCGCGACGAATTCAAGGCCTTTGGCCAGGAGCGCGGCCTGCGCGTCTACGACGACGCCAAGCGCCTGGAGCGCGACTATCCCGAGCCGATGGCGAAAGTCCGCGCGCGTTGCGGCGCGGGCGAGAACGACTTGCTGGCTCTGGCCACGTGGGCGGGGGAACCGAAAGGCCACCGTCCCCAGGAGACGGCGTACCAGGCCTGCGGCCAGTTGCGCCTGTACTGCGCGCAGAAGTTCCAGGACCGCCACAAGCTGTTAGATCCGAAGAATTTCCAATTCCTCTGGGTACTGGACTTCCCGATGTTCGAATGGGACGAGGAGGAGCAGCGCTGGAACGCCGCGCACCACCCCTTCACGTCGGTGCACGACGAGGATCTGGACAAGCTGACGGCCGATCCGGCAAGCTGCCGCGCCCGGTCGTACGACCTGGTGCTGAACGGCGTGGAGCTGGGTTCCGGCTCGATCCGCATCCACCGCCGCGACGTGCAGGCGAGGGTTTTCGCCGCGCTGGGATTCACCGACGAAGATGCGCGCCACCGTTTCGGTTTCCTATTAGACGCGCTGGAATACGGCGCGCCGCCGCACGGCGGAATCGCGCTCGGTTTGGACCGCCTAGTGATGATCCTGGCGGGCGAATCGTCGATCCGCGAGGTGATCCCGTTCCCCAAGACGGCGCGCGGCACGGACCTGATGTGCGACGCGCCGGCGCCAGTCTCCGAGCGCCAACTGCGCGAGCTGGGCATCGCCATACGCCGGCCGGGCAAGTGATGACAAGAGAGGACGTCGAGCAATATCGGAGCCGGTTCGAGGCGTTCAACGACTGGGAGGCCCGCCAGCCTCCCATCGAGTGCTCCGCGGAGGCGGTAATCGCCGACTTGGGTTTTCTGCTGGGCTTCGTCGACGCGGAGGAACGCCTGCGTGATCCCGACCCGGAGAAGCTCGGCGTTCAAAGAATGCGAGCCGCGCTCGCGGCCGCGAGCCGATCAAAATGACGCGACTGGAATCCGCCCTGGCTGAGATCGCGGCCTTTACGGATCGCCGGCGCGGATATTCGCGTCGCATGCGTCGAGGATCTGATTTTCATGAAGCTGATCTCGGAGCGTCTCAAGGACATGGAAGACGCCCGCCGCCTGATACGCCGTTTTCGCGAGTCGCTCGACAGGAGCAGCCTGGAGCCCAGGCTGCAGGAAATCGCCGCCGCGCTGGCGCGGCAGGACATCATCGAGATCTTCCGGCGGGAGATGGAGTGACTTGGCGCGCCGGCGGGGGCGAAACGCCGGATGCCCTCTAGCCTTCTCGACGGATTTCGCCGGGGTCCAGGGCGAGCCAGTCGCAGATCAGCTTGTAGGTGAAACCCCACAACGGGGCGCCGGGCAACGCCACGGCGGGGTAGCGCACCTCCGCCGGCAGGCCGGGGACGGGCAACATGCGGTGATTCCCGAGATCGCGCAGGAAACTTAGCGGGATCCAGGATGCTTCCACCGCTTCCCGCTCATCCGGAACCGCCGCCAGTTCCCGGTCTACGTGGAACAGGAACGGGGTTACGGGGACATGGGCGCCGGCGCGCCGCCGCGCCAACCGGCGCGGCAGCTCCGCTTGCAGATCGGCGCGGGTGAGCCGGATACCGCACTCTTCTTCGAGCTCGCGGAGGGCGGTGTGCAGCAGGTCGGGATCGGCGGGATCGCGCCGGCCGCCGGGGAAGGACCAGTGTCCCGACCAGGGATCGCCGGCGCGTTCGGTGCGCCGCATCAGGAGTACGGACTCCTCGGGCCCGGATGCGAGCACCATGGCCACCGCGGCTTCGGCTTCGCTCATTGGCTTCATATTAGCTATGGCCCGGAAACGGAAGCCGTAGTCCATTGTCGCTCACCCGGCGGAGCGCTGCCGCGCGTCCCCCCTGCCCGCCCCCTGCTGCACAATAGAGCCATGGACATCAATCGGTTCACGGAGAAGCTGCAAGAGGCGATCCGGGCGGCGCAGAGCAAGGCGACCGAGTACGGACACCAGCAGATTGACGTCGAGCACTTGTTGGATGCGTTGCTGGAGCAGGAGGGCGGCCTGGCGGCTTCCATTCTGCTGCGGACCGGCATACAGGTCGAGGGCCTTGCGCGGCGCCTGGACGCGGAGCTGGGCCGCATGCCCAAGGTCTCCGGCCCTTCCGGCCCACCCGACCAGATCTACGTCTCCTCGCGTCTGAACCGTCTGTTGGCGGCCTCGGAAGACGAGGCCCGCAAGCTCAAGGACGAATACATCTCCGTGGAGCACGTCCTGCTGGCCGCCCTCGACGATTCGGGCGCGGCGGGGCGCCTGCTCAAGGAATTCGGGCTCACGCGCGAGCGGCTCATGCAAGCGCTGCGCGAAGTGCGCGGAAGCCAGCGCGTCACCACGCAGAATCCCGAAGCCACCTACGAGGCCCTGGAGCGCTATGGGCGCGACCTCACCAAGCTCGCCTCCCAGGGCAAGCTCGACCCTGTGATCGGGCGCGACGAGGAGATCCGCCGCGTTATCCAGGTGCTCTCCCGCCGCACCAAGAACAACCCCGTCCTCATTGGCGAACCCGGCGTGGGCAAGACCGCCATCGTCGAGGGCCTGGCTTTGCGCGTCATGCGCGGCGACGTGCCGGAAGGGCTGAAGAACAAGCGCGTGGTGGCCCTCGACATGGGCGCGGTCATCGCCGGCGCCAAGTACCGGGGCGAATTCGAGGAGCGCCTCAAGGCCGTGCTCAAGGAGGTGCAGAAATCGGCCGGCGAGGTGGTCCTGTTCATCGACGAGCTGCACACCGTGGTGGGCGCCGGCAAAGTGGAAGGCGCCATGGACGCGGGAAACCTGCTCAAGCCCATGCTGGCACGCGGCGAGCTGCATTGCATCGGCGCCACCACGCTCGACGAATACCGCAAGCACGTGGAAAAGGACGCCGCGCTGGCGCGCCGCTTCCAGCCGGTGCTGGTGGATCAGCCCTCCGTGGAGGACACCATCTCCATTCTTCGCGGCCTGCGGGAACGCTACGAAGCGCACCACGGCGTGAGCATTAAGGACGCCGCGCTGGTGGCTGCCGCGGTGTTCTCCAACCGCTACATCACCGACCGCTTTCTGCCCGATAAGGCCATCGACCTGGTGGACGAGGCGGCCGCGCGCCTGCGCACCGAGATCGATTCCATGCCCGCCGAGTTGGACGAAGCCCGCCGCCGCATCATGCAGCTTGAAATCGAGCGCGAGGCCCTGCGCAAGGAAACCGACGCCGCCTCCAAAAGCCGCTTGACGAAATTGGAAAAGGAACTGGCCGACCTCAAGGCGGAATCCGACGCGCTCACCGCCCGGTGGCAGACGGAAAAACGCGCCGCTGAGCGCCTGCGCCAGCTTCGCGAGCAGATCGAGCAGACCAAAACCGAAATCGAGCAGGCCGAGCGGCAATACGACCTCAACCGCGCCGCGGAGCTGAAGTACGGCAAGCTGGCCGGCCTCGAACGACAGTTGAAGCAGGAATCCGAGAAGTCCTCCACACAGGCGGGCGCCTCCCGGCTGATTAAGGAGGAAGTCGATGAAGAGGACATCGCGGAGATAGTGAGCCGCTGGACCGGCGTTCCGGTCACCAAGCTGATCGAAGGCGAGACGCAGAAACTGCTGCGGCTGGACGAGGAACTGCACCAGCGCGTGATCGGGCAGGACGAGGCGGTAACGGCGGTGGCCGAAGCCGTGATCCGCGCGCGCTCCGGCTTGAAGGACCCCAGCCGTCCCATCGGCAGCTTCATTTTTCTGGGGCCCACGGGGGTCGGCAAGACGGAACTGGCGCGCGCCCTGGCCGAATTCCTGTTCGACGACGAGCGCGCCATGATCCGCATCGACATGACGGAGTATCAGGAAAAACACGCAGTGGCGCGGCTCATCGGGGCTCCTCCCGGCTACGTGGGCTTCGAGGAGGGCGGCCAGTTGACCGAGGCCGTGCGGCGGCGGCCGTACTCCGTCATCCTGTTCGACGAGATTGAAAAGGCGCATCACGACGTTTTCAACGTGCTGCTGCAGATCCTGGACGACGGGCGCCTGACAGACGGCCAGGGGCGCACGGTGGATTTCAAAAACGCCATCGTTATCATGACCTCGAACGTGGGGGGCCAGAGGATTCTCGATTATCGCGGCGCGTTTGAAGGCACCGGCTACGAGCGCATGAAGGAAGCCGTGCTGGAGGAAATGCGCCGTCATTTCCGCCCGGAGTTTCTCAACCGCGCGGACGAGACCATCGTGTTCCACGCCCTTTCGCAGGAGCACCTGAAGCGCATCGCCCAAATCCAGCTTGGGCGGCTGCGCGCGCGTCTGGCGGACCGGCGCATCGCCATCGAACTGACCGCCGCCGCGCTGACGAATCTGGTGAGCGCCGGCTACGATCCGCGCTACGGCGCGCGGCCCCTGAAGCGCGCGATTCAGAAGAAAATCGAAACTCCGCTGGGGAGACTGCTGTTGCAGGGCGAGGTCCGCGACGGGCAGACGGTGCTGGTGGACGCCGGCGGCGAATCCGGCGAACTGACGTTCACTTCCCGGACGGCGGCGGCGGCGTGACGGGGCATCGCGAAGAAAGAACCGCCGCCGGCAAGATGGAATGAGAAAGCCGGTCTCCAGCGGGACGCGTTAAGCTCCCAATACGCACTCGAAGTGCAAAAGGAGACCGGCAATGAAGAAGTTTAGCATTCGTTCCAAGAGTCCGA
>JBEKHV010000064.1:0-23596 GCA_050012095.1 Bryobacteraceae bacterium | reverse complement strand
CCGTTTGCGAAGATGGGTCACAGGGACCTCCTTGTGACCCGCACTCTACCGCGCGACGGCCTCGGGAAGAAGCCACGCGTAGCGTCCGCCGCGCGAGCGGCTTAGTTCAAACGGGAATCTCGGAAACTGGCCTAGAACGGCACTGCGGGATATTACTCCCGGGAAGTCCCCGTCACGTCATTCGACGCGTGACGCCCGACCCGTAGAAGTGGAGCCAAACGCCCCCAAGTCCTTAGGCTTGATCGGAATTGCTCCGGCGGCAGAGCCGGCAGGCGTGACGGCCTTCGATCGCCGGAGCAGTTTCGATAAGACGACTTGAACGCAGCCTACGGTAGGTTTGAACCTGAATTCCGAAGTCAACTTCGGCGAAGTTGGATTTTCACAGCGCAATGGTCTGAGAATACAGCCTTGTACCAGGGCACGGCTTCAGCCGTGCCGGACCGTTCGGAAAGGCCTTGGGCTTTAGCCCCTGCGAAGGCGAAACCGACACGTCAATCTCTGTCAAAGGTCAACCAGCGCAGGGGCTAAAGCCCTCTGATTACCGAGGTTTGCGGCACGGCTGAAGCCATGCCCGATACAAGGCAGGAGGCTGATCTTGCTTCGTACCAAACGGCTGCCTCGATTCGCTTACAGTCCAACTTCGGAATTCAGGTTGAAAAGGCGGGGACGTTCACCACGTTCCCAATGCTGTTTCGACTCCTCCCACGACACACCCGAGAAATCAGCGGATCGGGGCGATCACAAGCTATTGGCAGATCTTTTGCGCCAGGCGATTGTCGATTTCGGCGTGACGCGGGATCGGAGCCTTTGCGCCGTTGGCCGGATTGGCGTATATCGTGTGGCGGGCGCCTTCGCGATCCAACTGGCATCCCTGACGCTTCAGGTGACCGATCAGTTCATGCCTCTTCAAATTCGGAGCGCCCCAACGTGGACGGAGAGGGGCACGAGCTCGATCAGGTCGGCATCGGCGCCCGCGTCCAGGTTCGGGACCGGCAGGGGTTTGCCTTCCTCCAGGAGGCCCTGAGCCAGATCTTCCATCGCGCTGGCGATCATCAACCGGGCGTCGGCTAAATCGAAGCCCTGCGTGACAGCGCCCGGAAAATCGAGGGCCTCCGCAACCACCATCTCGCCGGGCGCGCGTGGAAGGTGGAGCGCAACATGGTAGCGGAGCATACGCCCATCATACTGCATAGAGCCAGCCGAGGGTGCGCGACCCAACAGAGTGGAATCGCTGGCGTGGTTAATGGGGGCAGGCCGAAATGCCTGCCCCACCTTTCGAGGCGAGCCGGCCGGCCGGGGGTTCAGGCCGCGCATTCCGCGCAGGGGCAGATGCCGCGCAGGTGTTCCCAGGAGTAAATGCCCGCGCTGTGGCCGTCGTTCCAGTGGATCCGGATGGCGTAGCCACCGACAGGATCTACCTTCAGCATCTGCAACGCCGGCTTGTACATCTGGAACGGGGTGGCCGGCTCCGGCGGGGTTCCCTTGGGGCGCGGCTCGGTTCCGTGCGCGCCCGTGCAGCCCGCGCAGGGACATTCGTCGCGCAGCAGTTGCAGGGCGTATTCGCTGTGGTGGCCGTCCTTCCAGCCGATGGCGATGCCCTTCGACTTGGAGATGGCGATATGGCGGGGGTCCGCGGGAGAAGGCATGTTCATCTGAAAAGGCGCTCGACGTCGCGCACGCCGGAGAGCCGCCGCATGGCGGCCACCAGTTTCTCTAGCTGCTTCTTGTCGCGGACATCCACCGTCATCTCCACCACGCCGCCGCCCTGATCGGCATCTCCCCGGGCTTCAAGGTCGCGGATGTTGGTGTTTTCGTCCGACAGCACGGAGGTGAGCTGATTGAGCATGCCGGGGCGGTCGTCGGTGTGGACGACGATGCGGACCGGGAAGTCGTCGGAGGCGGCCCGCGCCCACTCCACCTCGATCTTGCGCTCCACGTCGTACATCAGGTTCTGCACGTTGGGACACGACTTGGAATGCACGGCGACGCCCTTGCCGCGGGTGACATAGCCGACGATGGCCTCCCCGCGGATCGGGTTGCAGCACTTGGCGCGATACACCAGCAGATCGTCGGCGCCGGTGACGCGGATGACGTCGCCCGCCTGGCTCCGCGCGTCGCCGGGCGGGACCGCCGGCGGCGCCTGCCCGGCCCCCGGGAGCGCGGCCGCGGCCCCGGCCTCCTCGTCGTCCCGGACGGCGGCGGGCGCTATCTTGGCGAGCACCTGCCGCGCCGAGAATCGCCCGTAGCCCAGGGCCGCGTACAGGTCTTCCATCTTGCTGTACCCGTATTCGCCGGCCACTCTCTCCAGGTCGCTCTTCCCGGCCCGCGCAAGCTGCACGCCCAGGCGGCGCGCTTCCTTATCCAAATACTTTTCGCCGATCTCGATGGCCTTGGCCCGCTCGCTGGCGTTGATGACGTGCTTGATCTTGTTGCGCGCGCGCGACGTCTTCACGTACGCCAGCCAATCCTTGCTGGGCGCGTGGCTTGGCTGGGTCATGATTTCGACGATGTCGCCGTTGTGCAGCGCCGAACGGAGCGGAACGATGCGCCCGTTCACCTTGGCTCCCACGCAGGTGTGCCCCACGTCGGAGTGAATGGCGTAGGCGAAGTCGATGGGGGTGGCGTCCCGCGGCAGGACAATGACTTTCCCGCGCGGGGTGAACGCGTAGACCTCCTCGGGGTACAGGTCCACCTTTAGCGTGGACATGAACTCGCCGGAGTCCTGCACGTCCCGCTGCCATTCCACCAGGTGCCGCAGCCAGGCGATTCGCCGATCGTCGGCCGTCGGGCCTTTCTTACCTTCCTTGTACTTCCAATGCGCGGCGATGCCCTCTTCCGCGATACGGTGCATTTCCTCCGTGCGGATCTGGACTTCGAACGTCTGCCCGTGCGGGCCGACCACCGAAGTGTGCAGCGACTGGTACAGGTTCGGCCGCGGTATGGCGATGAAGTCCTTGATCCGCCCCGGGATGGGCCGCCACATGTTGTGAATCACGCCGAGGGCCGCGTAGCAGTTCTTCACGGAGTCGGTGACGATGCGCAGCGCAGTCAGGTCGTAGACCTGATCGATGGCGACTTTTTGCCGGCGCATTTTCTGAAACACCGAGTACGGCCGCTTCACCCGGCCCTCGATGCGGGCGGGAATCCCTTCCCTCCGGAGCTCGGTCTCCAGGGTGCGCCGGATTTCGAGCAAAAACTCCTCGCTGGCGTGGCGCCGGGCTTCGATGTCCGCGGCGATTTCCCGGCAGGCGTCCGGCTCGAGGTATTGGAAGGCCAGGTCTTCCAACTCGTTCCGCACCTTCCCCATGCCGAGGCGGTGGGCGATGGGCGCGTAGATTTCGATGGTCTCGCGCGCGATCCGCTCGCGGCGCTCGGGGCCGAGGTGGCCCAGCGTCCGCATATTATGGATGCGGTCGGCGAGCTTGACCAGAATGACGCGGATGTCCTCCACCATGGCCAGCAGCATCTTGCGGAAGCTTTCCGCCTGCCGGTCCTCAGCCGAGTAGAAGTCCAGTTTGGCCAGCTTGGTGACGCCATCCACGCAGTGCGCCACGTCCGGGCCGAATTCCTTGAGCACCTGCTCGACGGTGACGCTGGTGTCTTCCACGACGTCGTGCAACAGGCCGGTCTCGATGGCCACCAGGTCCATCCGCATGCCGGCCAGAATGTGCGCCACAATGGCCGGGTGGACCATGTAGGGCTCGCCGGAATCGCGCGTCTGGCCCTCATGACACTGGCGCGCGAAGCGAAAGGCTTTCCGCAGCGCGGAGAGATCGTCCTTGGGACGGTACTCGCGCACCTTGTCTTCCAGCTCGCGGTACAGCCGCTCGATGGGATCGTCGGATGGCGGGACGGCGGCTGTTTCCAGGGGACTGGCGGAATCGGACGGCACGCTATCTCGATTCTAGCAGTAGGAATCGCGACGCAATAGAAGCCTGGCACGGCGGGAGCAGAGGGGGCAGGGCGCAGCCAGGACTTCAACGCGGAGACGCGGAGGACTCGCGGAGGGAAACGGAGAAGAAAATAAAAGCGGGGAGCCGCCCCTGCGGGCGGCTCCCCGGAAGACTACGCGAACTGCGACCGGGCGGCTACTGCGGCGTTTCGGTCGTGATGCCGCCGGCCTGGCTCTTCTTGGTTTTGCGTTCGAGCTTGATTTTCTTTGTGGCCAGGGCCTTGTCCATCCACTCGTCGGCGATCTTGATCTGCGCCTCATATTCCGCCTTGGCGTCGGCGAGGTCGGCGCGCTCGCGGTACAGGAGGTTTTCGTACGCCATGGCGTCGTCGTATTCGGGATCAAGCTTCAACGCCTTGTCCAGATTGTCGATGCCGCTCTGGATGAGGGGTCCGAAGCGTTCCTTCAGATCCGCCTTGACCTTCTTGTCCTTAATCGGGCCGGGGTCGTCCGGCTTCATGCCGAGATTGACCCGCGCCTCGCCGTATTTCGGATACCACTCGGACCACGCGATAAACGCGAGGCTATAGTAGCCGACCGGATTGTTCGGTTCCACCGCGACCTGCTTCTCGTACCACTGCCGGGCGTTGGACCAGTCCTTCTCGTTGAGATATAGCGAAGCCAGGTACGCGATGGCCACGGTGTTCTTCGGATCCTGGTCCAGCACCTTCATGAAATTATCGTGCGCCGCGGTCCACATCTGCTTGTTCTCGGGCGACTCCGCCTCCGGAATATACTGCTGCATGTACGCCGTCGCCAGATACAGACGGGCGGTGAGGAAGGTGGGGTCCAGCTCCACCGCAGTCTTGAAGAACTCCACGGCCTGCGGATACTGGGCGCTCTTGAACGCCTGAACGCCCTTGTTGAGATTGTCGCGCGACTGCAACTGCTTGCAGCCGGAGCCGCCGAAAGCGAGCGCCAGGGCCGCCGCCATCACCAGGATCGGTGCGCGCCTCATTGCCCAGCCTCCATGGACGCCGTGATCAGGCCGACCTTGTCGATCTGGGCCCCGTGCGCGATATCGATCGCTTCGGCCACCCAGCGGAATTCGACGTCGGGGTCGGCCTTGACGAAGACCACGCGCTCGGCGCGCGTCTTGAAGATCTCCTCCAGGCGAGATCCCAGGCGCGCTTCGTCGGTCGATTCCTGGTTGATCGCATATTTGTGATCCTTGTCGATCACAATCACCACCGTGCGCAGATCCGATGCATTGGCGACCTGTCCGGGCGGCGGCGGCTGAGGCACCAACGCCTCGAGCCCTTTCGGCGTCAGCGGCGTGATCACCATGAAAATGATGATCAGCACCAGCAGCACATCGATCATGGGCGTCATGTTGATGTCGGATTTCGGACCACTGCTTGGTCCACCGACTGCCATTGACATAAGATTGCTCCTTTACGCTCCTAGTTTCCCGGTTCTCATTGCCCGACCGGAGCGTCGGGCCTGGTCTTTTCCTGAATCTGCTCGGTCAGGAGACCCAGTTGGTCGACGCCGGCCGCGCGCAGGTTATCCACGACTTCCACAACGGTCTGGTAGCGCGCCCGCGCGTCGGCGCGGACGAAAACCATCTTGTCCGTCCGGTTGGTGAGCAGGTCCCTCACCTTCGGGGCCAGATCCTCCGCCGCGGTCTGCGTGGTACCCAAATAGACCTTTCCATCGTGCGCCACGGCGATCAGAATCGCATCGCTCTTGTCGGCCCCCTGCATGGGAATGGGGTTTCTCGTCTTGGCCATCGCGACCGTAATGCCATGCGTGAGCATAGGCGTAATGACCATGAAAATGATCAACAATACGAGCATCACGTCCACCATGGGCGTGACATTGATGTCGGCGACCGGAGGCGGCGCCTTATGCTTCATGATGACGCTTCGCGCTTCGTCCTTCTTAGCCATCGTGTGTCCCTCCACGAACCGCGGCGGCGGCGGGGAGTCTCCGAGAGGCTTCCCCAACGTCAACCCGCCGCGGATCCAATTCCGTCTCGGCCTCCTACTTCCGAACGCCGGAGCCCCGCTGGGACCGCTTCAGGAAATAGTCCACCAACTCGGAGCTGGAGTTGCCCATCTCCACGTCGAAAGCTTCAATCCGGTTCGTGAAATAGTTGAACATCCACACGGCCGGGATGGCGACGAACAGACCGATAGCGGTCGTCACCAGGGCTTCCGAAATACCGCCCGCGACCGCGCCCAAGCCGGTCGACTTCTCCGTCGAAATCCCCTTGAACGCGTTAATGATTCCCACCACCGTTCCCAACAGGCCCACGAAGGGCGCCGTGGAACCGATGGTCGCCAGGCCGCTGACGCCGCGCTTCAATTCCGCGTGGACGATGGCCTCGGCGCGCTCCAGAGCCCGCTTGGAAGCTTCCATCTCCTCGCCGGGAATCTCCGCGCTGATCTGGTGCGCCTGGAATTCCTGGAGACCGGCCACCACGACCTTGGCCAAGTGGCTCTTCTTATACCTGTCGGCGATCTTCACCGCCTCATCCAGCTTGCCTTCCCGCAACGCGCCGGCCACGGCCGGAGCGAACAACCGCGACTGCTTGCGGGCGGCGTTGTAGGCCAGGACCCTGTCGATCATGACGCCAATCGAATAGGCCGACATGAGAAACAGCAAGATGACGATCAGTTTCGCCGGCGTCCCCATCTGAACCCAGAGGGACCGTGGATCCCAACCGATCGTCGTCGCGCCTTCCTGGAGTAGATAGAGCGACCAAACGTGCACTTGAAGAAACATCTCTTTTTTCTCCTACGAGTTGAATTTGAACCTAAACCGGCCGCCCTTGCGGGATTGCCGGACCATTATTGCAGTGAAAAAGTAACCGTAATCTCAAGATCCACCTCGATGGCCTCGCCGTTCAGCGTCTCGGGCTCGTACCTCCAGGTCTTGACCGCCGCCATGGCGGCCGGAGCAAGCATGGGGTTGGGGTGTCCCACATATTCCAATTGCTTAATTGTGCCGTCCGTGGCGATCACCGCGTGCAGAAGCACCTGGCCGGTAATGCGCGCCGCCTTGGCCAGCGGCGGGTACGGGGGTGGAGGGCCGCTGAGCTGTTTCGGGGCCTTGACGTTGCCGCCCACCTTGAAGCGCTGCGGGATTTTTTCCACCTTGGGCGGGGGAGGCGCCATGGTGGGGACCTGGCTCAGAATGCTGCCGAGCATGCCGCCCCCGCCGCCGGCGAACGCGCCGATACCGCCGGCGACGCCCACGCTGGTCGGAGACGGCGGCAGCTCGTCCTCCCGAATCACCGCGATCTCTTTGGGGATGTTCTTGGGAGCCAGCAGCTTGCCGGCGTCAAACTGCCGGGGGATCACTTTGACGGCCTTCACCTGCGGCGCCGCCGGGGGCGGCGGAGGCGGAGGGGGAGGGGGGGGAGGAGGAGCCACCAGGAGGCTGGTCAATTGCGTCTTGGGAAGCACGTCGAAGTAAATCATGGGGATCAGCACAGCCACGATCAGCACCACGATCTGGGCCATGAACGCAACCAACACCGTCCATGTCTTCTTCGTCTGTCCCACGCCATCTACGAATGTCTGCTCAAACATGGAAACTTCCTTTCCCTTTGCCGCGCCCCGGGGAGCGCGAAACCCGCCGGCGCGCCTTTCACCTGTCTATCTCGCCAGTTTCGCCATTCCCCTCTTGCGTCTGTCTACGTAATTATGCCAGAAAAGCACGATCGGGCTGGCGACGAACACCGACGAGTACGTACCCACCAGGATTCCGCACACCAACGCGAACGAAAACGTATGCAGCACCGGCCCGCCCCAGATGAACAGCGCGATCACCGTCAGGAACGTCAGCCCCGAAGTCATGATGGTCCGGCTCAACGTCTGGTTGACGGCCTTGTTCATGACCGCCTCCAAGGGTTCCCGGCGCAAAACCTTCACATTCTCGCGAATGCGGTCGAAGATCACGATGGTATCGTTCATCGAATACCCCACCAGCGTCAGGAGGGCCGCGATGACCGTCATGGAGATCTCTTTGTTGAATATCGAAAACAGTCCGATGGTAATGATGGTGTCGTGAAAACACGCGATGACGGCGCCGAGGCCATAGATCCACTCGAAGCGGAAGGCGATGTACACCAGCATCCCCCCCAGCGCGTACAGGGTCGCCAACACGGCTTTGCGCCGCAACTCCTGGCCCACCTTGGGGCCCACCATCTCGGTGCGCACGATGGCATAGGGAGAGAGGTAACACGCCTGCTTCAGGGTGTTCAGGACGCCGGGAGTCACGCCGGGCACGCCCGCCAGTTGGCTGAAGTCCGCGATCAGCCCCGAGCGCTTATCGGCCGCGTACTGTTTCATGCCGGCGGCGAGCTGCTCCAACTGCTGGTCGCTCATGGCGACGCCGTTCTGGGCCAGCGGGTCGCGCAATTGCCGGGCGAGATCGTCCTTGCCAATGTTGTTGAAGTCGATCTTGCCGCCTCCCGCCTGCCCGAACGCGCTTCGCAGCACGTCTTCCATGGCCGCGCGGCTGCCCGTCACTTGGCCCGCCGCCCCCAACTCGGTTCCGATCTCCACCTGGTTCCGGGCGCTGGCGCCGGTGAAGTTCTGCACGCTCGCCTCACCCTTGATCTTCTGGGACATGGCGGCGCGGATCTTGTCCAGCGGCGGGGCGTAAGCGAACTGCACCGTCATCGCCGTGCCTTCTCGAAAATCGATCCCGTATCGCAGCCCGCCTTTTACGACGATGCTGGTCAAACCCGCCACGGAAAGCACCAGCGAGGCGAAGATGAATGGCCACTTCTTGCCGAGGAAGTCAAAATCCGTGTTTTTGAATATCTGCATCGAACACGCTGAAGCGGCGCCCGTTATTCCATTGGACACCGCCGTCATCCCAATTGTTCCCGGCCCCGAAGGCCCCGCCTTACCCGAACAGCGGAGCCGGCCCCTAAATGCTCAGTTCCGCCAGTCTCCGGCGCCCGGACAACTCGTAATCGAAAATCGTCTTGGACACGAACACGGCCGTGAACACATTGGCGATCAGACCGATCGTCAGGGTTACGGCGAAACCGCGCACCGGACCTTCCCCGAACAAAAACAGGAAAGCGCACGATACCACCGTTGTGACGTGCGTGTCCACAATCGTCCACCATGCCTTGCCGAAGCCGTTGTCCACCGCCGCGATGACCGCTTTGCCGGCCCGCAGCTCCTCGCGGATGCGCTCGAAGATCAGGACATTGGAATCCACCGCCATGCCGATCGTCAGAATGACGCCGGCGATGCCGGGCAGCGTCAGCACCGCGTGGAAGTAGGACAGCGCCGCCATCAGGATCACCGTATTCAAAACCAACGCCAGCACGGCGTTGATGCCCGACCGCCGGTAGTAGACGAGCATCACGGCGACGACCGCGAACAGCCCGGCGATGCCCGCCACGATTCCCGCGTGGATCGAATCGGCGCCCAGCGAAGGCCCGATGGAATCCTCCCGGATGTACTTGACGCCCGCCGGCAGCGAGCCGGAACGCAGATAGTTCGACAGGTCCGTGGCCTCTTGTTCGCTGCCCAGGTTCGTAATGCGGCCCGAATCCTCGATCCGGGACTGGATGGTGGCCACGCTGACGATCTGGTTATCGAGCACCACCGCCAGCCGGTTATTAATGTTGGCTTCGGTGAAAGTCCCGAAATGCCTTCCGCCGTCCGGGGACAGGGTAAACCCGGTTTCCCAGCGGCGCAGATCACCCTGCTCGGCGCGGGCGTTGCGCATGTCCTGGCCCCTGAGCACCGGAATCCGCGCGAGCAGGTACCACTCTTCGGGCTCCGAACCGCGCTGCAGCATCTTGCGGGGAACGCTGTTCAGCGGCAGGACGCCGCCGTGCTGAGCCAGGATGGCCTCCCTGCTGGCGAACGGGCCTTCTTTCACCGCCGTGATCTCAAGCTGCGCCACCGTGCCGATCTCTTCCTTGACGTGCTGCGGATCGTCGACGCCGGGCAACTGCACCAAAACCTGGTACTTGTCACTGGAACTGCCGTACTGCTGCACGGAAGGCTCCGTCACTCCGATGGTGTTGATCCGGTTGCTTATGGTCTGGATGGACCGGTCCACGGTGTCCCGCTTCAACTGCTCCATGGAAGAGGGCTTCATGCGCAAGGAGTAGTCCGTGGCGTTCACCGCCGTCAACACCCAATCCGTAAAGTCGGAATCGACGATATTGCGCACGGCGCTGGCCGAGCCCGAAGGAACGCCTTTGATATCGATCTGAACGTTATCGGCGTCCTCGACGGTTTGCGGATCGTTGCTGTCCATCTGGGCGTCGATGTTCCGCTTGCGGAAGTCGTCCCTCAGCCGCTCGATGGTCTGCTGCGCGTCCGCCTTGGCGGCGTCCTGGACCTGGATTTCGAGCACCAGGTAGCTGCCGCCCTTCAGATCCAGCCCCAGCCGGATGTTGTTCTTCAGGTCCCGCATCAGCGCGGCGCCGGAGGACGGAAACCCAATGACGCCGAATACGCACAGCAGGATGACTACCACGATGACAACCGCGCGGGTCCTCAGATTCTTTCGCATGGGGAATTTCGTGCCTGCAAGTCCCTTATTTTACTTCTTGCCGTCCGCCGGCGCCAAACTCGCGACGGAGGCGCGCGTCACCTGGAGCTTCACGCCATCCGGCTTCACCCGCAGCACCAGCGTATCGTCGCTTTCGATAGCCACAATCGTTCCCACGATCCCCCCGCCGGTCACGACCACGTTGCCGTTCTGCAATCCGGCCAGCATGGCCTTCTGCTGCTTCCGCTGGCGCTGCATCGGCATGAACAGCAGGAAATAGAAGACCGCGAAGATCAACAGAATCGGAAGAAACTGGAGCAGTGAGCTGGACGGCGCCGCTTGGAGAAGGAATAAATTGAAAATCACGTTATGACCGCATACGACATCAGCCGGCATTCACGGAAGCCGGACGGACAGTCCTCAAGTATTCTGGAAACCGACCCGATATTATAGCGCACCTGATCTCCCGCATGATGTCAAGGTAGCGGCGGACGTTATGGCGGGTGGCCAGCATGGCGTAGAGGATCTCCCCTGCCAAGAACAGGTGCCGGAGGTAGGCCCGCGAGTGCCGCCGGCAGGTAAAGCACCCGCAATTCTCGTCCAACGGGCGCGGGTCGTCCTTGTAGCGCGCCTGTTTGACGACGATGCGCCCCTGGGAGGTGAACAGGCAGCCGTTGCGCGCATTGCGGGAGGGCAGCACGCAGTCCATCATGTCCACTCCCCGGGCCACGTACTCGGGCAGTTCGTCCGGCATCCCGACGCCCATGGCGTAGCGCGGGCGGCCGCGCGGCAGGATCTCCCCGGCCGCCTCCACCATTTCCATGCTCATGGGCCGGGGTTCGCCCACCGAAAGCCCGCCGATGGCATAGCCCTCGGCGTCCAGTTCCACAAGGGCCGCGGCGCACTCCTTCCGCAAGTCCGGATACATAGACCCCTGCACGATCGGAAACAGCGCGTGGCTGGCGGGCATATCGGCCGTCCGCCGCCGGTGATGCTCGGCGGCCCGGCGCGCCCACCGCACCGTGCGGCGCATGCTTTCGCGCGCGTACTCGCGACTGACGGGGTACTCCGGGCATTCATCGAGAGCCATCAGGATATCGCTGCCGAAAGCAAGCTGGGCATCGACCGTGGATTCGGGCGTGAACGTGTGCGTATCGCCATTGAGGTGCGATTGAAACCGCACGCCGTCCTCGGCGATCTTTCGCAGCCCGCTCAGGCTGAATACCTGGTATCCGCCGGAATCCGTGAGGATGGCGCGGTCCCAGGACATGAACCGGTGCAGTCCCCCCAACTGGCGGATGAGATCCGCGCCGGGGCGAAGGTAGAGATGATAGGTATTCGCCAGCAGGATCTGGACGCCCAGTTCGTCGGCGAGGTCGCTCTGGGTAAGGCCCTTGACCGTGGCCTGGGTCCCGACCGGCATAAACACGGGCGTTTCGATGGCGCCGTGGGGCGTGCGCAGCAGCCCGGCCCGCGCGCGAGTCGCCGGGCATTCGGCGACCACTTCGAATGAGATCCGAGGCAAGTCCGATTGTAGCGAACCGAGCGTCAGCCGCCGATGAACGCCGATGAACGCGGATTGAACACAATCGCTTATCGGCGTCCATCGGCGTTCATCCGCGGCCCCTCAGAACACCTTGGCGCGGAAGAACTTCGCCGGATTCGAGTGAAAGTCGCGCAGGGCGCCGCGCAGCTCCTGCGCGGCCCCGTTCAGGTTGTCGTACCAGAGGGAGGAACGGAACTGCGGGCCGGCGTTGAAATCGTCGACCGCCCGGATCATCGACGCCAGCCGCTGGTTCCAGGCCGTATACGCCGCGTCGGAGGTCATGAGCTCGCGGGCGCGCCACCCGGCGACGGAATCCCGCAGGCCCGCCACCGCGCGTCTCAGCTCCTCGTACTGCGCGGGATCCTCGAGGAACCGGCCGGCGGTCCCCTGCCCCGCCTGGAGGCGCACGAGCGCCTCATCGAATTGCCGCAACGGTTCGACGACCTTGCGGTAGAGCGCGTCCGTGTAAACCAGCTCTCCCACGGCGGTGGCGCCATTGGCCGCCGCCCGCAGGCCGCTCTCGAGCTCCGCCAGGCGCTTGCGCACGTCTTCGTACATCCGCTCGCCCACCACGAATTGGCCCACGCGGCTGCGGCCCTGCTCGATATCGGTCAGCATCGCGTCGACCGCCCGCAGGCTTCGCTCGAACTGGTCCAAATCCAGGCCCTTCAACAACGCCGGCGACTCTTTGTAGACGATTTCACCGCCGGCCCGAATGGGGCGCGGGCTTTGGCCGCCGGTCACATCGACGAACTGATCGCCCACCAAGTTATCGGCGCTGATCTGCGCGAACGAGTCGGAAGGAATCTCGGGGAGAAGATCGCGTTCAATCGTCATCGTCACCCTGACGATGCGGCCCGGCTCCCGGGAACCCGACAGGGCCACGCCGCGGACCTTGCCCACGCCGGTTCCATTCACGCGCACCGGAGATCCGGCGGCAATCCCGCTGGCATCCGGCATGTAGAGATAGAGCTTCGCCTTTTCCTGAAACAGGGTTCCGGAAGTGAGGAGATCGATCAGCGTGGCGAGGATCGCGGCCCCCGCGACGCCCGTGACCGCGATGCGGAACTTCGCCCACTTGATCTGCCGAGCCGACGGCATTCATTCGGATTGTACCGCGACCCTCCGTCCTGATAAGGTGAATGCTTTGGAGCCAGATTGAAAATCCGGTCCCGAAAGTTCGACGGCCGCTGCGCCCGGCACAAGCGATTCAACCCGGCGATTGACGGCCGAGGCGCCATCAAGGGCGGCTGTCCGCGATGCGGCCTCCTGTCGGACATCTGGGAGACCTCCCTCAAGCTGAATCAGTTGATCCGGAGATTCGATCCGAACCACGACGATCTGGAGAAGCCGCCGGAAATCAAACCGGCGCACGACCCCCGGCAGATGAGCCTCATCGAGTAGGCCGCGCGCCGCGCCATAAGGAAAGGCAGGCCGGGAGGCCCGCCCCACTGGCTTTGGCGACAATCCAGGACTTCTCCAGCGCCGTCAGCCGCACGCGGCGCGAGAAAACGTCGAAGCCGGAGCGCTCGATCCGCTCCAGCAGGCGCGAGTAAATCGCGATCAGCGCGCCGAGCGACGGCCGGCTGCGCGGCTGCGCCAGCTCCAGCAGCGGGCGGGACTCGTTGTAGTAGGCGCGCGCGCGGGCCGCCTCAAACCCCATCAGCGCCAGAAACGCCGCATTGCGATTCCCGGCCCGCAGATCCTCCGCCGCGACCCCGAAGCGCCGCAGATCCTCCGCGGGCAGGTAGATGCGGCCGCGTTCGACGTCTTCCCGGATGTCCCGCAAAATGTTTGTCAATTGAAAGGCGACGCCGCACTTCTCCGCCAGCGGCAGCGCCTCGGGCGACCGAAAGCCAAAGATGTGAATGGTGGTCAGCCCGACCACGGAGGCTACCTGGTAGCAGTAGCCATAGAGCTGCTCGAAGGTCTCGAAGCGCCGCGGCTCCAAATCCGAAGCGACCCCCTCGATCATCTGGCGGAAATAATCGGGCTCGATGTGGAAGCGGTTCACCGTATCGTGAAACGCGGGCCACACCGGGTGGGGGCCGAAGCGGCCCGCCAGCGCCTCTTCCATGTCCGCGCGCCAGCGGTCGATGGCGGCCCGGCTGGCGCCCGGTTCGTCGCTCAGGTCGTCGCAGTAGCGCATGAAGGCGTACACAGCGCACATGGCGCGGCGCTGTTCGGAGGAGAGCAGCAGGAACGAGTAGTAAAAGTTTCGCGCGCGGCTGCGGGCCACCTTCCGGCAATACCGGTACGATGCCGCTAGAGGGTCCATTACGCCGCCCAGGAGAAAGCGGCGCGCGCCAGCGCCGCCACCAGCAAACGCACGCGTTCCGCCCTGGAGATGGCTGGCCGCGAGGCGAGCACGTTGTAGTCTTGCGCTTCGATCTTCTCCAGCACGCGCATCCCGCCGCGGCTGAAGAGATCGATGTCCACCCCCAGGCGGCGGTCCACCATTCCGGCAAGCGGCAGGCCCGCCAGGAACAGGCCCCGCGCCTTTTCCACCGCCTCCCGCATGGCCGCGCGGAACGCCGGCGTGAAGCGGCGCGCGTAGAGATCTTCCAGCGGGCAGAGGTTCCGTTCGAGGACGGCGAGCGGAATGTAGACGCGGTCCCTCTCCAGATCGGCCGTCACGTCCTGCCAGAAATTCGCCAGTTGGAGGGCCGTGCAGGTGGCGTCGGAGAGGGCCTGCCTCCGGGCGTCGGAGTAGCCGCAGAGATACAGCACCAGGCGGCCCACCGGGTTGGCCGACCACCGGCAGTAGGCGAACACGTCGTCCCACTCGCGATAGCGGTTTACGTTGCGATCCTGGACGAATGCCCGGATCAGGTCTTCGAACGGCTCGCGCGGGATTCCATATCGCTCCACGGTGGGGCGGAGGGCCACGAAAACGGGATGCGCGGCCTCGCCGCGGTACATGCCGTCCAGCTCCCGGCGCCACCACTCGAGCAAGCGGAGGCTCTCGGCGCGGTCGCCGATCTCATCGCTCAGGTCGTCCGCCCAGCGGCAGAACGCGTAGACGTTGTAGAAATCCTGGCGCAGCCGCGTGGGAAGCAAAAAACTGACTACGTGGAAATTCTCGTAGTGATGCGTGGCCAGCCAGCGGGTGTAGAGCCGCGCGTCATGGGGCGAGCAGGGTCCCCGGAGGGCCTGCGGCGATCTGACGAATTCGGCCGGTAGGAGGAAAAAGTCGGCAGCCATAGTGGGGCGGCTGGCAGCCCGCCTGCGATCCCTAGGGAAGGATGGCCGTCTTGAGATGGCCGTTGTGGCTCATCAGGTGGCGCATAACCTCCAGCAGGTTCGACAGGGGCTCTTCGCGATTGACGAAGAAGGACGCCGTGATTTCGCCCTGGCAAACGAGATCGAGCGCTTTGCGAATGGACCCCGGGGTATGGTGGAACGTCGCCTTACAGGTAATTTCCGAGTAGTGCAACAGGGACGTATCCAGACTGACCCGGGTGTCGCTCGGGCAGCCTCCGAAAAAGTTCACCGTGCCGCCGCGCCGGACCATGCCCACGGCCCACTGCCATGTCAGGGGCTTGCCGACGGCTTCGATGGCGCTGTCCACTCCGCGGCCGTGCGTCATGTCGCGGACGCTCCTCACCGGGCCCCGCTCGTCGCTGGCCACCAGCAATTCGTCGGCGCCCAGCGCCTCGGCCCGCTCGAGTTGCGTCTTGCGCCGGCCGATCGCGATCACCCGGCACCCGTACAATTTCGCCAGCCGCACGAACATCAGGCCGATGGGTCCGAGACCGATGACCGCCATGACGTCGCCGGGCCGCGCGCCCGTCTCTTCCAGCCCGCGGATCACGCAAGCCAGCGGCTCAAGCAGCGCCGCATCCTGGTAGCCCACGTGTTCCGGAATGAGGTACGTGTTGCGCTCGACGATCCGCGCGGGAATCCGGATGTATTCCGCATAAGCGCCATTGTTGAACAACAGGTCCTCGCAGAGGTTCTGCTGTCCCCGGCGACAGAAGAAGCATGTCTCGCAGGGGGCCGAATTGGCGGCCACCACGCGTTGCCCAACGGAGAAGTTGGTGACGCTTTCGCCTGCCGCGACGACATCGCCGGCTAGCTCGTGCCCGAACACGGCCGGGGGCACGATCATGCGAGCGTGATATCCGCGCTGGAAGACCTTGACGTCCGTGCCACACGTCAGCGCGGCCTTCACGCGAACGAGGATATCTCCGCTGCCAATAGCGGGAATAGCCACCGGCTCGACTAGCAAATGCTCCTTGCCGTAGAGCACGCCGGCCATCATCTGGTTATCCACTATAACCACCTCTGTGGCTGAATGATTATTTTCAATGATTTAGGTCCGGGATGCAACGCCAAATCCATACCTGAACGTATTTTAACCAAAGGGAGGCGATGGGAGATCAACTCATCCAGCGGCAGTTCGCCTCCAAATACGAGAGCGGCGGACTCAGCCTGCAAGTCCACCGATGCGCTATAACAGCCAATCAAAGACCGCTCACCCACGCAAATATCCGCTCCGCAAGCCTCGATGCGCTCCGTGGCGGAAGTCTGTGCAAAAAGCAGTATACGAGATCCGGGCCGGGAAGAGGTAATCGCCTGATTCACGATTCCCGGCGCGGAGGCCGCCACAATGACCACATCGGCTCCCCGGCCTTCCGTCAAGCGTTTCACTTCGGCGGCGACATCCACCGCAGCCGGGTCCCAGGCAAACTCCGCCCCGCACCGCGCGGAAACCTCCAGCCGGGACGCCATCGTATCGGTAACCGCCACCTGCGCGCCGGTCCGCCGGCACAACATGGTGAACAGGAGCCCGATAGGCCCTTGCCCCATGATCAGGACGAACTCGTCGGGCCGCGGATCGCACTGCGCCACCGCCTTCAGGCAGGTATTCAGCGGCTCGACCAGGGTGGCGCGCTCGAACGACACGCCGTCCGGTATTCTTTCGACGCCCCGCTCCGCGATCCAGTCCATCACGCGCACATACTCCGCAAAGCCGCCGCCGGCCGGCTCGAACCCCGCGGTTACCCCCACCTTTTTGTAGACGGGACACTGGGCATATAGTTTCCGCCGGCAATAAAAACACTCCAAGCACGGGATGTGATGGAATGCCACCACCCGGTCTCCCAGACGATGCCGGGTCACGCCCGCCCCCACGGCCACCACCACGCCCGCTGTCTCGTGCCCGAAGATGCGAGGCGGCGGCAGCAGGTTGTACTCGATCTTCTTCAGATCGGTATGGCAGATTCCACACGCCTCCACGCGGACCAGGAGTTCGCCGCGCCCGATCTGGGGAGTCGGCACTTCCTCCACATCGATCACGCTCTTCCCACGGTAAACAGCGGCGCGCATGGTTTCGGGTATGGCGACAAGCTCAGAACCGGCAACCGGCAATAAACTCTCCCAGGGCGAACGACGCCCGGACACACCGCTTCCTCAGCCGTACCAACTCCGGCAAACGGGCCACCGGCCGGCGCAGACTACTCGCCAGAAGCCTTATTGTAGCGAAGTGCCCGTCCGGGCGCAGGGCGGAATTGAAATCATTGGCAAGGGTCTCGCCGGCCAGATCGGTTACGGCGCGAATGCAATAGAACGGGAGGCCGAGCGTCCGCGCGCGGGCCGCCACCCCGGCCGCCTCCATTTCCACGGCGATGGCTCCGGAAGCGCGCCATTGCCGCTTCTCCTCCGGGGTCCGCGCGATTCGCTCCACGGTCCGGATTCGGCCTCCGTGAAAAGCGCGGCCGGAAGTCACGGGCAGCGCGGGATACTCCCCATCCGGCCCGGCGACGCATGACGCCACCACCACGCCGGCGATTCCCAGGGATGAGTCCACGGCCCCGCAGAAGCCGGCGCTGACGATGGCGTCCGGCCGCCAGGCGTCGAGCGCAGCATCCACCGCCGCGGCCGCGCGCGCCATCCCTACCCCGTTGGCCGCCATGAGAATATCGTGGCCGGCCAGCCGGGCTTCGCGGGCCCAATCGACCGGCAGCCGAACGTCTTTCACGCCCGCCGCGCGCGCCATAACGCCGGTGAACTCGCGGGCATCGGAGGCTATGAGCAGGAGCCGCATCAGGCAGCCGGGGGCCGCGCGCCAGGGCCGCGGAACCAATCCACGGCGCGCCGCAGCGCGACCTCGGCGGGAGCCGGCTCGAACCCCAGCTCACGCCGCGCTTTCTCGTGCGTCACCCACATCTTCTTCTTCGCCATCCGCACCGCCTCCAACGGAACGCGCGGCGGCTTGCCGGTCACCTCGGCCCACGCCGTGCTACACATGGCCGCGCACCAGGCGACCGCGTGAGGCAGCCGAACGACGGGGGCCTTCCGCCCGGCGATGCGCGCCAGCCGGCGGAAGATTTCCGCCAAAGTTAAATTCTCCGAACCCAGAATATAGCGCTGCCCGTCCCTGCCGCGCTCGCACGCCAGCAGATGCCCTTCGGCGCAATCCCGAACGTCGATTATGTTCAGACCCGTATCGATGAACGCGGGCATATCGCCATGCAGAAAGTCGGCCACCATTTGGCCGGTGGGGGTGGGCTTCACGTCATGATCGCCGATGGGGGCGGTGGGATTCACGATCACCACCGGCAACCCGCCGCGCGCGAACTCCAGCGCCACCTGTTCGGCCATGAACTTAGACCGCTTGTAATGACCCGTCATGTCCGCCAACCCGACCGGCGTGTTCTCGTCGCCCAGGTCCTCGCGCGGGAACCCGATGCAGCCCACCGTGCTGGTATATACGACGCGCTCGGCTCCGGCTTTCCGGGCGGCTTGAAGCAAGTTGCGCGTGCCCTCCACGTTGGAGCCGTACAACTGGCTCGGATCCTTGGCCCAAAGCCGGTAGTCGGCCGCGACGTGAAACACCAGCCCGCAGCCCGTGGCCGCTCGCTGGAGCGAAGCCGGGTCCCGCAGATCGCCGCGCGCGATCTCCACATCGAGATCCGCAACGAGGCTCCCGGGCCGAACCAGGGCTCGGACCGGATACCCGCGCTCCAGCAGGACGCGCGCCACGTGCCAGCCGAGGAAACCCGAGGCGCCGGTGACGAGTACGGGTTTCATGGATGAAGCCTCACCGCGGAGACGCGGAGACGCGGAGAATTCGCGGAGAAAACGAGGGTTGGGCCGGGCGGTAAGTGGCGGGTTTGCGCTGCTGTGGGTGTTCGCGCAACAGAGGAAGCCGAGGCACCTGCGCCTGACACGTCGTGGGTTGGTTGCACGGTTGCAGTTTGACAGGCCACACAAAACGATGGCCCGATCCCACCGAAGAGAATCCTCTCAAGCTGGAAAGAAATGGAGGCGCTGTACTCTACCGCAACGTCCATGCCAGCATTTTCAGATTGTCGGCGATACCCGCGTTGATGCCCAGCGCGGCGGAGGGCTCGAATCCGCAATGCACCATGCAGTGCTCGCAGCGCGGGTCGTTGCCGGGACCGTAGCTTTCCCACGGGGTTCCCGTCATCAATCCTTCGAAGGTCTTGTAGTGCCCGTCCGTAATCAGGTAGCAGGGACCTTTCCAGCCCTTGACGTTGTACGTCGGATTTCCCCAGGCGGTGCAAGGGAAGTCGTGCTCGCCCTTCAGAAAGTCCAGGTAGAGCGGAGTCTGCCGCACGGGATATTTCTTAGCGATGCGGTCGAAATCCTTGAACTTCTCGTGGACGTCGTCGCGCGTCAGGAAAATCTCGCGATCATCCACGGCGGAATACCCGTAACCCGGAGCGATCTGGTGGCCGTCCACGTCGAACTGCCGGAGATATTCGAACAGCTCCTCGATCTCGCACATGTCGGTTTCCTTATAAACGGTGGTATTCGTGCACACCTGGAAGCCGGCGGCCTTGGCGGCCCGGATGCCCTCGATGGCCTCGCGGAAAACGCCTTCCTTTTCCACGCACAGGTCGTGGGTCTTCTCCATCCCATCCAGGTGGACGTTGAAATAGAAGCGCCGGTCGGGACGGAATTCGCGGAGACGCTTGACGATGTACATGCCGTTGGTGCAGAGATAGATGTGGCGGTTGCGCTCCAGAATCCCGGCCGCGAGCTGCCCGATCTGCGGGTACATCATGGGCTCGCCGCCGCAGATGGAAACCACGGGCGCGCCGCACTCGTCGACCGCCGCCAGACACTCTTCCAGAGGCACCCGCTCCGTAATGGTGGACTCGTACTCGCGGATGCGTCCGCAGCCCGTACACGTCAGATTGCAGGCGTGCAGCGGCTCGAGCATCAGCACGATGGGGAAACGCCGCCGGATCATGGGATGCGGCTGGCGTTTCTCGCCAGTCTTCGGGGGCAGAATGCGGAAGGGGTTGCTCCCGCCGCCCTCCGGCGCCACGTCTCTCTGCCACTCCGGCCGGGGGCGCATCTTATTCCGGAGAATGTAACCGGCCAGGCCGGCGGTCATGGCGATCGGAAATTTCATAGCGTACCGCCGGGGTTCGTTCCGGCTTTGACGAAAGCGGCCAGCGCCAGCAGCGGGAAATAGTCCTTGTACAAATGGTAGTTCAAGTAGAACACCTTGGGGAATCCGGTCCCGGTCGCCGCCCGTTCTTCCCAGTCCCCATCCGAGCGTTCGGTCCCCACCAGATATTCGATGCCGTGACGGACGCTGAGGCTGCTGGCATCGCCCCCCGCGATCAGCCCCAAGATAGCCCAGGCGGTCTGCGACGGCGTGCTGGGGCCGGGAGCGAAACCGCCCGCGTTATAGCTGGCGCAGCTTTCGCCCCAGCCACCGTCGGCGTTTTGGATGGCGCGCAGCCATTCGCCGGCTCGCAGGACGTGCGCTTCGCGATCGCCCTCTCCGGCGGCCGCCAGGCCGCGAAGCGCGAAACACGTCCCGTAGATATAGGCGACGCCCCATCGGCCGTACCAGCTTCCATCGGCCTCCTGGTGGCGCACCAGCCATTCCACCCCGCGTCTCGCCGCCGGGTGATTCCGATCCAGGCCGTGCGCCGCCAGGGCTTCGAGCGCGCGGCCGGTGATGTCGGGACAGGCGGGATCGAGCATGGCGTTGTGATCGGCGAAGGGGACGTGCTGGAGAAACCGCCAGTTGTTGTCGGCGTCGAAGGCGGCCCAGCCGCCGTCGCGGGACTGCATGGCCAAGAGCCAGTTCAGCGCGCGCTTCCGGCAGGCCGCCCATGCCGTGGGGTCCGATCCCGCGGCATGGCTGAGGGCCAGTAAGACCATGGCGGTGTCGTCGATATCGGGATAGAACTCGTTACGATACTCGAAGGCCCATCCCGAAGGCTCCGTGCGGGGCCGTTTCACCGACCAATCACCCTTGCGCTGAATCTCCCGGGCCACCAGCCAATCGGCGGCGCGCGCGCATTCCTCGCGGCCGGTTTCGCTCTGGCCCAAAGCGTAAGCGGCGATGGCCGTATCCCACACCGTTGAAAAGCACGGCTGGAAGAAGAATCGCTCGCCATCGTCCACCATCAGGCGGTTGAACTGATTCAGCGCCTCCGCGCGCAGCGGGTGGGAAGGAGCGTACCCGAGAGCATCCAGGGCCATCACCGAGTACATCATGGGCGGGTAGATCGCGCCCAGCCCGTCGGAGTGGCCGAGGCGCTCGATCATCCACGCCGCAGCCTTCTCCACGGCCTTCCGCCGAATGGCCTTCGGACCGCGCCGCTCCCACCACTTCAAGAGCCGGTCTCCGGCCAGAAAAGCGTTCCGCCAGGTGAACGGGCGATCATCCCAATGGAACGCCGGGCTCGCGCCGGAGAGCCAAAGTTCATCCAGGTTGAAGCCCTCCGGCGCGGGGCGATGCGGGTTGGCGGCTTGCACGATGGAAAGAGAAACCGCGATCGCCCGCGTCCACGCCGACATCTGGTACAGAAGCTGGAACGGCATGAGGGCCAGTTCCGGAGGAATCGTTGGGCAGTACTGCCGGGGATAGAGGTCGAACAGGCTGAGGTTGATCCGGACGTAGCTATTGGCGGCCTGGATGCCTCCCAACTCGAGGATGCGCCGGCCGAGGCGCGCCATGCGAGGGTCATCCGGCGCCGTACCCGCCAGTTTCAGCGCGCAGTAGGCCTTGACGGATGCGCTGACCTCCGAAGGTCCGCCCGCATAGATGCCGAATCCGCCATCCGGAAGCTGGCGCTCGAGGATCGACCGCGCCGCCTTATCCACCAGCGCCCGCGTCTCCGGCTCCCACCGGCCGTTCCGGGGCGGGTAAAGCCAGAGCTGAAACAGAACATAGTCGGATTCCAGCGTGGTATCCGCCGTCAGTTCGGCGCACCAGTTCCCCTCGGGCTTCTGAAGTTCCGCCAGGCGGAGAGCCACGCGCTCCATGGCGGATTGCGCGGCCGTCTCCAGCGCGGCTCCAACCTGTGGCGGCGCGTTCATCGAATGGAAACCATCAACTCCGCCGGCAGGGAGAAGCGCACGTCTTCATCCACCAGTTCGATCTCTTCCATCTCATGGAAGCCATGATCGCCCAGGAAAGCGAGCATCTCCTGCACCAGGTGCTCCGGCGCGGAGGCTCCGGCCGTCAGGCCGATATTCTTGACGCCATTGAGCCACGCCGGGTCCACTTCTCCGCAATCGTTGGCCAGATGCGAGCGCACGCCGGAGTTTTCGGCGACTTCCACCAGCCGTTTGGAATTGGAGCTGTTCTCCGAGCCGACGACCAGCAGCAGATCGCACGATTCCGACACCGCTTTCACCGCCATCTGCCGGTTCTGGGTAGCGTAACAGATGTCCTGGGCCGGCGGCCCCTGGATGTGAGGGAACCGCTGCTTCAGGCGCTCGACGATGTCGACCGTCTCATCCAGGCTGAGCGTGGTCTGCGTGAGGTACCGCACGCGCGTGGGATCGGGCAGATTCAGCGAGTCCACGTCCTCGACGGTCTCCACCAGATAGCTGCGGTCGGGCGCCTCGCCCAGCGTGCCGATCACCTCGTCGTGGTCCTTGTGCCCCACCAGGACGACGCTATAGCCCTGGCGCGCGAAGCGAACCGCTTCCAGGTGCACCTTGGTGACGAGCGGGCAGGTGGCGTCGATCACCGACAGACGGCGCTCCACGGCCTGCCGCCGGACAGAAGGGGCCACCCCGTGGGCGCTGAAAATGGCGCGCGCGCCCACCGGCGCCTCGTCCAGCTCTTCCACAAAGATCGCGCCGGCCTCGCGCAACTCGTCCACCACGTGCTTGTTGTGAACAATCTCCTTGCGCACGTAGACGGGCGGCCCGTACAGGTCGAGCGCGATCTTGACCACGTCGATAGCACGCACCACCCCGGCGCAGAACCCTCGTGGCTTCAATAGGAAAATCTTTTTCTGGGCTCCGTTATTGGGCCGGAACGGCTTCAGAGGCATAAGGACAGTTTGAGTCCAATTATAGCAGGCGCCTGGCGCCCCTCCCATCGACGCGGCACCGAAAGGTACGCCACATGGCCGGGAACTCCGCCTCCGGCGGCGCCACGCGCGACGTGTTCAAATAGTGAAGATAATCAGGATGGCGTTTTCAATGGCGTGGACTGTTTCTGCGCCGATTCGGGTTGCGGGTAGCTTGGTTCAGACATGTTCTTATACGCACTTACGATTCTAGTCAGCGCCTTTTTGCTTTTTCAGGTGCAGCCGGTGATCGCCAAGATCATCCTCCCCTGGTTTGGAGGATCGGCGGCCGTGTGGACCACGTGCCTGCTGTTT
>JBEKHV010000063.1:0-23649 GCA_050012095.1 Bryobacteraceae bacterium | reverse complement strand
GCTCGTGGCCGCTGTAGGTTAACGTCCTTCGCACACGACTCCGCCGAATCCAGGGTACCGCCGCGCCACGCCCATTTTCATCCTTGCGGATGAGGCTTTACTTCATGACGCGACTGTCCCCGAAACCAGTCCCCGAAACCAGCGCACTGCACCGTCATTGGACATTCGGCGGCTTCACTGACAATGGGAAGCCAAATATGGTCAGGCGAATAGCCAAGACATGGCGACAAGCCGCAGCTAGTTGGACGTCAGTGGCAAACCCCGCTTGCGCCTCCTGAGGAAGCGCGCCAGAGAGATAGCGAAAAAAACGATGACGAAGGTGACGAAGAAATAAACATTTGAGCGGGATGGGTCATAGACGAGGGGAACGGCCATAAGGAGGGTAAGGACCGATGCCCACGCCACGAAGGCCCCCCACGATAACCGCTTGGCGGAACCCTCCAGGAGTCGAAACAGCGGAAAGTTGCCTAAGCAGCCTATGAAGGCAATCGCACCCCAAACCCAGCCAGCTCGGATGTTCTCGTCCATGACCATAAGCCAGTTCGAATATACCACGTCTTCGTTGGGGCGACGTGCTGGGCTGCTGGGCTCGCATCGTAGCGGAAATAGTGTCGCTATATTATGCGGGACTCAATAAGTAGTGGATGAATACGTGGATGGCGTAGCACGGAGGGGAACCGCTGTCACGGGTTTTCGGCCAACATGCTAGTGGCCACCGACGAAAGCGATACGTTCTCGTTCCCGGAGATCTGCGCTTGGCTGCGCGATGCCGGCTTCGAGAATCCGCGCGCCGTGGAAGCCCCCGGCCCCTCGCCGCCGATCCTGGCGAATAAACCGGCGTAAGCTTATGGCGAGGCCGGCGCCGCCGCCGCTATTGCTTTCGGCTGGCCGGCGGAATAACGCCGTTCATGCGCGCGTACTCCACCATCTGCCCGTAATGATCGTAGGCGTGCCATACCGCCATCGCCACCGCCTGCGCGCGCGGTATTTGTCCTTCCCCAAATGGGGACTTGACGAGCTCCAATTGGTTCTGCTCCGTCAGCGCCAGCGCCGCCTTATGCGCATAGGCGAAAGCGTATCGGAGAAACTCCGTTGCGAAGTTCTTGTTCACGATTGACGGCGGGCCGTTTTCCGAACCGACGTCCACGGGCAACTTCTCTTGGAGCGAGGCCGCCGAGGCGATATACATCACGGCGGCCAGGTGCTTGATCTGATCGCAAAAATCGCGAACGCCGTTGAATTCCCCGTTGGTAGGAGCGAAACCGTACTTGTCGTCGGGCATGGCTTGGGCCAGTGGAACAATGTCATGCTCGGCCGCTGTCACCATGCTGTCATAAAGGCTCGCTACGGTCGGGGGGGCGGCGTGGGCCGCGGCCCCGAAGCACAACGCGCCGGCAAGCATCACGGAAAGGTTACGCCGGTTCATTTGTTTGTCTCCCTTTGGCTTCGATGGAAATGATCCACTAGTATACGACTATACGATGCGCCGTGGCTCATAATCCGCTCATGTGCGAGCGGTCATTGCGAGGGCTTGGGGCACGAGTGTAGGATCGGGCTCGTTCGCGGAGAAACCCGAATGGCAGCGAAAACGAAAATGATGCTCCTGGGGACCCTGACGGCTCTGGCGCAATTCGCGCTCGCCGTGCTGGGCTGGGGCGGATGGCGTCCGTTCTTCGCGCACCCGGCGCTGGTGGCGCTCGCGGCGATCACGGTGGCGCTCATGATCGTGGCGCCTTTCACCAGCGGTAACGTAAGCAGCGGCGAAACCGAAAACCGCGGCAACCGCTGGGTGCTGGCCGCCTTCAGCCTGATCGCCCTGGTCAACGCTTACGCGCCGGCGTACACCGACCGGATGGGGATATGGACTCTGGATGGCGATACGATCCGGTGGGTGGGCATCTTCCTCTACGCCGCAGGCGGAGCGCTGCGCCTGTGGCCGGTGTTTGTCCTCGGCAGCCGCTTCAGCGGGCTGGTGGCTATTCAGCCGGGACACACGCTGGAGACGCACTGCATCTACGAGCACATCCGCAATCCGAGCTACCTGGGGCTGCTGGTGATAATGCTGGGATGGGGGATGGCATTTCGCGCCGGAGCGGGCATCCTGCTCACGGCGCTGATGCTTCCGCCGCTCCTCGCGCGAATCCGGGCGGAAGAGCGGTTGTTAGGCGCGCACTTCGGCGCCGAGTACGACGCCTACCGCGCGCGCACGCGGCGGCTGATTCCGGGAATTTATTAGAGCCTGTTTCAACCCGCGCCGAGTTATGGGCGGGCGGCTTCCAACACCAGCACCCAGTCGGGATCGCCCGCGCCGTTCTTGCCGGGCGTGGCGAAATCGTGCGTGCCCTGATTGGAAAACGGCGAGCCGGCAATGGCCTGGAAGGCCTCGTCGGTGGGGTCGTACCAGCGGGCGGTGACGCCATTCTGAAGCTTGCTCATGGCCACGGCGATCGTTCCGCCTTGCGGCAGATAGGCCATCCCTAAGGTTCCGTCGGAAGTCACAGCCGCGGTGACGTAATCGTTGTCGGCGAATCGCGGAGTGGTCGCCGTAGCCGGCGGACCGGTGGCGGCGTAATGGCCGTAGCCGGCGGTGACAAAGACGTGGCCCTGGTCGGGCGTCAGATCGTACCACTTGCGATCCTTAAACAGATTCGCCATGTACTGCAACTGAATGATGCCGGGCGAAACGAGATAGCTCTTCCAATCGGGAAGGAATCGCCACAGGTACTTGTTGCCGTAGAGCTGGCCGGTGGTGCCGGAGAGCTGGGACCAGTATTCCTGCATGCGGAGAACGTGAGTCGTACCGCCGTCTTCGTCGCCGTTCTTCTCATATTCGAAGTTGGCCTCGGCCATGAACGTGGGGATTTTGGCGGATTGATTGTAGCAATCCAGCACCTTGGCGTAGGTGGCGTAATACGTGTAGGCCAGATTCAGGCCGACGATGGGAGCCCAGTTCGGGTCGTCGAGCGAACAACTGGCCTGATAGTTCAATTCCACGGTCTGAATCTGTTTCGGCGCTTGCTCCTTGATGGCTAGCGCGACCGCGGTGATGACGGCGTCGTTGGCGGGAACGGCATATCGCTGAAAATCGTTGCCGTTCAACCACATGACGTTGGCAAAACCTTTGTAACGATTCCCCACATAGTGTCCATAGGTCTTGCACCGTTCGGGACCGTTGGCGAGCGCGGTTTGCAGCCACCCGGCGGTTTCGAGCGGATTGATCATCATCACAATGCCGTCCTTCGCCGCCATGCGGACCACTTCGTCCACATGGGCGAAATACGCTTCATTGGGCGTGGTGAGGTCGTAAAAGCGCGTGCCGGGTATGAGCGCGGTGAAGGGCTTGGTTCCGTCCAGAAGACTGGCGTCGGGGCGCCCCTCGTTTGGCCCAATGCAAACCAAATGGACCCACAAGGCGTTGATGCCGCGCGCGGAGCGATCCGCCAGATAAAACTCCGCATCAGCCGACGTAAGGTTCGAAAAAATGATGTGGGGGGAATCGCCCACTATCAAGAATGGAGTGTGGTTCTGGTCGACGAGAATGCGCGGATTCGCGCTGCCGATCTCGAGCGGGTAACGGTAACTCGCGGCAGAGAGCGCCCCGCAGCAAAACAAGCCGACAATCATGCGCCAATGGCGTGCGGTATTCATATACTGCGTTTCCTGAATCTTTCCTGTTGTTCTCCCAGCGGCGGTTTGCCGGGTTTCCGTTGGGCCTTCCTGGCAGACACTGATTGTACACCCGTTGGGGGTTCGGACCCGTCTTCCTGCGCTCTGTCACTCAGCCGCCGCGCAGGATGCCATCCTGCCCACAACGGATTGCCGAGGCCGCGCCCGTTATCGATGGGGGGCCGCTTCCAACACCAGCACCCAGTCGGGGTCGCCGGCGCCGTTCTTACCGGGGGTGGTGAAATCGTGCGCGCCTTGATTGGAAAACGGCGAGCCGTCGATGGCCCGGAAGGCATTGTCGGTGGGGTCGAACCAGCGGGCGGTGACGCCATTTTGCAGCTTGCTCAGGGCCACGGCGATCGTCCCGCCTTGCGGCAGATAGGCCATCCCCAACGTTCCGTCGGAAGTCACAGCCGCGGTGACGTAATCGCTGTCGGCGAAGCGCGCGGTGGTCGCGGTAGCCGGCGGACCGGTGGCGGCGTAATGGCCGTAGCCGGCGGTGACAAAGGCGTGGCCCTGGTCGGGCGTCAGATCGTACCACTTGCGAGTCTTGAACAGATCCGCCATGTAGCCCAACTGAATGATGCCGGGCGAGACGAGATAGCTTTTCCAATCGGGCAGGAATCTCCACATGTACTTATTGCCGTAAAGCTGGCCGGTTGCCCCGGAGAGCTGGGACCAGTATTCCTGCATGCGGAGAACGTGAGTCGTGCCGCCGTCTTCGTCGCCCTCCTTGTCATATTCGAAGTTGGCCTCGCCCATGAACACCGGGACTTTGGCGGACTGATTGTAACAATCCAGCACCTTGGCGTAAGTGGCGTAGTAAGTGTAGGCCAGATTCAGGCCGACGATGGGGGCCCAGTTCGGGTCGTCGAGCGAACAACTCGCCTGATAGTTCAATTCGATGGTCTGAATCTGTTTGGGCGCTTGCTCCTTAATGGCCAGCGCGACCGCGGTCATGACGGCGTCGTTGGCCGGAACGGCATATTGCTGAAAGTCGTTGCCGTTCATCCACATGACGTTGGCAAAACCTTTGTACCGATTCCCCACATAGCGCCCATAGGCGCGGCACCGTTCGGGACCGTTGGCGAGCGCGGTTGGCAGCCACCCGGCGGTTTCGAGCGGATTGATCATCATCACGATGCCATCCTTGGCCGCCATTTGGACCACTTCGTCCACATGGGCGAAATACGCTTCATTGGGCGTGGTGAGGTCGTAAAAGTTCGTGCCGGGTATGAGCGCGGTGAAGGGCTTAGTTCCGTCCAGAAGACTGGCGTCGCGGCGGCCCTCGATGGGCCGAATGCAAACCAAATGGACCCACAAGGCGTTAATTCCGCGCGCGGCCCGATCCGCCAGATACATTGACGCATCGGCCGACGTAAGGTTCGAAAAGATGCTGTGGGGGGAATCGCCCACGATCAAGAATGGAACGTGGTTCTGGTCGACGAGAATGCGCGGATTCGCGCCGCTGATCTCGAGCGGGTAACGGTAACTCGCGGCAGAGAGCGCCCCGCAACAAAACAAGGCGATCATCAGGCGCCAATGGCGTGCAGTATTCATAGATTGCTCTTCCTGAATTCGTTTCCTATTATTCTCCCGGCGCCGGTTGGCCGGGACTTCGGTTTGGCCTTCCTTGCAGCCACCGATTGTATACCCATTGGGGGTTCGGCGCGCCGTCGAAGATATGCGTCTCTGCCTCAAGTGGCGTAGGCTGGACACCGCACTCCGCCGGTCGCGTTTCGACCAAGGCCTGAGGAGAAATCACCGGCGCTATTGGCTCAGGCGGCGCATCCAGATGTTGCGGAATTTCATTATCGTGTATGGGGCGGGGCCGTTGACCCCCGGCGATAAGGCGACTCTCCGGCCCACGGAACGGCTGTGGTCCTGGAGCACTAAGGGTCCTTCGGAGACGCAGTTGCGGCCCCGCACCGGCACATGGTCCTGGACCAGCACGCCATTCTGCAGCACCGTGAGGCTTCCGGGCGTCTGCACGCTGCCATCGGCGGCGCAGGCTGGCGCGTGGAAGATAATGTCGTAGCTCTGCCACTCGCCCGGCGGCCGGCAAGCGTTCACCAGCGGTCCAAACGCATCGAACCCGCCGCAGGCCTCGCTGCCGGGCCCCGTATCGTTCTGGTACGAGTCCACGATCTGAACTTCGTACCGGTTCAGGAGAATCGCGCCGCTGTTCCCGCGCGCCCAGCCTTGCCCGTCGGGCGGATTCGGCTCGCTGAATTCCAGATGGATCTGCGCATTGCGAAATTTCTCGGTGGTCTGGACATCGCCATCCCCCGTGCGGCAGGTCATCACGCCGTCGGCGACCGTGCACTTCGACGGCTTCCCTTCATCCTTGTAGCTGCCGGGGCGTGCCGGCACGGGGGAATCGTCCAGTACGGTCCAGCCGGTATTGTCCCGGCCGTTGAACAGGATGACGGCATCCGACGGCGGCTTGCCCGGACCGCCGGGATCCACCACCGGCGGCTGCGGCCCAATCTCCCTCGGCTGGGCGCCCTGCCGACCGCCCGGCTGCTGGGCGTATGCGAAGCCCGCGGCGAGCAGGCATACTGCCAAGAATCGTTCTCTATGCATCGTTACACTTCCTTCTCTTCGTCATGCGTTTTGCCCAAAAACAATCCGCACTCCCGCGCCAGCCGGCGCATCCAACCAGGATTTCCGTTTTGCCATCCTGGCCAGCATCGATTATACGGCCAAGCGTCTCCATGGTGAGGGCCTGGAAGGGTGAAGCGAGGTGGGGCGGGCGCCGGGCGGATGGGCGTATCGCGGCGGGGTGACAGGCCACAGATAACGATGGCCTGTCCCACTGGATACATACGGCGCGATGATCGCGGCGGCGAATGTTGGATTTAGGTGGCGGGATGTCGTGGCGCGGCGGTGCAGCATCCTACGTCTTCGGCCGTGGTAAGGCGGCGGTGCGGGTTGCGTTGGCACGCGACGAGAATTGTGTAATCCGTGACTCTCGCTGGTTGCTCGTCGCTGGTTGCTCAATGCGCCGACGAATTCCGCGTCCCCCGCCGGCCGCCCCGTCCGCGTCGCGTCGCGGATTCGTTCCCACAACACAATGTTCAGACCGGCCCATCCGTGCCCGGGATGACGTCCGTGATGTCGCCGCTCAAGATCGATGGACACCACTGGGCCTCGATGAACTCGACGACCAGTTCGGTGCCGCGTTTTTCGCTGACGTACGGGCGCCGGCGCGGATCGTACCCTGCGTCGGTCAGATCCCGCACCAGGACCACGTTGAAGCCGAGCCGCGTCAGCATGCGGATTCCAAAGGAGCGGTCGAGGATACAGGCGTTGGTGTGGACGCCCATGATGGCGATATTGGCGATGCCTTCCCGCTTACAGTAGTTGTAGATTTCCTGGCCGTCGTCGCTGATGCCGTCGAAGCCAGAGATATCGATGGCCGGGTTCTCGCGCTCCCAGGGATTATTCCCTCTGGTCGTAGACGGTCCCGGACCCACATATTCCTTGAAGACAGGATCGCTGCAGCCGCCGGATATCGGAAAGATGCGCCGCTCGGCCGGGGTCTGCACGGTCGGCACGATCGGGACAGGCGAGGCAACCTTGGGCGCACGCTGCATTCGCAGCCGCTCGGGTCTTCCCTCGTAGTATTTCATGGTGTCGCTGGGCGAGTGGAAGATCATGACGCCCAGGTTTCGGGCGGCGTTGACGACCTGGTTCATCCGCGGCGCCATGACGCCCACGCGCTGCGCCTGACCGGGGCAGGTATGAGTGTCCCACATATCGCAAATGATGATGGCCGTTTGAGCGACCTCCCAGCGCAGCGTCTCTTCGGTGACCAGGGCCTTACCAGTGCCCGGATCCTGGCGGCGCCGGCGCGCCCGCAGGCTGAGCGTGCCGGGGACCTTGGGGCGATTTAGCTCTTCCGGCGCCTGCACAGCAGCGGCGACCAAGGCTTGGGAACACACGACGAGAAAAGATCTTCTAAGCATGGGCCTCCTTGTTTTGCCTCCAGAATCGCACAGAATAGCAAAACTGGGGATGGGGGAAAAGGGAGGCAACGCTCCGACGTGCACGCTCGGCGGCCGCCGCGTCCAGACTTCGGGGCCTTTTAAGGGGACGGACGCATTTATTTTGAGACGCAGACCCCGAAACTTCCCTTCTGAAAAGTAAACCTTCGTACTGGCTACGATTATGCCACTTCTGGGATTACCCGACGATATTTTCGCCGCCGTCCACTTGCAGGGTGTTTCCGGTGAGCCAGTAGGTGGCGGGGTGGCAGAGCGCGGCGATGCAGCGCGCCACGTCTTCGGGCATCGTAAGGCGGTGGTGCGGATTGCGCTGGCGCGCGATTTTCATCAGCGTCTCGTGCCCGGGGATGAGGCGTAGCGCGGGCGTATCGGTGACGCCCGCCAGGATGGCGTTGGCGGTGATCCCAGCCGGGGCCAATTCCAGCGCAAGCTGGCGGATGTGCGACTCCAGAATGGCTTTGGCCGCGCTCACGGGACCGTAGTTTGGAATGGCTTTCGTGCCGCCGCTGCTGGTCATGGCGAAAATACGGCCGCCGTGCTCGAACAGGCCGGCCTTGAGACAATCCTGCACCCAGTAGACCAGCGAGTGGCCCATGGTATCGGCGGTGATCTCGATCTGCTTCTTCGATGCCACCTGTTCGGCGCCGGTCAGCGGTTTCAAAGCGCCCCACGCCAGCGAATGCATCAGCACGCGCAGCACGCCGGGCGGTTCCGCCAGCTTCTTGCGGACCTGCTCGACGATCTCCTGGCGGAATTCGTCGTCGGAGGCGTTCTGGTTGAAGAATTGGCACTCCCTTCCCAGGGCGCGAATGCGCTCCTGGATTTCCTCCACGTGCGGGAGCTTGTCGCGGCGGTCCAGGTGCACGCCGAAGATGTTCATGCCGGTGCGCGCCAGCTCCAAAGCCGTGGCTTCGCCGAATCCGCTGCTGGCGCCCAGAATCAAGGCCCAAGGTTGTTTGCTCATGGCCGTTCGGTGACTTCGATTTCCCTTTCGTCGTTCTCCAAATCGCGGATGCGAATCTCCGTTCGCTCGGCCGGCATCAGTTGCGGGAAGCGCTCGCCCCACTCGATCAACACCAGCGCATCGCGCTCGAACAGTTCGTCCAGGCCCAACGTGGCCGCTTGGCGCAGCGTGTCGAGCCGGTAGAGGTCCACATGGTACACCCGCCCGCCTCCGTATTCGTGAATCAGCGTGTAAGTCGGACTGGAGACGTCTTCCGGCCGCGCGGCTCCCCTGCCCTGGACAATCCCCTTGGCCAGCGTCGTCTTGCCCGCTCCGAGGTTCCCGATCAGGAGGACCGTTCCACGCGCCGGTAACCAGGCCGCCAGCAGCACTCCGAGCGCGATGGTCTCCTCCTCATTCCGTGTGCGGAATTTCGGCACATTCCTCCATGGCGTCCGGCAGAAACTCCAGGATGTCGGTGGCGACGAGGCATTTCTCTCCGAGCGCCCGCGCGCCGATCTCGCCGGCCAACCCGTGCAGGTACACGGCAGCGGCCACGGCGCGGTCCGGGTCCTCGGGAAACTGCGCCAGGAATCCGGCGATCATCCCCGTCAGCACGTCTCCGCTGCCGCCCGTCCCGAGCGCGGGCGTGCCGGTGGGATTGATCCCCGCGCGGCCGTCGGGGAAGGCGATGATGGTGCGCTGGCCCTTCAGCACGAGGGTGACTCCGCGCTCCCTGGCGAAGGCGCGGGCGGCGGCGGCGCGGTCTTGCTGGATTTCGAGCGTGGTCTTGCCGGTGAGACGAGACATCTCGCCGGGGTGCGGGGTGAGGATCAGTGGGGCAGACCTTCCGGCCTGCCCAAGAAGGCAGGCCAGGAGGCCCGCCCCACTCAACGCGTCGGCGTCCAGCACCAAGGGCTGATCGAGTTGTTCGCAGGCGCGCCGCACCAGGTCGTCGATATCGGCATGGCGGCCGAGGCCCGGGCCCATGGCGACCACGGTCTTGCCGTCGGCGAGAGCCTGAATGTCCACGCCCGCGGCGATGGTTCCGGCGTCGTTCTCGGCCAGCGGCGCGGTCATCAGCTCGGCCGCGTGGGAAGCGATCACCGGGACCGCGCTGGCGGCCGATGCCACCGTCACCAATCCCGCGCCGGCGCGCAGCGCGCCCAGCCCGGTCATGGCGGCCGCGCCGCTCTTCCCGCACGAGCCCGCGACCACCAGCACATGACCGAAGGTCCCCTTGTGCCCGTCCCGCGGACGCAGCGCCATTAGGCGCCGGAACAGGACCGGCTCGATCAGCGAAAGAAAGATCGAATCGTCTTCCTCGTACCACTCCGGCGGGCTGCCGATTGGCGCCACCCGCAGCTCGCCTACATGATCGCAGTTCGGCGGCAGCGCGTGCGCCACTTTAGGCGCAGTGAAAGTCACGGTGTAATCCGCGCGTGCGAATTCTCCCAACGGCTGGCCCGAATCGCTCGGCATGCCGGAAGGAATATCCACGGCCACGACTTTCGCCAGCGGAAAACCGGAGTTGATCTCGCGGATGCCCTCCAACATGCGGCCGGTCGCGGGTCCAGCGAGGCCCGTGCCCAGCAGCGCGTCCACAACGAGCGTGGCGTGGCGGGCCTCGGGCGGAATCTCGCGCCGGATGGGGCAGCCCGAAACCTCCAACATGCGGTAGTTGGCGGCCGCATCGCCCTTGAGCTCCGCCGGGTCGGCCAGCAACACGACGTGCAAAGCCTCGGGGTGAAAGCGGGTGTGCAGTTGCCGCGCGACGACCAGACCGTCACCGCCGTTGTTTCCCTTCCCGCAGAGGATCACAATGCGCTGGGCGGCCAGCGGCGCGAAACGTTCCGCCAGGAATTCCACTACGCGATGCCCGGCGTTCTCCATCAGCACCAAGCCGGGAATCCCCAGGGCGATAGTGCGCCGGTCCACTTCGCGCATCTGGGCCGCGGTCAGGACTTTCATGTGCGGCGGGCCACGATCATAGTCATGTCGTCCTGCAACTCCGGGGAGCCGGTCCATTGAACCACCGCTTCCATGGTCCGCGCAATGATCTCCGAGGAATCCGCGTGGGCATATCGCAGATACAGGTCCTTCATCCGATTTTCTCCGAACATCTCGCCGTACGAGTTCTCCGGCTCGACGATGCCATCGGTGTAGGCTACCAGGACGTCGCCTTTTTCGAGCGCGATGCTCCGCTCTTCATACTTGGAGAACTGGAAGGCGCCCACCACCGTGCCGGTCGGAGCCAGGCTGATGCACTGGTTGGAACGAACCAGTATGGGCGGCAAGTGGCCGGCGTTGGTGTAGGTCAGCCGGCTATTCGGTTCGTCGTACAGCGCGAGAAAGAAGGTGGCGTACTTTTCGGGGGCGGTGTTGGCGAAAAGCTGGCGATTGAGCTGCGACACCAGTCCCGCCGCCGACAGATGCTTCGGCCCCGATCCGTTCACGCCGCCCAACTGCGTGCGCACGGTGGACTGAATGGTCGCCATGAGCAACGCCGCCGAGATGCCTTTTCCGGCCACATCCCCGATGGCGAAAACCAGCTCCGCATCGGGCAGGACCAGGAAGTCGTAGTAGTCGCCCGAAACCACGCGCGCCGGCCGGCACACCCCCTTCAACTCCAGCGACTTGATAGTCGGGACGTCTCTGGGGAAAAGCTGGGCCTGCACCTCGTGGGCGATCTCCAGCTCCGATTGCAGGCGCTCCTTCTCCTTGGCCACCACAATCAACTGGCCCAGGTTGTCGCTCATGGTGTTGAACGAAGAGCCCAGTTCCGCGAGCTGATCATCTCCTTTCACCGGAATGCGATAGGTGAAATCGCCCCCTTTAATACGCTGGGTGCCTTCGTAGATCTCGTGGACCGCGCCCGTCATGGAGCGTGTAATCTTGACGCCCACCCACAGCGAGGCGATCTCCGCTAACAGAAGCAAGCCGCCGAAGCCGAGGAACACGGTCTGCACAATTTCGTCCATCTGAAATCGCTGCCCGGCCCGCCGTTCAAAGATGATTCCCAGAACCGAAGAAGCCCGCATGTTCAATTCCAGGAGCACGGTGGTTGGCTCGGTGTGAGAATCCCAATAGGCGACCTGCAACGGCGTCCCGGACGCCAAGCCGCTTACCGTGATGTCGAAGACGCTGACCGCTTTGGGAAGATGGGCTTCGCGCGATTCCGGGACATAGGCGGTTCCCTCCAAAGAGATAATGCCGACACCCGGCAGGCGAGGCTCGAGGCGCATGAGTACTTCACCCGTCAACGGCCACAAGATGGTTACTTCCCTGACGTCGTCCTGCGCTCCTGGAGCGTCCTGAGCGGAGCCCCGAACGTGGGCCCACATGTAGAGGCGCTGCTGGCCTTCGCTATCCGGCTTGAAGATCAGGCCGTTGGCGAGTCCCCATTCCGGCGGGGGCGCGGTCAGCTTGGAGTTGGCCGGGAGGCGGATCTCGTCCGTTCCGGTGATCAGAATCTCGAAATCGGGAAACTGAAACTCGAGATTCGGCGCAACGAAGTTCAGACGGTCTCGAGCGGTTGAGGCGCTTCCGCCGGGTGGACCGAGGCCGCCGGACCGTCCGCGGCCCGCGAGGCCGGGTGCAGGGAATCCAGCATTGCCGCGAGAGGACGCCTGTCCGGCCCGAGCCGCTCCCGGGCCGCCTGGGCCGCCAAGTCCGGCGTAGCCGCGTCCTCCACCCCGTCCGCCCCCGCCACGGCCGCCGTTCGGACGGACCCCGGCCAAGATCTCGGCCTGGCGCAAAAGGGAGTCCTGCTTGTTCGCCAATTGGGTCCGTACGAAGTAGACGCCTACCTGCCCAAGCAGCGCGTAGCAGGCCAGGCCGGCTAGCATGAGGATCAGGACAATCGGCACTACCGCGATAAACAGATAGGCCACGATCAGGCGGTTGCGCAGACGCCAGATGGCCTTGCGCATCATGACCCGCGCGAACCGGATGAACGCCGTCAACCCGAATGCGAAGCCTGCCAGCTCGATCGCGAACCGCCACGACGGGGAAAGACCGGTCACCTTGAGAAGGGCGTATAACGCCACCAGAACGAGAAAGGTCTTCTCGATCCGGCCAAGCCTGCGCCACACCTCGCGGTAGGCGATTCGCATAGCTTCAGACTAACGTACTGACACCCCGGACGGTAGCGGGAAATTCGACGCCATACTACGAAAAATCGATGGCCGCGATCACCAACTGCGGCAACGCCTGGTTCCAATCTTCCGGGATTTCGTCGAACGCCAAGCGGAAGGGCTTGGATTCTCCGGGCGCCAGTCCGCCCATCTTCCGGTCCACTATGGCTCTTCGATCCCGCAGCACGACCTGCCCGTAGGGATCGTAAAACACCAGGTTGATCTCCACCGTCTTGAGCACCCGGTCGCCGGTGTTACCAATGGAGCCGGTAATCTCCACGATCGACTGGTGGAGGTAGCTCTCGTGGGCCTGCATGTCCACGCCGCTGAGCTTCAGGTTGCGGACATAGGCTCGGGCTGGGCCGCTTAGCGGAGGAGGAGGAGGGGGAGGGCGTTTGGAGGCGCGATCCAAATACCAAAAACCAGCCAGGCCCGCGGCCCCGATAACGACAATGACGATCGCCAGGGGTGAAATGGAAACCCGCTTTTTCTTGGATGCAACAGCCGCCTTATCTTCCACCAACAGTCATTTCTCCGATTTTCAGGGTAGGGGCCGCCACCGAACCGCGAAACTCCAGGTCCGAGCCGACCGCCTCGATCCCCAGCAACATATCCTTCAGGTTTCCGGCGATGGTCACTTCCGAGACCGCATGCGCCAGCTCGCCATGGCATATCCATAACCCCGCCGCCCCGCGCGAATAGTCGCCGGTCACAATGTTCACGCCGAAACCCAGCAGCTCCGTCACGTAGAAACCGTCCGCCACGCCAGCCAGGAGGCGCTCCGGGGATTGGACTCCCGGCTCGAGAAAGAAGTTTCCGTGCCCGATGCCGGCGTTTCCGGTCAAGCCCCGCGAGGCGTTGCCGGTGGTCTTCATCCCCAGCTTGCGCGCGGCGTACGCGTTCAGCAAGTAGTTTTTCAGGATGCCGCGTTCGATCACCACCGTGCGCCGGGAGAGTACGCCCTCGTCGTCGAAAGGCGACGTGCCGAACAGCTCCGGAAGCGTACCATCGTCGACCACGGTCACGTTTTCGCTGGCGACTTTTTCACCCAGTTTCCCGGCCAGGAAAGATTCGTGGCGGTAGATGGACATGCCGTGGACGGCCTCGTAGAGATTGTCGAGCAGGGTGCGGGCGGTGCGCGGCTCGAAGACCACGGGGACGCGTTGGGTCGGGACCTTCACCGGATTCAGGCGCCGCAGGGCGCGCTGGGCGGCGGTGCGGCCCACGTCCTCCGGCGTCTCGAGACCATCGAATCCGCGCGCCATGGTGAACCAGTAATCGCGCTCCATGGATTCGCCCTCCCGCGCCACCGGAGACACAGCCAAGGAACAGTAGCTGGTACGATATTCGCCCGCGAACCCTCGGGAATTGGCGAACAGGTGACGCCCCACGTTGGAATCGAACGATGCGCCCTCGGAGTTGGAGATGCGCGGGTCCGCCGCGAGCGCCGCGGCTTCGGCCCGCTGGGCCGCGTCGATGCGTACGCCCGTCTCCAGTTTCTCCACGTCCGGCGAGTACAAGCGCAGATCGCCGGGAATGGATCCCAGCTCATCCGCCTCCGGCAGGCCGGCGTGCGGATCGGCGGTTGTCACATCGGCCAGCTCGATGGCCGATTTCACCAGCAGGTCGATGCCCTCTGGGGACAGGTCTGAGGTGTAAGAAGCGCCGGTCTTCGGCCCGATCAGAATGCGCAACCCCACCCCGCGCGATCCGGCCTCCTTGATGTTCTCCAGCTCGCTCATGCGCACGCTGGCCGAAAATTCGTCGCCTTCCGAGATGGTGCACTCGGCGTCCGTGGCGCCGGAGCCTAGCGCGCGCCGCACGATGGTTTGCGCCAGTTCCGGAAGCAGGTCCGGGTTCACGCCGTTCCTCCCACGGTCATGCGGTCGATGCGGATGGTAGGGATGCCCACACCCACGGGCACGCTCTGCCCTTCCTTGCCGCAAATGCCGATGCCCTCGTCCAGGCGCAGATCGCTCCCCACCATGCTGACGTGTTTCAACGCCTCCGGACCGTTGCCGATGAGCGTGGCGTTGCGCACCGGCCGGGTCAGCTTGCCGTCCTCGATCAAGTAGCTTTCCGACGCCGAAAAAACGAAGTTGCCGCTGGTGATATCCACTTGCCCGCCGCCGAAGTTGGCGCAGTAGAGGCCCTTGGGGACCGAGCGGATGATGTCTTCCGGCGCGCTGTCGCCCGCCAGCATGAAGGTGTTGGTCATCCGCGGCATGGGGAAGTGCGCGTAGCTCTCACGCCGGCCGCTGCCCGTGGGTTCGGCGCGCATCAGCGCGCTCGAAAGGCGGTCCTGCAAGTAGCCGCGCAGCACGCCGTTCTCGATGAGCACGTTGCGCTGCGTGGGGCGGCCTTCGTCATCCATGTTGAGCGATCCCCGGCGGCCGCTGAGCGTGCCGTCGTCCACCACCGTGCATAGCTCGCTCGCCACCTTCTGGCCCATGCGCCCGCTGAACGCCGAAACGCCCTTGCGATTGAAATCCGCTTCGAGCCCGTGTCCCACGGCTTCGTGCAGCAGGATTCCCGGCCAGCCGGGACCCAGCACCACGGTCATTTCGCCCGCGGGAGCCTCGACGGCGTCCAGCATGGCGACCGCCTCGCGCGCGGCCTCCACCGCAAAATGCTCGGGGATCTTTTCGTTCAGAAAATAACCCAGCTCGACGCGCCCGCCGCCTCCGGCGTGCCCGCGCTGCGGCGGTCCGCCATCCTGCCGCGCCAAGGCGAACACGCTGAGGCGGGCCAACGGCTGGCGGTCCAGCGTCAGCATCCCGTCGCTGGTGGCCACCATGACCTGCCGCAGGTTGTCGGCGTACATGGCCTGCACCTGGAAGATCCGCGAATCGTAAGCGCGCGCCGCGCGATCGGCGCACTTTACCAGATCCACGCGCTCCGGAAATGGCGCCTCGGTGGGCGCGGCGAGCACGGGGTACAGATTGTGCAGCCTGCCCTCCCGGAGATCGACTTTCTCCACCGCGCCGGGACCGGCCGCGATGCAGGCCGCCACGCGCGCCGCTTTGCGGATTCTCTCGGGCGACAGGTCGTCGCTGTAGGCGTACCCGGTGCGCGCGCCGGAGAGCACCCGGACGCCGACGCCCATGGATACGCCCTGCGCCGCGCTCTTGACGATGGATTCGTCGATGCCGATCGAGCTGGTCAGGAGATACTCGAAGTACAGGTCCGCGTAATCCCCGCCCCGCGCGAGCGCCTCGCCCAGGAAAGCCTCGAGATCCCCCTGGGAAATGTTGAAGCGCGCCGCGAAGACCGAGTCGGAGAACCGCATAGACTCAGGCTACCATCAGCGGGAGGCCGCAAACCAAAGCTTCACCGCGGAGACGCGGAGAAATCGCGGAGAAGACGAAGGTTGGGCCAGGCTGTGGGTAGTGGATTCGCGCTGCTGTCGGAGTTTGCGCCGCAGAGGAAGCCGAGGTACTTGGGGCTGGCGCCTCGAAAGAAGAGGATAGCGGAAAGCGGCTATAGCAGCCGGAAGTTGACTTCGATGTAGGCTTCCACCGGCACGGGCTTGCCGTCTTTCTTGCCGGGGTCGAACTTCCATTGCGCGACGGCTTCCAGGGCCTTCTCGTCGAGACCCAACCCCACGCTTTTCTGAACCTTCATCGCCGTGGCTTTGCCGTCGGGGGTCACGACGATATACAGAATCACCGTGCCCTGTAGCTTGGCCTTGCGGGCTTCCTCGGAGTATTCCGGCTCCTTCTTGAAAAGGACTCTCGGGGCCGTCACGCCTCCGCCCGCCCGGAATGCGCCATTGCCGAAGCCGTAGCCAGCGCCCTCTCCGTTTCCGACACCGGTACCCTTCCCGTTTCCGATGCCGCCCCCGGAACCCGTCCCATTGGAGAGAATTCCGCTCTTACTAAACGGGTCGCCGTAATTCGCGGCATTCACCTGCGGCAGCACCGCGTCCGGAGGAGCCAGGATGCTCGGGTCCATCATCAGCTTGGGGTTCATGTTGTTGTAGACCGCCACGGGCGGCGTGAACTGGGTCAACGACGCCTTGGGCAGCTTGCCGAAGCTGGCCGGCAACGCAGACCGGTCTCCACCACCACCCGTCAACTTCTGCTCCTTGGGCGTAACGGGCGAGACGTCAATGTCGGGGACGAAAATCGTCGCCACCTGGCGGACCGCCGTTTGCACCGGTTTGGTGGAACCGAGGATGACCACTATCGCCACTACTGCCGCCTGAAACCCGGTCGACATGAAGAACGACTTCTTCTGCCGTCCGTACAGGCCCCAGATGTCCTTCACGGGAATCGGCTTGGAGGTGACCTCCAAGGGCGGGAGCTTAGGTGGGTGAACGAGATCCTTGACGTTCTGGATTAGCGAGACGTAAAAGGGTACTTCAACCTCGGTCACCGCCACCTCGACCGGCTTGGATGTCAACTCCAGAGGCGGCAGTTTAGGCGGGTTGAATAACTCCCTGACGCTTTGGATCAGATTCCGGAAGAAGGGCTCCTCCAGTTCGGGAACAAGGAGACGCGAGAGGTTGTCGTTGCAGTCCGATGGAACCGAGTCGTTGGGTTGCGCCTGATCAGCCATTTAATATCCACCGTCCTTCCAACAGAAGGGCGCTAGGGTCTACAACAGTTGGACGCTCACGGGGGCCGTGACGTTACCAGCCCTGGATATACTCTGCCCTCGCACTTTTAGGAAGAGTGTACCATATTTGCCCCCAGCGATTCTGTCCAAAACCGGCGAGGCCCAAGAATAGAGATGTCCGCGCCCGCCCGGGAGATTCCGGAAGCGTTCTCCCGGCCATGGGTGACGGTTCCGGCTACCTCCCCTTTCCAAGTGGCTTTGGCTGGCGGGTGGATTCGGTGACAATTGAATTATGCAGATTACAGTCGAACGAGCGCCGCTCGATCGGGCGCAGGCGGACACGCTGATCGTGCTGGTTTACGAAGGACGGAAAGAGGAGCGGTTTGGCGCGGCGGATCTTTTGGAAGCCGGAGAAATAACCGGTAAGCCGCTGGAATTGTTGCTGTTGCACCATGTTGCAGGGGTCCGCGCGACGCGCGTCCTGCTGGCTGGCGCGGGCAAGCCCGAGAAATTCGACCCCGCGGAAATGCGCAAATTGGCGGGAGCGGCCCTACGCCACCTCAAGTCCCGGTCGATCAAGAACATCGCCCTGGCCCTCGACTCGGAGCACGCGACTGGCGAATTCGCCGGCGCGGCGGTCGAAGGCACCATTCTGGGCGACTACGAGCCGGACCGCTACAAGACCGATGACGACAAGAAGTCCGTCGAGCGCTTCACGCTGGTCGCCCCGCCGGGGTCCTCGGGGCTGGAGGAAGCCGCGGAACGGGGCCGCGCCATCGCCGAAGCGCAGAACTTCGCGCGCGGCCTGGTAAACGAGCCCGCCAACCGGCTCACGCCGTCGAAGGTAGTTGACGCCGCTCAAAGCCTGGCGGTCGAGCGCCAGTTGGAGTGCGAAATCCTGGACCAGCGGGAGATGGAACGGCTTGGCATGGGCGCGCTGCTGGCGGTAGCCCAGGGAAGCGCCGAGCCTCCGGCCTTGATCGTCGTCGCCTACAAGCCCGCCCAACCTTCTTCCGGCGCGCATTTGGGGTTGGTCGGCAAGGGCGTCACCTTCGATAGCGGCGGCATCTCCATCAAGCCGGCCGAGGGGATGGAGAAAATGAAATACGATATGGCCGGCGGCGCCGCCGTGCTGGGCGCCATGCGCGCCATCGCGCAACTGAAGCCCGCCATCCCGGTGACCGCTTTCATCCCGTGCGTGGAGAACATGCCGGGCAGCCGCGCGCAGCGGCCGGGCGACATCGTTACCGCCCTCTCCGGCAAGACCATCGAGGTGATCAATACCGACGCCGAGGGCCGCCTGATTCTGGCGGACGCGCTGGTCTTCGCGCGCCGGCGGGGCTGCACCCACCTGGTGGATGCGGCCACGCTCACCGGCGCCATCGTGGTGGCGCTGGCGCACTTGAACATGGGACTGTTCGCCAGCGACGACGCCATGCGCGACCGCCTGCTGCGGGCCGCCAAATCCGCGGGCGAGCGCCTCTGGCCCATGCCCCTGGAAGACGACTACAAGGAGTATCTCAAGAGCGCATTCGCGGATCTGGCGAATGTCGGCGGACGCTGGGGCGGCGCGAGCACCGCCGCCATCTTTCTGAAGGAATTCGCGGAGGATACTCCGTGGGCGCACCTGGACATCGCTGGCACGGCCTGGCTGGACGAATCGAAACCGCACCTTGCCAAGGGACCGACCGGCGTTCCCGTGAGGACGCTCGTCCGCCTGGCCATGGACTGGTAGCTCGAACCGGGGCCGGGGGCCGGGGACAGCGTGGCTGCTATTGGGCAATGGAGAGTTGTGTCTCGCCCCACGCGTGCGGGGCATGAACACGCACTTTGACGCTCTTTGCGGCCGCGCACACAGGCTCGTACGTCGCCACGTACCTCGCCAGCAGGTTCACCGAGGCCCGCTCGACCAGGGCGGCCGCTTCGTCGTCGTTGCGGGCGAGCTGGAAATCCCCTTGCGTCGAGCGGCATAAGCCGTCCAGGAACGGGTTCTCCACATAGGAGATCGCCTGGATCGACGCGCCGATGGCGGCGGCCGCCGCCGCCATGTCGTGGCTTTCAGCGGAGGCTCCGGCCTCGCGCGTGTTGACCACGATGAGGCGCCGCGCGGCGTGCGGAGGACCGAAGCGCGGAAGAAGCGCGCGCGCCAGCGCCCTCCACACGTCCGGGTAGTACGTTCGTTCCCGCGCATCGTCGAAAAGTTCCCGAGCCTTGGAAGGGTCCGATGTGAACCGGGTTTCCGTATCACTCAGGCGAATCCGGACTCCGCCCGTTCCATCGCCGGTCAGGTACGGCACAACGCACCACTTGTCGGAGGGGCGCTTCCAGGCCAGCGATCGCAGCGCTCCGCGGTTCCAAGGAGCGGGACCTGGCCCAGGCGCCTCGGGAAGAACGAACACAATCCCCAACGTGTCCGCCGGGGTCCGCTTGTCCACCTGGTAGTCGATGACGTTCCGGCCATCCTCGGAGAGAATGATCTGGGTCGGAAGCACCAGTGGCCGCTCGCCCCCGGGAGATGCGATTTCCACTCCGATCCGGCGGCGGCCGTCCGGCGCATCCATCGTGCCGGCCGCCACCAGCCATTGGCTTCCCCGGCGCGCCGCCTCCGCAGCCGCTCGAATCTGCGCCATCGCGGCGAACGCACGGGCCCGCACCGCCGCGCTGGCGTCCCCCAGCATTCTACTCAGTGCCTCCACGAACCGCGTATCGACGGTGTTCCCCATCGCCCAGGCGGCGGTGGAACGGAACACGACGGATTCGTCGCCGGCCATTCTCAGCAACTCCTTGACTACGGAGCAGTCGCCAAGCAGATAGAGCGCCAGCAGCCCATTCCCCACCACCCGGTTATTCGGATCGCGCGCGGCGGCGCGCAGCACAGCCCGCGCCTCGTAGCTGTCGGCGCCCCAAAGAGCCTCCACCGCGTTGGCGCGCGTGCGCGGGTCCTGCTCCGCCAAGCACTTATGCAGCCAGCGGCTGGCGGCCTCGTGGCGGCCGATCATCAAGACCGCTTTGGACCGGAGGTGCGGATTCGGATGGCGGATCATGTGCCGAAACGTGGGAGGTATCCCTCCGTGCCCGGAAATCTCCTCGACGATCCCCATCAATCGAATGACTTCCTTCGTGCGCTTCTCGCGACCCAGCAAATCGCCATCCGCCATAGCCTTCGCCAGGTGGGTGACCATCATGGGATCGACCTGCATGGCGGTGCGCGCGAGCGCCAGAACCTGGTCCCGGGTAAACGCCGAATCGCAAAGCGCGTCAATCAGCCGGCCCCGGCCGGCCAGCAGCGAAACCAGGTAGCGGCAGCCGCGGGAACCGTCGCCGGCTTTTAGAATCTCAATTACGGCGTCATAGAACGGCTGCCAGTCGCGGTCCGCCAGTTCGCGAATCAGCCGCCTGCCCGCGCCGTTTTCCGGATCGAAGCTCCGCACCAAGGGCCGCAACTTTTCACAGACGCCGGCCTCGCACACCGCCGGCCGGTTCGGCGGTGGAGGGGGACGGTCTACCGTTCCCCCTTTTATAGGGGTATCCAGCGTCATGCCCTTTTGATCGTCCGAATCCGGCCAGACTTTAGCCGCGGGTGCGAGGCGGAGCCGCGCCGGGCGATTGACCGGCAGCACGCAATCCACCGGCGGGGCGTCCTATTCGTTGAACTACACGTACTACAACGACGACTCCCTGGCGAGTATCCAGTATCCCGCCGGCCGGACGGTCACCACATGCTACGATAGCAACGGTCGGATCAGTTGGGTGGACGGGACGCGTAGTCCCACCGACTGTATGCCCGGCGGCGGCGGGGCCAGTACTCAGGCCTACGCCACGGTTCCATCGGTTGCGTCGGACGCGTACTGGCCGCATGGGGCCGTAAAGGCGCTGAATCTTGGCAATGGGGTGACGGAAGCGAGCGTGTACAACAACCGCCTGCAAATGACGCGGATGACCGCGTCGACGGCCGCAGTCACGCGCCTGGATCTGCTTCTCTCGCTTGCGTCCCCGACGGTTTGCGGGATCAGCGGAGGGAATAATGGCGACCTGGGGTCGCAGACGATCTCCTATCCGGCTTCGGGAACCGAAGCCGCCCTGAATGTCCTCCAAACGTACAGCTACGACTGCGTCAACCGGCTGACGGCGTTGGTGGAAGGCAACGAAGGGCGAACCAACGCGTATGACGGATTTGGCAACCGCTGGGTCACGAGCACGAGCAGTGGGTTGCCGCGGAGTCCGCTGACGCCGGCGGCGCAGAATTGGTTCGATCCGGCGAACAATCGGATCGTGGCGGACATGGGGGCAGGCTACGACGGCTCCGGCAATCAGAGCCAGGTGAATCCGTTCAGCCTGACCTACGATGCGGAGAACCGGCTGACCCAAGCGGTGGAGGGTCCGCCGGCGAACGTGACGGTGAACTACGCGTACGACGCGGACGGGCGGCGGGTGCAGAAGACGGGGAGCGCGGCGGCAACGTACGTGTACGACGGATTCGGGAACCTGGCGGCGGAGTATGGAACGGGCGACCCGGCGGACGGGACGCAATACCTGACGGCGGATCATCTAGGCTCGACGCGGCTGGTGACCAACGCCGCGGGCGGGGTGGTGCACCGGTACGATTACTTGCCGTTCGGGGAAGGGATCGCAGCGGGAGTGAACGGGAGGTCGTCGCTATACTCGACGAGCACATTTGATGGGCTGACGGTGAAGTTCACGGGGAAAGAACGGGATGCGGAGACGGGCCTCGATTACTTCGGCGCGAGATATTACAGCGGGGCGCAGGGTAGGTTTACGAGCGCCGACCCTGTCATGATGGCACCCGAGCGGCTGCGAGACCCACAGCAATTGAATCTATATGTGTATGCTCGGAACAATCCTCTGAAGTACATTGATCCTACTGGTACGATCATTAACGACGTTGCGTGCCAAGCCAACACGACCTGTGCCTCCTGGGAGAGGGAGTATCGAAAGTCGAAGGAGGGGCAGGCGCAGTGGAAGAAGCTGGACGACAATCAGAAGTTGACTGTTACGCTCAAATGGGACTCTAAAGCCAAGCAGTCTACCACTACGGATCAGAACTGGGACGAACAGGGGAACCTCGTTAGCGCGACTGTAACGTTGGCCAAGGCAACTGGCGACCCCTCCAATCACATGGACCCAGAGTCGTATCCCCTCGGCTCGGCGATCAGCAGCATACCTGAACGCCAAGTCTACGTAGTTGCGCACGAGCTCGCGCACGTTGAAGACGCCCAAACGCCCGCTGGCCGCGCTTCGATGCAAGAGGTCCAGCGCCTTTTCCCCGACGCTGATGCCAGTTACAAAGCCGAGGGGTACGCTGGATACGCCAAGGACGTGCAACTCCAGAAGACCTTCGAGGTCATTCGGACCGACAACAAGCGAAATGAAAATGTTGCGGATAAGAGAGCCGCGGGAATTGTCGAGAGCTACCGGGCATGTACTCAGACGAAAGGAGGCTGCCAGTGAATACATGTGGCTTTGTCGGTTTGCTCCTGTCGGTGACCCTCCGCCTGTATGGGGTGGATACGCTTCCGGGATGCACTCCAGTCGAAACACCGCTGCGCACTTCGTATGTGTCTGCGCACGACGCTGATCCATCGCATGTTCAGGACCTAGGGACCAAGAGGTCAGCAGTCAACCTTGAACTTTCACGGTATCACTATAGCCTCGATGCCTCCCCGTGGAGTTTTGACGAGCTGCAGTCCGGTCTACTGAAGAGCCACGCGGTGTTTCGCTTCGAAAGCGTCGAGCGAGTTGGGGCGCCTTCCGTGTTCGTAGTCCTGATATCGTTGAAGGGCACTGGTTTCCGAATCATACCGCTCTGGGATCACGGCTTTCGCCGGGGGGCCGATCCGGAACGCAGAAGCGAAAACCTGAAGTTATTCAACCAACTGATTAACGACGAACGGCCGCCTCTGTCAAACGCTCAGGAGCGCCTTGCCTTGGCATCGTTCTATGTTCATTTATTCGAGAAGAAACCCGCGATTGTCGAAGTGGCACTTGGGACGGCTACAACCTCACAGAACTTGGTGCCATGTGTTCGATCTGACAACAATGGCGGCTTCGAGGTGCGGTTGTATGAAAGTACGCCGCGTTCCAAAGAAGTCATCGAACGCTTGTTTCAGTTCGCGGCTAATGGTTCGTTGCAGCGGCTGGCCAAGAGGATTCGCGTATTCAAATAGCGTCAATGTTTACCGGAGACCAACCGAAGTGCACGACGAACAACGGGAACATCCTGCGCGAGAAGATCCTGATCGGAGGGCAGTTGAAGGCCACGCAGGATTATGGTTACGACGGCGTGAACCGGCTGGCCCTGGCGGTGGAGAATGCG
>JBEKHV010000062.1:0-26081 GCA_050012095.1 Bryobacteraceae bacterium | reverse complement strand
GAGGGCAAGGCCAAGCGCAAGGGCCAGGCCAAGCGCAGGGCCAAGGGCCAGGGCGGGGCCAAGGACGGGGGCAAGCGCAACAGCACCAGTTGGTTTTCAGGCCGGATGGCTCGTTCGGCTACACGGACACGCCGATGCAGACTTGGTCCCCCTATCGGGTCCACGATCCGGACCGGCCGAAGCCGAAGAAGATCGAACCCGGCGCTTTCAGCTCGCAAGATCGTCCAGGCCAGCCGCCCTCGGACGCTATTGTGCTGTTCGACGGCAAGGACCTTTCGAAGTGGAAGCCGAATCAATGGAAGGTGGAGAACGGCGAACTGATAGCCACTACCGGGCGATTCGAAACAGTCGATGATTTCGGCAGCTACCAACTGCACTTGGAATGGAAGGATCCGACGACGGAAGAGCTTGACAAAATGTACCCCGGCAACAAGGACCCGAGGACGGGAGAGCCCGACATCATGGACCGCGGCAACAACGGCGTCCTGCTCATGGGCAACATCGAGATTCAGATCTTCGATCCCACGACGAAGATCTACGCGGATGGGCAGGCGGCGGCGGTATACAGCCAAACGCCGCCGTTGGTGACCGCCGCCCTCCCCCCGGGCCAGTGGGAGGCGTACGACATCATTTTCACCGCGCCGAAGTTCGACGGAGACAAGCTGGCGCAACCGGCGCGCATCACCATGCTGTTCAACGGCGTGCTCGTTCAGAACAACCAGGAAATCTACGGCTCTACCGGGCACGCCACTTTGCCAAGGCCCTTTCGGCCCGGAGTGACCACCGCCCCGCTGGCGCTGGGTGCGCATAACTGCCCGGTGCGCTTTCGGAACATTTGGATCCGGCCGCTGTAAATGCCGTTCGGTAGCATGGCGGCGGCTCCCGCGAGCCGCGGCTGACGGCGGCAGCGGCAGCGGTGTGAGTGGAGCTGGCGGATCGACAACTGCGAGTACCGCGCGGCAAGGGCCTGCTTGCCGCCGTGGAAACGAGCCGCGGACCGCGGGCTCGGGAACCTACGTCGACCGGGTGCAATGGTCGTGCCAACTAAGAAGTTAAGAAAGGAGGAGGCACATGCAGAATGGTACCGGGTCAATCACGCGCCGTGACTTATTGGTTCTGGGGGCCGCCATTCCATCACTGGGCGGGTACGCGGCGGAGCCTACCGCCGAGTCCATGCCTTGGGCGGGTCCGGCGAACGTTAAGAAGCTCTACTTGTGGAACTCCCAACAGGTGGGCTGGGGCTGGCCCCGGCCCGATGTGGATTTGAAACAGGACATTGCGAACATCGAGGGAAGACTGGCGGAATTGGAGCGCCGATACCCCGGCCAGATCAAGTTCACCGGCGGGGAGATGGTGGGCTCCGCCGAGGAACTGACGAAGTGGCTTGCGGATTCCGCCGCCGCCGACGTCATCCTCGCTTTCAATATGGTGACGGTTGTGCGGCCGATGATCATCGGTCTGGCCGCTTCCGGCAAGCCGACGCTGGTCTTTGCCGTTCCGTACGCCGGCCATGACTGGGTCACGGCGGCGAATCTCATGCAGCGCGGCGCCAAGTTCGAGTTAATCGCGAGCAGCGACTTCACCGCACTGGACCCCTACGTTCCCCTGTTCGCCGCAATCCACCATTTGCGCTACAGCAAGGCGCTGCTGGTTTCCCGGCGGGGGCCCAATCCCGCCGCCGAAGACTACACGAAGCAGTTCGGGACCCAATTTGGATATCCAACCTTCGCGGACCTTCGGGCAGCCTCCGAGGCCGTCGACGTCCGTGAGGCTCAGAAACTCGCGGACGAGTACGTCCGTGGGGCGGTGAAGACGGTGGAACCGACGCAGCCGGAGATTGTCGCTTCTCTGCGCATGTATCTCGGCATGCAGGAAGTGCTGAGAAGAGAGAAAGCCAATGCGATCGCCATTGACTGCCTGGGCGGGTTCAATAGTGGGGAGCTGAAGAGCTACCCGTGCGTCGGCTTCTCCAAACTGAACGACGTGGGGTTGATCGGGGCGTGCGAGTGCGACCTTCACTCGACCATGACGCAACTGCTCGTGACGCCGTTCTCGGGCAAGCCGGGCTTTATTAACGATCCGGTGATCGACATGAGTCGCAACGAGGTGATCGCTGCGCACTGCATGTCCACCACCCGCTTTCGGGGCATCGAGGCGGAGCCTTCGCCGTACCTCATCCGGAACCATTTGGAGGACCACAAGGGCGTCTCGATGCAGGTGCTGGCGCCAGCCGGTGGAACGGTGACCATGGCGCGCTTCGCCGATCCAAAGAAGATGATGTTCGCGACCGGCGAGTCGCTGGGCAACGTGGACAATGAACGGGGCTGCCGCACGAAAGTGCGGGCGCGGGTCACGGACGCAAGGAAGCTGCTGACCAACTGGTCGGCGGCTGCGAACGCGGGCCAGGACATACCTGGGATGACGCCCTCGCTGCATCGAGTGTTGTTCTACGGCGACTATGGCGAGCAGTTGGAGCGATTGGGCCGTCTCACGGGCTTCCAGGTAGTGCACGAAGTGTAAGGCGGTCACGATACCGGTTTGGGCGTTTGATTCGAGCCGGGATTCCGGATTCGGGCTGCGCCTCGGCGCTTCCGGCCCGATCCCATCCGGATCCCGGCCCCATTCAACGCCCACGTATTCTGTAGCAGCAGGTCACGGTCCTTCGGTGGGGATTTGCCCCGAGCCCTCGTGCTTCACCGGGGGCGACTTCCGGCCGGAGTGAGCGGCCCGCCACTGCACCTGCTCGAGCCAATGAGCGGCCCAGTTGCCGATCATTCCGAGGGCGTAGCTTTGACGGCGCGTCTGCGGGGCTATCCACGGCCCGAATCGTCGCCTTGCGATAGAGCGGTGGGACTGTCGTACAACGGCGCTACGGACGCCGGTCGCGCGTGGGCTTCGCCTCCGGCTTAGCGCCGGAGAATGTCAGCGTCACGGCAACGGTGTGGGCGGAGGCGTCGATCTTGATTTCCGATTTCGTGGCGCCCAGGTTGTCGAACAGGCCCTGATCGCGCACGCTGTCGAGAAACGCCGCCGGGTATTCGGGGTTGAAGGGCTGACCCTTTTTTATCGCCCACATCCGGGTGATTTCGGCGTCACCCTCCAGATCCAGCCCCACGATGGCCAGCGCGCCCATCAGGTACTCGGGGCCGGCATCGACGTGGATGGCCACGTCCACGGTTTTTTCGGCGTCGTGAGAGTTGCGGCCCGCCGTGACCTTGGCGTCGAGATATCCGGAGCGCCGCAGTGTTTTGCGGATGCGTTCCAGGCCGTCTCTTACATGATCGAAGTTGGCGATGTCGCCCGTTTGAAAATCGACGGTTCTCATCAGCTCCGCGGACGGAAGCGGCGTGGGACCGGCGATCCCGACCTTTCCCAGCTTGTAGCTTTCGCCTTCGTCCACCGTGACGAAAACGTGCAGCCCGGCGACATCCGTCACAGGCTCAGTCCGGATCTTGGGAAATGCGACGCGGATCCGGCCGCGGGCCTCATAGACCGGACGAATCGTGTCGTCCAGGATCTGGCGAAACCACACCTCGGTGTATAGCGAGCCAATGGCGGCCCCGGAGATGGCTTCGCGCAGGTCGTTCTGCGGGACCGCCTGGTTGCCCTCGAACGTGACTTCGGCGACCGCGGACAGGCCTTTCGCCAGACGAAACACCACGGCCAGTTGCTCGGGCCAAGGGGTCACATCGAAGCCGATTTTGCTTTCGATACCCTGGGATGCCAGGTATTCCTCAATCCACTTCGTGTAGCGATCGAGCGCCGGTTTGCTGGCCGCCAGCTTCGATGGAATGAAGAGCGGGTCGCGGGCCTGGAAGAGTTTCTCCAGGTCGCTATCGGGCACGCCCAGTTCGACAAAACTCACCGGGAGGACGGGGCCTGCCTCGGTGACCTGAAAGGTGGCGATGTATGCCTTGCCGTCCGGGCCAGGCTCGAACTTGTAGCCGACGGTGTCGAACGCGCCGGTAGCCAGCAGGCGGTCGTGGGCCGCCTCGATCTCCGTCTTGCCGGCCATCTGGCCGATCTTGAGGCCGGAGGCGGCCAGAATCTGCTCATTCGTGTAATCGGGAGCGCCCTCTACCGTGAAAGTCGCGATGGGCCACTGATTCGCGGGAGCCGCCGGCGCCGCCTTCGCCGGCGCTTTTTTCGGTGCGGGCCGCGACGGCCGGGTCTGCGCGAACCCGGACGCCGCCGCCAGCATCAGAAAAACTAGGAACCACCGCATACCTTGTATCTTTGATGGTAGACGTACCGGATCTTCGGCCGGTGACGCAGGTAGAATGAATAAAACGTGCCTTACGACCTGATTGTTATCGGGAGTGGTCCCGGCGGCTACTCCGCGGCTATCCGCGCCGGCCAGTACGGATTGAAGACAGCGCTTGTCGAGAAGCAGTCCAAGCTCGGCGGAACCTGCCTTTTGGTGGGGTGCATCCCGACCAAGGCCTGGCTTCAGACGGCCGATGTGTGGCAGCGGTTCGTCCACTCGGAGGAAGAGGGAATCCACTGCGAGAACCCGCGTCTGGACTTCCCGAAAGTGAAGGAACGCAAGGACGGCATCGTCAATAAACACTCCAAGGGCGTGGCGATGCTGCTCAAACGCGCCAAGGTGGAGCAGATCGCGGGCTACGCCACGCTGCAGGGCGCCGGCCAGGTTGCGGTGCAGTCCGATTCGGGCGCGCGGATGCTGGAGACGAAGAACGTCATCATCGCCACCGGATCGGAAGCGCGCATGTTGCCGGGGCTGGAGCCGGACGCCGAGCGCATCCTCACCAATATTGAGATTCTGGACCTCACGAGCGTCCCCAAGAGTTTAGCTATTATCGGGGCCGGCGCCGTGGGCGTGGAGTTCGCGTCTATGTTCAGCCGCTTCGGCACGGAGGTGACGGTCATCGAGATGCTGCCGCGCGCCGTGCCGCTGGAGGATGAGGACATCTCCAAGGAACTGGAACGCATCTTCCGCAAACAGAAGATCCGCGTGGAAACGGGGGCGCGCGCGGAGAACATCCGAAAGACGGCGAATGGCATGACGTTCACGCTGGTGACGCGCGAGGGCAAGCAGGAGCCGCTCGAAGTCGAGAAGCTGCTGGTGGCCGTGGGGCGGAAACCCAACACGGAACGCATCGGGCTGGAGAACACGCGCGCCGAGTTGGACCGCGGCTTTATCAAAGTGGACCTGAACCAGCAGACCGCCGAGCCGGGCGTATACGCCATAGGCGACGTGGTGGCGGGTACGCCGCAACTGGCCCATGTCGCGACGCGCGAAGGCATGATTGCGGTGGCGCACATCGCGGGCAAGCCGGCGGTTCCCATCAATAAAGACCGCATCCCGGGCTGCACCTACACGGAGCCGGGCATCGCCAGCGTGGGGTTGTCGGAGGCGCAGGCGCGCGCGCGGGGGCACGCCGTGCAGGTGGGCCGGTTCCCATTCGCCGGCAACAGCCGCGCCACGATCCTCGGCCATCACGAGGGCTTCGTCAAGGTGGTCTCGGAGGAGACGCACGACGAGATTCTGGGCGTGCACATCATCGGCCCGGAGGCCTACGAGCTGATTGGCGAAGCCGTGGCGGCCATGGAAGCGGAGGCTACCGTGGACGTGATGATGCAGGCTATCCACGCGCACCCCACGTTATACGAAGCGGTGGGTGAGGCATTCAACGCGGTTTACGGGCTTTCCATCAATGCGTAAGTGCCAGTTGCGTGAACTCGGGCGCGTGGACTACGGCGAAGCGATCGAGTTGCAGCGCGAGCTTGTGGAGGCGCGGAAACAGGGGACGATTCCGGACCAGCTTGCGCTGCTGGAACATCCGCACGTGATCACCCTGGGGCGCAATGGGCGCATGGAGAACCTGTTGGCGAGCGGCGAGGCGCTGGACCGCGCGGGGATTGCCTTCTATCCCATCGACCGGGGTGGCGACGTGACGTACCACGGGCCGGGTCAACTGGTGGGGTATCCGATTATGGACCTGCGCGAGTGGAAGCGCGACGTGGGCGCGTACGTGCGCGGGGTCGAGCAGACGATCATCGATACGCTGGCCGATTACGGCATATCCGCCGGCCGGATTCCGAAGCTGACCGGCGTGTGGGTGGACGGGCGCAAGATCGCCGCCATCGGCGTACACATCAGCCGGTGGGTGACGTCGCACGGCTTCGCCCTGAACGTGACGACGGACCTAAGCTATTTCCAGTACATCGTTCCCTGCGGCCTGACCAAGCCGGTGACCTCAATAGCGCAGCTCGGCGTGCGCGCCAGCCTGGCGGAGGTGTCCGGAACCCTGGCCGCGCATTTTGGCCGCGTATTCGATTGCGAGATGCTGCGCGAGACTCCCGTCCTGGCAGCCGCGGAAAGTGAGAATTGACATGACCGACGTCGTGATGCCCCAGATGGGCGAAAGCATTGTCGAGGGGACCCTGACCAAGTGGCTCAAGAAGCCCGGGGAGCGCATCGGGCGCGACGAGCCGCTGTTCGAGATCTCCACCGACAAGGTGGATACCGAGATTCCCTCGCCCGCCGCGGGCACGCTCGCCGAGGTGCTGGTGGAGGAAGGCAAGACGGTGGGGATCAACACGGTGGTGGCGCGGATTGAGGAAGCCACCGGCGCCGGCGGCGCCAAGCCTGTCGCGGCTGCGCTAGCGGCTGCGGCGCCTCCGCCGCAAGAGGTGGCTCCGGCGCCTGCGCCGCGGGTGGTGGAAGAGGCGACCGTGGTTGGCGAGCCGGCTGGCCCTCTCTCCCCGCTGGTACGCAGGATGGCGCGCGAGAATAACATCGACCTGAGCCGTGTGGCGGGTACCGGCGCCGGCGGCCGCATCACCAAGCAGGATGTGGAGAGCTATTTGGCGCGGCAAGGGGAGCCCGCCGCGGCGGCGGACAGGCAGGCGGAACCGCCTGCCCCGCCTGTTTCACCCACTCCCGCCGTCCTGCCGGTTCCGCTTGCCGGCCAGGCTCGGACGCGTATTGAGCCGATGAGCTTCATGCGGGCGAAGATCGCCGAGCACATGGCGCTTTCCAAGCGCACGTCGGCGCACGTCACCACCGTCCATCGCGTGGATATGACCGCCGTCGCCAGAATGCGCGAGCGCCACAAGACGGAGTTTCAGGCGCGCCACGGCTTTTCGCTCACGTATCTGCCGTTCATCGTGCGCGCGGTGGTAGCGGCGCTGCGGGAGTATCCGCTGCTGAACGCGTCGATCGACGGGAACAACATCATCTATCACAACGAGATTCATATCGGGATCGCGGTGGCGCTCGAAAACGGGCTGATTGTCCCGGTGGTCCGCGGCGCCGATGAGAAGAACGTGCTCGGATTGCAGCGGGCTATCGTGGATCTGGCGACGCGTGCGCGCTCCCGCCAGCTCAAGCCCGACGAAGTGCAGGGCGGCACATTCTCGATCACCAATTTTGGCGGCTATGGCAGCCTGATCGGCACGCCGGTCATCAACCAGCCGCAGGTAGCCATCCTGGGCGTGGGCACGGTGGAGAAAGCGCCGGTGGTGATCGACGACGCCATCGCCATCCGTTCCATCTGCCACCTCTCGCTGAGCTTCGACCATCGCCTGATCGACGGCGCGCTGGCCGACCAATTCATGACCAAGGTAAAGAAGGGGCTGGAGGGGTGGTCGGAAGAAGTGCTGTAATCCGGTCGCCGCGATTAGAACGCGCCGACCCGTGGACTTGGCCAGCCCAGGACAAGCGTACCCGACATCAAGGGGTGAAGAGCACGACCCGCGCGCGGTGGCCGCTTGATAACTTCTCATCGCAGGTGTAAAGGACGGAATCGGTGGCTTCAGCCAAAGCGATATACGCGGCGTCGTAGGCGGTGAAGTTGTGCCGTAGTTCCCAAATACGACCAAGCAAAGGCGTGTGCGCATAGCGCTCCGCGGGGAGCGCTGCGAGGTCTGTGAGAAGCTGCTCGCTACGATATGAATCGATTCGCCGGCTGGCAACCAGCCTTCGAACAGCGCTCACCACTTCGATGTCGAGCAGATGCGGAACAAGAAACGACTCGTCGCGCCCGGCCAGGTCGCGTCTGAGGGAATCGGCCAAGACGCCGTGAGTGAGCAACTCCACAACGACGGAGGCATCGAGCACGATCATCGTTCATCTCGCAATGCGCGCACGACTTGCGCGGCGCTCCGTTTGGCTGCGATCGGCTTGGCTTGCCGCGTGCGATCCAACCACTCCCGCATGGTCGGGCGCTCCGCCGTGCGCTCCAATTCCCTCTTGATGAAGTCGGACAGGCTCATTCCCTCACGGGCTGCTCGAGCCTTCAAGGCGCTGTGCACCTGTTCCGGGACATCTCTCACCTGTACCATCTTCGACATGTCCTAAGCATACAATCATGTGCAGCGCATGTCCATCCGTTAGGAGCCGCGAAGAGTTTCTTGGCAGCCGCCGGTGAACGCCGATTCACGCCGATAAGGCGCTGCTTTTCGGGGTTTCCAGGGCCAGGATTTCATCATCGGAAATCACGAACCCCAACCTGTTTTGGGATTGAACCTGAATTAGGTTTACAAGGGAACCAGCGAGAACGTCCCGCGGATACCCAAGGGCACCGATGGGCGGGCCTTGAGCTAACTCAGCCTTCGACGAAATCGCCGTTCTTGTGGCTGTGGATCTCGCCACTCTCAAGCCGTTCCACGATCTCGTTGGCGAAGTCGATCTCGATACCGAGCCAGCGCCGACTTTTCTTCTCGCAGACGGCGAATGTGGTTCCGCTGCCGCCAAATGGGTCGAGCACAAGATCACCGGGCGTAGTGGACATCTCGACGACCCTATCGAGGATCTTAGTCGAGAGGGCGTTGGCGCGCCGCTCCTTCGATTTGAACTTCCAGTGACGAACCGGTGGGACATCGGTCCAGACGTCCTTGAGGGTGACGCCTTTCGGGTTCATCGCATCCCTGTGGCCGCCGTAGTCCTTCACCTCCCCGCCGCAGTGGCGGCAGGTCAGGATGGGAGTCCGGATGCGCCGAAACGTCTTCGGCTTGCCCTTTGTGTAGTAAAGCAGGCTGTAGTGGCTCGGGTGCAAGCGTCCTGGAATCGGCAGGCAGGCGCTGATCTCGACGGCTATCCAGTGCCGGAAGGTCATACCCAACTCGACCAGATAGGCGCCCAGCAGAACGTTCCACCTGGGCAAGTTGTAAAGGAACAACGAGCCGCCTGGCTTCAATGTACGGCAGCACTCCTTGACCCAGGCTTTGCACCAGTGCAAATACTCATCATCCGGAAGTTCGTCGTTGCTCTTGCTGCCGTACTCTTTGCCGAGGTTGAATGGGGGATCGGCGAACACGGTGTCAACGGTTTCGTCCCTGATGAGCGGCAGCACTGCCATACAGTCGTCGGCGAACAGCGCTCCGAGGCCGGAGACGAAAAGCGGCGTAGGCGCGCCGTTCTTCAAGTACGGCGACGGGTCGAACCGGCTGTTTTCCCACTTCAAGGTCGATTGGCGCGCGGGTCCCATGTGCTCCACCTCACTCTAACTCATCGGCGGACTCGCCGGATCTCTGCACGGGCACAGCCATCGCGCGGGGCAGAAGCCCGGCGGCGGCCAGAAATGGCCCATCGCGGGGTCGCAGAGCTTTAGGCATTCACCTGATTTTCAACCTCCCAACGCGCAAAAAGCGCTTTCCGCTCACACCGCCTATTCCTCCGTTCCAGTTGCCCTATCGCCATTCAATGGCTCGCGGTTTCTTTTGATCGAGTTAAGGGGCAATATGTCCTCAAAACTGGGAAAGCAACATCCTTATGAGCACTCAGACTGTGATGCCGGAAGTATTGCCGTCCGCCAACCTTGTGCAGATCGGCGTTTCCACTGAAGAAGCCATTCAGCGTCGTTTAGCGGAAGAGCGCGCCCGCCTGGAACGCGAAGCGGGGGTGCAGCGCCGCGAGGTTCATCAATTCAAGCGTCCCAAGGAGCGGCCGTTCACCAGGGAACAGCGCGCTCATACCACGCTGCTTTTTGGCGGCCTGACGTGGAAGCACGAAAAGCTGGTACAAGGCGCGCTCGAAGGACTCGGCTACCTGGCCAAGCCCGTGCCGACGCCCAACGTGCGCGCGTTCCAGGCCGGCAAGGAATACGGCAATAACGGCCAGTGCAACCCCACGTATTTCACCGTGGGAAACCTGGTGACGTTTCTCCAAGGACTGGAAGAACAGGGTCTGAGCAAGCAGGAAATCATCGACAACTACGTGTTCTTCACCGCGGGCGCCTGCGGACCGTGCCGCTTCGGCATGTACGAAGCCGAGTACCGGCTGGCGCTGCGCAACTCCGGCTTCGACGGCTTCCGCGTGCTGCTATTCCAGCAGTCGGGCGGGCTGAGCCAGTCCGACGCCGAGGCCGGCCTGGAGATGAATCTCGATTTCTTCCTGGGCATCCTCAACGCGCTCAACTGCGGCGACATCCTGAACGAGGTGGCCTACGCCATCCGGCCGTACGAAGCCAGCGCCGGCGAGACCGACCGCGTTCTGGACGAAGTGATGGACGACATGCACGAAGTCTTCCGCACCAAGCGGCCGTGGAAGCTCGATAATGGGCTGGCCAAGTACCTGGGCGGGTTCGCCGACAACGCGGAGTACATCGGCAAGTTCGTCAAGCAAATCAAAGGCGACGACTACGTTCCCGCGCTGGAGCGCTGCCGGGACCGCTTTAACCAGGTCGAGATCGACCGCCTGCGCGTGAAACCCATCGTTAAAATCACGGGCGAATTCTGGGCGCAGACCACGGAGGGCGACGGCAACTTCAACATGTTCGCGTTCCTCCAGCGAGAGGGCGCGCAAGTATTGGTGGAGCCGATCGGCACGTGGATCATGTACATGATCCACCAGGTGGTGCAGAAATACAAAGACCTCAAGGGGCTGGACGAGGGCGCCGTGCTGCCGCCCCTCTGGCGGCTCGGGTCGCGCGCCAAGGTGGAATGGACGTTCCGCAGCAAGGTGGCGAAACTGAAGCTGGCCGAGGCGATTTTCAAGAGCGAGTACCACAAGATCGGCGACGCGCTGGGCGGGCTCTCCCACCGTCTTGCGGACCAGTACGAGTTGCAGCGGCTGGGGCATCCTTTCTACAACTCCCGCGCGGGCGGCGGCGAAGGGCACTTGGAAGTGGCCAAGAACATTTATTACTCGAACAAGGATCTGGCGCACATGGTGCTGTCGCTCAAGCCCTTCGGGTGCATGCCGTCGACGCAATCGGATGGCGCGCAATCGGCGGTGGTTTCCAATTACAAGGACATGATCTACCTGCCTGTGGAAACCTCGGGCGAAGGCGAGATCAACGCCCATAGCCGCGTGCAGATGGCCCTCGGGGAAGCCAAGAACAAGGCCAAGAAGGAGTTCGCCGAAACGCTGGAGCGGGCGGGCCTCACCTTGGATCAATGCCGCGCCTGGGTGGCGGCGCACCCCGAAACGAAACGGCCGATGTACCATGTGCCGCACACCAAAGGCGTAGTGGGCGCAGCCGCGAATTTCGTGATGCACATTGCGGAACGGATGAAGGCGGAGACCGCGAACTAGCGCGTGGGGCAGGTTCCCGGCCTGCCCGTTGCCAAAAACATGGAAAAACACTTCTTCATCGGCATGGACGTAGGCTCCACCACCGTGAAAGCCGTGGTGATCGACGCCGCCAGCGACCAGATCCTATGGTCGGATTACCAGCGGCACGACACCAAACAGCCGGAAAAAGTCCTCGAATTCTGCAAGCGTTTCGAAACCGAAATCGAGGGATTCGACGCCCCGCGTTCCCGCATGTTCATCACCGGCTCCGGAGGAAACGGTCTCACCAAATTCCTGGGCGCGAAGTTCGTCCAGGAGGTGAACGCGGTCTCGCTCGCGGTGGAACGCATGTACCCCGAGTGCGGTTCGGTGATTGAGCTCGGCGGCCAGGACGCCAAGATCATCATCTTCAAGGCGGACCCGGAAACCGGCCGCAAGAAGAAGATCCCCTCGATGAACGATAAGTGCGCGGGAGGTACAGGCGCGGTTATCGACAAGATCAACGCCAAGCTGCGCATCCCCTCCGAGCAGCTCTGCGAGATGGGCTACAAAGGACTGAAACTGCACCCGGTGGCCGGCAAGTGCGGCGTCTTCGCCGAGACCGATATCAACGGCCTCCAGAAGATGGGCGTACCTCCCGACGAGCTGATGGCCTCGCTGTTCGAAGCCATCGTGATGCAGAACCTCTCCGTGCTGACGCGCGGGAACACGCTGCAACCGGTGGTACTGCTGTTGGGCGGGCCCAACTGCTACATCAAGGGCATGCGGGATTGCTGGAAAGCCAACATTCCCAAGATCTGGGAAGAGCGCAATACGCCGCTGCCGGAGGGCGTCGCGCCGGAAGATCTCATCAAGACGCCCGACAACGCGCAGTACTTCGCCGCCATTGGCGCCGTGGAGTTCGGCAAGTCCGAGGACGGCGACGTTGGCCAGTACACGGGATGGGAAAAGCTCGAATGGTACGTCACGATCGGCCGCGAAGAAGAGAAGAGCAAGCGCGGAGGAACGGGGGGCCTGGCCAAGGACGAAGCGGAACTGGCGGCGTTTAAGACCAAGTACCGCACCAAGAAGTTCACGCCCGCGGCGTTCCAGCCGGGCGAAGTGGTAGAGGGCTTCGTCGGGCTCGATGGCGGTTCCACGTCCACCAAGGCGGTGTTCCTCTCCAAGGACAAGAAACGCAGCATCCTCGCCAAAACCTACCAGCTCTCCAAGGGCAACCCGATCGAAGACACCGTAGAGGTGCTACAGAAGCTCAATCTTCAGGCGCGCGACCAGGGCGCGGAGCTGAAGATCCTGGGCATCGGCACCACGGGCTACGCCAAGGACATTCTGAAGGACGTGGCGGGCGCCGACGCGGCGCTGGTGGAAACCGTGGCCCACACCGAGGCTGGCCTGCATTTCTACAACGACGTGGACGTGATCTGCGACGTGGGCGGCCAGGACATCAAGATCATCATCCTGAAAAACGGACGCGTGAAGGATTTCAAGCTGAACACGCAGTGCTCGGCGGGCAACGGCTATTTCCTGCAATCCACGGCGCAGGGCTTCAACGTGCCGGTGGAGCAGTACGCCGACACGGCCTTCGGGGCCACCGGCTTTCCGTCGTTCGGCTACGGCTGCGCGGTGTTCATGCAGAGCGACATCGTGGATTTCCAGCGCCAGGGATGGAAGCCGGAAGAGATCATGGCCGGCCTGTGCAACGTACTGCCGAAGAACATCTGGCTCTACGTGTCGCAGATTCCGAACCTCTCGGCGATTGGCCGGCGCTTTCTGCTCCAGGGCGGCACGCAGTACAATCTGGCCGCCGTGAAGGCCCAGGTGGACTTCATTGAGTCGCGCTTCAAGGGCAAGGACGTCGAGGCGGACGTCATCGTGCACGAGCACTGCGGCGAGGCGGGAGCGATTGGCGCGGCGCTCGAAGCGGGACGCCTATTCGACAATGGCCGCCAGAGCAGCTTCATCGGCCTGGACGCGGTCTCCCAGATCCAGTACAAAACTACGCGCAACGAGGCCACGCGCTGCTATTTCTGCAAGAACAAGTGTCTGCGCACGTTCATCGACGTAAAGACTTCGGTGTTGAACCCCGAATACCGGCCGCCCGCCAAGACCAAGGTCCCGCTGGAAGCGGGAGCGCAGCGGTTGATCATCGCCACTTGCGAGAAGGGCACGGTGGAGAACATCGACGAGATGCGGCAGATCAAGGGCAACCTGGACCGCGTGAAGAAGGCCAACCCCAACCTGGTGGAACTCGCGGCCAAGGCCGTATTCCGCATACCGGACGTTCCGGTGGTGGCCGATGCGCCCCCCAGGTTCCAGTTCACGGCGGCGCAGAAGAAGCGCGCGGAACTGCTCAAGAAGCGCGCCGAGATCCGCATCGGGATGCCGCGCGTGCTGAACATGTACTCGCAGGCGCCGGTATTCACCGGCTACTTCACGGCGCTGGGAATCAAGACGGAGAACCTCGTTTTCTCGGAGTACACCAGCGAGGATCTGTACAAGGAAGGCGCCAAGCGCGGCGCCATCGACCCCTGCTTCCCCTCCAAGCTGGGCATTCCGCACATTCACAACCTGCTGTTCCACGCGCATGTGAAGAGGCCGCTCGATATCATCTTTTTCCCGATGATCGACTGCCTGACCAGCGACCTGCGCTCCGTTCAGGCGAGCCGGTCCTGCCCGACGGTGGCCGCCACACCGGAGGCAGTGAAGGCGGCGTTCACGAAGGAAGGCGACCTGTTCGCCGAGAAGGGCATCCGCTTCCTGGATACGTTCGTCAACATCTCCAAGCCCGAGCTTTTGGAGCGCCAGCTCTACGAGCAGTTCAAGGACATCTTCAGGCTGTCGCCCGAGGAAAATCACCGGGCGGTCCAGGAAGGCTACCGCGCGCTGGACGCGTTCGACAACGTAACCATGCGGGGCGCGGGCCGCGAGGTTCTCGAGGAACTGGAGCGTGAAGATCGCCTGGGCGTCGTCGTCCTGGGCCGGCCGTATCACAATGACCCCGGCGTCAACCACGAGATCCTGGAAGAATTCCAAAAGCTCGGCTACCCGGTGTTTACGCAGGACTCGCTCCCCATCGACGACGACATCATCTGGAGGCTGTTCGGCGACGAAGTCGAAGCCGGCGACATTCCCCATCCCATGGCGATCACCGACGTGTGGAAGAACTCGTACAGCGAGAACACATCGCGCAAGATCTGGGCCGCCAAGTATGTCGCGCGCCATCCCAATCTGGTGGCGCTGGAGCTTTCGAGCTTCAAGTGCGGGCACGACGCGCCCATCTACACCGTGGTGGAAGAAATTGTGGAGCATTCCGGCACGCCCTACTTCTGCTTCAAGGACATCGACGAGAACAAGCCCACGGGTTCCATCAAGATCCGCGTGGAGACCATCGGCTACTTCCTGAAGCGCTACCGCGAGGACATGGTACGCAACAAGCAGAAGACGGGTAGCATCGAGCAACAACTCCGCGAATTCGAAGCGCGGCTACGCCGCGAGGCGTTGCGCGAAAAGCTGGACTCGATGAACGATGCCTTCGAGACCGGCGCCATGCCGCGGATCCACGTGACAGTGGCCGCGCTGGCGGCCTCCAACCCCGCCGCCCGGGAATACGAGACGGTTTCGGGAGACTGAGGCCGGGGGCATGCGCCCCGCTCCGCTCCAGTGCGGCGCCCTATGGCAACGTGAAACGCAACGAGCTGAAGACCATGTTGGAGTGCGCCGTGGACGGGCTTCCGGGCGCGACGTACCAGGGCGCCCGCGTCAAATAGGAGTACTGCGTAACGATCTGTAGCGCGCCGTACCTCGGGTTCTTCAAGAAGGTGTAGTAATAGCCGAACATCGGCTCTTGAAGCTGCCGGTTGGCCAACGACGAGGAACCCGGGAAGCCGAACCCCAGATAGTTGCCCGGCGAAACCACGGTGTAGTTCCGGCCGAAATACGAGCCGCTGTAGTACGCGTACAACTGCGACTTGGGTGTGGGCGCGTACTCGAAGCCAGCGATGCCGGCCATGGAATGCACCGGAGAAAGGGAGCCGTTGGGGCCGACGACGAAGTCGGGACCAAGCCCCGCGATGATGCGTCCTCCGCCACTGCTGTAAAACGAGGCGCCAATCAGGCGGAAGTTCTTCGCCACTTCCAGAACGGTGTCGAACGATCCGCCCACGCCTTGGGCGCCAAAGTTGACGCCCTGCGCGGGTGAGACCCGGAACTGCCGCGATATGCCGGCGAGCTCGAAGTGCAGCGCCTTGCCGGATACCTGCGTGTCGTAAGCGATTTTGGCGGCGAAGTCCGGCCGCACGTTGGGCATCGCGGTGGAGCTCCCGCTGTCCACCTGCGTAACCGCAAATGCCGGCAGCGTGGTTGCGGTGGTGACGTACTGTTCGGGGTTCTCGATCGAACCGGCGAGCGACCAATGTTTGTCGGGGTGGTAGACGACGCGGAGCTGCCCCGGCCGTCCCCAGACCAAGCCCACCATATAGTTGGAATCCTCCCCGAGTCCGACAAAGACGTTACTCGAGACCGGAGAGACGCCCGCGCGGTTGGGCGTGAGGAGCGTCCAGGTCTGGCCACCCAGCACTTCCCACTTTCCATGCTGCACGTTCGCCCAGAAGTGGCGCATGCGCAGGGTGCTGCTGTTGCTGACCACGTACATGCTGGCCGGCTGGTTTCCCGAGAAGTCCGCCTCGAAATAACCCGTGATCGCCGTGTTCTTGGACGGGTTGTCCGTGACGGTCATGGTAACCCGCGAGTTCGCGGCGCTGGATCGCACCTCATCCATCCTGCCCGCCGCGGTGTTGCTGAACGGAATGGCGGAGAAGGAAGTTGCGACGCCGCTGCCGATGTTGGTGGAGCGCCACACGGTGGAAAAATCCATGAAACCGCCCGGGGTGAAATCCGCGCCGCCGATGTGAAAGGCAAGCGGAGAGATGGCCCGCCCTTCGGCGTCCACTTCAGCCGCGGGTGTGGCCGGCCGTACGGGCGGCGTCACCGCGGGTGGCGTTGGCGCCACGGCCGGCGCTCCCTGCGCGGCAGCCAGACGGTCCAGCAGTCTCTGCTGAGCATCGATCGCCTTCTGCGCGGATTCGAGCGCCTGCCGCTGTTGGTCGAGCTGTTTCTGCTGAGCCGCAATCTGTTCGCGGAGCTTCGTTATGTCGTCCGTCTGGCCGGGGCCCTGCGCCAAACACAAGACGGGGAGCAACAAGGCGAGCGGCAAGAACGAGCCAACGATCCTGGTGAACTTCATATATTCTCCTTGGGTCTGAGGTGAGCCGGACCGATTCGACGAACGGCGACTCATCGAGAGTATAGGAACATGGAAAGACATAGATTAACACCTACAGCCCTTTTTATCTTCAATCGACTGCCGCGCTGAAAAAAACCACCGGGCAGGCGGAAGCGCCTGCCCCACCTCAGTGTTTCTCTTCCAGGTTCGGCAGAAGCGCCGCGAGCAGGCCGAGCAGGGGCAGAAACGAACAGACGCGGTATACGAACCCGATGCTGGTGGCATCGGCCAGCTTGCCTAGCGCTGCGGCGCCGACGCCTCCCATGCCGAAAGCCAGGCCGTAGAACAGGCCCGCGACCGCTCCCACCTTGCCCGGAACCAGTTCCTGGCCATAGACGATGATGGCCGGGAAGGCCGATGATAGGATCAGCCCAATCACCACGGCCAGCACGCCGGTCCAGAACAGCCCGGCATACGGCAGGAGCAGGGTGAAGGGAAAGACGCCCAGGATTGAGAACCAGATCACGTACTTGCGTCCCACGCGGTCGCTGAGTGTGCCCCCTAGCAGCGATCCGGCGGCCACCGCGCCCAGGAACAGAAACAAGTGAACCTGCGCGATGCGCAGCGAAACGTGAAAACGGCTCATCAGGAAGAAAGTGAAAAAACTGGTCAGGCTGGCGAGGTAGAAGTACTTGGAGAACACCAGCGCCACCAGTACGCCCAACGCGGTTCTGACTTGCCGGGGCGAGAGGCGGGAGGGCGGCTCGGCAAAGCCGTCGAAACGGCGGCCGGCGGCGCTCCGGCGGCCCTTATACCAGGCGCCGACCCGCGCCAGCATGGCGATTCCGGCCAGGGCCGCGAGCGCGAACCAGGCAATGGCGCGCTGGCCCCTCGGAACGACGATGAATGCCACCGCCAGCGGGCCGAGCGCCGCCCCGGCGTTTCCGCCCACCGCGAATACCGACTGCGCGAAACCGTGCCGCCCGCCGGAAGCCATGCGGGCGATACGCGACGATTCCGGGTGGAATACCGCCGACCCCATCCCGACCAGCGCCACCGCGCAGAGTATAGCCCCGAAGCTCGGCGCGGCCGAAAGCAACAGGATTCCGCACAACGACAGCGTCATGCCCACCGGCAACGAGTACGGCGTGGACCGGCGGTCCGTGTACAACCCGACAACCGGTTGCAGCAGCGACGCGGTGATCTGGTTGGCCAGCGTGATCAGCCCGATCTGGCCGAAATCGAGACCGTAGGCGCTCTTCAAAATCGGGTACACCGACGGGATGACGGATTGCAGCACGTCATTCAGAAAATGGCACGCGCTGATCGAGGCCAGGACCCGCAATGCCAGCCTGGCCTGAGCCATCTCCGGCCGACGCGCCGCCAGCTTCATACTCCCAGCATCCGCAGGCGCAGATGCCGAAGGTCCGAAAGTAGATAGTCCGGGCCTTCGGAGAACAGGTCTTCCACGGGCGTGATGCCGGTTCGAACCGCGATGGCGCACAGGCCGTTGCGCCGCGCGGCAATGACATCGGCCGGGGCGTCGCCGATGAGAGACATGGGCGCGCCGCGCGAAATCCAGCCGCGCCGGAGGGCCTCGCGGACGGCGAGCTTCACCAGCGCGGTGCGCGTGCGGGCCATCTCGCCGAAGGCGCCGAAAAGAAAATACTTGCACAGGCCAGCTTGTTCCAGCTTGCGCCAGCCGATGCGCGTGAGGTTGCCCGTCACCAGTCCCAGCAGGACGCCGTGGCGCGCCAGGCGATCGAGCGTCCGCTCTACGGCCGGGCAATGCTTGTCATCGAGCGGCGGGCAGATTCGCAGGTAGCGCCGCTCGGCGGCGCTGATAATGGCAGGCATGGATTGGCGGATCAGTGCCCGCCCTGCGCCGGCCTGCCGCATCATGCCGGCCAGGATGTCGGGATCGAGCATTCCGTACAGCGGCAGGCCCTCCGTTGTGGTTGCCAGGCCCGTCACATGACGAATGCCGTGAACCAGAGCCTCGCGGTGATGCACGCCCGCGCGCCGCAGCAGGGTGCCGTCGATATCGAAGAGAGCCAGAGCTTTGTAGGTCACGGAAAGACCAATGATAACAGCGCCGGCCGCCGTACAATGGTCCTGTGCAGCATTCGAAGTTTCGCATCGGCTTGATCCAGATGGCCTGCTCGCTGGACCCCAACGAGAACCTGGCCAAGGCCGAATGGCGCATTCGCGAGGCCGCGGGAAAAGCGGCGCGGATCGTGTGCCTGCAAGAGTTGTTCCGCTCGCAGTATTTCTGCCGGGAGGAGCGAGCCGAGTTGTTCAATCTGGCCGAGCCGGTTCCGGGGCCGTCGACCGAAAGCCTCGCGCGCTTGGCGCGGGAACTGGAGATCGTGGTGATCGGATCGGTGTTCGAGCGCCGCGCCGCCGGCGTGTACCACAACACCGCCGTCGTGATCGACGCCGATGGCGCGCTGCTCGGAATCTACCGCAAGATGCACATTCCCGAGGACCCGCTCTACTACGAAAAGTACTACTTCACCCCCGGCGACCTGGGCTTCCGCTGTTTCGATACGCGCTATGCGCGCATCGCGCCGCTGGTGTGCTGGGACCAGTGGTATCCGGAGGCCGCGCGCGTGGCGGCCCTGGCGGGCGCGCAGGTCCTGTTCTACCCCACCGCCATCGGCTGGCATCCCGCCGAGAAAGCGGAGCGCGGCGCGGCGCAGCACGATGCCTGGCGCACCATCCAGCGCGCGCACGCCATAGCCAACGGAGTCTACGTGGCGGCGGTGAATCGCGTGGGATATGAGGGACCGCCGGATGCCGGCCTGGAATTCTGGGGCGGTTCGTTCGTGGCCGATCCGTTCGGCGAGGTTCTGGCCGAGGCTCCACACGACCGCGAAGAGACGCTGATTGTGGAATGCGACCCGCGGCGCATTGAGGAAACCCGCCGGAACTGGCCGTTCCTGCGCGACCGAAGAATTGATGCCTATGGCGGTATTCTGGACCGCATGACGAATTGAGCCTGGGGTAGGGGAGTGGGTACCACTTTTCCGATAATCCCACTTCAAGACCACTGTTGCCGTTCGGGTGAACCAGATTGGGCCGAACCCCCGCTCGAAACGGTGGGCGGCCCCTCTAGCCCCTTTTCTGTTCGTGCCCCTTTTTGATACCCTTTGTAGTCGTGATACCTCAGTTCGCGCTCAGATTTCCCAAGAGCGAGGTACTGCACTGGGCGAAGCGTTATTCCTTCGCCACGGATACCGAGGTGGTAGGGATCGGCGAGCGGAGCAGGCTTGCGGGGTTCTACACAAGAGGGGATTTCCTGGTTGTCTGCAAGTGGAAGACACGGGGGAGACCCCGACGCCACTACGAACGCAATTCTGACGAGGACGTTCGCCTCCAGACTGGCATTGCTTTGACTAGCGCTGACGAGGAAACGCGGATACTGTCGCTGATCGCATTGCATGGTGTGTCGTGGCCAACGGCGTCGGTATTCCTGCATCTGGCCCACAAGGAGCCTTACCCGATCCTCGATTTCCGGGCGTTGTGGTCTTTGCAGTGCGAGCGGAGGTACTACACGTTCGAGTTCTGGCGGAGCTACGTGCAGGCCTGCCGCGCTCTTGCCGTTGACTGCGGTGTCTCGATCCGCGACCTCGATCGGGCGCTCTGGGAATACTCAAGCGCCAACCAGCCGCCGAAGACCAAGAGCGGCGGGAGATGTCTCAAAAAGCGTGCCTAGCGGGTACCTGATGCGAGCGGAAACTCGAAGATAAGCTTACCGCGTTCCGGCACATCGACCGGAATGGCTACCACGTAGTCCGCACAGCTACCGTTGAAGTAGACAATCCCTTGAACCGTCTTACCCGGAGTGGCTGTGTTAGCCGTGAAAAGCGTGCCTGGGGGCGCTACGCGTTTGAGGTAATCCGGTATCTTGTACTGGGAGAAGATTTGATGTTTCTTATTGTTGCAGCGGCACTCGAATTCCTCTGGCTGGACATCGAAGCGGGCGGTCCCTTCGTTCGTCACGATCACAATAGCCGTCAAGCACTTGCCCATTCTTCCCGGACAGCTTTCCTGCCCAGGTGACACTGCGACAGAGAGGCTCAAAGAAGGGTCATGTTCATCGAATACTCGAATGGTCTTATACGCAAAACCGTTGTACAGCAGTCTGTCCGAGTAGGGGGTTCCCTCTCGCCATACCAACGTTTTGTCTGATTCCGCCCCAAGAAGTGGGGTGTTGATGAGGATGACGGCAAGAAGTACGAGGAAGAGTACCCGCGCGAGCGGGCGGCGGGCGCAGCGGAGGTCGATGCCGCCGATGGGAGGCACTCGCATACTTAAGCATAGGCGAAACGGTCGGGCTGTGCCAGTGTCGAAAAAACGGGATTATCGGAAAAGTATCGGTCGTGACCTTCACCAGCGCGGACCCTCCCCACGGCTCCTTATAATGGGACTTCATGCCAGCCGAACTAGCCTGTTTTGAAGAGCACTGCCGCGCGCGCTTCCCCATCTCCGAAGTCATCTACAACTGCCCGCGATGCGGCGGTCTGCTGGAGGCGGTCTATCCCGATCCGCCGCAGCCGGCTGCGGAGCTGCGGGCGCTGTGGCGCGGGCGCAGGACCTCGAATGCGCCGCTCGACCAGAGCGGCGTGTGGCGCTTTCGCGAATTCCTGCCGTTCCTGCCGAATTACGACTCCGTAGTGACGCTCAGGGAAGGGAATACTCCGCTGCTTGAAGCGCCTAAAGCCGCGCAATTCGGAGGGCTCCACAAGCTCCTCTTCAAGCACCAGGGATTCAATCCCACGGGGTCGTTCAAGGACAACGGGATGACCTGCGGCGTGGCGCAGGCTTTGCGCCTGGGCATGACGCGCGTGGCGTGCGTCTCCACGGGGAACACCTCGGCGTCCATGGCTGCCTACGCCGCCGCGGCCGGCCTGCGGCCCGTCATCTTCATCCCGCACGGGAACATCGCGTACGGCAAATTGGCGCAGGCGCTGGAATACGGCGCGCTCACGCTCCAGGTGGAGGCGAATTTCGACCAGATCCTGGCGCTGGTCCGGCGTCTGGCGGAGCGCCTGGGCATCTATCTGCTGAATTCCATCAACCCCTTCCGCATCGAGGGGCAAAAAACCATCATGGTCGAAATGATGGACCAGAGAGACTGGCGCGCGCCGGATTGGGTGGTTCTGCCCGGCGGCAACCTGGGTAATACCTCGGCGTTCGGCAAGGCGTTGCGCGAAATGAAAGATCAGGGCCTCATTGACTGTCTGCCGCGTCTCGCGGTGATCCAGGCCGAAGGCTCCGCGCCGTTCTATGACTTGCTGCAAGCCGGCGACCGGTCGCGCTTGAGAGTCGTCGAAAATCCGCGCACGCTGGCCACCGCCATCCGCATCGGCGATCCGGTTTCGTGGCCCAAGGCGCTGCGAGAGGTGACGGCCTCGGAAGGCGTCGTCGAGAAGGTCACGGAGCAGGAAATCGCGGACGCCAAAGCCATCATCGGGCGGTGCGGCATCGGGTGCGAGCCGGCGTCGGCGGCCACCCTCGCCGGAATCCGCAAGCTCACGGCAGCCGGCGTGATTCGCCCGGATGCGGATGTGGTGGCGGTCCTCACCGGCAACCTCCTGAAGGACCCCGATTACATCTACCGCTACCACACCGGGGAACTCAAAACGCCGGACGGCGTGCCCATCCGCCCCACCTTCGGGAACAAGCCTATTGTGGCCCCGAACGACGAGGAGCGAATCACGGCGATTCTGGGCGCTAACTAAAGATTACCCGCAGACAGGGGTAGTGATTTTCATCTAAATATCATCGGTCTATTCTGATTACCCCTTGTTTTTCCCTGGGACTAATGGTACTTTAATACCATGGCCGAGAAGAAGCCACCAGCGGTTCTCACTAGCATCAGGCTATACAGAGACCAGTTGGAGCGGCTCTATGCTCGCCGCGCCGTCATCACCACCCTAATCGAGTCCTTGGAGGAATACGACCGATGTCGGGCCAGGCGTTTGGACGTGCGCAGACGCAGGACGGCCTGAACGCCTTCCATCCGCGGATATCCCACAACGAAGCGTCACTTCGCCGCCGCGCGACGCTACAAAAGCGAATCGATGAAGGAGCGTACGCTGGCGCTCGACCAGTCCGCCCTCTCCGCGATCTTCTGTATCACCTTTCCGGTGGAATCGATGATGTAGGTTTCCGGATACATGAAGGTGCCGTAGTCGCGGTGGATCTGAGCGTCCCGGGCGGTGAGGAAGCGGGGCTTGTACTTCTGGAGAAACGCGCGATAGGCCTTGTCGCTGGCGTCCACGCTGATGGCCATCACCACTACGCCGCGGCTAGCGTAGTCCTGCGCGAATTGGCTGAGCGACGGCGTTTCTTCCACGCAGGGAGGACACCAGCTTGCCCAGAAGTTCAGGATCAGCAGCTTGCCGCCGAAGTCGGGGACCGCGACCGCGCGGCCATTATCCGCCTCGATGGTGAATGGCGGCGCCTGTTCGCCCGCCACCACGACGTGCAGCGGAGGCACGTACACGGCGTAGGCGACCACGCCGACCAGCGCGACGGCCAGCGCGCCAAACGCGACGCGCAACGCCCAATCCATGCTCTTGACCCTAGTCATGTGCGGTTAACTATAATGAAATTGTATCTCTTGCGAAGCCCCCGGCGTCGAACAAGGGTCGCATGGTAATCACCCGCAAAGTGGAGTTTTCGGCAAGCCACGTCTGCCGCATTCCCGGACTTCCGGAAGAGGAAAACCGCCGGCTGTTCGGTCCCGCGGCCAATCCCCGCGGGCACGGTCATAATTACGTGGTGGAAGTGAGCGTCTCCGGCGAGCCGGACGCGGTGACCGGCATGGTGATGGACCTCAAGGAGCTCAAGGACATTCTCAACCGCGAAATCGCGGAACCATACGACCATCGATTTCTGAACCACGAAACGCCGCCGTTCGATCGCATTGTCCCCACGCCGGAGAACATCGCTCGCGACATCTGGGGCCGCCTGGAACCGGGTCTGCGCGGCGTCACGCGCAGACTGCACGCCATCCGGGTGTACGAAACGCCGGACCTGTTCGTGGACTACTACGGGGAGCCACCATGTTCCGCGTGACGCGCCGGTACCGGTTCGCGGCGTCGCACCGCCTGCATGCGCTGCAATTGAGCGCGGAGGAGAACCGCCGCCTGTACGGCAAGTGCAACCATCCCTTCGGCCACGGCCATGACTACGTGCTGGACGTGAGCGTCCGCGGCCCGTTGGATGCGCTGACCGGGCGCGCCGCGGACACCGCGGCTTTGGACGAGCTGGTGGCGCGGCGCGTAATCCGCGATTTCGACCACCGCGACCTGAACTCCGAAGTGGAGGCGTTCGCGCGCGCGGTCCCCACCTCGGAGAATCTGGCGGGGGAAATCTGCCGGCGTTTGAAGGAAAGCTGGAGCGGCAGTTTTCCCGGCGAGTGGCCGAAGCTGGAGGGCGTCCGCCTCGCCGAGACCTCCAAGAACGTGTTTGAAATGAGAGCCGATGAAGCCGAATAGAGCAGTGGTGAAGCTCCTCTCGCCGAAACGGGAGGAGCGGAGCATTGCGCCGCAAATCAGGGAGATCCTGGCGAGGCTGGGGGAGGACACCGGGCGCGAGGGCTTGCAGCGCACGCCGCAACGCGTGGACCAGGCGCTCAAGTTTTTGACCAGCGGCCGCCACATGGACATCCGGAAGATCCTCAACGGCGCGCTCTATGAGGTCAAGTACGATGAGATGGTGGTGGTGAAAGACATCGAGTTCTTCAGCCTGTGCGAGCACCACATGCTGCCGTTCTTCGGCAAGATCCACGTGGCCTACCTGCCGCGGAAGCGGGTCATCGGCTTGAGCAAGATCCCGCGCATCGTGGACGTATTCGCGCGCCGGCTGCAGATCCAGGAGCGGTTCACCCAAGAGGTGGCGCAGACCATTCAGCAGGTGGTGGACCCGCTGGGCGTGGGAGTCATCTGCGAGGCGAGGCACTTCTGCATGATGATGCGCGGAGTGGAGAAGCAGCACTCCGGAGCCATGACCAGCGCGATGCTCGGCGCCTTCCGCGAGCGCAAGGAAACGCGGGACGAGTTTCTGGCCCTGGTGAACCACAACGGCAATCGGTTCTAGGGTGTTCTCCAGCATGCCGCGTGCTAACGGGGCGCCCTCCGGGCTCGGCTCTGCAGCGTCGATTCTCGCGAACCCTCACTTGGCCAGCGGCAGGACCGTCGCAAGCGAACCTAATCCATCGGCCCGGAAGGCGATCAAGCTGATCTGGCCGCCAGCCGGAACCTGGAATTCCACGGTCCCCGAAGCTGCGCCGCCTGCGGTAGTTGATCCGTGAGCAGGAACGCCGTGTGCCCCATCGCGGGAAGAGTGAGGCTCGTCGTGGCCAACTGCGCGCCTGTGTCGTCCCGCAGGATGACTGGCACGGTGGCCGGGGAGGCGGCCATGTTCGCCACCGCGATCCCGGTCACGAACCCGCCAGTCTGGTCGTACGAGAGCAGGAACGAAGAGGGCGTCCGGTTCTCCAGCGGAACCACCGCCTCCTGCTGATTGCCGGGCGTCCCAATCCGGAACATCGAGAACCCGGTCAGGCTCCCGTTGGCCTGCACCTGCGCCCAGCCCGCCACGGTCGGCTGATTGTCCGGCCCGGCCGTCTCGATCAGGATCTCGGCCCCCGGGTTTACCGTGCGGTCGATGCTGGTGGCCAGCTCCGGGGCTGCCAGGGGGGCCTGCGGATAGTTCACCGGCAGCGCGAGCGGGTTGCCGGGGATTGGGTGGGCGTCCCGCTCAGCAGGCCGCCCGCGCTCAATGTGAAGCCCTGAGGCAGGCCCGTCGCCGACCAGGCAAAAGGAGGTGTGCCTCCGATAACGGCCAGTTGCTGGCTGTACGGGGCTCCGACGCTTCCCGACGAAAGATACGAGATGCCCGCAATGGCAAGCGGGAGCGTTTTGGTGGCGGTGGCTTGGCCGGCGGAACTCGTATCCTTTAGGGTGATAACGATCTGAAACGTGCCGGCCTGGGCCGGCGTGCCATATAGAATGCCGATCGAGGTAATGGCGAGACCGGCGGGCGCGCCGCCCAGGGACCAAATATACGGGGGGTTGCCGCCCGAGACCCCGATCGCCTTTGTGTACTCGACGCCAACGCTTCCCGCGGCAAGCGAAGTAGTCGTGACGGTCAACGGAGGAGCGATCGTGAGGAATGGTGTTTTGGTGACCTGATCGCTCAAATGACGCTTCACCCCCGAGGCTTCTGGGGCTCCGCCCTAGGCTCCGCCCCAGACCCCGGAGTTTAGCGCTTTCCGGCCAGGATTGGCGCAAAACGAATGAAAGCGGATGGGCGGGAGCTTCGCTCCCGCTCCAATCCCGGCTGCCGGATCGGCGCTCGGGT
>JBEKHV010000061.1:0-26483 GCA_050012095.1 Bryobacteraceae bacterium | reverse complement strand
GCGGCTTCAGCGAGCCGTGGGAGCGCCAGACAGGCGGCGGGCGCCGCCGCGAGCGACTTCAGAAACGACCTTCGCTTCATATACGAATCCTTCCGTGGCGACGAACTGGAAATCTCAGTATCAGGATACTCCCCTTGGCGCGCGTGGGCAGGCCGCCGAAGAAACCGCCCGAAGGGAGCGTAATTTGCCGTCGGAAGCCGCACGTCCTCGCCATCGAGTTGGCCGATAAGGACAGAAAGCCGTTGGCCGAAAGGACGTAACGTTGAGCGCGCCCGCCCCCGAATGGTCCTGCGGCGAACGCGGCCATGGCAACGGGACCGAAGCCGCCATCGCTGCCGATTGTGATGTATACTCCTTCTGTCATGACACAATCCATCAAGCCGGCCGTCCTCCGCCGTCACGCCGATGCGCCGGTGACTTACCGCGAGTATTTCACTCCTGAATCCGGAAATCTCGAATTCCTGAGCTGCGGCGAATTTGAAATTTCGTCCGGCGCCTGCACGCAGGCGCTTGCGTATCCGCACGAAGAGGGGTTGCTCTTCGGTTGGCGAGGCAAGGTCACGGCTCGAGTCGCCGGCATCGACTACGAGATGGCGGAGTACGACGCGCTGTATCTGCCGAAAGGGCAGACGTGGTCGTTGTTCAATCCCGGCCCTGAGCCGGCTCGGCTTTGGTTGACGCGCGCTCCCGCTGAGAACATGCACCCGGTGTTCCATACGCAGTTTGCCAAGATTTCGCACGACGAATCGCGCATCCGGCGCATGAGCAAGCGCACCGTCTACCTGATGTTCGACGTGAGCGAATCGGCGGACAAACTGGTCGCCGGGTATTCCTTTTTCGAGCCCTACTCCCGTAGCTGGCCTCCCCACAATCACACGGACCAGGAAGAGGTCTACATTTTCCTCGCGGGCCGCGGTTCGATGGAGGTATACGAATCCCCCGAGAAGCTCAGCTTCGTGCGTGAAGTCAATCCGGGCGATGTGGTGACGATCCCCTACCTCAATTACCATCCCGTGTTCGCGCAGGAAGATCCCGTGGTCTTCATCTGGTGCATCGCGGGCGCCCGCTACTGGGTGGGCGACAAGAACAAGGAATTCATGAAAGGAACCGGCGGACCGATCACGACGTAGCCGGCGGTCGCCCCGAAGCGGGAATCATGAATCGACAGACCGATAGCCTCTCAGCCGGGCAGCAGGGCGTCCTTTGTTCCGGCAACATCGTGTACGACATCCTCGTGCGGCCGGTGGATCGCTCGAATTGGGGGACTACGACGTTCGTGGACTCCATCGAATACCATGTCGGGGGAAATGGCGCGAACACCTCTTGGGCGCTGGCGACGCTCGGGGTTCCCGTGCGCCTGCTCGGCGCAGTGGGACGCGATCCGCAGGGCGATCTGGTGTTGGAAGGATTGCGGCGCGCCGGCGTGGACACCAGGGCTGTCGGCCGCACGGATCTTCCCACCGCGACGGCCGTGGTTCTTGTGAACCAGGCTGGAGAGCGCCAGTTCCTGCACCGGCTCGGCGCCAGCCGGAATGCCTTCGCCGCGCCCGTGCGGTTCGACGCGCCGCTGATCGAGGGCGCCGCGCACTATCACCTGGCCAGCCTGTTTCTCCTGCCTCGATTGCGCGCGCACGCCCCAGGCATGCTGGCCGAAGCGCGATCGGTTGGACTCGGGACATCGCTGGACGCCAACTGGGACGCGGAGGGACGTTGGATGCGCGACCTGAAACCGTGCCTGCCCCATCTGGATATGCTCTTCATGAACGAAGATGAGGCGCGCATGATCACCGGCTCATCCGACCCGTCCGTGGCGGCCGGCGTCGTGCGCGCGTGCGGAGTGGGCGCCGCGGTGATGAAACTGGGTCGCCGCGGATGCGCGATTTACACGGATGGCCGGGAAATCGTCTGCCCGGCCTTTGAAGTGGACGCCCGGGACACCACCGGCGCCGGGGATTGCTTCGTCGCCGGGTTTCTTTCGGCCTTGCTCCGCGGCGCGGATTGGGCGGACGCAGGGCGCTTTGCCAATGCGGTGGCGGCGCTCAGTGTGCAGAAGATCGGCGCTGTTACGGGCGTGCGATCGCGTGCGGAAGTAGAGGCATGGATGCGTTCCGCGCGTTGAGGCGCCCGCAGCTCTCACGAACCAGCGGCGCTCCGGATGCTTCACAGCATCGACCCCCGGCTATCCGATCCATGCGCGCCGGGGCCGAAAAAGACAAATGGCGCCGGCAAGGGATTCGGTTTTCCCTGTAACGCAAACCTCCTCCGATGCATCTTCCTACCCGAAGTGTTCACCGAAAACAAGCTCACCAGGAGAAGCCTGCTCTCCGCCCTGTCCCTGTTCCCAGCCGCGCGCCTGCTCTCCGGCCAACAGAACCCTCCCGCCGGGCAAACGCCGAAGTACTCGGCGGACGTCAAGGTGGTCAACCTGTTTGCTACCGTACGGGACCGGTCGGGAAAGATCGTTAAAGACCTGACCCAAGACAACTTTCGGCTGGACGAAGAGGGCCGGCCCCAAACCATCGAGTTTTTCGAACGGGAAAGTAGTCTTGCGCTTACCCTGGGCCTGCTGGTGGACACCAGCGGCAGCCAGGCTCGGGTGCTGGGCGACGAGCGGAGCGCCGGCCTCAAATTCTTCGACCAGATTCTGCGGCCGGATCGCGACTTGGCCTTTGTAATCCATTTCGATTTCGAAGTGGAACTGCTGCAGGATTTCACGGCATCGCGCCAGAAACTGGAAGAGTCTCTGGACCTGCTGCGCGTGGGCCAACCGCAGCGGCAGCAGCAGACGCCACAACAGGGCGGCGGCTACCCGCAGGGCGGTGGTTATCCGCAAGGCCGTGGCCGAGGCAGTGGGCGCAATGGCGGCACCAAGATGTACGACGCCATCCTACTGGCTTCCGACGACCTGATGAGCAAGCAGAAGGGCCGCAAGGCCGTGATACTGCTCACCGATGGCGTGGATACCGGGAGCAAGGTCACGCTATACCAAGGGATCGGCGCGGCGCAAAAGGCCGATACGCTGGTCTACTCGGTGCTCTTTTCCGATCCCTCCGCCTATGGCAACACGGGCGGCTACGCCTCGCCTCCGATGGGGCGCCGGGGTAGGGGGATGCCCACGCCTATGCCGCGGGGCGGCGGGCAGGATCTGCCGGACGGCAAGAAAGTGCTCCAACAGATTGCCCTGGAGACTGGGGGCCGCTTCTACGAGGTGGGGCGCTTTCATTATCCGATCGATAGGGTTTTCGCAAACATAGAAGAGGACCTCCGTAACCAGTACAGCCTTGGCTACACGCCCGATCCGCCCGCCGAGTCGGGCGCTTACCGCCATATTCATCTCACCGCCAAGACCGCCAAAAAGAAGGATTTGATCGTGCAGACCCGCGCCGGATATTACGGCGGCTAGCCTGCAAAGGCATTCAGAACCAACCCGCCCGACAAGATCGCAGACGGGTACGTACAGACGTCCGCCTGCCGGGAAACCCGAAGCCGGCGAGCGAGACGCTTCCGGCGATGAACCCGGCGGCGATGGACGCGAGACCTGCGTGACTAAGGATTATCGACTCGCACCGGTCCGATTGCGCCGCGCTATAATTGCTTTCTTCGAGGAGGCTGCTGTGAAATCGTTGTCCACCCTAACCCTCGCTTGCGCTGTTGTTGGGCTGGCGCTGGGACAGACCGGACCGCAAGGTCCGCAACCGGCGAAGCTCCAAGTTCTGATCATCACCGGCCAGAACGCCGGCGGTCACGACTGGCGCTCGACGACGCCCGTGCTCCGCAAGATCTTGGAAGACTCCGGCCGATTCGAAGTGCGCGTCACCGAGGAGTTTCGCGGCGCCGGGGCGGACACGCTGGCGCCCTATGATGTGGTGGTGGTGAACTACAACGAAAACAGGCGTGCGAACCTGCGTTGGGGCGATGTAGCCGACAATGCTCTTCTGAACTTCGTTCGCGGCGGGAAGGGGCTGGTGGTGTATCATTTTTCGCTGGCGGCTTTTCCGGGCTGGACGGAGTACGAGAAGATCTGCGGCGGAAACTGGCGCCCCAACAACGGCCACCATTCCGCGCGCCACGACTTTACCGTCACCGTCCAGGATACCGATCACCCCATCACGCGCGGCCTCAAGACCACCTTCGCGGCCAACGACGAGTTGTACGCGAATCTGAAATGGCAGCCGGAGGGGACTTTCCACGTGCTGGCCACAGCCTGGGACGATCACTCCCGCTACGCGCCGGGCGAGAGACAGCCGCTGGTGGGACCAGGCGCCGCCGAGCCCATGCTATGGACCCTCAATTACGGCGCGGGGCGCGTGTTCGTTACCGCCCTCGGTCACGACGCCGAGGCCATGAAGAACGTAGGATTCGCCGTCACCCTGGCGAGAGGCGCGGAATGGGCCGCCTCCGAGAAGGTGACCATCCCGGCGCCGCTGGAGTTCAAGTAGCCACCCACCTACCGCGCCATACGCCAACGTCGCACGCGGGAACCCAACTCGCTCGCCCAAAAACGCCCAGCCTCGATCCGATTACGGAAGCTCCTTGATCCCGATGTTCCGCCAGCGCCAGAAACCCGCCTGGACCCATCGGTTCCCACCGTGCATCTGGAGCGCGATGGGCCCCTGAACGATGCCCCCTTCGGCGCGGTTGGCCGTCTCGTGCGCGTCGGTGACCAGTTGCTCGTTGATCCACACCATCACGTGGGGAATGTCGCCTTCGACGCGAATGCGGATGGTGTTCCAGGCTTCGCGCTTCCACACCTTCATCCACGGCGCGTCGCCGATCGGCGTGGTCATACCGAGCGGAATCCCGCCCACGACCGGCGGCCCGCCGCGCCCGCCGCCCGCACGCCCGGCCGCGGCAGGCGCGTTACCCGCCGGGGCGGCGGCGCCCCCGCGCCCCGCGCCCCGCCCGGCCGCGCCAGGCGTCGCGCCGCGATTGCCGCCACCGCCGCTAATCCCTTCCAGAATCAGGCTGCCCATGCTGCCGCCGGGCAGGTAGTCCATCGTGATCTGGTAGGCATGGCCCGCTTCGGTCGAGCGGAAGAACACCCCGCTGTCGCACCCGTAGTCCGGTCTGGCCTCCATGTAGAATTCAAAGTTCCTATAGCTCTTGTCCGTCAGCAGGATCCCGCCTTCTCCGAAGGGACTCTGCGTCCCCACCAGCGCGCCATCGAGAACATAGAAATCCGGGGTTTTGCCATGGATATTCGTGCGGCTGGGATGCCATCCCGTCAAGTTCTGACCGTTGAAAATCGGCGTGAATCCCTCAGGAACCTTCGGCGCCGGTACTTCGATGGGTCGCCAAAGGAACGGCGGTTGCACGCCGACGACAAAGTTTCGTTCACCGGCGAGCGCATCGGGCTGGTTCACGACTGGTGGAGTCGCCGCGGACGGCTGCCCGCCAGGGGCGACGGGCGATTGAGCGGTGAGCGAGACGGCCACGCAAATCGCTAAGAATCCCCCGAGCGCGGCTAGCCGCCAATAAGTGGACATATCATCCTCCAGTTTCTCGCTAAACCAGGATTTCCTTGGCGGGCCTCCTGTTTGGCCTCCTGGCCAGTTGCGATTATACTCCCAATCGCTTCCATTGGACCCGTTTGTCTCATTTCTTCCATCCCGAGCGGCTCCGGCCCGGAACTGGGTTCGCTCGCGCTTACGGATGAGGGGCCCTTCAACATGGAGGTCCTGCGGGAGCGGGCGCGCATGTTATAATTCGAGAGTTCACCTGTTCCGATCCAGAGAATAATCATGCCGAAGCTGAAGACCCACAAGGGCGCCTCCAAGCGGTTCAAGAAAACCGGTACGGGCAAGATCGTTCGCGCTCACGCCTTTGCGCGGCACATTCTGACCTCGAAGGCGCACAAGCGCAAGAAGAAACTGCACTTGAGCGTGGTGGCCGATGCGGCCGACCAGCCCAAGATGAAACGGATGCTCCCCTACTGAGAAGCGTGGAGCGAATCGTGTGGACGGAGCGCGTGGCACGTGCCCGATCCGCCGAGGAACGACGCCACGAAAAAAGGAGACTGAAACGTGCCCAGAGTCAAGCGTGGAACCCACCGCCGCGCGTCGCGTAAGAAGACGTTGCGGTTGGCTTCCGGTTATTTCCTCACCAAGAGCAAGCTTTACCGTTCCGCCCAAGAGGCCGTCGAGCGAGCCCTGCGGTTCGCCTATGTCGGCCGCAAAGACAAGAAGCGCGATTTCCGATCGATTTGGATTGTGCGCATCAATGCGGCGTGCCGCGAGGCAGGCATTTCCTACAGCCAGTTCATGCACGGCCTGAAGGCCGCGGGCTTGGATTTGAACCGCAAGGCGCTGGCCGACGTCGCGCTGCACGATGAGGCCGCTTTCGCCCAGTTGGTGGCCGCCTCCAAGAGCGCCCTGGAGAAGGCATGACCCCCGCCGCGCAGGAAACCGATTCCCTCGGCAGCCTGGAAGAACGGATCCAGCAAGCGGTCCAGTTGGTGACGCGGTTGCGCCAGGAACGGGACGCCGCGCTGGCTCAGGCCGCCGCAGCCCGGGCTGAAGCGGAGCGTTTGGCGGGCGACGTCCGGGACCTGCAAGCGGACCGCAAGCAGGTGCGGACGCGCATCGAGAAACTGCTCGGCCAGATCGATCAGTTGAGCGGCGGCTAGAGACCGCCGGCGGGAGTGGCATGGAAAGCGGGGAGAAACAGCCCGTTCGCGTGACGATCCTGAGCCGGCCCTACACGCTGTTGGCTTCCGGAGATCCGCGCGAAGTCGAAGAGGTGGCGGCCAGCGTGAACGATCTCATGCTCTCCATCGCCGCCAAGGCGCCGAACGCCGATTCCACCCGTATCGCCGTGCTGGCGTGCCTGCACCTGGCGGACAGGCTGCGGGATCTGGAGCGCGATCTCAGCCGGCTGAAGGACCGCGTGGACCGCAAGAGCGAGGAATTCGCCGGGATGCTGGCGCAGGCTCTAGCCGCTTCGGAGGACCGGTGACGGCCGGCCGTCTGCTGGCGGCGGTTTTCGCGGGAACGGCCCTCTTCGCCGCCTCGACGTTCCAGGCGGAGATCGCCGAGTGGCGAAAAGCGCGCGAGGCGGAACTCCAGCGCGATGGCGGCTGGCTGACCGTCACCGGGCTGTTTTGGCTTCGCGAGGGCGTCAACCGCTTCGGCGCGGACGCGTCTAGCGACATCGTGCTGCCGGACGGGCCGGCGCGCGCCGGCGAGTTCACGTTGCGCAACGGCAAGGTGACGGTCGCGATGGACGGGAGCGCCCGCGCAATCCAGCCGGACTCTTCGGACGTCGTCAAGGCCGGGCGTCTGAGCCTGTTCGTCATCCAACGCGGGGACCGATACGGCATCCGCTTAAAGGACCCGGAGAGTCGGAATCGCCGGCAGTTTCACGGTCTCGACTACTTCCCCGCGAACGAAGCATACAGGGTAACGGCCCGATTCGTCGCCGAGCCGCGCAAGATTCCCATCCTGAACGTCCTCGGCCAAACCGAGCAGGACGAGTGTCCGGGGTATGCGGTATTCCGCCTGCGCGGCCAGGAGCTACGGCTGTATCCGGTCCTGGAAGACCCCGGCGCCAAGAGCCTGTTCTTCATTTTCCGCGACCTGACGAGCGGGAAGGAGACGTATGGCGCGGGCCGCTTCCTGGATACGGAGGACTTACCGCGCGGCGGCCGCATCGTGCTGGACTTCAACAAAGCCTACAATCCTCCCTGCGCCTTCACCGCATACGCCACCTGCCCCCTGCCCCCGAAGGAGAACCGTCTCCCCGTGCGGATCGAGGCCGGCGAGAAGACCTACGGACATTAGTCTAACGGCGCCACAATGAACCCGTGCGGCCTGAGCGTTGCACGTGCGACCTGGGCGAAGTTGTTCCGGCCCGCGATGGATTCAGTGCTCCCCGGCTTCCCCTCCCGCCACGAACCTGAGCGATCCTGTGGCGAAGCGCAGCGCCGCCGCTGCCATTCACGCACCGTTGAACTATTTCTCGCCTTTCCCATCAATCACTTCCCGTCAAACGTCCCTTGACCCGCCACGCTCGCCAGTTACTCTGGTCCCGGAGGTCTCCTTATGGCAACACCGGCTCAAATCCAGGCCAATCGTCTCAACGCCCAGCGCTCTTCCGGTCCACGTACCGAAGCTGGGAAGGCCGCTTCCCGCTTCAACGCCCTCAAACATGGCATCGATGCCCAATCGCTCACCATCCCCGGCGAAGATCCCGCCGAACTCGAAGCCCTCGCGCTCGATTACCACCGCCGCTTCCGCCCCGTCGGCCCCCTGGAAGCCTTCTTCGTCGAAACCATCGTCAAGGCCGATTGGGACCGCCGCCGCTACGCCCGCATCGAAGCGCAGTACCTGCGCGTCCAGTTCGCCGCGCTCGACGAGCCCACCGACACTCCCCTCGGCGTCATATTCGGCAACGATGCCAGGAAGGGTAACGTGCTGGGGAAGCTCTTCCGCCGCCAAGCGGCCGCCGAGCGCAACTACTTCCGCGCCCTGGCCGAGTTGCGCCGCGCCCAGCGCGAGCGCGTGCAGGAGGAGCTGGAACAAATGGAACAGGAAGAGTCCGAAATGCTCCTCGCCGTCCCCGTCCCGGCCGCCGCGCATGTCGGCCCCCACGCCGCCAGCTCTTTAGAATCAACGCCGATTGGCTTCGTTCCGCCAAATTCGCCGAGTCGATTGACGGGGTCGAAGCCGGGGGGCGCGGCGAGAACGGCTGACGGCCAGCCGCGCTGCACTTTCCTTCCGCCGTGCGGAGGGTAGAGACGACAAAGAGAGACGGCAAACCGGCGTCGCGGACAGCCGGCATGATAAACTTTGAGGCAGGGACCCCATCCGGCAACGCCCGGCTGCCGCGTCGCTTCTCCGCCTGATCCCGAAGTGAATTCATGAAAACCGGCAACACCGCCATCCGCAATATCGCCATCATCGCCCACGTGGACCATGGGAAGACCACCCTCGTGGATGCCATGCTCAACCAGAGCGGCATCTTCGGCTCGCACGAGGAGCACGTCGAGCGCGTCATGGATTCCAACGAGCTCGAGCGCGAGCGCGGCATCACCATCCTCGCCAAGATTACGGGAGTCCGCTATCACGGCGTCAAGATCAATATCGTCGATACGCCGGGCCACAGCGATTTCGGCGGGGAAGTCGAGCGCGCCCTGAAAGTGGTGGATGGCGTCATGCTGCTGGTGGACGCCAGCGAAGGCCCGCTGCCGCAGACGCGCTACGTCCTCTCCAAGGCGCTGGAGGCCAAGCTGCCTCCCATCGTCGTCATCAACAAGATCGACCGGCCGGACGCGCGCGTGCCGGAGGTCCTGGACGAGATCTACGATCTCTTCATCGATCTCGACGCCGCCGAAGACCAGCTCGATTTCCCGGTGCTCTATACCGTCGCCAAGACGGGCGTGGCCAAGCGCACGCTCGACGATTCCTCCAGCAATCTGCGTCCGCTGTTCGACGCCATCGTCGAACACATCCCCGCGCCGCAAGGAGACCCCGGCGGCGTGCTGCAGATGCTCATCGCCAATCTCGATTACAGCGACTACCTGGGCCGCCTGGGCATCGGGCGCGTGTTCAATGGAACGCTGCGCTACGGCGATACGGTGGCCATCGCCAAGCGCGACGGCTCGCTCCATACCACGCGCATCACCAAGCTCTATTCTTTCGAAGGCCTCAAGCGCGTGGATGAAACCGTGGGCGTGCCTGGAGACCTCCTGGCTATCGCCGGGGTCGAGGGCATCACCATCGGCGAGACCGTGACCAGCGCGGAAACGCCCCAGCCGCTGCCCCAGATCCAGATCGACGAGCCGACCATCGCCATGGCCTTCACCATCAACGCCGGGCCTTTTTCGGGGCGCGAAGGCCAATGGGTCACCTCGCGCAACCTGCGCGAGCGGCTCGACAAGGAACTGCTCACCAACGTTTCCATTCGCGTGGAGGAACTCGGACACGACGCGTTCAAGGTGATGGGGCGCGGCGAATTGCAGCTCGCCATCCTCATCGAAATGATGCGCCGCGAAGGGTACGAGCTGATGGTCGGCAAGCCCGAGATCATCACCCGAACCGTGGCTGGGAAGGTCGAGGAGCCGCTCGAACACCTCATCATCGATTGCCCCGAGGCGTTTCTGGGCGTGGTGATCGAAAAACTGGGCGAGCGCAAAGGCAAGATCGTCAAAATGGTGAACCACGGCTCCGGCCGCGTGCGGCTGGAGTTCCACGTGCCGTCGCGCGGGCTGATCGGGCTGCGCAGCGAGATCCTCACCGATACGCGCGGAACGGCCATCATGAATTCGCTTTTTCACGGCTACATCGCGTGGCAGGGCGACATTCCCACACGCCCCACCGGCTCGCTGGTGGCCGACCGGCCCGGCCGCGTCACTGCCTACGCCATCTTCAACCTTCAGGAGCGCGGCGAGATTTTCGTCACGCCCGGCATGGAAGTCTACGAGGGCATGATCGTGGGCCAAAACGCCCGCGACCGGGACATCGACTGCAACATCGTCAAGGAAAAGAAGCTGACCAACATGCGCGCCTCCACCTCGGACGACGCCATTCGCCTGGCCCCGCCCCGCATTTTAAACCTGGAGCAAGCCATCGAGTTCATCCGCGACGACGAATATGTGGAGGTGACGCCGCAATCCATCCGCCTGCGAAAGAAAATCCTAAAAGCCAACCAGCGGTAGCATTTCCGAGCTGGGACAGGCCATCGTCTTATGTGGCCTGTCAGTCTCTCCCCCACACGCCCATCCCGCAAGGCGCCGGCCCCACGAACCTCGGCCCTCTCGGCTGCCCGAACCCGCCAGCGGCACGGACCCGCAACTCACAGCCGGACTCACCCTCATTCTTCTCTGCGTTTTCTCCGCATCTCCGCGTCTCTCTGCGGTGAGATTCTAATCCACATCCACGTTGCCGCCCGAGAGGATCACGCCCACGGATCTCACATTCCCGGGCAGCTTCCGGAACAACACTGCGGCGGCGGAGGCGGCGCCGCTGGGTTCCACCAGGATCTTCAGGCGCATCAGGAGGAACTTCGCGGCGGCGCGGATCTCATCGTCCGTCACCAGCGCGATTTGCTCCACCAGGCGCCTCAGAATGGGGAACGTCAGTTCCCCAAGGCACGGGGAGCGCAGTCCGTCGGCGATGGTATCCGGATGGGACACCGTCACGCGCGCGCCGGTCGCCAGCGAAAGAAACGCGTCGTTGGCGCCGGTCGGTTCCGCGCCGAAAATGCGGATCGCCGGGTACGCGTCCCGGGCGATGGTCGCGCATCCGGAAAGCAGCCCGCCGCCGCCCACGGGAGCGATCAGAGCGTCGAGCGGTCCGCATTCTTCCAGCAATTCCATGGCGGTCGTGCCCTGGCCCGCCATGATGAGCGGGTGGTCGAAAGGAGGAACCAGCGTCGCGCCGGTCCGGGCCACGATGCCGCGGGCGATCTCTTCGCGGCTTTCCGTGAGCCGGTCGTAGGTGACGACGGCCGCCCCGTACGCGCGCGTGGCGTCTATCTTGGAGCGCGGCGCGTCCTCCGGCATCACGATCGTCGCCCGCGCGCCCACATGCCGGGCGGCGATGGCGGTAGCCTGCGCGTGGTTGCCGGAGGAGTACGCCACCACGCCGCGCGCCAGCGCCTCCGCGGGCAGCGAGAGAACCAAATTCGACGCGCCCCGGATCTTGAAAGCGCCGCCGCGCTGGAAGTTCTCGCACTTGAAGAACGTGCGGACGCCCGCTTCGGCGTCGAATCCCGCCGAGGTCATGACGGGTGTGCGCCGCGCCAGCGGGCGGATACGCTCCGCCGCCGCGCGCACGTCGCCCGCGTCGATCGCAAAAGCCATTGCTACGAGTCTAGCCAATCGGCGCGCGCGGCCAATCCTACAGGCCCTTCTTGACCAGGAAGGCGATCAGGTCCACCACGCGGCAGGAGTAGCCCCATTCGTTGTCGTACCAGGCCACGACTTTCAGCAGGTTCCCGTCCAGCACCTTCGTCAACTGCGCGTCCACGATGGCGCTGTTCGAGTTGTGCAACATGTCGGTGGAAACCACGGGGTCCTCGGTGTAGGCCAAAATGCCCTTCAGCGCGCCCTCGGAGGCGGCCTTCAGCGCGGCATTCACGGCTTCGCTGGTAGCCGGCTTTTCGAGCACGGCCACAAGATCCACTACCGAGACGTCCGGGGTGGGAACGCGCATGGAGTAGCCATCCAGCTTGCCCTTCAATTGCGGCATCACCAGGCCGATCGCCTTGGCCGCGCCGGTGGTGGTCGGGATCATGTTCAACGCGGCGGCGCGGGCGCGGCGCAAGTCCTTATGCGGGAAGTCCAGCACGTTCTGATCGTTGGTGTAGCTGTGGATGGTGGTCATCGACCCCTTCAGAATCCCGAAGGCGTCATGAATCACCTTCACCACCGGGCCGAGACAGTTCGTGGTGCAGGACGCGTTGGAAAGGATTTTGTGCTTGGCCGGGTCGTACATGCCGTCGTTGACGCCCAGAACGATGGTCACGTCTTCGTTCTTGGCCGGCGCGGAAATGATGACCTTATTCACCGAGCCACGGAGGTGTTTGGCGGCGTCCTTGGCGTCCGTAAACCTGCCCGTGGATTCGATCACGATCTCGGCGCCCACGGAATTCCAGTCCAACTCCGCCGGATCCTTGGTGGCGAAGACCTTGATTTTCTTGCCGGCCACGAGGATGGCGTCCCCTTCCACGGAAACCGGTACGTTCAGGGTTCCGAGGACGGAATCGTATTTTAATAGGTGCGCCAGCGTCTTGGTGTCGGTCAGATCGTTTACCGCCACGAACTCTACGTCGTTCCGGCCCAAGGCCGCGCGGACGACGTTGCGGCCGATGCGGCCGAAGCCATTAATGCCAACTTTGACTGCCATTTTTTCTCCTGTTTATGAAGGATTGGGTGAACAATCAGGATATCAGCATGAAGCTGGCGGGAGCAACGAGCGTAGAGGGAGGCAGCGCTCCGAAATCGCGCCGTTGCGGAAACGGGAGCGGCCCAAAAAAAACGGCCCTTCCGCGCGCGAGGCGCGGAAAGACCGTCGATAATTCCGTTCCGGCCCAAGACCGGATTCGGGGGAAAAGATTAGGTGGTAGACCGCTTCGCGGTCACTTCCGTAGTCGTAGGATCGCCACCGCCGCGGCCCGGCGCTGTGACCTTCAACTTCATCTCGCTTCCGGAGACCGTCCCTTCGTACTTCGTCGTCATGGCGCCGTTCGCGCCCTGACGGGTCACGTCGAAGGAAATCGTGCTGCCGCTTACTTTGCCGTTGGCGATCGGGAGCGGCGTCGGTTCAGCCCCGCCCCGCCCGGGCTGGAGGACCGTGCCGGTCAGATTCATACCGTCGGCCTTCAGATCGAGGGTTACCACCCGGGGCGTGCCGCCACCGCCACCGCCGCCGCCTCCGCGCGCGGGCATGTCATATACCCACTTGCCGGTAATGGAGTCCGCCGCCACAACGACGAGGGCCACCATAAGCAAGATCAAACCTGTGTAGAGCGCTTTCTTGGTCATAGGATCTCCCGGGTTCAATCATAACAGAAGGCGCAACAAAAAACGGCCTCGCCCACGCAAAAAGCGTGGGAGAGGTCGCCTGGAATCCAGACCTGGCAATCCGGCAGGAGCCGGCTGGCTAGGTGGTGGAGCGCTTCGCGGTCACTTCCTGGGTCGCCGGACCGTTCTGCGTGTCGCGAGTGATCTTCAGCTTCAGTTCGTCGCCGGACACCGTGCCTTCATACTTGGATGTGGTAGATCCGTTTCTCCCTTCGCGAGTGACTTCGAAGGTGATGTTGTTGCCTGATACCGTGCCCTTCGTGATCGGGGTCGGAGTCGGAGCAGGCGGAGTCCCGCCGCCACCGCCGCCACCTCCGCGTCCAAACGCTGGCATCAGTACCGTGCCACTCAGCGTCCCGCCGTCGGCCTTGAGGTCCAGCGTCACCTGCATCGGGGGTCGGGCCGCGCCGCCACCACCGCCTACGCCGCCACCACCGCCTGCGCCGCCACCACCGCCTGCGCCGCCACCTCCGCGCATGCCGCGACCCATCGGGTTATCATACACCCACTTGCCGGTGATGGTATCGGCCGCTAACGCGACCGTCACGATCACAAGCAGAATCGTACCTACAAAAAGCAGCTTCTTGGTCATAGTACTTTCCTTGGCGTCGTAAAAACCTGCAACGTTACCCCTGGCTGGCGAATTTGGAGCATCGGAGCCGCAAGCGCCACCGCCAGCCAAAGCTCCCAAAACAAAAGCGGCCCTTTCCACCGAAGTGGCAAGAGGCCGCTGAGATACCACGTCCGGCGCAACGGCCGGCTTCAGAAGCGCTTAGGTGGTGGATTTCTTCGCCGCAAAATCGGTGGTCGTCGGCGTTCCGTCCCTGCCCATACGGGTAACCGACAACTTCATGTCGCTACCAGACACAACACCTTTGTAGCTGGACTTCATGCTATTGCCGTTGTATTCCCGGACCACGTCGAACGAAATATTGTTGCCATCCGCCTTGCCGTTGGAGATCGCGATCGGCGCGGGTGCGCCGCCGCCAAATGCCGGCATGAGAACCGAACCGGTCAAGTTGGCGCCATCGGCCTTCAGATCGAGCGTCACCTGGACCGGGTCGCCACCGCCCCGGCCTGGTTGCTGATATACCCACTTGCCGGTGACGGCATCGGCCGCTAACGCGACCAGGGCCACGACAAGCAATACCATACCTGCAAGAACTACCTTTTTGGTCATAGCAATACCTTCGACGCTCATCTTAACTCAATGCGTTGCCCGCTGCTAGTGAATTGCGGAAAAAACATGGCCAGGCCGCGGCCCGAAACCCGAAAATGAGACCACAAACCCTTTTCGGAACGACTAAAGGGTACCCGTGGACCACCACCCGTGCGGTATTGTTCACGCCGCTACCCGGTTACGCGCTAGGACTTCTTGGCAACCCGCGGCGCGCCGGGGGGTCGCCGCCCTACGGCGCCGGAATGCCAGTATACTGTGGTGCATGTGGGGAAAGATCATACTCCCATTGGTTGCGTCACTCGCGGCGGCCCAGCCGGCGCAGTTTGAGACTCACACCGTCGCCACCGATCTGCGCGCTGGCTACCAGGTAGTGGTCGCCGACCTGAACCACGACGGCAAGCCGGACCTGATCGCGCTGGCCAGTTCGATGAGCGAACTGGTCTGGTTCGAGAACCCCTCCTGGGAACGCCACGTCCTGGCCAGCGGGCTTTCCGGCATGATCAACTGCGTGGTTCTGGAGCCGGGGCCGCAGATCGTGTTGGCCAGCGGCTTCAACATGCACGCCCGCAACAGCCAGGGCATCGTGTCGCTGCTCGAACCGGACGGCGACCCGCGCCGGCCCTGGAAGATCCGCGAGATCGACCGGCTGCCGGCCTCCCACCGCCTGCGCCTGGCGCACATTGACGGAGGCCGCCCTGTGGTGATCAACGCGCCTCTCACCGGCGCCGAAGCCGAGCCTCCGGACTATCGCGGCGCAACGCCCCTGGTGTACTACCGGCCGGGCGAGTGGAAGCGCCAGACCATCAGCGATGAGAACACGGGCATCGTCCACTGCATCTTCATCACGGATTGGGACGGCGACGGGCGCGACGACATCCTCACCGCCAGTTTCACCGGCATCCACCTGTTCCGCTTCGATCCGGGACCTGACGGGCGCCCCCGCTGGACGCGCACCCAATTGGCGGCCGGCGACCCGTCCCCGTGGCCGAAATCGGGGTCGAGCGACGTGGCTGTGGGGAACCTCGCTGGCAGCCGGTTCTTAGCGGCCATCGAGCCGTGGCACGGCAACCAGGTGGTGATCTATCGCCTCCAGGGCGGCCAATGGGCGCGCCGCGTCATCGACGATTCCCTGACCGATGGGCACGCCCTCGTGGTGGCGGATTTCGATGGCGACGGAAAAGACGAAGTGATCGCCGGCTATCGTGGCGCCGGCGGCAACGTGTATCGCTACGTGTCCGCCGATGCCTCGGGCGAGCGGTGGACGCGAGAGACGCTGGACGCGGGCATGGCGGCCGCGGCGTGCGCGGTGGCCGACCTCAACGGCGATGGCCGTCCCGACGTGGCCTGCATCGACGCCACGCGGCTCCGCTGGTACGAAAACCGTATGCCCGCGGCGAAGGCCAAGTAGCGTCCCGACTCTGAAGGTCAGCCGGGGGCCGGGGACAAGGCCGGGGCTGCTTCAGCCCGGTAGTTCCGTCAGCAGGATCACCCGAGCCGTCTGCTTCCGCCGCATGCGCGCGACTCTCGCCAGACGCCCGTCGGCGGTCACGAGAGGGATTTCGCGGCGGATGGCGAGCGCCGCGTATAGGCAATCGTAGATCGGGCGCTGCGGCGCCCCGACTACTGGGAATCGCGGTCGCGCCGGCGTGGCGCTACCGGAGTTCTTCCATCACTTGGTCCAACACGGATTTCGGCGGGCGGACGCGGGATTGCGGGAGGGTGGCGACAGGGTCGTCCACCATGTGCAGCAACTCGACGAAGGTCGGTTTGGCGGTGTTCACGTAGAACACGCCGGTGAGCACTTCGCCCTTGGCCTCGGCCTCTTCGAGCGCCACCAGCGCGGCGAAGCGGTTGGTGGGGTCGAAATCGCGGCCGAGTTTGCGGATGCGCAAGTGGGAGCCGTCGTGCATCTGGACGTCGCGCACCTCGCCTTCCGGGATCTCGACGGAGATGTCTTCGAAGAAGGGCACGAAATCCAGCTCGTGCAGCGGCTCCTCGTGTTCCTTCACGTAGCTGTAGCTTTTCGTCGAGCCCTCGTGGTCGTTGAAGGTGACGCAGGGGGAGACCACGTCGATCACCGCCAAGCCGCGGTGGGCGATGGCGGTCTTCATGATGGCCTGAAGCTGCTTCTTGTCGCCGCTGAAGGAGCGGGCCACCAAGGTGGCGCCCCATTTCAAGGCGAGCGCGCAGCAGTCGAACGGAGGCAGGTCGTTGGCGGTCCCGGTCTTCAGCGTGGAGCCGAGATCCGCGGTGGCGGAGAATTGCCCCTTCGTCAATCCGTAGACGCCGTTGTCTTCGATGACGTAAATCATGGGCACGTTGCGGCGCACCAGGTGCATGAACTGGCCGATGCCGATGGAGGCCGTGTCGCCGTCGCCGGTGACGCCCAGCCCCACCAGGTTGCGGTTGGCGAGGATTGCTCCGGTGGCCAGGGCCGGCATGCGTCCATGCACGCCGTTGAAGCCGTGCGACATCCCCAGGAAGTAGGCGGGCGATTTCGAGGAACACCCGATCCCGGAAAACTTGGCGACGCTCATGGGATCGACGCCCATCTCATAGAAGCACTCGACGATGCGCTCGGAAATGGCGTTGTGGCCGCAGCCCGCGCATAGCGTGGTCTTGGCGCCCTTGTACTGAACCACCTCCAGCCCCAGGCGGTTGACCTTCTTGGGGGGAGGAATCACGGCGGCGCTCATTTGCCCTCCTGTCCGACGACGTCGTCGGTAACCGTGCGCGCATCCAGCGGCAGTCCGCCGTAATAGCGCACGCTGCGCAGTTTGGCGATCAACTCCGCTTCGAATTCCAGGCGCATAAGCCCGAGCAACTGGGCGTCGCGATTCTGGTCCACCACGTAGACGCGCTCGTGGCGGCGGACGAAATCTTTCAAGGTTTCGGTGAACGGATACGCCTTCAGGCGCAGGTAGTCGGCGGTAATGCCATACTCCGCCTGCAACTGGTCGCAGCTCTCGCGCACGGCGTAATCGGACGTTCCGACCGCGACAAAGCCGATCCGGGCGCCGTCGCGAAGCTGGATCGCGGGCGCGGGCACGTGCTGGCGCATGACCTCGAACTTTTTCGCCAGGCGATCCATGTTGTTGATGTAGTCGTCTTCCCGCTCGGTGTACTGGGCCTTATCGTTGTGCCCGCTGCCGCGCGTGAAGTAAGCGGCGGCGGGGTGGCGCGTGCCGGGCAGGGTGCGGTAGCCGACGGCATCGCCATCGACGTCGCGATAGCGGGCGAAGCCGCCGAGCCGGTCGAGATCCTCGGCGGTCAGCGTCTTGCCGCGGTCCATGGGCTTCTCGGGATACTCGAAGGCGTCGGCCATCCAGTTGTTCATGCCCAGGTCGAGATCGGTCATGACGAAGACCGGCGTCTGGAACCGCTCGGCGAACTCGAAAGCGTCGATGGTCATGGAGAAGCATTCTTCGGGGGAGCACGGGAAGAACAGGGGATGCCGGGTATCGCCATGGGAAAGCGTCGCCGTGGTAAGCAGATCGCCCTGCTGGGTGCGCGTGGGAAGGCCCGTGGAGGGACCGACGCGCTCGACGTTGAAGATGACTGCGGGTGTCTCGGCGTAATAGCCCAAGCCCACAAACTCCGACATGAGCGAGATGCCCGGACCGGCCGTGGCGGTCATGGACCGAGCGCCCGCCCATCCGGCCCCTAGAGCCATTCCGATGGAGGCCAGTTCGTCTTCCGCCTGCACAATGGCGTAGGTGGCTTTGCCGGTTTCCGGCTCCGTGCGGAAGCGCTTCATGTAACCAATCAGCGATTCCACCAGCGACGACGAAGGGGTGATGGGATACCACGTCACGACCGTCACGCCCGCGAACATGGCCCCCAGCGCGCAGGCCGCGTTGCCGTCGATGATGATCTTGCCGGCGGTGGCGTTCATGCGCTCGACGCGGAAGGGGTCGGTCTTGGCGAACGTGGCGGCGGCGAAATCGAATCCGGCGCGCGCGGCATTCCAATTCAACTCGGCGGCCTTGGCCTTCTTCTTGCCGAATTGCTTGGCCAGCGCGCGGTGGACTTCGTCCATCTCGATGGAAAGCAGTTGCGCCAGCACGCCGTCGTAAATCATGTTTCGGACCAGCTTGCGCAGCTTGGCTTCGGGACACACCGGTCCGACCAGCTTGTCGAAGGGGACCGGATAGAAATGCAGGTCGCTGCGGAGCTCCTTCAGCTTGAGCGGCTCGTCATAGACGACAGCGGCGCCGCTATCCAGCTTCATTACGTCTTCCCGCGCCGTCTCCGGATTCATGGCCACCAGGAAGTCCACTTCCTTGCGCCGCCCGATGTAGCCCTTCTGGCTGGCGCGAATGGTGAACCAGGTGGGCAGCCCGGCGATATTCGAGGGAAACATGTTCTTCCCCGATACGGGTATGCCCATTTGAAAGATGGCGCGCATCAGAACCGTGTTGGCGGTCTGACTGCCGGAGCCGTTGACGGTGGCGACCTGGATGCTGAAATCGTTGACTACGGATGGGCTGAGCCGTTCGGCAGGCGACTCGGCGGGAGATACTTCTAACGTTGACATCGAATAGATGGTCCTCTACGGGGAGAGCGTAAACGCATCCCGTTCTTTAGATTGGCGTGGAGCGGCAAGGATGCGGCCCACGCGCGCAAATCCGTCTCGCAGGCGCCCACTAGCGAAGAGCCTTCTCAATGGCGGAGGCGACCTCAGGCGAATCCGGAGTCACGGCCGGCTCGAAGCGCGCCAGCACTTTGCCCTGGCGGTCCACCAGGAACTTGGTGAAGTTCCACTTGATGTCGCCGGTGGTCGCGGGGTTGGCGTCCGGGCCGGTCAGAAAGCGATAAATCGGCGCCTGGTCGTCGCCCTTCACGGAGATCTTGCTCATCATGGGGAACGTCACGTTGTACGTACGGGAACAGAACGTCTGGATTTCCTCGTTCGTACCCGGCTCCTGGCCGCCGAAATTGTTGGCCGGGAAGCCGACAATCACCAGCCCGCGGTCTTTGTACTGCTCGTAAACCGATTCGAGCCCCTTGTACTGCGGCGTATATCCGCATTTGCTGGCGACATTGACCAGCAGCATCACCTTGCCCTTCCAGGCGGACATGGGCGCGGGCCGGCCGTCGATGGAAGCCGGCGTGAAGCTGTAAATCGACTCGGCCGCGAAAGCGGCGGACAAAACCACGGCAAGCGCGGCGAGCGCGCAGACGAATCGTATCATTTTCCCCTCCAGGGCGATTTGTCGAAATTATAGCAAAACCGGCGCAAAGATTCGCTTTCCGTTCCCCTTGAACGGACCGTACCATTACGCTTCCCCTGTATCTGTATCGCGCCGAAACCGCCCGCCTACTCTTCGTCCGTCTGCGCCGCGAGCCGCGTCACCACTGAAAGATCTTCCAACGTGGTCACATCTCCCGTCACCGCATGGGAGGTCACGATCTCCCGCAGCAGCCTCCGCATGATCTTGCCGCTGCGCGTCTTCGGCAGGGCGTCGGTGAAGCGGATCTCCTCCGGCTTGGCGAAGGCCCCGATTTCATGGGCCACCCATTGGCGCAGGTCCGCCGCCAGTTGGTGGTGGTCGAAATTGCCCTTCTTCAGCGTGACGAAACACGCCACGGCCTGGCCGGTGATCTCGTGCGGCTTGCCCACCACGGCCGCTTCCGCCACCGCCGGGTGCCGGACCAGCGCGGATTCCACTTCCATGGTGCTCAGGCGGTGGCCGCTGACGTTCATGACGTCGTCCACGCGCCCTAGGATCCAGTAGTAGCCGTCCTCGTCGCGGCGCGCGGCGTCGCCCGTCATGTAGACGCCGTCGACGCGCTCCCAGTACTGCGTGCGGTAGCGGTCCGGGTCGCGCCACAGCGTGCGCGCCATGCTCGGCCAGGGCCGGCGGATAATCAGGAAGCCCTCGCGATTGTTCCCCACGGGCTTGCCCATCAGATCCACGATGTCCGTCTGCACGCCGGGGATGGGTAGCGTGCCCGAACCGGGCTTCAGCGGGACCGCGCCGGGCATGGGGGCGATCATGTGCGCGCCCGTCTCCGTCTGCCACCACGTGTCCACAATGGGGCACCGCTCCTGGCCGATGGTCTTGTAGTACCATTCCCACGCCGCCGGATTGATCGGCTCGCCCACGGAACCGAGCAGGCGCAGGCTCGACATGTCGTGCGCGTTGGGCCATTGATCGCCCTGGCGGATGAAGGCGCGAATCGCCGTGGGCGACGTGTAGAAAATGTTGATGCGGTACTTCTCGATCAGCCGCCAGAAGCGGTCGGGCTGCGGGTAATCCGGCGCGCCTTCGTACATGACGCTGGTCGCCCCGGCCGAAAGCGGGCCGTAGACGATGTAGCTATGGCCCGTTACCCAGCCGATATCGGCCGTGCACCAGTAGGTGTCTTCCTCGCGGAGGTCGAACACCCACTTCATGGTCATGTGGCACTGGAGCAGGTAACCCGCCGTGGTGTGCACGATGCCCTTGGGCTTCCCGGTGGTCCCCGAAGTATAAAGAACGTAGAGCGGGTGTTCGCTATCGAGCGGCTCGGCCGGGCAGTCTTCGGAAACGCCTTCGTCCAGTTCGTGCCACCAGTGGTCGCGCCCCGGCTGCATGTGAATCGCTTCGCCCGTGCGCCGCAGCACGATGACGTCTTTCACGCTGGGGCATTCGGCCAGCGCCTCATCCACGGCATCCTTAAGCCGGACCTCCTTGCCGCGCCGCCAGCCGCTGTCGCAGGTGATCACCGCCTGGGCCTCCAGGTCCTGAATGCGCGCCTTCATCGCCTCCGCCGAAAAGCCGCCGAACACGACGCTGTGCGTGATTCCCAGGCGGGCGCAGGCCAGCAGCGCCACTGCCAGCTCCGGGACCATGCCCATGTATACGATAGCCCGGTCGCCTGCCTTCAGCCCGCGGCCTTTTAATACGTTGGCGAAACGCGAGACCAGACGGTGTAGCTCCTGGTAGGAGATCTGCCGCTGGTCGCCCGGCTCGCCTTCCCACAGGATGGCTACTTTGTTCTTGCGAGGCGTTTCCAGGTGGCGGTCCAGGCAGTTATAGCTGACGTTGGTCTTGCCTCCCGCGAACCATGTGGCGAACGGCGGAGCCCATTCGAGAACGTGCGTCCATTTCCGGAACCAGAACAGCTCCTTTTCCGCCAGCTCTCCCCAGAACTCCTCGGGCTTTTCCGCGGCCTTGGAATACAGCTCGCGGTATCCCTCCATTCCCTTCACATGCGCGCGCTGAACGAACTCCGGACTCGGTGGATAAACGTTGGAAACGGCCATTGAAGAATCTTACAACAGGACGGATCCCGGCATCGGTCCGTAGGGGGGCGCGACATGGATATTCAGGGATTGTGAGCGGAGTTGTGTTGAGTACCCTCATGCTGCCAGAACCTCGTCCGTAATTGAACCGTACCGGCGCTAGCCGGCGGCCGGGGCGGCGCCGCGGGCTTCCCGCCACAGGTTCAGGTAGGGCTGGAGGTCGCGCATCAGGCGCTGGAAATCCGCCAGAGAGAGAGACTGCGCTCCATCGCTGAAGGCCTTCTCCGGGCAGGGATGCACCTCGACGATCAGGCCGTCGGCGCCCACGGCCACGCCGGCGCGGCAGAGGGCGGGCACCAGGCTGCGCTTGCCGGTGGCGTGGCTGGGATCGAGGATTACGGGCAAATGCGTTAGTTCGTGGAGCGCCGGAATGGCCGAGATGTCGCACGTGTTCCGCGTCACGGTCTCGAAGGTGCGAATGCCGCGTTCGCACAGAATCACATGAGGATTGCCGTGGGCCACGATGTACTCCGCGGACATGAGCAGCTCCTTGACCGTGGAACTCATGCCGCGCTTCAGCAGGACCGGGCGGCCGCACGAGCCGAGGGCCTTCAGCAGCGCGAAGTTCTGCATGTTGCGCGCGCCCACCTGAATGCAATCCGCGTACCCGGCCACCAGGCCCACGTCGCTGTCGCTCATGACCTCGGTGACGATGGCCAGCCCGGTAGCTTCCCTGGCCCGGCGCAGCAGCTTGAGGCCCTCCTCCTCCAGGCCCTGGAAATCGTAGGGCGAGGTGCGCGGCTTAAAGGCCCCCCCGCGCAGCATGTTCGCCCCGGAGGCCGCCACGGCCTCGGCCGTTTCCATAATCTGCTTCTCGGTTTCCACCGAGCACGGCCCGGCGATCACCACGAATTCCGGTCCGCCGATCGCGACGCCATCGACCTTGATGGCCGAACGCTCCGCCTTGAATTCCCGGCTCACGAACTTGTACGGCGCGGAAATGCGCACGGCGCTCTCGACCCCCGGCGCCGACTCCAGAGACTCCAGGCAGGCGGTGACGTCGCCAATCCCCACCGCTCCGATCACGACCCGCTCCTCGCCCTCGATGGAGTGGACCTTGTAGCCGAACTCGCGGATGCGGTCGCAGACGTGGTCGATTTCCTCTCTGGTGGCGTGTAGCCGCATGCAAATGATCATTTTCGTTTCCTCGAAAAAAGAAGCCCACTCTTGCGAGTGGGCCGGTCGAAACTCCTTGGGATGCAGTTTGAACCAACGCCACTCTACCGGGTCTGGTAATAGAGCCAGAACCGGCCGCTAAACGAGTAGGCGAAGGGAAGCAGCATCAAATGGACAGTATACAAGCAGGGGCACACCCTCCGCAAGATAAGAGAATGCTTTTCGCGGCCCGGCTGTTCGCGGCCCGGCCGCCCCGGTGTGGCGACAAGAAAGTTGGGATCTCGGAACGCTCCGAATCAGAGCTCGTAGAGCGGCAGAGATTAGCCCATGGCGCGAGCCATGGGGAGATCGCCAGTTTCGCGAAGCCCCGGCACGGGGCGAAAGGGGAGCCCCCTGGGCACTGCGCCGCCATCTTCCGCCCCCTTCGGGGGCTTTTCCGCGCACCTCTTTTTCCCATGGCTCACGCCATGGGCTATTCTCTTTTGCCCTTCGGGCTGGAGAATCGTGCTTGAGTTATCCGTGGCCCAGGCGCATCAGCCAGCCGAGGCCGAACAGCGCGACCATGAAACAGGCGAAGACGTAGGCGCCGTACTGAAACCGCTCGCGGTCGGTGCGTTTGGTGACGATCCCCATCACCACGGAGGTGAACAGGGAGAACAGGGCGGCCGCTTCGAAGTGCGAGAGGTTCATGCTCATCAGTCTTTCCTCCCGGTGGCGATCTCGAACGCGTCCACCATCGCCAGCACGTTGAGCAGCCCGGCGGTTACCAGGAACTTGGACCCGTAATCGTGAACATGCCCGGCCATATCGGGCTGGACGTATCCCAGCCAGGACGTCAGCAGGTACAGGATGCCGGAACAGACGTCGCCCACAAAGCCGCCGGTATTGATCAGGATGGTAAGCAGATCGCCCGACTGCGGCTGGAACATGGCGCCCCGCATCAGGAGCCCGCACACGAACATGCTGGCGATAGAGGCCAGCAGCAACAGGCCGCGGCCGGTCCGCTTCAGCAGCAGGTGGCCTCCGCCGGGGACCAGCCACCCCAAGGCGACGGCGGGGAGCCACGCGCCCAGACGCGGAAAAGGCTGTTTCTCTACGCTTTCCTTGGCCATAATCGGTGTCTGTACTGAGTGTAGCAGGGGCGGAAGGCGCGCGAGAAACGGGCGGCTATTTCTTCGCGGGCGGCGGCGTCTTGTCATCCACCACGTCGCCGTACCGGATGGTCGATTTGCCCACGAACTGCTTGTAGTCCTGGTATCTCACGATCTCCCTGATCCGGACGTCCTGCCCGTCCTTGAAGTGCAACGTGTCGTCGGCGTGGGTGTAGGTCGGGAACCAGTACTTGCCGTCGATCTGCTCGCGGTAGGTCTCGAACTTTGGGAACTGCTGATCGTTGCCCCTGCGGAGCAAGCCCACTCCCTTGCCGTAGGTTTTGACGATCTGGAGGTCGCGGTCGTCCACCCAAACCTGACCCTCGAAATAGCGCTTTCCCTGAACCATCTTCTTGGGCTTTACGGAAAAGACGTAGCAGCCGATCTCATCCACTTTTTCGCGGCCCAGGTAATCCACCTGGTAGTCGGGCAACTCCGCGGTGGTCATCACGAAGGGCTGCACGTTGCGCAGGTCCTGCTCGTCCTCCGGAGAGACAATGAGGCTGCGAAGGGTCGAGACCGGGGCGTAGACGACTTTTTCCGTGCGCTTGTTATCCGGGGTGAAAATGATGTCTTCGACCAGATCCCATTCTTCGCCGTTGGGATTCCCTCCGGAGTCCAGCACCTGCATCTTGAGGGTCTGGCGGTAGGTGTAGTTGTTGCGCGCCTGGGCGAATTCCGTCTCCTTGGCGGCGAACTTCCGGATGATGTCATCCGCGTTGACGGTATCGGCCTGGGGAGCGGCTCCCCAGGACGGCAGGCTGAAGGCCGCTAGCGCGGCCGCGAAAAAAACTGCGCGCATGATTCCCCCAATGTACGTGAGACGGGCTCACTTGGCCAGGAGTTTCTTGGCAATGGTCATCAGTTGGATGTTGCTGGCGCCTTCGTAGATGCGGCCGATCTTGGCGTCGCGGTACAGTTTCTCCACCGGATAGTCCTTCGTAACCCCAACGCCTCCATGGACTTCAATGGCTTTCGAGGCCGCTTTTTCGGCGATTTCCGAGCTGTAATACTTGGCCATGGCGGCCTCGGTGAGAAAAGGCAAGCCGGCGTCCCGCAGGCGCGCCGCGTTGTAGACCAGCAGGCGGGCGGCCTCGACCTCAGTGGCCATGCGCGCCAGCTCGAACTGCACGCCCTGGAACTCGCCGATGGTTTTGCCGAACTGCTTGCGCACCCGGGCGTACGCCGTGGCGTGCTCGAGCGCGGCGCGCGCCAGGCCGACCATTTGCGCGCCGATGCCGATGCGGCCCTCGTTCAGGGTCTCCATGGCGATCTTGTAGCCCTGGCCCACTTCGCCCATGATGTTGTCGCGCGGGACGCGGCAATCGTCCAGAATCAGTTCGCAGGTGGAGGAGGCGCGCAGGCCGAGCTTGTCCTCTTTCTTCCCGACCTGGAAGCCCGCGAACTCGCGCTCCACCAGAAACGCGGTAATCCCGCGGTAACCGGCTTCCGGCCGGGCGTTGGCGAACAACACGAACAGGCCCGCCTCGGCGGCGTTGGTAATCCACATCTTGCGCCCGTTGAGGATGAAGTGGCCGCCGCGGTCCTCGGCGCGCGCCGCCATGGCGAACGCGTCCGAGCCCGACCCGGCCTCCGAAAGCGCATAGGCGCCCACCGCATCGGCGGCCAGGCGCGGCAGGTACTTGGCTTTCTGTTCCGCAGTGGCCCAATGCAGGAGGGCGTTGTTGCAGATGGTGTTCTGCACATCCACGACGACGCCCGCCGAGGGGTCCACCGCGGACAGTTCCTCGATGGCCAGGATGGCTTGAAAAAAACTGCCGCCCTGGCCGCCGTATTCCTCGGGAATCTCGATTCCCATCAGGCCCATCTCGAAGAACTGGCGGATGAGGTCCTGGCGGAAAACGCCTGCGTCATCCATTTCGCGCACATAGGGGCGAATCTGCTCGCGGGCAAATTGGCGCACCGTGGACTGAAAGAGGCTCTCTTCTTCCGAGAGCACGGTCAGGGGCCGTGCCGGCGCTTCCCTGGGTTCGGCTTGCGGCATGTAGGACAGAGCTTATTCTACCGCCGCCTCGCGCCACAGCGTGGCTTGCGATTGCAGCTACTTCTCGTGGGTTACGTAGCCGTTATAGGGTTCCGAATCCACCGCCGGCAAGATGGAATGAGAAAGCCGGTCTCCAGCGGGACGCGTTAAGCTCCCAATACGCACTCGAAGTGCAAAAGGAGACCGGCAATGAAGAAGTTTAGCATTCGTTCCAAGAG
>JBEKHV010000060.1:0-40511 GCA_050012095.1 Bryobacteraceae bacterium | reverse complement strand
AGTGCGGCGCAGGCAGCGGCTGCGGCAACCGCCAGGCCATGCAGCCCCCGGCGCCACGCTGGCGTCCGCTTGCTGCCAAAAGCCCGCTTTGCCATGGAATAACCCCCCTTGTCAGTCAGGAGACACCCAGCCGTCCAACAGCGGATGACAGCCGGACCGAGCCCACCGCTCACCGACTGCGCCTCAGCCGCCCCCCGGGGCCGAACTGCGAAGCCGCCAGGACGCTTAGAGCTAAACGTGAACCGAATCGATCATACGGCGTGCCTTCTCCCCCTGTCAAGCAAATTGTCCCGCTACCTCGCTACAGTAGACTTTGCAGTAAACGATAGAAACGACAAGATGGGTACACGCTTGACTCAGGTAGGCCCTACGCGCCAATCGCGTCATGCCTTCACGAACTCAATGCCTTCGCGCTTCCCCAGGTTGCGCGAATACTGTTTGTCCCGCGGATTGTTCCAATGCTCGTGGACGCCCAGGCTCGTCGCCGGCTCGCGGCTCTGGTCCGGATTGTAAACCGTTCCGGAAGCCGGTTTTTCGGCCATGGCCGCCTCGTGCAAGTAGTTATCCGGATAGCCACGGCACTCCAGGGCGCGCGGTTCGTTGCGTATGAAGTCCAGCCCCACCGAGTCGATGGCCACCGGGTCCTGCGACGCCAACAGGCTGGAACACCAGTTGTCGCCGAACGACTCGTATTTGATCACACGCTCGTTCTGGCTCAGCGCAACGTAAAGAAAATCGCTCAGATAGAGGACCGTCTTACCCCCCAAGTGCTTGTGCGCTATCAGGTCCACCAGGCAGTTGTAGGACCCCATGGGCAGATCGCGCGAGGCATAGTTGTGCAGAGGCGCAGGTGTGAAGCCGGGGCCCTCGAAGTACACCGAGCCGAATAGGTTCTTGGAGGTCTGGGTCACTCCCATTTGGGCGTGCGCGCGGGGCAGCCCCACGTTCACCAGGTACTTCGCCTCGGTGACGCATTGCGGCAAATAGGCTGTCGGCGGAGGGCCCGGCCGGGAGAATTTCACCGGGTTGGCTTTGTCCGGAAGAGCCGCGGTCCGCCCGTTGCCCGCCATCCTCTGGCCGACCACGAACCTGACGGCCTGAAAGTTGGGGTCCGGGTTGGCGCGGATGCGGTCGTAGATCGGGTCTCCGATGTAGCGCGAGGCGTCGTAAAGCATAATATCCCGCCCCGGCACGCCCGCCACCGTGATGAGCTGATGCACCAGAGAGTACACCACGTGGGGGCTGGGCATTCCGGCGCCGAAACGCCAGGCGCCCGGCCGGTCCTGGTTGCAGTTCAGCTTGATGGCGACCTTATCGCCCGCCAGGTATCCGCCGCCGCCCAGCTTGCGGGTCTGATTGAAAAACCCGAACAGCGCGCGCCATGCCTCTTGATCCGTCCTCTCCGCGGTGAGCGACCGCAGGCTCTCGGACAACATCGTCTCCACGAGGCCGGAGTTCGTACTAGCATCGTCCCACCAGTTGCCCGTCGCGCCGTCCCAGGTAGCTGCCTTGGGTTCATGGACCCACACGACTCTGCCGGGGTGGACGCCCTTTCCCGCGCCCATGGGCGTGTTGGCCGGCTCCGTGTGCGTCCGGAACGGAGCGTCGTCCGATTGCTGTTGCGGAACGGCCGAAGCCGGACAGGCCGCCGCCAGCGCGGCTACGCCGGCATGCAGCATGGTCCGCCGCGTGAACTGCGGGCATTCGCGCAAGTTTTTGTTCATAATCCCTAACCTCCGGTCTTATTTCGACCCGGCACACATCAGTGTATAACAAGGCCGTCATTTCCGATACCCACTGGCCGTCGCATTGCTGGGGCAGCTTCGCTTCCCCGACTTTTGGATTTCCGCCGGTTGAACCGGAAGGTGAGCTCATCAAGGCCGTAGCCCAGATGCTTATAACTAACTGCGTCATGGTGGGTTCCCATCAACCATCGCTTGAGAAGCGCGGCGATGCGGTGGACCCGCGAGCAGGGAACTCCGAGGCCGTTTTCTCCTGCCTGTCGCAAATGTCGAACTGCCTTAGGCCGAGGATGGACTATCCGTACCCGGGATCACCTGAGTCAGGTCCGCGCCCAAAATCGATGGGCACCAAGTGGCCTCGATGAACTCGACGATCAGTTCAGTACCACGTTCATGGCTGACGAACGGGCGCCGGCGCGGATCGTACATTCCGTCGACCAGATCCCGCGCCACCACGGTGTTGAAACCGAGACGCGTCATCTCGCGGCATCCGAAGGCCCGGTTCATGATGCAGATGTTAGCGTGAACGCCCATCAGCGCCACGTTCGTGATGCCTTCCTGTTTAAGGAAGTTGTAGATCTCCTGGCCGTCGGCGCTGATGCCGTCATAACCGATGATTTGAATGGCCGGGTGCTCGCGCTCCCAGGGGTAATTGCCGCGGGTCGTGGCCGGGGCGGGACCTAGGTATCGGGTGGGGATCGGGTCATCGCAGCCGCCGGATATCGGAAAGGTGCGGGCCTCCTCCGGGGTCATATCCGTCGCCTTTACCGGAATGGATGAGGGAGCCGTCGGCGCCTGCTGCATTCTCAGCCGCCCGGGCTGGCCCTCATAGTATTTCATCGTGTCGCTGGGCGCGTGAATGATCTGCACGCCCAGGGTGCGGGCGGCGTTGACGATCTGGTTCATCCGCGGAGCCATGGCGGCCACGCGCTGCGCCGCGCAAAGGCAGGTGTGCGTGTCCCACATGTCGATAATAATGATGGCCGTCTGAGCGACATCCCAGCGCAGCTCCTTTTCCGTAGCGCCAGCCCCTCCCACTTGCTGGGCGGTGCGGCTGCGGGCCCGCAGGCTGAGCGTTCCGGGAACCTTGGGCCGATTGGGCAGCAATGCGCGGTCCGGTTGTGGTTGTTGCTGGGCATCCGCGGCGGCTAACCCCAGCGCTCCAGGCAAAGCGAGAAAAGATCGTCGGTCCATACAGCCTCCTCTTATCCCCACGGGGGGACCCCCACTTTTCAATATTGATACAGCAGTTAGGAGTTTACGCGAACGCCTGCTCCAGGTCAAGGCCTAACGACGCGAACTATCGCCTGAACGATGCACGCTTTCCCGATTTCGCCATGCGCCTTCGGCGAAGACCCCCGCTTGGGGCGCACCTCCTTCGCTTATGGCTCGGGCCAATTCAAGAGCCGGTGCAAAAAATGGTAGGTGCCGACGCCGTGGATCGTGTGGGGCCCATTGAAAACCTCCATCTCCGTCCGCTCGGGAATGCCCAGCGTGGCATAGAAGCGCCGCACCTTGGCATATTCGTAGGAGACCCATTCGTCGATCGAGACGGTATCCAGCGAGCCGCGCTCGACCATGAAGGGGCGCGGCGCCATGAATTCGGCCAACTCGCCATAGTTAAAGGTGCTGCCGAAATCGAACTCGTACATGTCGTACTCGATCGTGAATGGATAAGTGAGGGCCCGATCTATGGATACGGTCTTCCACGCCCACTCGTTGAAATCGGCGCAACAGATCGAGAGCGCGTACTTATCCAGCAGCGTCGGCACCCGCACGGCCGTCTTGCCGCCGTAGGAAATGCCGTAAAAACCGATGCGGGACGGGTCCACGAAGGGCTGTTGCGATAGCCAATCGAGTGTCCGCTCGTGCTGGCCGAGGATGAACGAAAACAGCGAGAGCTTGAGCGGGTTGCCTTTCCGCATCAACACGCGAAAGGATTCCCCTCCGATATAAGGGTTTTGCGGAGCGTAGACCACAAACCCACGGTCGGCCAGCTCCGACACCCAGGGCCGCCGCGCGGCCGGATTCGCGCTCGCGGCAGGCGCCGCGACGGGCGGCGTTCCCTCCAGGCCATGCTGGCAGACCACCACCGGACGCCGTTCGCCGGGTTTGAGGTCCTTCGGCAACAACAGCACGCCGGAGGCGAAAACTTCCGGCCAGACGGGAATAACCACGTCATACCCATTCCAATGCGGGCGGTCGTAGGACAAGCGCGTGCGGACGTTCATCGGCTCCGAAGGCGGCGGCAGCTTGCCGATCACCTCTTCCCACAAATACCGGCGATACCACTCTTTGCTCTGCTGCCACTTTTCAATCGAAGAAGTATCCGCTTTGGACCAGAACCGCTGGCGAACCTCGGGGGCGGTCCGGAGCAGGGATTGCGTGAAGTCGACCAGTTGCTGAAACTGCCGGTGCAGACGCACGCCAGCATCGAAGCCCTGGCGCTCATCGTGCGGCGCGGCCCCCGGGCCGCGTAGCGCTCCGCTGTGTCCGAGAGCCGCGAGAAACGCAGTCAGCGCCGGCGGGGACCCCGGATCGCCTTGCCCGTCCCCGCTGACGATCAAGGACAATTTCGCGGCGGCGCCGAGCCCCTGGAAGATCGGTCTGGCCCGATCCATCTCGCTGCGGGTTTGCGCCAAGGGCGGGCTGGTCAGCTGGCCCCGCGCCGCGGTGATCAGCCGGCCATCCACAGCACGGCCGCCGGTTGCCTGAGGCGGGTACGGGACCTCCGGTCCGCGGCTGGCCTCGACCACCAGCGCCCGCGGCGCCACCAGACCCGCCAACTCCGCGTCGCCGAATTCGTGCAGCAGCGTCCAGACGTTGCGATAGATCGGTTCCTGCCACACTTCCTCCCGCGATTGGAAGTAGCCGCTGACCGCAACCGCGTCGATCCGCGTATCCGCTGCCGCGCTGTAAAGCGCCAGCAATCCGCCCTCTCCGTAACCCATCACGCCGATAGGCGCGGACGGCGTGCCGCGGGAGAACCAGTCCACCGCCGCGAGCGCCTTTTGCACTTCATAGCCGATGGTGTGCCTGCCCATCTCGAAGGACATGCGATAGATGAACTCGCGATGGCTCTGGTTGGTGAGCACTCCTATGGCGGGATTGCCGGACCAGGTATCGGAGCGGTCGATCACTACAGGCACGAGGACTTCGCAGCCATTCTCGGCGAGGCGGCGGGCATATTGCGCGGCCGGCGGTACGCCGGGGGACAGACCGGCCAAGGCCTCGGGCGACCAGTCCGCGTCCGGCAATGCCACCACGCGCGCGATCGGATTCCCCACGGGCGCGAACAGCAGCCCTTCGCCCTCAACGCCTGGAAGCACGGGCCAGCGGACTTCGTAAATCTTGTATCCGGCGGCGCTCGCGACAAGCGCCGAATGATTCAGCGTGGCGTCCAGAGCGGGACTCTCGAAGGCAACCCGTTCGTCGACCACGCCGATGACCTTGCGAAAGCGCCGACGGTTCTCCGCAACGGAGTTTTCATAGGCCGCCCGCGAGGAATAGTCCCGTTTCCAAAGCGACTGCCGCTGCTCGACGGACGAGACAAGCGCACGGCTCAGGTAATGATCGATGTCCTCGACCATCTGCGCAGCCCGAGCCTGGAGGGCCAGCGTCTCCAGCGGCTGCGTCCCCGGTAACTCGTTGGATCCTGCCACGGCCTGGCCGGAGGCGGCTGGAACCGAAGAGGCTCCCACCGCCGCTAGTCCCACGGTCGCCTTAGTCAAGAATGATCGTCGGTTCTCCATCTGACTTCACACCTCCATGAAGGACTTGGCATAGCCTTTGGGGGATCGCGCAGATCTTAAGTTCTTAGGAGAATTGCCATCCGCGCCGCCTATCCAGCTCGCAACGGCTCCGGTTGATATAGGGTCTTCGCTCTTCCAGCCCGCCTTGCCGGGCCAACTCGCGCGCGCTGACGCCCGGACGCTTCGCCTTCAGGACGAACCATCCTTCCTTCGGATCCCATTTCTCTCGCACGACATCGTCACCGTGCTCCTTGAGCAGGTTGGCGAGCTTCGTAGGCAAGTTGAAGTCTTGGTGAAAGACGCAACGGTCCAAGTCGAACGTGAACCGCGTGACATTAGTATCAACGGCCACGTTGGCATGTTCGTAGACGAGCTCTTCCCCGTCGATGTCATACACCAGACAATCGGGAACCCGAGTCGAGCTCATGATGTAGTAGTTGAAGTCCGTCGCCCGCGCTTGAAGCGACCGGCCCGCCGAGTAGGCGCTCGGCCAGATTACCAGCTCCGCCCCGAAATCCCCCAAGCGCTGCCACAGCGGCGCCCAATTCACGTCGTAACAGATCGCGAGCCCAACCCGGCCGAAGTCCGTCTGGAAAACCTTCACGGTTTGCCCCGGTTTGGTAGCAGGCTCCCTGGCGAACTCACTCCAGTAGGGATACATCTTGTCGTAGATGCCAACGACCTGGCCGCGGCGGTCGATCAAAACCGCGGAGTTGAGGCGCCCATCGCCATCCGCCCGGCCGATGGGACAGACGACGTAGGTTCGATGTTTAGCGGCCAAACTACCTACAGCCGTCATGAGGGCTCCGTCCAGATCGCGTCCGGTGCCCTCGGGCAGAGCGATAATGTCCGTCCCGCGCGCCCCCTCTTTGTCCACCAAGCCGGCGATCTGTTCCACCGAGAGGCCTCGTGAAAAGCTGATGCTGACTGCCCGAACCGGCCGACCGACGCTGTCAGGCGCCGTCTCGCTTCGAGTTACCCCTTGCTCCTGCAGGGAGGCGCGCTGGGTGCCTTCCACCGAGGTGAAGGGGCCCAGCACCACTGCTGCGTTCGTAATGAACCGTCTTCTGTCCATCTTGTCTACCATTTCCTTTCGGGCCTCGCAGCCAGTAGGAGTATACCACCGGCGGCTTGTCCTGGAGCCAGAGCCAGAGAAGCACACCTGGATCTCCTCAAATGCACCCATCAGCCCCGAGAGAGCCAGCGTTGGCGACCTTGGCATTAGGGGGGCGCTAGAACCAGTACCTGGCAGTAGCCGCCGCGAGCGTCGTCTGCAATCGGAACCGGGCCGCGGTAGGGTTGCAGACCGATACCCGGCGCAGGCTGTAGGGGTCCATGGTCCCCGCCAAGTTAAAGCCGCCATGGAACGAGAACCCCACCCGGTATCCCGCCGTTCGCGCCGCGGCTAGCGTGGCCGGGGAAAAGCTCTCGGGCAACCCCACCGGGTAAGCCACCGCGGTCACCGGGACGCCGGTTTTCGTCTCGATCATTCGTTTGGAGGCCGTCAGCTCGTCGATCTGGCGCGACGGGGACAGCTTGGATAAGATTTCGTGACTGTGCGAATGAGATCCGATCGCCATGCCGCGCTGGGCCATCGACCGAGCCTCTTCCCAACTCATGAAACAACGCTGGGCGCCGTCGGGACGCGCCACGCCGCAGGCTTCCTCCAGCGCGCCGATGAACCGCTCGCCGTCCTGGGTCGCCGGGGAAGTGTACAGGTTCAGAGCTGTTCGTACGGCGCGCACAACTCCCCCGGCCTCCAGATCGAATTCCCGCGGAGCCGGGTAGGAGAGCAGAAACCGCGGATGGCGGCTGCGCTTGACGATGAACGCGATGGCGTCCCACCACGGAATGCGGTTCGTCCCAATAAAGGACGCCGGCAGGAAGAAGACCGCTTGAACGCCATGCGCCGAGAGGATCGGGAGCGCCAACTGGTAATTATCCAGGTAGCCGTCATCGAACGTCAGCAGGACCGCAGGCCCGCGCAGCCTCTGCGTTTCCGCGATCTCGATGGCTTCATTCAAAGCGACCAGCCGGACGCGCTTCTTCAGGAACCGAATCTGATCGTCCAACTCGTCGCACGTGGCCGAGAACACGCCGGAATCGTACGGGCACTCGGAAGCGTTCCCGATGCGGTGGTAGTTCAGCACGGCGAGGACGGGTTTGCCCGGAAGGAGGCCTAGCAGACGCGTCAGGCCGCTATATCTGGCGCAAGCGGCTGCGATATCCCGTTTCGCGGGCATCATGGCGGTCGGCATCCCTCCTTTCCGTTACGATAGCAGGCCGCGGGCGGCGCAGCCCTTCCAACTCGCGCGGTAGAATCCGGGTATGCCCTTCCCCATCCACCGCCCGCGCCGTCTGCGAGCCACCGAGGCTCTGCGCAGCCTGGTGCGCGAAACGCGCCTCGACCCCGCGCAGTTCGTCCTCCCGCTGTTCGCCTGCCCCGGCGAGAGCGTGAAGCGCGAGATCGGCGCCATGCCGGGCAATTTCCAGATGTCCGTGGATGAACTCGCCAAGGAATGCGCCGAGGTCCAGTCGCTGGGGATCGGCGGCGTCATCCTGTTCGGCCTGCCGGAATCCAAGGACGAATCGGCTTCCGGCGCCTACGACGACAATGGCATCGTCCCACGCGCCATCCGCGCGATTCGCCGCGAAACCCCCCAACTGCTGGTGATCACCGACGTCTGCAATTGCGAGTACACCAGCCACGGTCATTGCGGCTACGTCAAGGATGGCGAGGTGGATAACGACGCGACCTTGCCGTGGCTGGCCCGCGCCGCGGTCTCGCACGCGCGCGCCGGCGCCGATATGGTGGCGCCTTCGGACATGATGGATGGGCGCGTGGGAGCCATCCGCCAGGCGCTGGACGCGAACGGCTTCCAGAAGATCCCCATCCTCTCCTACGCCGCCAAGTTCGCCTCGGTGTTCTACGGCCCCTTCCGCGAGGCCGCCGAATCGGCGCCCCAGTTCGGCGACCGCCGCGGCTATCAGATGGACCCCGCCAACGGCCGCGAGGCCATGCGGGAAATCGAGTTGGACCTGGAGGAAGGCGCGGACATGATCATGGTGAAGCCGGCCATGCCCTACCTCGACCTGATTGCGGAAGCGCGGCGGCGCTTCGACGTTCCGATTGCGGCCTACCAAGTGAGCGGCGAGTACTCGATGATCGTGGCCGCGGCCCGCAACGGCTGGCTCGACCACGACCGCGCCATGCTGGAGAGCCTCACCTCGATCGCGCGCGCGGGCGCCGCCATCATCCTCACGTATTTCGCCAAGCCCGCCGCCCGGCGGCTGGGGTAAAGGCGCGCACTAGCGTATCTTCGAGGCTGCCGTGGTCATGAGTTGGGCCTGCCTCCAGGCATCTTGCGCCTGCGGAAAACTGACCTTGGACGCCTGTGTGCAGTAATTCGCGCCTTCCAATATCTTGGCCTTGTTGTTGGTCGCCGCGCCGATCTGATAGTTGGCGCCGCCGAGGAGGAACAGGGTCATGCCCAGCATCGCGTCGTTGCTCCTGACAAACGGCAGTGCGGCGCGCAGGCTTCTGTCGGCCTGGACATACAGATTCCGGGTATAGTAAATCCGGCCGGCGTAAAAATAGCCGGTTCCGAGCATGGCCGCACGCCTTTTCTCCCAATCGGCGGCGGACATTTCGTCGGGCTTGGCGCGCTTGGTCATCACAGCCACCAGGCGATCGGCGTAGCTGAGCACGCGATCCGATTCCTGCTTCGTCGCGGCGTCCTCCAGCGCAATCGATAACAGGTCTTCGTTCTCGGGGTAGTTGGCCAGCGCCTTTTCGGCGATGGCGGGAACCTGGGCGGCCGCTCCCGTATCTCTCAGCGCCTGAAGGTACGCGGGATACGCCGAAACGAGGTACTTGCTCTTGGGGCTGACCTGCTCCAACGCGGCCAGCAGATCGACCTTGGTCGCGGCCGGGGCGGACAAGGCCGCATTCACCAGCGCGAATTCCCCGTATTCCTGCACGCTGAGGGCGAAATCGGCGCGCTCCTTGTCGGCGGCGGCGGCGGCGACTTCCTTGCGCCCATCCGTGATGGCCTGGACGGCCAGTTTCTTGATCTGCGGGACGTCCTTCTGCGTTTCCGCTCCCTTAAGCAGCGCCAACGTGCCGTCTAAATCGACTTGGGCCGCCGCCACGCCACAACCGGCGATGAGCAAAACGGCCATGCCAAGGACTCGCGGCATCATAGTAGTATGAAACCTCCTATTCGGAACGACTACACCGAAATCATACCTCGCGGCGCGGTTGGTGGAAAGGGGCGCCTGGCGCCGCCTGTCAATGGTTGGGCGGGATTTCGCGCAAAACGTCGTCGATCAGCTCGCCCGCGCGCTCCGAATGCAGGTCCGCGCTCATGCGCCGCAGGGCGATTCCGATCACGTCGCGGTGGTGCAGCCTGGACCCGGGACCCCTGGCGCTCAGCTCCAGCCAGAGGCGGTGGGCCAGATCGATATCCTCGGGCCAAAGCCGGGGGGGGTGCGGCCCCAGGTTCACGAACACCGCGTCCTTCTGGTTTTCCAGAACGATCTCCAGCGAGAGCGTGGGACGCGGTTCGGGCAACTGCTCCCAGTAGTAACCCACGCGCGCGCCCTGCTCCGCCGGCGTCAGCTTGGGTGAAAGTCCCATCACGATGCGCGACGAGCCCAGGCGGGCCGCGGTCTGCACGGCGGCCTCATAAGGGTCCGTGCCCGGTACGACGACCAGCTCCACGTGTTTGCCCGCCTTCTCGGCCAGCGTCACCACGCGCGTAAAGACCGCGGTCTCGGCGTCGGAGAAGATCTGCCCCGAATCGAGCGGGTGCTCTCCCGACCCGGCCAGGGTCACGTTGCGGACCGAGAGCGCCACGATGTCCATTTTGCGCGTGTCGGTTTTCTCCAGAATCCGGCCCAGATGCTGCAGGCGGGCCGGATTGCGTACGGCCACCAGGATGTTGCCCGGCCGCACGTTCACGGCGCCGGCCGAAACCTCCTCGCTGGACTCGAGGCGGAACTTCTCCAATTCCCCGCTGTGCGCCGCTCCCCGCTTCCGGTTATGAATTTCGGCGGCCTCGAACATGATAAAGAACGCGATCGTGAAGGCGATGCCCGAGATGGTGGCCACCTCTTTGGTCAGGAGGTTGATGAAGGCCAACGAAAACAGCGTGGCCGTGATGAGAACGAGGCCTACCGGGATCTCCGTGCCGCGCACGCGGAAATTGAGCGGCGTCTTCCATTGGCGATTCTCCGGCTGTTTATAGCGCAACACGAGCACGGAGAGAGCCTTCATCGAGAAGCTCCAGACCACGCCGAATGCATAGGTCTCGCCCAACAGGATGATGTTTCCCCGGCTAAGAAGAATGGTGAGCAGTTGCAGGCCTACGATCAGGTTGATGAGGCGCGAGGTGGTGCCGAACTTCTTGTGCGGCTGCCGGAACCAATCGGGCAGAACTCCGTCTTCCGCCACTCGGTTGAGGACGCCGTTCGATCCGATGATGGCTGTGTTCACGGCGCCCGCCAGGATCAGCGTGCCCACCAGCACCACGAAAACGTGAAACAGCAATCGCACCGGCAGGGGGCCAATCAGGTACATGGCCAGGCCGCCGATCAGGTTGTCCAAGGAGGCCCGCCGCGCGGCATCCGGTATGATCATCACCGCGAAGAACGAAACCAGCGACGTGAACAGCATGCTGTACAGGAAAATCACGAGGCCGGCGCGCTCCAGGTTCTTCAGTTTGGGATGCGCGATTTCCCGATAGACCTGGGCCAGCGTTTCGAAACCGCTCATCGCGAGCAAACTGTGTCCCAGCCCGACCAGGATGGCGATAAAAGTGATGGATGGCGCAACCGTGCCTCGCAGCCAGCCCAGCGCGTCGGGGTCGAACTTCAGGTTGGCGGGGACGGGAAGCGGCACGGGATGGTAACCGTTCTTGAGGATGGTGGCGATGCACCACACAATCAGGGTCGCCGCCATGACGGTGGTGATTTGCATGATGCGCAGCGCTTTTTCGCTGGATTCGTGAAGCCCAATGATGTTCTTCCGCCAGAAGTAGAGGGTCACAATCGCCGCGAACACCGCCGCGAAATACGGCGGGTAGACATGCCACTGGGCAAAGTGGAATCGCTCGCCGATTTCGTTGATCAGCCCGCCGAGATACAGGCCCGCGCTCACGGCGCTGATCGGTCCGGTCAGCACGTAATCGAACATCAGCGCGGAAACGGAGAACTTGGCCAGGGTCCCGCCCATGGCCTCGTGCACCACGCGGTACACGCCGCCGCGCACGAACATGGAGCAGCTTTCGATATAAATGGCGCGCACGGCGTAGGAAAACAGCATGATCGCCAGGATGAACCACGGCGCGGCCTTCCCAATGGCATGTTCGGCGATGCCGCCCACGTAGTAGGCCGATGACGCCAGGTCGCTCAAGACGATGGCGGCCGCGCGCCAGAAGGAGATGAACGACAGCATCACGGTGGTGGCGACAACCACCTTGACCGCCGCCGGCCGCTTCTCGGATGTCACTGGGAATGCTCCTCGTTCACCATGCGGTGACTTTCAAATCCACCTACGAGGTTAGCTGACGGGCTAGGGCTTGAAAGTACCCTGTCCTGATTCGGACTGCGCCCCAAACTATGGGTCCCCCGCCTCCGGGTGGAGTTCGGCCCTCTCATACTAGCATAGGGGAAGAGCCTGCCGTTCCCTCACGTCGCGGCTCCGAACACCGTTATGCAACCCGAGGCGCTGGCGCGCTCCATTATCGCGACTCTCCGCGGCGCGGGCCACCAGGCGTGGCTCGCGGGCGGCTCAGTGCGCGACCTGCTGCTGGGCGCCGAGCCCAAGGACTACGACGTGGCCACGGACGCCCGGCCGGAGCGTCTGCTCGAGTTGTTCCCCGGCGCCGGCTGCGTGGGCGCGCATTTCGGCGTCGTGCTGGTGCGCCAGGATTCCGCCTGCGTGGAGGTGGCCACGTTTCGCAGCGACCGCGAGTACGCCGACGGCCGCCGCCCCGCGGCCGTGCGCTTCGAGACCGACCCGCGCCAGGACGCGCTGCGCCGCGACTTCACCGTCAATGGATTGATGATGGATCCGGAAAGCGGCGCCGTGCTGGACTACGTGGGCGGCCGCGCCGATCTGGAGCGCGGTCTCATCCGCGCCATCGGCGATCCGAGGATTCGTTTCGCGGAGGACCACCTGCGGCTGCTGCGCGCCGTCCGGTTCGCCGCGCGCCTGGGCTTTGCCATCGAGCCAGCCACCTTCGAGGCCATCCGCCGGAACCAGACCGCCATTCTGCGCGTCTCCGCCGAGCGCGTGCGCGACGAGTTAGCGCGGATTCTAACCGAAGGCGGCGCGCGCCGCGGATTCGAGCTGCTGGACGCGTCGGGCCTGCTCGCCAGCATCCTGCCGGAAGTGGCGGCCATGAAGGGCGTCGCGCAGCCTCCCGAATATCACCCCGAGGGCGACGTGTGGGTCCACACTCTGCTGCTGCTCGAGCGGCTGGAGCGTCCCTCTCTCACGCTGGCCTTGGGAGCGCTTCTGCACGATGTGGGCAAGCCTCCCACCTTCCGCGTGGCGGAACGGATCCGGTTCGACGGGCACGTGGAGGCGGGCGTGAAACTGGCGGGCCAAATCCTGAGCCGGCTGCGCTTCTCGCGCGACGAAATCGAGCGCGTGGAAGCGTTGGTCGCCAACCACATGCGCTTCAAGGACGCCTCGGAGATGCGCGAAAGCACGCTCAAGCGCTTCCTGCGCCTGCCGCGGTTCGACGAGCATCTCGAGTTGCACCGCCTGGACGTACTGGCCAGCAACCGCCGTCTGGAGAACTACGAATTCGCGAGGCGCAAGCGGGAGGAATTCTCAGCCGGACGCCTGAAACCGCCGCCCCTGGTCACCGGCGCCGATCTGATCGCGGCGGGTTACGAACCCGGCCCGTTGTTCACCCGCATCCTGACGGCTGTGGAGGACGCGCAACTGGAGGGACTGGCGGACACCAGGGAGGACGCGCTGGCGCTGGTCCGGGAGCGCTTCCCGAAGCCGTAGCGCCGGCGTTCCGGATGCTCAGGCGGCCTTCTGGACCTTGCTGGAACGAATGCAGGACACGCACACCCGCATGGAGCGGGCGGCGCCTTTCACGAGCACGCGGACGTTCTGTAAATTGAGGTTCCAGCGGCGCTTGGTGACGTTGTGGGCGTGGCTGATCCGGCTGCCGAACCGCGGCCCGCGGCCACACACTTCGCAAACTCGTGCCATAGGACAAAAATCTCCTCTACTTTAGGAAAGCCCAATTATAGCAAGCCGGGCCGTCTAGCCGCAATCGCTTCGGGCGCTAACCGGATCCTGGCGGGCGGTCCGCTATCGTAAAGGAAACGTGGAACATACGCGATTCCATGGTCGGCCGATAGGGAGCGCCGGATGACGGCCCATTTTCATCCCCTCACATGTGGCGAAAGCGTAGCGCCGCCGTGTGGCATTCGCCACCGATTCTCAAGAACAACTCCTTTTCTTCTGCCGTTTGGCCCAGCCGCATTTCAGACTCAACCCCCTCCTCGTGCTATATCTCGAAGCGGAGGGAACGCCGCAAGCCCCTCCGCACACTGTGGCTACCCTTAGTGGCCGTCACGCGCCCTCATGCCTGATACCCTTGCGCGGAATGGGTTCGTCACAGAGCAGCAAGCGATTTATTTTGTTATGGTTATCTACCGCAAGGGCTTTGGTAATTCTTCCGGCGCGCTGCGTATCGAAGGCGAACACCGGGGCCGGTCGGCCGCCGGGTTCCGGGAAGCGCGGCTTCCGCCAGTCCTCGGTGCCGAATGGCTTCGTCACCGACTGGACAAGTAGTTTTATTTTGTTCTGGTTAGGAGCAAGAATGGCTTTGTTTGGTATTTCCCTGCGCGAGGCGCGTTCATCAAAGGAAACTCTTCCGCGGGCCGGGATTTGGGCTATAATTGAGCCGGTATGGAGCGAGCTCCGCGTTCCCGCCAGAGGCTCTGCCTGCCTTCGGAGCAATCCCGTGAACCAGAACGTCCGCCAGCGGGTATAGCATAATTAGGAAAGTGGGTGAGCGCCCCTCAAGATATAGTGGCTCCTCCCAATCGAACCCTGTATGACGTGGTGAATTTCCTTTACTTTTGGAAAACGCCAGTTTAGTATAGTTACAAATCCCCCGAGGCAGAGGATATTGCTTTGCTAAAACTCAAACGCGTGGAAATGCAAGGGTTTAAGTCCTTCTGTGAACGTACCGAGCTGCGCTTCAACGGGGAAGGGCTGGCCGCCATCGTCGGCCCCAATGGCTGCGGCAAGTCCAATATCAGCGACGCCATTTCCTGGGTGCTCGGGGAGCAGTCCGCCCGGAGCCTGCGCGGTACGCGGATGGAGGATGTCATCTTCGCCGGCACGCGGGATCTCAAGCCCTTGGGCATGGCGTACGTCACCATGGTTCTGGTGGACCCCGCCGTCTACCAGGAAAAGGCGGCTCACAAGATCCAGGCCGTGGAAGATGGCGAGAAGCGCCGCAACGGGGAAGTCACCATCACGCGGCGGCTGTTCCGCTCCGGGGAAAGCGAGTACCTCATCGATGGCCGCCCCGCCCGCTTGCGCGATATCCAGGAGCTGTTCATGGGGACCGGCCTCGGCCCGGAAAGCTACGCCATCATCGAGCAGGGCCGCATCGGCCAGATCCTGAGCTCCAAGCCGCAAGACCGCCGCGCGGTGATTGAGGAAGCCGCCGGCATCACCAAGTTCAAGACCCGGAAGCGCCTCGCGGAGGCCAAGCTCGAAGGCGCCAAGCAGAACCTGGCGCGCGTCTACGACATCATCGAGGAAGTGGTCCGCCAGGTGAACTCGCTCAAGCGGCAGGCGGCCAAGGCGCGCCGCTATAGCGAGCTGAAGGCCGATTTCGACGCCCGCCTGCGCGTGGCGCTTTCCGGCAAGTACCGCCTGCTGGAACGCGACGCCGCCAAAACCGCCATCGATTTGAACCTGGCGTCCGCCGAGCTGAAATCGCTCAACGAGAAAGTCGCGGCGCGCGAGCGGGCGCATGAGCGGGCGCAGGCCGCCTGCTACGAGCTGGAGCAGCGGCTCACCGCGGCGCGCGGGCAGCTTTCGGATTGGAACGTGGAGGCGGAGCGCGCGCGCGGCCGGCTGGAATCGCAGGTGAAGGAAACCGGCGCCATCGAGCGGCGCATCGCGGACGCCGAAGAGGAATCGGGCAAACTGGCGCAGCGCCTGGAGGCGCTCGATGGCGAGCTAACCGCGCATCGCGCGTCGGTAAGCGCATTGGAGGCGCTCATCGAGGAAGCCCGCGGCCGCATGATGGAGATCAACCGCCAGCGGGAGGAACTCCAAGCCCGCGTGCGCGAGCGCGAGACCGCTATCGACGGGTTGCGGCAGGCCATTCTGCGCCTGCTCGGCGACGCTTCGGGTCTGCGGAATCAGCTTGCCCAGGTGGAGGAATACCTGGCCGGCATCGAGCGCGAAACCGCCCGCTCGGCCCACGAGGAGCAGGTGGCCGCCGCCGAAATCGCGCGGCTCGCCGCCGCCAAGAAGCAGCTATCCGAGATCCTGGCGGCGCGGCAGCTCGAACTGGAATCGGTGGCCGGCGAGCGGCGCCGCACGGAGGAAGACCTGGCGGCGCGGCGCGCGGCCGCCGCCGACCTGCGGCGCGAAATCGAGACCGCGCGGGATGAAATCTCCCAGATCCGCGCGCGCAAGGAATCCCTGGAGCAGGTCCTGGCGCACCGCACCTACACCGCCGAAGCGGTGAAGCGCTTGTTCGCGGCGCTGGAGAAGGGCAAGGCGCAGGACCTCAAGCTCATGGGCGTGCTGGCCGATTACGTGGAGGTCGATCCGCAGTACGAAAAACCCGCCGAGGAATTTCTGCATGACGAGTTGGAGTATGTGGTGGTAGAGAGTTGGGAGCAGGCCGAGCGCGGGTTGGATTTCCTGCGCTCGGACCTGGACGGCCGCGCCACGTTCCTGATCCATCCCGAGCAGGAACGCGATCCTCGTGCGCAGTTGCCCGAGCCGGCCATCGGCGCCGAGACGGGCGTCACGGCGCGGCTGAGCGGCGCGCTACGGCTCACCAACGGATTTCGCGACCGGGCGCTGGACCTGCTGCCGCGCGTCTCGCTGTGCTTCCTGGCGGAGGACCGCGCCGCGGCGCAGCAACTGGCAGTCCGCTATCCGTACCTCTACTTCCTGCTGCCGGACGGCCTGTGTTATCACGGCCAGACGGTGACGGGCGGCAAGAAGACCGGCGCGGGGCCGCTGGTCATGAAGCGCGAGGCCCGCGAGCTGGCGGGCCGGCTGGAAGTCCGCGAGAAGGCGGCGGGCGGGATGCAGACCCGTCTCGAAGATATCGGCCGCGAGATCGCCGGACTCGAGGGCGAGTTGGAAAGGCTGCGGTCGTTGCAGGAAGTCCGCGAGAAAGACCGCGTGGCGCTGGACCACGACATGCGGAAACTGGGCGAGGATCTGGCGCGGTCGCATTCGCGGCTCTCGGTGGCGCGCCTGGAGCTGGACCGCCTGGAACGCGACGCGACGAAATCCGCCGAACAGCGCGAGCGGAACCTGGTGGCCATCGAAGCCAAGGAAATGTCGCGCGCCGAGAGCGAAGAGACGCTGGAGAGCGAGCGGCAGGAACTCGAGAAGCTGGAAGACGATGCGGCGGCCGTCGGGGAGGAGCACGCGGCCATCCGCGCCCGGCTGGCGGCCGTCGAAGAGCGGCGGCGCGGCGAGGGCGTCGCCATGGCGCGTCTGGAGCAGCAGGCCCGCGAGACCGGCGCGCGGCGCGATGCGCTGGCGGCGGAGACGGAGCAACTGGGCGAGCAGCGGGCGCGGCTTCTGGCGGACAATATCGAACTCGACCGCGCGGCCAGCCGGCTGGCCGGACAGATCGCGGACGTGGATGCCCGGGTGGCCGGGATGGCCCTGCGCGAGGCCGAGGCGCGCGAAACCCTTCGCGCCGGCGAAGAGGAATTGCGGGCGATGCGCGCCGGCACGGAAGAGCTGCACGAGAGGCGTTCGCAGATCGAAGTCGACCTGGTGCGCAAGCAGGCCGAGCTGAAATACCTCGACGAGCTCAGCCGGAAGGATCTGAACCGCCCCGTCGAGGAACTGGCCGCGGCCGGCGACCCCCTCCCCGACGCGGCCGCCATCGAAGAAGCGGAACGGGCCGCCGGCGAAATCCGCGACCGCATCGAGTCGCTCGGCCCCGTGAATCCCGCGGCCATGGAGGAGTACCAGGAGGCGCACGCGCGCCTCGATTTCCTGAGCGCGCAACGGCAGGACCTGATCGATTCCATCCGCGACACCGAGCGCGCGATTCAGGAAATCGACCAGGTTTCACGGCAGAAGTTCAGCGAAGCGTTCGAGGCCATCAACGCGCATTTCCGCGTGGCGTTCCAGACGTTGTTCGGCGGCGGCACGGGCGAGATGCGGCTTACCGACCAGGAGAATCTGGCCGAATCGGGCATCGATATCGTGTGCTCGCCTCCGGGTAAGCGGCTACAGAACGTGCTCCTGCTTTCGGGCGGAGAGAAAGCGCTGGCGGCGGTGGCGCTGCTGATCGCCATTTTCCGCTATCAGCCCAGCCCCTTCTGCGTCCTGGACGAGGTGGACGCGCCGCTCGACGAAGCCAACATCGGCCGCCTGACGCGCCTGCTGCAAGAGATGTCGCGGCAAACGCAGTTCATCGTGATCACGCATTCCAAGCGGACCATGGAAGCCGCGCAAGCCCTCTACGGCGTAACGATGCAAGAGCCCGGCGTCTCGCGCCTGGTGTCGGTCAAAATGGACGCCGCCGTAGCCGCCGCGTAGTATTACCATCACTGCCCCAGCTCACGGCGCCAGCCCCACGAACCTCGGCCCCCTCGGCTGCGCGAACTCCGCCAGTAGCGCACGCCTGCAAACCACAGCCAGCCCCACCCTCATTCTTCTCAGTGTTTTCTCCGTGTCTCCGCGTCGGGGCGCCCTCTGGGCCCGGTGAGATTTTGGTTTTACTTCTCGTCCGCGGAATTCTTCTGGTCGAGATTCCCGACGGTCTTCAGCCGTTGGTAGAGCCGCTCCACTTCGGCCTCGTCCTCGGGACGAAGAACGCGGTAACGCGGCGGAGGCGCCGGCAGGCGGTCGCCGCCGGAGGTCATCTCGCCCCAATGCTGGCGGTACGGAACGCCGTCGATCAGAGCGTCGCGGGAGAAGCGGCGCAGGTGGCGCAGCAGGTGCCCGCAGGAATCCACGTCGCCGGGATAGATCAGCAGGAAGCGCGAATCGTCAAACAGCGTGATGCGGGCCACCAGCGGGGAAACCCAGCCCGTGCGGTCCACGCGGCGGATATCCATCCAGGGCACGATTCGCTTGCCGACGGCGAGATACCCTTCGTGGACTTCGATGGCGGGACGAAACGCCATGGCGAACAGCACAGCGGCGGTGGCCAGAAACAGAGCGGCCGCAACGAACGACAGGGGAGACCACTTCAAGCCCAGCCAGCCGCACCCGCTGGCCAGCAGGACCGCGGCTCCGCCAAACCAAAAATACTGCCGCGCTGGCTGATACCGCGTCATCGATACACCCGTCCAACTCTAAGATTACTCCCGGGCGGGAAGCGCGTCAATGCGCCATTGATGAACGGCGCGCCAGCCGTAGTGCAAGCCGCTCCAGACCGTAATGGCCGCGCAAGGCCACACCGTGGCCGAGGAGAAACGGCTGGTCCAGCCGGCGGGGAAGGCATCGCGGCCCAGCCACGCGGCGGCGGTGACGATCTGTACGAAAGTGGACGCTTTCCCCCAAATGCTGGGAGGGAATTTCCGGATGGTAGTCAATCGCATGAGGAGCACGGCCCCGGCCAGGATGTACAGGTCGCGCCCGAAGATCACTACCACCAGCCACCAGGGGACGATTCCGGACGCAGCCAGGGCCAGGAACACCCCGGAGAGCAAGCACTTGTCGGCGATGGGGTCGAGGCAGGCCCCGGTCCGGCTCACCTGGCCGAAGCGGCGCGCGGCCGCGCCGTCCGCCACGTCCGTGGCTGCGGCGGCGGCGAACATCGCCAGAGCGAGCGCGTGACGGCCGCTCAGGATGGCTCCGACGATCCAGGGAACCATGGCCAAGCGGGACAGGGTCAACGCGTTGGGAACATTCATCCACCGCAGCATCTGGACACGAGTGTAACGCGGCGCGGGCCGCCGGGAATGAGCGGACGGGGCAAGACGCGAGGGCTGCCCCGCCATCGGAGGAAAACTCTTAATGAATTACTTAGTTAGTCGGATTCGCGAGGGAATCGTCTCAAGATTCTTGCACTCGCCGGCGCCGGGCGAAGGCTGGCATCCGTACATGCCCGGCGCGACGTGGAACCGCCTCTCGTAAGCTCGCGCTATCGCCTCGCGAAAACGCGGGACGGCTTCCGGACGCAGCAAGTTCACGGTGCAGCCGCCGAAACCGCCGCCGGTCATGCGCGCGCCATGGACGCCCTCGATCTCCAGCGCGGCGTCCACCAGGAAATCGAGCTCAAGGCAGCTCACTTCGTAATCGTGTTGCAGGCTACGGTGCGATTCCACCATCAGCTTGCCCATCGCTTCGAGATCGCCGCGCCCGGCGGCCTCCACGAAACGGTTCACGCGGACATCCTCGGTGACGATATGCCGGGCGCGGCGCGCCACCACGGGCGGCAGAGCGTCGGCCGCGGATTCGAACTGCCCGGGCGAAACATCGCGGAGGCTCTCGACGCCGGGGAGCCGCGCGCGGAGGCCTTCCACGGCGGCCGCGCACTCGGCCACGCGGTCCTTGTATGCCGAGCTGGCCAGCGCGTGTTTCGTCATGGTGTTCACCGCCAGAAACGCGGCGCCCTCGGGAAGCGGAACGAAGCGATGTCCCAGGCTGCGGCAATCGATTTCCACCGCGGAGCGCGCGCGGCCGAAGACGGAAACGTACTGATCCATGATGCCGCACGGCATCCCCACGAAATCGCGCTCGGCGCGTTGGCACAGGCGCGCGAGCTCCAGATCCTCGATCGGCCGGCCGCCAAGGAACGCCAGCGCCGAAGATACCTCCAGGGCGGCCGAGGAACTCAGCCCGGCGCCCTCGGGCACGGTGGAACGGATCAGCAGGTTGGCGGGCGCGATGGGGCGACCCGCGCGGACGATCTCCTGGGCGACGCCGAGCGGGTAGTCGGTCCAGTCGTGCGCGGGCCGGGCATCGCCGATCCCGGCGGCGGCGAACTCGCGCGTCTCCTTACGGTCTTCCGAGTGCATGCGCAGCCGGCCATCCCCGGAAGGCGCCGTGGCGACCCACGTGGCCAGGTCGAGCGCCATTGGCAATACGAATCCGAGGTTATAGTCGGTGTGCTCGCCGATGAGGTTGACCCGGCCGGGCGCGCGAAACACGCGCACGCCCTCGGCCGAGCCGTAGAGCCGGCGGAACTCCTCGATCATGCGCCGCCGCGGCCGGACGCCCGTTTGGCCATGATCAACAGGAAGACGCCGAAAACCAGCATGACGGCGCCGCAATAGAGGTTGACGTTCGCGTCGGACATCTCCGCGCGCATTCCCGGCGCGAAGACCCCCAATCCCAGCAGGATCAGGCCGAGCACGGTAAAGAACAAGCCCGAAGGCAGTCGTAAGTCCATCATGTCAGGCGAACCAGAAATTCAAAACCACCAGAATGACCACCACCATGACCGCCAGTGGAGCGGGACGCTGATACCACTTGCCGGGGTCCACGGGGATCTTGGTCAGGCCATACACCAGCCCTTCCAATTCCCGCTCGGGACGCGCCGTGGTCGCCATGCTCACCACAAACGTCACCAGCAGACAACTGGCGAAGGCCACCAGGGCGATCCAAAAGCTTTGCGCCATCGCGGAAGGAAACGTGTAGACTACCCCAAGCAGGCCGCCCTTGCCCTCGGCCGAAGTCAGCAGAAAGGTAAAAGTAGCGGCCACCGTGCCGCTGCACATCCCGGTGAACGCTCCGTTGGCCGTGCTGCGTTTCCAGAACATGCCGAGCAGGAACGTGGCGAACAACGGCGCATTCACAAATCCGAAGACCAACTGAAGCAGATCCATGATGTTGTTGTATTGTTGCGCGATGTACGCGGCGCCGATGGAGAGCAGGACGCCGACCACGGTCGTGACCCGCGCCACGTTCAGATAGTGCCGGTCGGGCGCATTCTTCCGGATGTGCGTCTGGTAAATGTCGTAGGTCCAGATCTGGTTGAAGGCCGTCACGTTGCCCGCCATGCCGGACATGAACGAGGCCATGAGGCCCGTCAATCCGACGCCCAGCATGCCCGCCGGGTAAAACTTCGCCATCAGGGTGGTGATCACCTGGTTGTAATCCGGCCCGCCGTTGGCAGCCTGCGGCAGCGAGTACCCGGAGCCCCCGATATGGGCAAGAGCCACGGCTGCGATGCCGGGAATGATGACGATGAAGGGCACGAACATCTTCGGAAACGCGCCAATCAACGGCGTGCGCCGCCCCTCATTCAGGGACCGGGCGGCCATGGCGCGCTGCAACACGAGAAAATTCGTGCACCAGTACCCGAACGAGAGCACGAACCCCAGGCCGGCCACCAACCCGAAGATTCCCACTCCCATGGGGTTGTCCTGCGCGGAGCCCGCGTACTTCCAGGCGTGCGTCATCACGGGCTGGAGGCGGGATGAAATGCCTTGCCAGCCGCCCGCCTTCGTCACCGAGAGAATCGCCAGCGGCGTGAAGCCGGCGACGATCAGCAGGAACTGGAGGACCTCATTGTAGATGGCGCTGGTCAGCCCGCCGAGGAGCGTGTACGCCATGACGATCGCCGCCGATGCCAGCACCGAGGTGTTGAAATTCCAGCCCAGCGCCAAGTGCAGCAACTCGCCCAGGGCCATCATCGAGATGCCCGAAGAGAAGATGGTCATGATCGCGAAGCTGAAGGCGTTGTACGCGCGCGTCTTCTCGTCGTAGCGCAACTTCAAGTACTCGGGGACGGAGCGGGCCTTGCTGCCGTAGTAGAACGGCATCATGAAGATGCCCACGAACAGGATGGCCGGAATGGCGCCGATCCAGTAGAAATGGGCGGTCATGATGCCATACTTGGCCCCCGACGCGGACATGCCGATCAGTTCCTGGGCGCCCAGGTTGGCCGCAATGAAAGCGATGCTCAAAATCCACACGGGAACGGACCGGCCGGCCATCAGGAAATCGATGCTGCTGGACATTCGCTTTCGGAGCATCCAGCCGATGCCTAGAACAAAGGCGAAATAAAGCGCAAGGATGAGGTAATCGACGGTGGCGAGCTGCAAAGCAACACCTCGGATTTTCGGATCTTCCAGAACGGAAACCCGAGTCTATCACAAAGACCGCCAGAGCCGGCCGTCCCATTGTCCGGGACCAGCCCGCCTTCTTCTCCGTGGCCTCCGCGGCGACGCGTTGACGGTCTTGCAGCGTGTGAAATGGGCTACAATGCCTGCCATGGCGGAGCTAACCAGGAGGCATTTCTTTTACGGAACCTTGTTGGCCGGCGCGATCCCGGCCGGCGGATTCGGAAGCGCGCCCTCGCTGCCCAGCGTGGGCTACAAGTCGCCCAACGAGAAACTGAACTGCGCTTCGATCGGCGCTGGCGGAAAGGCCCCGGATGGCATCCAGGCCCTGGCGCGGATGGGGGAAAACATCGTGGCGCTGTGCGACCCCGATAAGGCCCGCGCGGCGGCCATGTTCAAGCAGTACGAGAAGGTTCCCCAGTACGCCGATTTCCGGAAAATGCTGGACAAGGAACTCAAAACCATCGACGCGGTGCATATCGCGGTGCCCGATTTCATGCACGGCACGATGGCTATGTGGTGCATGGAGCGCGGCAAGCACGTGTACGTGCAGAAGCCCCTAACCCGGTGCGTGTGGGAATCGCGGCAGTTAAAAGAAGCGGCCGTCCAGTACAACGTCGCCACGCAGATGGGCAACCAGGGCTACTGCGAGGAAGGCACGCGGCAGGCCACGGAGATGATCTGGTCGGGCGCGATCGGCGATGTAACCGAAGCGCACGCCTGGACCAACCGGCCCATCTGGGGCCAGGGCTACGACGAGCTGCCGAAGGGCGAGCCGGTTCCCGCATTCCTGGATTGGGACGTATGGCTCGGCATCGCCAACGACCATCCTTTCAGCACGGCCTATGTGCCGATGCAATGGCGCGGCTGGTACGATTTCGGCTGCGGCGCTTTGGGCGACATGGCATGCCACGTCCTGGGCGCTCCCAACATGGCGCTGCTGCTGAGCGAACGGGCTCCGACCAGCGTTGAGAGCATCATGCAAACCGGGAAGAGCAAGGTCTCCTTCCCGAAAAAATCCACCATCCGTTTCAATTTCCCGGCCTACAAGACGTTTCCCAAGCTCACGCTCTACTGGCATGACGGCGTAGTGGGGTTGCCCGACGAGTTCTGGCCCGCGGAAATCCCGGTGGCCGACCGGGCGGAACCGAGCCCCGCTCCTCCCCCCGCCGCCACGGCAGCCGCCAGGGGCGGCGGCAGGAGCGCCGCCAGGCCTGCCCCCAGGCCCGTGGACCCCTATCAGGCCGCGCTCGACGAGCGCATGAAGCCCTTCAATACGGGCTTCAATAGCGGAGTCCTGTACAAGGGCACGAAGGGCTACATGGCGACCGGCGAATATGGCGGGAATCCGCGCCTGCTCCCGGCCGCGAGGATGGCGGACTACCAGATGCCTCCGCAAGTCCTGGTCCGTCACCCGGAAACCTTCACCGACTGGGTGAGGGCCTGCAAGGGCGGCGATCCGGCGGCCTCGAATTTCAACGTCTCCGGCCCCTTCACCGAGTGGATCGACATGGCGTGCCTGTCGCTGCGTGTGGAAGGCCCACTGGATTGGGACGCCGCCAAGATGCAGATCACCAACAACAAGCCGGCGAACGATCTACTAAAGCCCACCTTCCGCAAAGGGTGGTCCTGGACGTAGGCGCCGGGTGCGCGCTTCTACGTGGAGTGGACCTCTGGCCTGCTATGCCGCCATCCGTGGCGGCATTCGGCGGGACCGCCCACAAGAACGCCGGCCCGAAAGCCGGCGTGGCAGCCTGAAAGGCCACTCCACGAACGCGGCCTTAAGTGGACGGTGTTGGAGCTAGACCGCTCCGTGAGGCACGCACTCTTGCTCGGATCGCCTGGCTCTGGATTCCCTCAACACTTTGGACATGGCTTCGAGAAGCGCCTCGCGGCCGAGAGGCTTGGCCACGTGGCCGTCCATGCCGGCGCTGTGGCAACGTTCGCGGTCTTCGCTGAAGGCATTGGCGGTCACGCCCAGAATCGGCGTCAGGGAGCGGCTGTCGGGGAGAGCCCGGATGAGAGCCGTGGCTTCGTACCCGTCCACCTCCGGCATTTGGCAATCCATGAGGATGATGTCGTAAGGGCGCTCGCTATGGAGTTCGACGGCGCGCCGGCCGTTGCCGGCGACGTCTACGCGCGCGCCGGTTCTCGCGACCATCCGCTCGATGACCCTCTGGTTCACCGGATTGTCCTCAGCCACGAGGACGCGCAGACCGGCCGGCAGCCTGACGGAACCGCGGGCCTGGGCCGCCGCGGGCAGCGCGGCCTTGCCCGGAGGCACAGGGATCTCGACGGAAAAGCGCGCCCCGTGTCCCAGCCGGCTTTCCACTGCGATACGGCCGCCCATCATTTCGACCAGCCGTTGGGAGATCGCCAGGCCCAGTCCGGTGCCCCCGAACCGGCGCGTGGTGGAAGAATCCACCTGGTGGAATTCCTGGAACAGGATGCCCAGTTGTTCGGGTGACAGCCCGATGCCGGTATCGGAGACGTCGAAACGGCCCCAGCCCCGGCGCGGCGCGGTCACGGCCAGCCGCACCTCGCCCGCTTCCGTGAACTTCACCGCATTGCTCAGCAGATTCGAAAGCACCTGCCGGATGCGCACGGGATCTCCCACCACCCACGGCGGGAGGTCCGGGGGCGCGTCCACCAGGAAGCGCACGCGCTTGGCTTCGGCCAGCGCGGCGGCGGGGGCGGCGACGTCGCGGATCAGCAGCGGAAGATCGAAAGCGACGTTCTCCAGCGTCAGCTTGCCCGAAGTCACCTTAGCCATGTCCAGGATGCCATCGACGATGGAGAGGAGGTGCCGGCCGCTGCGGTCCAGGTCCTCCAGCAATTGGCGCTGATCGAGGGTCAGGCGCGTATCGCCGAGAACCTCGGTCAGCCCCATGATGCCGTTCAGCGGCGTGCGTATCTCGTGGCTCATGTTCGCCAGGAAGCGCATCCGCGCCGAGCCGGCCGCTTCGGCCAGGTCGCGGGCTTGCCGCAGGTCCTCGCTCTGCGCCTCCAGCGTCAACTGCGCCACGAACATTCCCCGCGTATGCGCGCTGGCCATGCGGACCAGCAGGACGATGGCGACGCTGTGCATCAGGACCAAAGCCCCAAGCAGCCATCCGTAGCGCGGCAGGGCGTAGAAGGTCCAGATGTAGATGGGAAACACCTGTCCGCCGACGTGCACCCAGGCCGCCTCGGGAAAAGGCGACAGCACGCTGGCGCTTCCACTCGAAAACCCGGCTACCCCGACCACCAGCAGGCATTCCAGAGTCGTCTGCCCGCGCACATGCCATATGGCGTACGAAATGAATAGGCAGAACGCCAGGCCATGCACCCGGGTTGTGGCCAGCAGGCGCCTCCCCGCGCGCTCGGTTGCGCCGCCGTCGCCGCTGGCCACGATGCGGTGCGAGAGGTGCGTCCGCACGGCCCCCAAAACGGTGAGCGCGATGGTAAGCGCCCATGCCACGGCGCGCCCGCCCGGCTCGAAATTCATCGAAAACAGCGCGGCGAACAAGGCGTACGTCAAGCCGGCCCAGTACAGCCGTCGGGCCAGTTCCCGAAGCAGCCGGACGCGCAGTTCGGGACTGTTCTCAGCAGGCGCCACTCGTGATTCTTATCGGCCGGCGCGGGCGGTCCCGCGAGGACCGGGGAGAAGAGTCCTGAAGCGACTTGCCGCAATCCTCCGCACAACGCAAGAACGCGAGCACGCCGTTCCGTATACTGGATACTGGATCGCCGATGTTCGATCAAATCACCTTTGACCCCGGCGTGATGGGCGGGCGCGCATGCATTCGCGGAATGCGGATCACGGTGGCCCTTGTCGTCAACCTCGTCGCGAATGGCATGACGGTAGAGGACATCGTCCGTGAATACCCGGATCTCACGCCGGACGATTTCCGGCAGGCGTTGTCGTACGCGTCGGTGCTCGCCAACGAAGAGGTCCGCTTGTTCACCCGGCCCGCGACGTGAGATTCCTGGCCGATCTGGGCGTGTCGGCGACGACCGTCTTGGTGCATGTGGCGCCGAACTCGAAGAGGGCGCGATCGTCATTGTAGAAGACGACGGCTATAGGCTGCGCCGCCTGCCAATCCTTCAACCGTAACTGGTGAGATGGGTGGGATTCGAACCCGGGCGCAGTGTTGATGCGACGCACGATTTTTTCAGCGCCGTTGCGAGGCGATGTCAGTGTCCTTAGGGAACCCGCCTTGGCGCGGAGACAACGGACTAATGCGCAGCCTCTCGAAACTCAAGTCCAGGCTGGGTCTGCACTACGGCCCAAGGCTGTTTCAGTTCCTGCAACCTTTGGTTTATCCAGTCCAACGGCGGCCACTGCTCCTTAGAGGGAACGCCGGCGTAGCTTTGACCGCCGTATTGCGCTCTGAGCGCCGTCAGGATCGCTAGCCTCCTTTGAACCTCTGATTGTGGAACCTTATTTGCGCCCACGTGCTCGCTGAGGCCAAGATCTTCCGTAAGGTTTCTCTCAAAGTGCTGCGGCAACCTCTCTGTCATCGCCAAAATCACCCGGTCTATATTAGCTTCCTGGTATTTTCGATCCTGAACTCGTTGGGCTTCCGACTCCTTTCGGTCCTGAATACGTTGAGTTTCCAACTCTTTTTGATCTTCAATCCGCTGTCTCCTGATCTGGTCTTGCTGCCGCCAGGCGAGCCCAGCAGCAATGATTGCGATGGCCGCAATGCAGACTCGCCATCCCCTGCCGATCCGCCTTCCGGCCTTGGCCGCTCGCGGAAAGACTGCCAGGGTGGCCATTAGCAAAGGGAGGGCAACTACCAGCCAATCAACCATGTTGAAGAGTTTATCTCGCTTCATGGCGTGGCTTGTCAACAATGAACTTCGCCAATAAAATGCGCCTGAACTGCGTTAGCGCCTTCTTGCCAGTGGATGGGATTCCTAGACACTAGGAAACACCGCATCGCGACGACCGCGCCTCGGTCGGTTTCCTTTCGGGGGTGCGGCCGATTCCGGCACTCTCAGTGTCCGAATCTATCTCGCCGAATCGACCGCAGTCATGGCCCTCTTAGGCGAACAGTCGCTCCTGGCGCGGAATCTGAACGCCGAGCTGTTTCACGAAACTGGAGACGTCGAGGTTGCCTAGTTCGGCGGGTTCGAGCTTATGGAGACCTCCTCCGTACACCCGGCCCTCATCAAGCAGCGCCCGCGATTCGATACCGCGGAGCAGATCGAAGGCTCTTTCGTAGAGGGTCGGGTCGCTGTCAAGGGCCATTTGGAGCGGTCCAGTCGGGTAAAGCAACAGGTACACGTTCGTGGCGGTGGCGCGCGAACGGTTCCAAAAGAAGCGGAACGGCGCCTTGCCCCTCCCGCCCCGACCCATGTACGTGCAGAGAAACGGCGCGGGCGGCCGTTGTTCCTGGCGGTACCAGGGCGTCCGCTTGCCCGCCAGGTAGAGGTCGGGAATTCCCTGCTCCTCGCCCTGCTTCAGATACCGCCACAAAGCGGGGCACTCCTCCCGTATTTCGTCGCGCGACATGTTGGTGTCAATGACCGCGCGGGGATTCTCGACCCGAGGGTACCCCCGCCGGTCGGCGTCGATGACGGCCTCGCGGAGTTCGCGCGGGCTGGGCAGCACCGGCTTGAGAAACCTCTCGCTGATGCCCAAGCGCTTCGCTTCGCTGCATGACAGGACGAAGAAATCGTTGGCGCCGGTTGCGATGCCCCGCTTCACGGTGAAAAGCTCGGCAAGCCTAGTCGGAAACCTGTCGCGGCTTTGGCGCACGGCCCGCGCATCGCGTCCGAATCCACTCCATTTTCTGCTCTCCCGCAATGCGCGGATCGGCACGAGTTCCGAAACGTCGGGTTTCAGGAGCGATCCGCCGTAGGAGAACCTCACTTCGTGATCCGACGGCGGCTTCCGCTTTTCGTAGACCACGATGGCCGACGAAACGAGGGCGTCGTCGAATTGGACGTTCCGGGGATCGAAGCGATGCACGTGCAGGAGCGTCACCCGATCGGTCAGATAATGCTGGAGCGCCCTCCCGTAGTTCACGTCCATGAATTCCGACGGCACGAGCCAGACCCCGATGCCGCCATCGGCCAGCCAGTGGTGGGAGAGGATCATGAAATAGCAGTACAGTCCGGTGAGGCCGCTCACCTCCGTGCCGGCGATTCCGGACGCAATCGTTTTCAGGCGGACCTTGTCGTCCTGGTCCAAGTGATGATGCCGCACGTAGGGCGGGTTCGTCAGGATCAGGTTCGGGCGCTCGCCGGCACGTGGCGGGTGGAGTTTGGTGAAATCCCCAGTAACCACGCGCAGGCCTTCACTGGCCCAGAGCCGAACGGCGGCATCGGCGAATTGAGAATCGAGTTCTACCCCCGAGGCCGATTCGAGCCAGCCGGGCTTTCCCGCTTTCCGAAGCGCCGAAAAGAAAGAGCCGGTGCCGATGGCCGGATCAAGGAACCGGACCGTCTCGGTACGGTCGCGCCATAACTTCCGCGTGTACGCAGCCATCTCCGCGGCGAGCGCGGGCGGGGTTGCAAACTGGCCCCACTCATTGCGCTCCGCGGCCGACTTCAACAGGTCCAGCCGCGCCTGCTCCTCAACCCGCAGCGCCTCTCTAGCGTCCACGTGCGCTTCCATGGCTCAGATGCCCAATCTCATTAGATCATCGATCCGATGCTCCCACACCCAGTCGATACCTTCCGCAGCCTCGTAGCCGAGGTAGCCGCTGTCGAAATATCCGCACAAGAAGAGGACGAGCTTGGCACCGTCGCCGTAGGTCGCGGTGAGCTGATGAATCTTTGTCGCTTCCTCTTTCCGCCGCTTGTTCGTGTTGGTAAAATCGCCGGCCGATTTCGCCTCGATCAGAATCGGGATTCTTTCCTTCCGGGGGACCTTTGGCTGGATCACGGCGTCGATGGGAATATTTACCTTCCGGGCGGACCCGACCGGCACGTTCACCCGGAACGCAAACGTCCCCGGTTCCATGTCCACGATAGGGCCGACAGGGGCCTTCTTCCGGTAGCCCTTCCTCTTCAGGTATGCCTCGATGAGCGCCAACTGGCGCTGTTCCTGGGCGTTCCGCACGATGGGGTCGGCCATCGCTCCGCACAGGCGGTCCGCGATGATCGTTGAGGCGCGATATCTCTCGGTGGCGGATGGAGATCCTCCCCCGCCAAGCCACGGGAAGATGTCCTTGTCCAATAGCTGCTGGATGGTCGAGCAGATGTTTCCGAGTTCCTTCGCGAGGATTGTCTTGTCGAGGCGCGGAGGAATTCCTCCGGCCTCCATGACGAGCACGAGGTTCTTGCTGGTGTAGGCCAGACCCACGAGCCGATCACGTGCGAGCGGCGGTGCGGTCGACATCCGCAGTGTCGGGAGCACTTTCGGATGCTCCGCGAGAACTCCGGGCGTGATCGATCGCAGGTCGTTCGTAAGCGCCAGGGCCTCTGCCACGAATTCGGTGGTCTTCACCCGAGTCTCTCGGTACGTCTTGGGGGCGAACTTTATAAACCACCGGTTGAACAGATCAACGGATGCCGCGATGTCTTTCTTCCACCGCTGAGGTTTATCGGCACTGATAGCCATTGGGTTTAATACTACACCATCTGTATTGTTCTGCGGTCGGTCACAAGCGGCTACCCTTGCCGCCCGTATCTTACTGATTCTGAGTGTCAAACGTTGGTGAGCCGGGAACGAAAACGAGACAGACGCAGTTCCCCGGATGCGAGCAGCGCGGAGAGCGGCTTCGATGCCGTGCGACGGCCTCTTGCCGCACGCCACGAACGTGAGCGCCCTAGAAACCGACAACTCGTAAGCCGGGAATCTTCTCAAAGTGTCGGGTGTTTAGCGTGGCTATCGCGTAGCCTTGCTCAATCGCCGACGCACCGATAAGAAGATCGTCGGCCGGCAGCGTAATGCCCTTCGCGGCCTGTTCACCACTGAGCCGGCCGGCGATCTCCGCCGCAGCGTCGGTTATAGGGTGAACCGGCACATGCTTCTTCAGCTCATCGATGAAGGCGCGGCGGTTTTTCCGAATCTTGGGTGTGTTGGCGCGAGCCACGCCGTGCACAAGCTCAACGAGGGTGACGGCCGAGATGGCAATCTCGACCTCCCCGTAGACCTGCCCCACGGATGTCAGCAGTTCCTCGACAGTCTGCCGTTTGCGCTCCGCCGCGATGATGATGCTGAATCCAGGATCAGTCCCAGGAGGGGGGATTCCATGGCCGGCTGCGCTCTCTTATTCCCTTCTCGACATCCTTACCGAATCCGCCGTCCAAGATCGCCTTCGATCCGCTGGCCTTCGCGGAAGCAATGCATGCGGAGACGAGTCGCCCTGAACGCTTAGCTGGCGTTATCGTCGCAACGGGACGATGGTTCCGTTCCACAATCACCTCCGCGCCGTCCTCGACCTTTGCCAACACGACGTAGGGATCGCGGGCGAGTTCAGCTTCAGTAATGCGGAGCGTTCCCATATCCGTATCCGTGATGATACACGACGCGGCCTAACAACCGCAGCGGGAAGATCGGACCAACATCCGCGCACACACGCGCCCCGTTCGTGCGCCCGAAAACAACTGCACCAATTGGCGCCACAGTTTAATCGGGCGCTGCCCGTAAGTCTATGAAAACATGGTGAGCCGGGCGGGACTCGAACCCGCGACCCTGTGCTTAAAAGGCACATGCTCTACCACCTGAGCTACCGGCCCCTCGCGCGGCGGCGGACGCCGCTTGTCGTTCAGTGTAGCAAACGAAGGCCGCTCCGCGCGGCCGAACATCTCCGCGCGCCCCAACGGGCGGCGCCGCGCGCATCCCGCTATACTTGGGGCGGACGGACTGAATGAACCGGCTGACGCGCCGTCTCCTCTATATCGCTCTGGCCATCGGCGCCACCCTGCTGATCGGGACGGCGGGCTTTGTCCTGATCGCCGGCTACCCCCTATTCGACGCGTTTTACATGACGCTCATCACCATGACCACGGTGGGGTACGCGGAAATCCATCCGCTCTCGCAGGCGGCGCGCGTCTTCAATTCCTTTCTCATCATTTTCGGCGTCACCACCATCTTCATCGCGGTGGGCGCCATGACCCAAACCATCATCGAGCTGGAATTCGGCGAAGCCATCGGCAAACGCCGGAACAAACGCATGATCGACAAGCTGAAAGATCACTACATCATCTGCGGCTACGGGCGCGTGGGGCGCGGCGCCGCGATCGAGCTGAAACACGCGGGCGCGCCGTTCGTGGTGGTGGATTCGCAGCCCGAGCGCGTGGAACTCGCCACCCATGACGGGATTCTCGCGGTGGCGGCGGATTCCACGCGCGACGAAACGTTGCGGCGCGCGGGCATCGAGAGCGCGCGCGGCCTGGTGGCGGCCCTCGCCACCGACGCCGATAATCTCTTCGTCCTGCTCTCCGCCAAGGGACTCAACCCGCGCATCTTCGTGGCGGTCCGCGCGGCCGAGGAGGGGGCCGAAGACAAAATGCGGCGGGCCGGCGCCGACGCCGTGTTCGCGCCCTACGCCATGACGGGCCATCGCCTCGCGCAGTCGCTTCTGCGGCCCCACGTCGTGCAGTTCCTCAACTTCACCACCAGCGACATCGGCATGGACGTGGCGATCGAGCAGGTGCGCGTGGCCGAGAACTGCGAAATGGTCTCGAAGACCATACGCGATATGCAGATCGGGCGCGTGATGGGCGTCATCGTGCTGGCCATCCGCAAGCGCGACGGCCGGATGCAGTTCAACCCTCCAGCCGACACGGCCGTCGAGGGCGGCGACTACCTGATCGTCATGGGCAAACAGGAGAACCTCCGCGTCCTGGAAGCGGCGCTGGCCGGATCGCGCGCGGGCGCGCGATGAGAGCGGCGGCCAATGGCCGCGGGCTATAATTGAAGTTCGCTCCGACGCAGTCCCATGAGTAGTCGCCTTCGACGTTATCTGGAAGCCATCGTATTCGCCGGAATGAAGCCGGCTTCCGGCGCGCGCGAGTCCACAGGGCCCCGGTGGCTGGCCGCGGTGCGCGACCGGCTGGAGAAATTCATCTCCGGCGGCCGTCCTTTGGACCCGCTGTATCTCTCCAACCGGACCTGGGGCCAGAAGCTCAGGCTGGCTGCCGTGGTCGCCACGCCCTGTCTGATTCTGGCGGGAATCGGCGCCCTGTTTTTGGGCGGCGTGTTCCAGCCCAAGCCGGCGCCGCCGAGCGAACCCACGCCGGCTGAAATCATTGCCCGGTTCCTGCCGGATCTCGATAAGACCGCCCAGATCGAGGTCAACCAGGATGCCGAGGTGACCCAGATTACCGTGGATCGGCAAGCGGAGCGCGTGGTGGGCGCGCTGAAGAACAAGACCAATCGTGTCATCTCGGTGGAGCTGGTGATCCAACTCACCAATAATTACGGGTCGCACATGGGTTCGGAGGTCTACCGCGTCGAGAACGCGCCCCCCGCGCGTTTGGTCTCCTTCTCTTTCCCCCTCAAGGCGCCCGGCGCCCTGTATGCCTTGGTGACTGGAATCCGCACGCTGAAATAACGGGGAGCGAGGGCCGCCGCGGATGGCGGCGCGTTATTTTCAAGTCCTGTAGCTGGCGTTGATGCGAATGTAGCCTTCGGTCAAGTCGCACGTCCAGAAACGGGCGGAGCCTTTGCCGCGCCCGCGCACCCTCACGCGGATTTCGCACTCGGGCGCGTCGAGCTTGGCCTTCAGCTCCGTCTCCGAAAACGGGGCGGCCACGCCCGCGCGGCACACCAGCGCGCCCTGCATGTGGATATCGGTTTTCAGCGGATCGAACGTCACCCCGGCGTTGCCCGCCGCCGAAAGGATGCGGCCCCAGTTCGGATCGGAGCCGGCTATGGCCGTCTTGACCAGCGGGGAATTGGCAATAGCCCGCGCCAGGCGCGCGGCGTCTTCATCCGTGCGCGCGCCCGAGACGTCGATGGCGACGAACTTGGTGGCGCCTTCGCCGTCGCGCGCGATGGCTTGCGCCAGGGCCTGCATGACGCCCGCGATCTCGCGCTCCACCGCCGCGTATTCCTGGGGACCGGGGCGCACACCCGCGGCCCCGTTGGCCAACAGAACCAACGTATCGTTGGTGGAGGTGTCGCCGTCCACCGACAGGCGGTGATAACTGCTCTCCGCGCCGCGCTTCAACATGGCGCGGAGTTGCGGTCCGGGAATCGCGGCGTCGGTCATGACGAACCCCAGCGTGGTAGCCATCCGGGGGTGGATCATGCCGGAGCCTTTGGTCATGCCTGCCACGCGCACCACGCCGCGGCGCAGCTTCACTTCGGCGAAGGCCGTCTTCGGCGCCAGGTCGGTGGTCATGATGGCGCGCGCCGCGTCTTCGAAGCGGTCCGGCGCGAGGCCCGCCACCAGCCGCGGCAGCGCATCGACGATCTTCTTCGGATCGAGTTCCACGCCGATCACTCCCGTCGAGGCGGGCAGCACCTGCGCCACGGGCAGTTTCAGCGCTCGGGCCGCGGCCTGGCACGTGGCGAGGGCGACTTTGTCCCCCGTGCGCGTGGCGCAGTTGGCGTTGCCGGCGTTCGCCAGGATGGCGCCGGCCAGCCCTTTGGAAAGCTTCAAATGGCGCCGGCAGAGCTTCACCGGAGCGGCCTGCACGCGGTTCTCGGTAAACACCGCGGCGGCGGCGGCGGGCAACCCGCTCACGATCAGAGCCAGGTCGTCCTTCTCCACCTGGCGTATGCCGGCGTACGCGGCGGAGTACAAATATCCAAGCGGCAAGTTCACAGGCGTAATGCTCCCAGGCTGTCAGATTCCGTCAGCCGCTGCCCGTTGGCGAAATCCGCAGCGGACATGCGGCGGCGGCCTTCGAGCTGCACTTCGACGAGTTCGAGGGAATCGAAGCCGCAGTTCACGGACGGCGGTTTCAAAGCGCTGAAATGGCCGGCCAGGCCCGGAGGGCGCCCCGCGGGCGTCCCCTCCACCACTCGCGCCCGCCAGATGTGCAGCGTCTGGCCGCGAAACGTCGTATAGGCGCCCGGCCAGGGCTGCCACCCGCGGACGCGATTGTGAATGGCCGCGGCCGGCTGGCGCCAGTCGATGAGGCCGTCTTCCTTCTTGAGCAGCGGCGCGTACGTGGCTTGCGACGGGTCCTGCTTCCGCGGGACGATGGCGCCCGCTTCCAGCCCGGCCAGCGTTTCGACCAGCAGATCCGCGCCCATTTCGGCCAGCCGCGCGCCCAGCTCCATAGCGGTCTCTTCCGGCCCGATCCCGGTTTCTTTCGCCAGCAGGATGTCGCCGGTGTCCAGGCCGGCGTCGATGCGCATGGTGGTGACGCCGGTCCGCGTCTCGCCGTGGACGATGGCCCACTGCAGCGGCGCGGCGCCGCGGTACTTCGGCAGCAGCGAGGCATGCACGTTGATAATGCCCAGCGGCGCGATATCGATCACGGTTTGCGGGATGATCTGGCCATAGCCCACCACCACCATCGCGTCCGGGGCCAGCGCGCGCAGCATGGCGACGGCTTCCGGACGCCGCACGCGCTCCGGCTGGTGGACGGGAATGCCGAGCCGCAGGGCGGCTTCTTTCACCGGGGACGGAGCGTCGCGCTGCCCCCGGCCGCGCGGGCGGTCGGGCTGCGTCACCACCGCCAGCGCGTGGAGCCCCGCGGCGGCCACGCGCTCAAGCGTGGGAACCGCGAAAGCCGGGGTTCCGAGGAATACCAGGCGCATGAACGCCACTCACTCCCATTCGCCCGCCCGCTGGAGCTTCCGGATCTTGCGCCGCATCACCTCGCGCTTCAGCGCGCTGATGTGCGTGAAATACAGGCGGCCAAAGAGGTGGTCGGTCTCGTGCAAGAAGGCGCGGGCCAGCAGATCCTCTCCGGTCTTTTCGAATGGCTCGCCCTTCAGGTCCCGTGCGCGGATGGTGACCCGCTTGCCGCGCCGCACCTGTTCGCGGAACCCCGGGATGCTCAGACAGCCCTCTTCGCCCGTCTGCTTGCCCTCCACGCGGAGGATCTTAGGGTTGATGAGGACCAGCTTTTCGCCGGCGTTCTCGCCGTTGGAAGTGTCGATAACCGCGATCTTCTTTCCGATGCCGATCTGCGGCGCGGCCAGCCCCACGCCCTTGGAGGCGTACATGGATTCGAACATATCCTCGATGAGCTTGCGCAATTCGGGGGCGTCGAATTCGGTCACGTCGGCGGCTTCGTTTTCGAGCACCGGGTTGCCGTACTTCACGATCGGGTAAATCATAGCCTCAGAAGTTCTTCACCTGCTCCAGATAGCCGTTGAAATTGCGGCGCGTTTCGGCCAGCGAATCGCCGCCGAATTTTTCCAGAAACGCCTGCGCCAGCGTCAGGGCCGTCATGGCTTCGCCGGCCACGCCGGCGGCCGGGACCACGCAGACGTCGGAGCGCTCATACGCCGCCAGCGCCGGCTCGCGGGTGATCAAATCCACCGATTCCAACGGCCGCCGCAAGGTCGAGATGGGCTTCAGGAGACCGCGCACCACCACGTCCTGGCCGTTGGTAATGCCGCCCTCCAGCCCTCCGGCGCGGTTCGCGCCGCGCAGGAAGCGCCGCGCGGCGCGATCGTAGCCGATGGTATCCTGCACCTTCGAGCCGAATCGCGCCGCCCCCTCCGCCGCGAACCCGATCTCCACTCCCTTCACCGCCTGTATGGAAACGATGGCCTGGGCCAGGCGGCCGTCGAGCCGCGCATCCCACGTGGCGTGCGAGCCCAAACCGGGCGGAACGCCGTGCGCCACCACTTCGAAAACTCCGCCGGCGGTGTCTCCGGTCCGGTAGGCCTCGTCCACCACTTCTTTCATGCGCGCTTCGGTTTCCGGGTCCACGCATCCCAGCAGGACTTCGTCCTTCCGGCTGAGCGCCGCGATTTCGCCCCACTCCGCCGCGCGCTCCAGGAGCACCGGCCCCACGGCGATCACATGGCTCAAAACCTCGATGCCGAACGCGCCCAGCAGGGCCTTGGCCATCGCGCCGGCGGCCACGCGGGCGGCGGTCTCCCGGGCGCTGGCGCGTTCCAGGACGTAGCGCGCATCGTGGAAGTCGTACTTGATGGCGCCCGCCAGGTCGGCGTGGCCCGGCCGCGGCCGCGTGACGGGGCGGCTCTTCTCCTCCGCGCCGTCCGCATCTTCCACCGGAAGCGCCTCGGTCCAGTTCCGCCAATCCCGGTTGCGGATGAGGATCGCGACCGGCGCGCCGATGGTGTGCGAACGGCGCACGCCGGCCACGATTTCGGCCCGGTCGGTCTCGATCTTCATGCGCCCGCCGCGGCCATAGCCCTGCTGGCGCCGCCACAGATCGCGGTTTACCGCGTCCAACGATATGGGTATGCCGGCTGGAAGCCCCGCCAGCGTGGCCACAAGGCACTCGCCGTGAGACTCTCCGGCGGTCTCAAATCGCAACATCGGGGAAAGAAGTCCTATCGTACCAGACTCGGCCGATTGCTCGCGGCTGTGCGTAGCGGGGAGCCTTACGGATTCACCGCCGACCGGTTGCGGCGCCCCATTTCTCCATGGCGCGGTCGAGCGCCGCGCGCCCTGGAACGCTTCCCTGGGCGATCCGCGCGTTGCCGCCCCCGCGCCCGCCCGCCTCTGCCAGAACCGCTTGGAGCGCCCGCCCCGCGTCGATTCCGGCATCCGCCGAGACCGCCAGCAGCACGGAAGGCGGCTCGTCCAGCGCCGCCAGAAACACCGCCATTGGCTGCGCCGTGAAGCTCTGCGCCAGCGCCCGCAGCTCGTCGAGGCTCCCTTTGGCCGCGCGCCGCGTCGCGCGCCGCACGCCATCCGCGTCCGGCGCCGTGGTCCCGTACAGTTCCCGGCCGCGATACCCGGCCATATCGAGTTCCAGCTTGCGCCGCGCCTTCTCCGCCGCGCGGGCCGCCTCGAGTTGCGCCGCCACCAGGGCCGGCGTTTCATCGAGCGGGGCGGAGAACGCCTGGGCGCATTGCGCCAGCGCGTCGTAATCGGCGCGCGCCCGCGCCGCCGCCCGCCCGCCGCACAGGAACTCGACGCGCGCGGTCTGGCGGATGCGGTCGAGCTTGCGCAGCAGAATGACGCCGATCTCGCCCGTGGCGCGCACGTGCGTTCCCCCGCACGCGCTCCGGTCCAGCCCCTCGATGGTAACGATGCGCAGCGCGCCCGCGCGCTCCGGCGCTTTGCGCAAACCGCGCGCCTCCCGCGCGTCCTCGAACCCCACGCTCACCGCGCGGTTCTCGCACACCGCTTCGTTGGCGCGCCGCTCGGCCTCCCGCAGCGCGGCGGGCTCCACGGCCCCGCCTTCCAGGTCGATGGTGGAGCTTTCCGCGCCCAGATGAAAGCTCGCCGTACGCAGTCCGAACGCCTCGTCGAACACCGCCGAAAGCAAGTGCTGCCCGGTATGCTGCTGCATGTGGTCGAAGCGCCGCTTCCAATCGATGGCGCAAGCCGCCGGCCCGTTCGCGACCGGCGCCGCCACGCGGTGCGCGATGCGCTCGCCCTCGTCGGTCGCCTCCACCACGGCCGCGCCCCCGATAGTTCCCGTATCGAACGGCTGCCCTCCGGAGGACGGATAGAACGCGGTACGGTCGAGGTACGCCACCATCCCGTCCGGCGAGGTTTCGACCACCCGCGCCTGGAACGCGCGCAGGTACGCATCCGCATAGTAAAGGCGCTCCGTCATGGCAACACAGCCATTGTGCCAAACCCCAAACCCGCGCGGATCATAGCCCATGGGCTCGCCCAGCCGGCAGGTTTGGTGGGGCAGGCGGTTTCGCCCGCGTCCGGCGGCCGTGAGAAGCTTTTGCAACAAACTCTTAAACCGACCGCAGCGACGTCCGAATAAGGCCGTGTAGGCCTGCGAAGGCTCCAATTGGGATGGGAGGACATATATAATCGATGCTGACCAGGATGGCAAAACGGAAATTCTGGATGATTCAGTTGAATCGCAGTACACGGTGGAGGCGCCGCAAATGAAAATGAAGAAGGAACGTGTATTGGCAATATGCCTTCTTGCCGCGGGAGTTGCATACACTCAACAAGGCGGTGCGCAGCAGGGCGCTCAGCAGCAGGGCGGCCGACAGGGCGCTCAGCCGAGGGAGATTGGGCCACAACCGCCGGTGGTGGATCCGGGAGGTCCGGGCAAGCCGCCGTCGGACGCCATCGTTTTGTTTAACGGGAAGGACAATACCGGATGGACCAGGGTGGACGGAACGCCGTCGCACTGCACGGTCGCGGACGGCGTGATGACCTGCAAAACCGGCGCCCTCGATACGGCGAGCACCGAGAAGTTCAGCGACGCGCAGATCCATGTGGAGTTCATCATTCCTTACATGCCTGACGCGAAAGGCTGGGCGCGCGGGAACAGCGGCATCATACTCCTGAACCGGTACGAGGTTCAGATTGTGGACTCGTACCAGAACGATACGGGGAGCGGCAGCGAGTCCTGCGGCGGGTTTGCTTCATTTGGACCGTTGGTGAACGCTTGCCGCCCGCCCGGCGAGTGGCAGAGCTACGACATTATCTTTCACGCCCCGCGTTGCGCCCCCGGCAGCGCCACCCCGGATCCGGGCAGCCTCACGGTTCTGCAGAACGGCGTGCTAGTCCAGGACCATGTGCCCGTGCGGGGACGCGGTTGCGTCGCCGAAGGACCGTTAGTGCTCCAGGACCATGGCCGAGAGGTCGGGCGGAGAATCGCAATAGCCCCAGGGGTCGAAGGGCCAGCCCCGGATACGACGATGAAGTTCCGCAACATCTGGATGCGACGCTTCGGCCAGTAACGTGACGGTCTCCACGGAATGAGAAAACGGCTCCAATGGAAGCGGTGGGGAGTACAATCGTTGGTGACGAGGGAGCCCAAAAGGAAATCGTGGATAATGGGTGCGGTCCAGGATGGCAAAACGGAAATTCTGGATGATGAGGAGGAAGCCAATGAGTAAGGTGTCACGGCGCGATTGCCTGAAATCAACGTTTACTATTATCCCCGCCCTTTCCGCGAGGACCTACGCAGCCAATGAGAAGCTCAACGTCGCCGCGATCGGCGTCGGCAGCATGGGAGCGGGGAATATGGGCCGCATGCTTTCCCTTGCTTCCAACCAGCATGTAGCCGGCGCCCCTGTCAAGCTGCCCATCGACATCGTCGCTATGTGCGATGTGGACAACCGGGATCCCCTCCAACGGAACCCGCGGAAGGCCTTCCCCGAGTTTCCCACCAAGGCGCGATTCTGGACGGACTACCGCGAGATGCTCGACAAACAGAAGGATATCGAGGCGGTGTTCGTTTCCACTCCCGATCATACCCATGCGGTGATCTCCATGCGGGCGATGGAGATGGGTAAGCACGTCACCACGGAGAAGCCGCTGACGCGGACCATCTCCGAACTCCGCGCTCTGGCGGCCGGCGCCAAGAAGTACAAGAAAGTAGCCACGGCGTGCGACATGGAGGGCCACGCCTTCGACGAGTTGCGCGGCATGGTGGAGTGGGTGAAAGCCGGCGTCATCGGCGAGGTGCGGGAGGTCCATATCTGGGATAGCGGCGGCCGGCCGAGAGGTTACCCTGGCATCAAGGCCCCGCTGCCCGTACCGGACTATTTGAACTGGGACCTCTGGCTCGGCCCGGCGCGCGAGCAACCGTATCACGCGGGACTGCATCCGGGGAGCTGGCGGGGATGGTGGGATTTTGGCACCGGCGTCCTCGGCGACGGGTGCGGGCACAAGTTCGATTGCGCGGTCTGGAGCCTGGATTTGGACGCGCCCACATTGATCGAGCCGCAATGGGACGGCAGCGACATCTCGGAGGTTGCGTGGGC
>JBEKHV010000059.1:0-26699 GCA_050012095.1 Bryobacteraceae bacterium | reverse complement strand
GGGTTGTTCTTCCCCAGCACCCGGGTGATGGCCGCCGTGAGGGTCGTCTTGCCATGATCGATGTGCCCGATCGTACCCACGTTCACATGCGGCTTGCTGCGGTCGAATTTTTCTTTTGCCATAAGAGAATTACGATCTCCTTATCTCGAAATCCTGCTCTGAACCTTGTTGACGATTTCCTCGGCGAGCGCGCCCGGCACTTCCTCGTACTTCCCGAAATGCATGGTGAAGCTGCCGCGGCCCTGGGTGCGCGAACGCAACGACGTCGCGTAGCCGAACATCTCCGAGAGCGGAGCCATCGATTTGACGATCTGCGTGGTCCCGCGCAATTCCATGCCTTCGATGCGGCCGCGCCGGGAATTGAGATCGCCGATGACATCGCCCATGTACTCTTCCGGGACCACCACTTCCACGGCCATGATGGGCTCAAGCAGAACCGGCTTGGCCCTCCGGGCAGCCTCCTTGAGGGCCATCGACCCGGCGATCTTGAAAGCCATTTCCGAGGAGTCCACGTCGTGATAGCTGCCGTCGTATAACGTCACCTTCACGTCGGACATCGGGTATCCCGCCAGCACGCCGCCCTCGAGCGCCTCCCGGATGCCCGCTTCCGCCGGCTTGATGTATTCCTTGGGGACCGTCCCGCCGAAAACCTCGTTGACGAACTCGAACCCGGCGCCGGCAGGCAGCGGCGCGATGCGGATCTTCACGTGGCCGTACTGGCCATGCCCGCCGGTCTGGCGCACGAAGCGCCCTTCCGCCTGGGAGTTCTTGCGGATGGTCTCGCGGTAGGCCACCTGCGGCTTGCCCACGTTGGCCGCCACGCCGAACTCGCGCAACATGCGGTCCACGATGATTTCCAGGTGCAGCTCGCCCATCCCCGAAAGGATGGTCTGGCCGGTCTCGTTGTCCGTGTTGACGCGAAAAGTGGGATCTTCCTGAGCCAGCTTCTGGATGGCCATACCCAGCTTTTCCTGGTCCGCCTTGGTCCGGGGCTCCACGGCAAGCTGAATCACGGGCGTCGGGAAGTCGATGGATTCCAGCATTACCGGGGCCTCGTCGTCGCAGATGGTGTCGCCCGTCGAAACCGTGCGCAGGCCCACCGCCGCGCAAATGTCGCCCGCGCGGATCTCCTGGATATCCTCGCGCTTGTTGGCGTGCATGCGCAGCAGCCGCCCGATGCGCTCGTTGCGGCCCTTGGCCACGTTGTACACCGAATCGCCCGATTTCAACGCGCCCGAGTAGGCCCGGAAAAAAGCGAGCTGGCCGACGTAGGGGTCGGTCATGATCTTGAAGACCAGCGCGGAGAAAGGCTCTTCGTCGGAAGCCCGGCGGACCACCACCTTCGATGCGTCGTGGGGGTCTATGCCTTCCACCGGCGGAATGTCCAGCGGCGACGGCAGGTAATCCACCACCGCGTCCAGCATGGTCTGCACGCCCTTGTTCTTGAACGCCGAGCCGCAGATCACCGGGAAGATCTTCAGGGCGATGGTGGCCTTGCGGATGCCAGCGCGAATCTCGTCGTTGGAGATCGGCTTCCCTTCAATGAACAGCGCGAACATGCGATCGTCGTGTTCCGCGACCGCCTCGATCATCTTCTCGCGGGATGTTTTGGCCAGTTCGACGAGGTCGTCTGGAATATCCACCACGTCGAACTCCGCCCCCAGGGTCTCGTCCCGCCACAACATCGCCTTCATTTCCACCAGGTCCACGATGCCCTTGAATTGGTCTTCGGCGCCCACCGGGAGCTGGATGGGAACCGGCCGGCACTTGAGCCGCTCGACGATGGTTTCCACCGAGTGGAAGAAATCCGCGCCCACGCGGTCCATCTTGTTGATGAAGCAGATGCGCGGGACGCTGTACTTATCCGCCTGCCGCCACACCGTTTCCGATTGCGGCTGCACGCCGGCCACGGCGTCGAATACCGCCACCGCGCCGTCCAGCACCCGCAGGCTGCGCTCCACCTCCGCCGTGAAATCCACGTGGCCCGGCGTATCGATGATATTGATCTGGATGTCGCGCCATTCGCAGGTGGTCGCGGCGGACGTGATGGTGATGCCGCGCTCCTGCTCCTGCTCCATCCAGTCCATGATGGCCGTGCCTTCGTGGACCTCGCCCAGCTTGTGCGTGCGCCCGGTGTAATAGAGAATCCGCTCGGTGGTTGTGGTCTTACCGGCATCGATGTGAGCGGCGATGCCGATGTTCCTCATCCTTTCGAGCGGAATCGTTCGCGCCATAAAATCTTGGGGAGACAGGAGTCAGAAGCCAGAAGATTCTCACTCCTGGCTCCCGACTTCCGCCTCCAGTTTCCTTACCACCTGTAATGCGCGAAGGCCTTGTTGGCCTCGGCCATGCGGTGGACGTCGTCCCTTTTCTTGATCGCTCCGCCGCGGAGATTGGCGGCGTCGTTCAATTCGTTCGCCAGCTTCTCCGGCATGCCCTTTTCCGCGCGCGAACGCGCGTTGCCCAGGATCCAGCGGATGGCCAGCGACGTGCGCCGGGTCTGTCCCACCTCGATCGGCACCTGGTAGTTGGCCCCGCCCACGCGCCGCGTCTTCACTTCCAGCAGCGGCTTGGCGTTCTCCACCGCTTTCTTGAAGGCCTTGAGCGGATCGTCGCTGGTGCGCTCGCGGAGTTTGTCCATGGCCTCATAAAAGACCCCCTGGGCGACGGCCTTCTTGCCTTCCCACATCATGGAGTTTACGAATTTCTCCACCAGCGTGGAGTTGTAAACCGGATCCGGCAATATTTCTCGAACAACGGCTCTTCTTCTGCGCGGCATACGTTCCTACGTTTTCGGCCTCTTGGCCCCGTACTTCGACCTGCTTTGCCTGCGGTTGGCCACCCCGGCCGTATCCAGCGCGCCCCGAATCACGTGATAACGCACGCCCGGCAGGTCTTTCACGCGCCCTCCGCGAATCAGCACGATGGAGTGCTCCTGGAGATTGTGGCCCACGCCCGGAATGTAGGTCGTCACTTCGATTCCGTTCGTCAGGCGCACCCTCGCCACTTTCCGCAGCGCCGAGTTGGGTTTCTTCGGCGTGGACGTGTACACACGGGTGCAAACGCCGCGTTTCTGCGGACATCGATTGAGCGCCGGGCTTGAGGTCTTCCAGCGCGGCGGTTTCCGCCCATTGCGCACAAGTTGGTTAAATGTCGGCACGAACCTTCCTCTTCGCGATGCTCGGTTCAGTTCATGGCGCGCCTCGCCGCGGCCGGAACCCACGCGAGTTCCACCCCAACATCTGTAAGCCGCAACTGCGAGGTTACCTTGCTTCGGACAGGCCCATATTTAACCCGGGGCAACCGGTTCAACATCGGGGCCTTACCCCCCGCCGGACCCGCCATACTGTCGGGTGGTAGCGCGGGAGCAGAAAGCTATTCTCGCGAAACTCCTAGATCATACCTGATTTCACCGCCCCAACGCAACTGTGCTCCGGCCGTACCCAGCTGCCATGGGAAGGCCCGACCTCAACGCGGAGACGCGGAGCACGCGGAGAGAACGCAGAGAAAGGCTGTTTCTCCGCGCACTCTGCCTCCTCCGCGCTCCACCCGGTCCGTGAGGGATTGCCCCCTTTCCAGGCTGCGCTTTCCGTTCCTTTGCGAGACGTGAGCGGAGCCGGCGGAGGCCGCTGAGTCTGCCGATCTCCGCGGAATCTCAGCGTCCTCCGCGCCTCCGCGTTGAATTGGGCCTCACAACTCTCGATCCAAAGTTTGTCTCCCCGGGCGGCTAGGGCGCACTCCCCGTTGGGAGCTTCCGCAACGCCCGCTCGAAGCCCGGAAGCGAGCGCTCCATGTCTTCCCGTGGCAGCGTGAGCGAAAGGCGCATGTAACCGCCGCGGCCAAAGCCCGCGCCGGGTACGGCTAGGATTCCTTCCGCTTGCAGCCGGCGGACGAATGCCACATCGTCCGGAATGGGCGTCTTCGGGAACACGTAATACGATCCTTGCGGGCGCGGCGCCTCATAGCCCATGGCGTTCAGCGCGTCGCACAGCAGATCCCGCTTGGCCTGGTACTGGCCGACATCCACCGTGACGTCGGGAGCCTGCGCCACCACCCGCTGCCAGATCGCCGGGGCATTGATATAGCCCAGAATCCTCGTGGCGAAAGTGCAGGCGGACCGCAGTTGCGCGGCCTCCTTCAGGCGCGGGGGAATCGCCAGGTATCCGATGCGCTCTCCGGCGATCGCCATGGCTTTCGACCAACTCCACGCGAGAACCGACCGCTCGATGAGGTTCAACGCCTCCGGCGCCTCGACGCCGTCGTAGGTCAGGGACCGGTAGGGCTCGTCGGATATGACGAGCACCGGCTCGTGTACCAGGGCGTTCAGCTCGCGTAAAGCATCGGCCGGATAGACTGCGCCTGTGGGATTATTCGGCGAATTGAGGATGATCGCCTTGGTGCGCGCCGTGATGGCCCGGGCGATGCGCCCTATATCCAACTGGAACCGCTCGTCCGTCTCCACCGTAACTACCCGGCCACCGTGGTTCTCGATGTAGAAACGGTACTCCGGGAAGTACGGGTTCAGCACGATCACTTCGTCACCGGGGTCGAGAACCGATTTCAACAGGGTGTTGATCGCCCCGGCGGCGCCGACCGCCATGATGATGTCTTCGCCCGTGAAGGGAATGCCCGTGCGTCCGGCCAGGCGTCGCGCCATCTCCGCGCGGACATCCGGAAACCCCGCGTTCAGCATGTAGCCGTGGCCGCCGGCGCGCGCCTCCGCCGCCACCCGCCGCAACGTCTCTAGGACCGCCTCGGGCGGCTCCACTTCGGGGTTGCCCAGCGAGTAATCGAACACGTTCTCCGGACCACGCTCCTTCCGAAGCTGGAGGCCGATCTCGAACATTCGGCGGATCCAGGAGGAGCGCTCCATCTGCTTGGCGATAGCGCGGGAGATGCTCATGGGGGCGACGATTAAGGACAATTCTAGCGTGACGGCTGCGCTCCCTGCAACACCTCCCTTGAGTGGGTGTTAATGACGCCGGGGTGGGGTACCTGCTGCGCGACACGTACATGCCGAAAGACATGCCTGCAAGAATGCAGGCATAGCAGGCCGAAGGCCCACTCCACGCGGAGCGTCGCGCGCACCCCTGGCCCCCGCCTATTGCTCCGCCTTCTTCTGCCGCTCGTAGGGCGTTTTGATCAACTTGGCCGCTTCCTCCTGCGCGCCCTGCGTATCGTCCTTGGTGCGGATGGCGAGGTTGTACTCGTTGACCGCGCGCTCGCGCTGGCCGGAGACGTCGAAGACCTTGCCCAGGTTGAGGTGGGCCCAGACCTCGGTCCACTTCGGTTCCAAATCGCCGTCGAGAACCGCGCGGAACTCGTTGGCGGCCTGCTGCCAGGTTCCCTGGAGAAAATAGACCTCGGCCTTCCGGTAGTGGGCCAGCGAGCTATTGCGCTTGGTATCGAGCGCCTTGCTGTATTCCTTGAGGGCGTTCTCGTAGTCGCTCAACTCTGCGAATTGCTCGCCGCGGTGGATGGCCACCGCGACCCGTATATCCGGGTCGTAGTGCAGCACGTGGTCGCCGGGATCGATGGTCACCGTCCGGGGCTTGCCGAACGTATCCACCGAGAATTCCGAGGACAGGCCCGCCACGTCCACGCTTTTCACTTCGGGATTGCCTTCGGTCTCGATCTTCAAATCCACGGGCATACTGAAGGTATCGAGGTCCTGCGAAATCTTGCCGGTCACCCGGAATCCCTTCTGCGTGCGGAAAATAGTGTAGTCCATCTTGAACTCCGGCGCGCCGCTGGATTCGATCCACTCGGTGAAGAAGTAGCCGAGATCCTTGCCGGAAGCGGTTTCCGCGGCCTTGCGGAAATCGTCGGTGGTCGCGGACTTCCAGGTATTGTCCGCCACAAACGCTTTCAGCGCCTGGAAAAACTTGTCGTCGCCGATCGCGTGGCGCAGCATGGCCGCTACGGCCGCGCCCTTGCCGCCGGTCAGCGCCCAATACTCCGGCGAGTAATCCTCCAGGCGGGCGGATTGAATCACGGGCACGTTGTCCACTGTGAGCGCTTCCACCATCACGTCGCGCAGCGCCGTCTCGAACGCCCCCTCGCCGTCGGCGTGCTCGATCCACAGCAATTCGGAGTACAGCGCCAGGCCGTTGCTCAGCCACAGGTGATTGCGCGTGGCGGGAGAAAGCAGTTCTTCCCACCACTGGCGCGCCACCTGGTTGGTCAGCAGCCTGGAATTGAGCTTTTGGCCAATGCCTTTGGGCGAAAGGAAGACCAGGCCCGGCGCCGCATACCCGTTGGGCGCGCCCTCTTCGGTTTCCACCAGCGCCAGATCGGCCATCGGCGGCAGGCCGAACGTAGCCGTGAAATAGGACACCTGCTTACCGGTCTCCTCGCCGTAGGCCTGGGCCATATCGCTTTCGGGACCCCGGAAATACAGAGAACTCGTGGAACCCTCCGACTGCACCTTCACCGGGTCGCCTTTCACCACGGCGATGCTCCCGGGAAACGACGGGCGCTCCAGCTTGAACTCGTAGGTGGTCTTGTCCCCCGCGCTCTGGTGGGAATCGAGGCCGCTTCCGATCGCCGTGTACCCCGCGGGAACCGTAATGCGCAGATCGGCGGCGAAGCGGTCGGAGGTGTAACCCGCCACCGGGAACCAGCGCGACGGATACATCAGGTAGGCGAAATCGGGGTGGATGGCGGCGAACTTGAGGCCGTAGACCGGCGACTCCTCCGCCCCGGTCAGCTTACCGTCGTAAGCGAACACGACGGTCGTCGATTGTCCCTTGGCCAGCGGAGGGTCGAAGCTCAGCCGCACCGTCGAATCTTCCTGGTTGCGCGAGGCCGGAATCTGTTCGCCTTTCATGCCCGTCACGCGCGACACGTTCAGCGCGTTATTGAGCTCGAAGACCGCCGAAGCGACGCCCTCGTCCACGGGAGTGAATTGAATGCTGGCCTTGGCCGTAAGAGTGGAGTCGCTGGGCGATATCTCGGCCTCGACGGCGACCTGACCGACGTCGATGCGTTGCAAACGCCGCTCCTGAGCGAAGGAGCCGAATGCGCCAGCGAACAAGAACAGGCCCGCCGTGACAGGCGCGGCCGTGCGGATCGAACAATCACGAAACATGCGCTACTTGTCCTTCCAGAATCTCTTGTATGATAGCGGCCGCGCGCCGCGGCGCGCCTTCGCCGCCCGCGAGCTTGTCGCGGACTTCCGCCAGCCCCGCTTTCATCCGCGCGCGCGCGGCCTCGTCCGTCAGCAGATGGCGCGCCTCGGCGGCGATCCGTTCTCCGGTCATTTCGCTCTGCATCAGCTCTGGCACGACGGCGCGCCCGGCAATCAGGTTCACCATGGAATAGAACGGAACGTCCACCAGGAACTTGCCGGCCAGCCAGCTCGGCGGCGTCACTTTGTAATACGTCACCATCGGGGTTCCCAGCAGCGCCGCCTCCACCGTCACCGTACCGCTTGCCGCCAGCGCGAGATCGGCGTGCGCCATGGCGTCCCAACTCTCGCCTTCGATCACCCGGATCGGCAAACCGCCCAGGCGCTCCCGAAAAAAAGCGGCCCCGGCCGTCGCCGACGCGGGCAGTACCCAATTGGAAGCCTGGACGCTCTCCATCCGTCTCACGGCGTCCCTCAGCGCGGGCAGGTGACGCGCGGCCTCTCCGCGGCGGCTGCCCGGCAGCACTGCTAGTAATGGACGGTTCCTATCCAGATCGTGTTTCCGGAAAAACCCTTCCCGGCTCAGCGTGGGCCGCACCAACCCGGCCAGCGGATGGCCGATGTAGGTGGCCCTAATCCCCTCATCCCGGAAGAACGGCTCCTCGAAAGGGAAGATGCACAGCACGCACTCCAGGGTTCGCCGCATTTCCTTCAAGCGGCCCCTGCGCCACGCCCACACCTGCGGCGCCACCAGGTAGACCACGGGTACGCCCAGGCGCCTCAGCCGGCGGGCGACGCGCAGGTGAAAGTCCGGAGAGTCGGTAAGAATGGCCAGGCAGGGCTTCTCGTCGCGCGCCGCGACCGTCAGTCTCCGGTATTCGCGGTAAATCCGCGGGATGTGCGCCGCCACTTCCAGCAGGCCGACCACCGCCAGGCTGGCGGCATCCACCACCGTCCGCACGCCGGCCGCCCGCAGCCGGGGCCCGGTGCAACCGAAGAACTCCGCGTCCGGCCAGACGCTCCGCAGTTGGTCCACGACCAGCGAGGCGTACAGATCGCCGGACGCCTCGCCCGCGGAAACCAGGATTTTGCGCCGCATCCAATACGAGTGTAGCGTGCCGCCCTGTTACAATCGACAACGGATGCCCAACGCCGCCGAGACCCAGAAGTCGACCGTGGAAGAGTTGGCCGGCCGCGTTCGCGGCGAGATGATTCCGCTCACGAACAAGGTCGCCTACTTCTCCACGCTCCCCCTGGGGGAAGACGAATTGCGCCAGTACTTGCGGGAGCCGATCGCGGCCGTTTCGCCGGCGGCGCTGGCGGCGCTTCCGCCAATTGGCGTCCTTCTCGTCCCCTACCTCGAAAAGGGCAACGGGAAAGGCGGCGACTCGGTGACGTTCGATCCGCCTGCGGAGGGCCGCATGGTTCCCTGTTCCCGGCGCGAGCTGGACGATATGACCGTTCTGGCTTTCGGCATCAAGGGCATCGATGTAGCCGATTACCACTACCAGTTCTACAACGCCATCGCCGCCACGCTGGCCGGCCAGTGGTCCACGGAGGTCCAGGAGCGTTTCTTCCGCGCCATCCGCGAGGAGTTGAGCGCCGAAGTGCATGGCGAAGTGGATGAGCGAAGCTGGCATCTCAAACAGGCGCTCTTGCGCCGGCAGTCGAACGCGCGCAAGGAAACCAAGCTGTTCCGCGAATACGCCCGCCAGGCCTTCGAAGATACCCTGACGCTCTACTTGCACGGCTCCTGCTGCGACATCGACGTGGAGACGGGCCCGCGCCAGATGCCCAGCCGCTACCTGCGCCGCCGGCTGGAGCTGCTGAACTCTTTGTTCCCGCCGCCCGAAGGCTACGCCGTGCTGCCGGAGCAGTTGAAAACGAGATAGCGCCCCGCCTGAACTTCGATCCCTCCCATCGGCGCCGCTACGCTACAATCGGCGGTACGTGAAGGACCCGCTGGTGGTTCCCGCGGCCGCTGTGGCCGCCGGGATCCTGGTTTCGCGCTTCGTAACCTTTCGGCAATCCGAGCTTCTCGCCGCGGTCGCGGCGCTCGCCGCGCTCAGCGTTCTGGCGCTGGTTCGCAAGTCGCGGATACTCGCCGGCGCCTGCTGCGGCCTCGGTTTCTTCTTCGCCGGCGCGCTGACTGCGCTGGTCCACGCGCCCGGGCCGCCGCCCGAACTGGACGCCGAAGGCCGCGAGGTGGTCATCCTGGGCGGGTGCGTGGTGGAGCCGCCCGCCGTCTCGGGGGAGCGCGAACGCTTCGTGCTGGAACTGGAACCGCACGCGCGCGCACAGGTGACGCTCTATACGCGCGAAGGCGAATCGCTTCCCGTATTGCGTTACGGACAGAACGTCGAGATCGACGCGCGCGTGCGCAAACCGCGAAACTTCGGGAACCCGGGCGCGTTCGACTACGCCCGTTACCTGGCGCGTCAAGACATTTATTGGACGGCGTCCGGAGCGGCGGGGACGGTGCGCATTCTGCCCGGCCGCTGCGGCTCGCCCTTCCAGGGCTTCGTCATGAACCTGCGCGCCTCCGCTCTGGACCGTATCGCGCGCCTCTATCGCGGCAGCGAGTACGACACAGGCATGATGCAAGCCATCCTCATCGGCCAGTCCTACCAGCTTCAGAGAATTTGGACCGACGACTACCGTTCCACCGGCACGTTCCACGCGCTGGTGATTTCGGGTACGCACGTAGCCATCCTCGCGGCTTTCTTTCTCTTCCTCCTGCGGCTCTGCTTCGTGCCGGAAAGCGCGGCGCTAGCGATCACGGCGGGCGCGGCGTGGCTGTACGCGCTCATAACCGGCTGGCATGCCCCGGCCGTGCGCGCCGCCGGAGGATTGACTTTGCTCATGGCGTGCGGCTACTTCTACCGCAAACGACGCGCGCTGAACCTGCTGGCCGCCGTGGCGCTCGGGTTCCTGGCGTTCGACCCCGAGCAACTGTTCGACGCCAGTTTCCAACTCACGTTTCTGGCGGTCGGGTTCCTGGGGGCGTTCGCGGTTCCGCTGATCCAAGCCACGACCGGCCCGCTGGCCGGCGGCCTGCGCGACCTGGCCGACACGGGGCGCGATCCGTACCTTCCGCCGCGCGTGGCCGAGTTCCGCGTGGAAATGCGCCTTCTGGCGGAAACCCTCCGCTGCTGGCTTGGCGTTCCCGCGCGCGCCGCCCGGCCCCTGATTACGCTGCCGGCGCGCGTGGCGCTGTTCGCTTGCGAGATCGCCGCGATCTCCGCCGTGATCCAGTTGGGCCTGGCGCTGCCGATGGTGGTCTACTTTCATCGCGTGGGCCTCTCCGGCCTCTCCGCGAATATCTTCGTGGTTCCCCTGCTGGGCGTTGCCGTTCCGCTGGGATTCATCGCGGTATTCACGGGCTGGATATGGGGGGCGAAGCTGGCGGGCGCGCTGCTTTGGCTTTCGCAAAAGGTGGTCTATTGGCACGCGCGGATGGAGCCCGACTGGCGCATTCCCACGCCGCCGCTATGGCTGGGCGTGGCGCTTTCCGCCGCACTAATCGCCGCGGCCCTGGCCCGCGGGCGGCGGCTGCACACGGCCGCAATTGCGGCCGTGGCGGCGCTTCTCGCGCTGCTGCTGTGGAGCCCCTTCCCGCCGGATACAACCCCCGGCCAACTGGAGATGACCGCCATCGACGTGGGCCAGGGCGACAGCATTTTCCTCGCGCTGCCCAGCGGAAAACTCATGCTGATGGATGGCGGCGGCATCCCGGCGTTCCCCGGCCAGCCGCCCGCGCGGCTCGATATCGGCGAGGACGTGGTGGCTCCCTATCTATGGGAGCGCGGCATCAAGCGGTTGGATGTGGTGGCGGCGTCGCACGGGCACGAAGACCACATCGGCGGGCTGCCCGCGCTGCTTGCGGACTTCCACCCGAAAGAACTATGGACGGGCGCGGAGCCGGATAGCCCCGCGTGGCGTGCGGTGCGCGCGGCCGCGGAACGAAACGGCGTGAAAATCATTGCCATGCAAGCCCGGCGCCGGTTTGCGTTCGGCGGCGCCGGAATCGAAGTGCTGGCGCCGCTGGCCGGCTACGTCCCCTCCGACACGGCCAAGAACGACGATTCGCTCGTGCTGCGGGTGAGCTACGGCCGCAATGCGTTCCTGCTGACGGGCGATGCGGAGCGCCCCACCGAGCGCTGGATGCTCGACGAAAACGAAATCCAGCGCACCGATGCGCTGAAGGTGGCGCACCATGGCAGCCGGACGTCGAGCACCGAACAGTTTCTGGACGCTGTGTCACCTGCGTTCGCCGTGATTTCGGTGGGCTTCGAGAACATCTACGGCTCCCCCAACCGCGAAGTACTGGACCGGTTGCGGGCGCACGGCGCCATGGTTCTGCGCACCGACCAGGACGGCCTGGTTAGCATCCGCAGCGACGGCCGGCGGCTATTCGTGGAAACGAATGCGCAAACCGCCCCTGGGGCCGCCCTTCAGCCGGCATGGTGATGCGGCTCCTCCGCTTTCCCTATGTCCTGGCGCGAATCGCGCCGCGCTTCAACCAACCCGCCAGAAACAGCGCCGCGATGAGGAAGGCCGGGCCGGCGATCGTCAGACACCACCCCAGCTTGATCGCCGGCGGGGGATTCGGACGCGGCCACAGCGTAACGACATAAAACGTTGCGGCCGCCGCGTACAGCGCCGCGCCGACCCATTCCCACCGCCAGGCCACGATCAGCGCGGCTATCAGCACGAAGCTTGGAATCAGATGCATGGCGAGAGCTAACAGGGTCTTCCAGAACCCATAGCCCTCGCCAAAAACATCGAGGGCAAAAAGGCTCAGAAAACCGATGAACGCGATCGACAGCGCGCGAGGCGCCCAAAAGAGCGTCCGCCTGGAGAACGAGGTCATGATTCCTCCCGGATCGATAGCACTACGGCGAGCCGCGAATCCGGCCCATCCCGGGAAGCAGTTTAGCATGAGGAGATCCGATGCAGAGGGGGGAACCCGAGAAAAACCGGCGGACGGCAAACGGCGATCGTCTGCCCGGCTCCTTCACTACTTTGGTTTTGGCAGGATTTTCATGTTCGCGGGAACCGTGAACAGGTCGTCGGTGAGGCCCTGGTTGATCTCCACCGAATCGGAGTACATCTCGAAGATCTTCTCCCCGTTCCGCTCGCGCCGGATGTTGAGGGGCCACTTCACGCCGCCCCCGACGTCATGGTATTTGTCGAAAACCGACGCCTCCGTATCGAAGTCCTTGAACTGGGGATTGCGGCGCTTGAACGACTGCCGCAGCGGGAGTTTGTCGCTCCGGCTGAAGTACACCGTCACGCTGTCGCGCGCCGCGTCGGAAATATCGACGATCTCCACCTCGCGGTTATCGACCACGTCCGAGCCCATCCAGTAGAAGTCGAGGCCCGGCTCGTTGAGCCGTTCCCGCAGGATGTAAAAAATGTTGCGCCGCGTGGCGTCCTGGAAATTCTCGTAGCGCTGGTCCTCCAGCGGGAGCGCGCCGCGGTAGGTCAGCGCCCATGCGGCCTCCTCGGTGAACAGGACCGCCTCGACTTCCTCCCTGGCGCTCGCTCGCGAGAAGAAGGCCTCGCGCTCGCGCACCGCCAGCTTGCCGGGAACCGGGGCCGGGGCGTAACGGGTGTAGATCTTCGCGACCGCAATGGCGGAAAGTTCCAATCGATAGAACGAATAGGCGCGGCCGGTCTCGATGCGATCCCGCATGTTCAGAAACGCGTCGCCTCCCAGCGCCTGCAAGGCTTCGTTCACCACGCGCTTGCCGCGCTCCGCCGCCGACTCCGCCGCCCGAGCGGAAACCAGCGCGCCGCACGCCAGCAACGCTACGGAACAGACGCAAAACCTTCTCACGCTACCACCCCCGACACTTCTGAGAATAACAAGCCCGGCGCCGGCGGTGACGCCCAGGCGGTTATCAGCGCTCCGCTTAGGACCACGAGTACCGCCAAGGTACTGCCATGACTGTCCCCCGGGGCTGGAGGCCCCGCATAATTGAGGCGTTGCAGCAGTAACGGATTCGCGACATGGATGATATTGCCGCCTATTGGGACGAGCCCAAGGGAGAAGTAGACCGCATTGCCGGAGACCGCCGTAGGGACCGCCGGTACGAGCTCCGCCTGGATATGCGCTGGAAGCTGTTGCGCCGCCGGCGGGTGCTGGACCAGGGAGCGGGCCGGACGCTCGATCTTTCGAGCAGCGGAATTCTGTTTGAGAGTGGCCGCGAGCTTCCAACGGGGTTCACCGTTGAGCTCTCCGTCACTTGGCCGGTACTGCTGCACAACGTTGCCCCGCTGCAACTGGTCGCCGCCGGCCGCATCGTGCGCACAGACGGCGGCCGGGCCGCCATCCGGATGGCGCAGCACGAATTCAGAACCATGGCTATTTCCGGGGACCAGCGCCGAACGCCGGTGGCCGCCGCCATGAAACTCAACGGGGATCCAACCCGCTTCTTCGCCGGAGGCATGGGAAAACCCCAATAACCGCGCTGCTTCCCCATCGAACCGGGCCTGCCGGGAACCTGTGCGGCGGCGCGGATTCCGCGAAGGGTGGCTATCGTAAGCGGCCCATGCGCGCGAGCGGCCAGTAAGCGAAAACGGCCTTGCCGTAGACAGACTCCCGGGGCACGAAACCCCACGCCCGGCTGTCGCTCGAGAAGGCGCGGTTGTCGCCCAGGACGAAGTACCCGCCAGGCGGCGCCGTCCGGTCCGCGCACGGCTCCGGCGCGAGCGGCCAGGAGACGGTATCGCGGTCCGTTACGTAGTCTTCCGCCAGCGGCCGGCCGTTCAAATAGACTTGCCCGGCTTCAATCCGGATCCGGTCGCCCGGAACCCCAATCACGCGCTTGATGTAGGACCTGGACGGGCGATCGAACGGAAACCGGAACACGATCGTATCGCCGCGCCGGATGTCGCCCAGCCCGAGGCTATAGGTGAACTTGTTGATGAAGATCCGTTCCTGGTCCCTGAGGCCCGGTTCCATGCTGGTGCCTTCCACTTTCACCGGCTGGTAGATGAAGACGATCAGGATGACCGCCAGCAAGCCGGAGAAGGCGAGGTCGCGCGCCCACGAGAAGAGCTGCGACAAGACCGGCCGCGGCGCACTGGGGACGGAATGGGGACTTTCGTTCTCCTGCATCCCTGGTTCAACTCCGTCATTATAGACGGTCCAGCCGGCGCTCCGGTTGCCCGTGAGCGCGGTGGGAGTCTTACTGGAGCAGAGGCGCCAGCGCGGGCAGCGGGACCGCTCCCTCTTTCAGCGCCCGGTCGTGAAACGCCGAAAGGCCGAACGACGCGCCCTTCGATTTCCGGCAGGCGTCGCGCAGATCCAGCCATCCATGGAATCCGACGAAGTACACCGGCAACTGGCAGGAGGTCAGCTTGGCCCGCTGCAACTTTCCTTCGGCCTCTTCCTTCTCCTGAAAGGTCTGTTTCTCCATGAGGTCCAACGCTTCCTGGTCCGTCATGTCCATGCTTTGCATGCGGATATCCATGATCGCGTTGGCGATCACGCGAAGCTGTTGCTTGGCGAAGGTGAGCGCCATCTCGGGAGAATGATCCAGATAGCCTTCGTCCAGCATCATCTCGGTGGCGTAGACCGCCCAGCCTTCGATGTACGGGTTATTGCCGAAGACGGCGCGCACGACCCGCCGGCTTTTCGGCTGCACGGCGTCGGCGAATTCGAATTGCACGTAGTGGCCGGGCATCGCCTCATGGATCGTAAGCAGCTTCAAGCCATAGTAGTTGTATTCGCGGAGTTTGGATTCGACGCGCTGCTTGGGCCAATCCGCGGGAATGGGAGTGACCCAGTAAAACGCGCCGAGTTGGGGCTCGAGCGCCGGCGCGGGATCGAACCCGCCCACCGAATAAACGCCGCGCATGAATTCGGGGGTCGGGATCACCTGCAGGTTCGAAGGAGCGCCCGCCGCGCCCGGCAAGGTAAGAAGGCGCTTGTCGCGAACGAAGGCCCGCGCCTCGTCGAGATCCCGGCGCGCATCGTCCAGGTACGTTTCGGGCGTGGCGCGCCGCTGCGCGATCCGGTCCAACACCTCGCCGATCACCCGGTTCTCCAGAGCTTCGCCGGACAGCTCCGCATGGTCCTTGTGCGCGGGCATCATCTGGCGGTGGAGCGGCAGCGCCAGTTCCAGCATACGGGCGCGCACCTCCTTCAGCTCCGCCTCGGCCTGTTGCAGAACGGCCTGCGGTTCCGAGCCGGTCTCCAGCATGTAGCGGAACTTGCGGGCGTAGCGGCCGCGCCCCAGCCGCCAGTCGGCGTCCGTCCGCTCGGAAAGGGTGTTCGCGAGGAATTCGTGGAACTGGGCCAAAGCCTCCAGCGCCGTCCGCGCCGCCATGTCGTACTGGAAGCGGAGGTCGGCTGGAACCGCCGCCCGAATGGTCGTTCCCACCAGCTTTACATTGCCCTCGTTCTCTTCAATCGCCACTTTGGTCCAGATCTCCGGCGCGGAAACCAGGTTCGCCCGGGCCTGTTCCAGGAAACGCGGCGTCTGCTGCAACCGCGCGATGATGTTCTGAATTCGCGCCGGGAGCGGAGCGTATTCCAACACGAACGGACTGAACATCGCGTTTCCGAACGCTTCGACGTAGGTCGTGGGGTTGTGCCGGTAGCTTTGGATTTCATCCAGATCCAGCAGCGACAGCGAGATCTGGTCCAGGAGAATCGTCCGGTCCGCACGGTCTTCGGCGGTGAGCCGGCTAGGGTTCAAAGCGCTCAGGCGGCCGCGAAAATCGCGGTAGAACTGGCGCTGCTTATCCATGCTCGCCGGGCTTACATCGTCCAGCATGTCGTCGAGATTCTGGTTATTGTACTGGTGCAGACCCACGCCGGTCGCCGAACTGGGCGCGAAAGCGAGCGAGCCGTAGACGAATTCTTCCGAGAGACGGGCAAACGGCTCGGATGCGTTCCGGCCGCAACCGGCCGCGAGAAGCGCCAGGGGGAGGAAGGCAACAAGCTTCGTCATCGTTGCAATTGTACAACTTGGAGTTCGGCGAGATCAGCCCAGAGCGGGGCGCGCCGGAGGGAGGCGGCGGGGCGTTGAAACCCGCGCCGGGCGCTGTTTGCGCTGCCGCGATTCGATGACGCGCATGACCGCCGCGCGCTCGGCGTACGCGCGGCGCATGGCGGCTTGCTCACCCAGAATGCATGCCCACAAGAGGGCGACCGAGCATGTAATGGCAAACAAGCCCGAACGCGTAATCTTCATCAGCGGCACTGGCCGTTCTCCTCTGAACCCTTGGATGCAATCGGCCTGCCACGGGACTCTTCCGTGTTTTCACGAGGTTCCGCCCTGGCGGCATGTGACCGTGCGGTCACATGCGGGCATCCGAAGCACGACTGAAACTTGTTGGCCCATGTGGTGTTTGTGTAAATTATTGCGCACGGTTCCGGCATCCGATCGGCGCGCTGTGGTATCTAGTAGGTACAGGGGTGAGGCAGCCAGCGGAACGTGGCTCTTGGCGATGGAACGAAGACGCGTTTCGGTGGAGAGGGTCGTTTGAGATGACAGCCTCGGGAAGCAGGCAAGAGGAGGCCCATGTCAGCGGGTAGCTCGGCATCGGTAAGCGGCCAGAAGGCGCTCGAAGATCCTCTAGCGTATCTGCCCTGCTCCAGCATTGTGGAGTATCGAAAGAACCAGGTCATCTACGACGAGGATCAGCCTTCTACCGCCATCTTTCTGGTAATCGATGGAAAAGTGAAGGTCTCGCGTTCGGCCGAGGAGGGCCATCAGGTTGTGGTGGACATCTACCAGCCGGACGAGTTCTTCGGCGAATCGGCCTTCCTGAGCCTGCCCCGCCGGCGCGAGCAAGCCACGGCCCTCGAGACGACCAAGCTGATGACCTGGACCGCCCGGGAGATCGAGGACATTATTATGAAGCGGCCGCGGCTCGCGGTCGCCCTGTTGCAGATCCTGGTTCAGCGCGCCAACGAGTTCACGAACCGCATTGAGAGTTTCTCGGTCGATAACATCGCCCGCCGGCTGGCGCGGTCGCTAGTCCGGTTTTCGGAGCGCCTGGGCTCCGTGGAAGGCGACGGTACGGTGCGCATGGCGCCGTTCACGCATGAGCTTCTGGCGCAATACGTGGGCACTTCGCGCGAAATCGTCACGCACTATATGAACCAGTTCCGGCGGCAAGGCTACTTGCGGTACTCGCGAAAAGGCATCATTCTGTACCGCAACTCTTTCAAAGAGTGGCTCCGCCAGGACGCCTAATCCCCCATTTCCCTGCCGTAGCCGGTGCCGAGGCCCAGGGCCGCGGAGACCGCCGCCGACTCGAACAGCGCCTCCCGCGCCTGCAACGAGTTTCCCAGTACTGCCGGTTCTAAGATGAATCAAAAACGAACCTTCAGTGCTATATTGATTCAGCCATAAAGGGACCCCTATTTCCAGGAATGCCCATTGTGACGACCCATCACGTCGGCGTCGCAGGAAAGCGGTGAGTATGAGGCATTACGGAATACTCCAGTGGGTGGATTTCGCCAGGGGCTTGACTGCTACCGCGGGCCGGGCCGCCATGGCAGAGCACCTTGCTGGCTGCGCGGGGTGCTGGCAGGTGGCCGAATTCTGCGAGAAACTGGCTCGCGTAGCGATGGCGATGAGACTTCAGCAAACCCCGGAGGCCGTCGTGCGCCGCGCCCGCGCAATTTGCCCGGCGCGCGCCGAAGGGATGGAGGAGGTCCGTGCGCATTCCGAGTTTTGAAAACGCGCCGCGGCGCCAGATCAAGCCGGCGATAAACCGGCAGGGACGCCGTCGGAAAGCATGAATTGCAGCGGGGGATCAAATGAGGCTTTTAGCAAACGGCGCCGATGGCGCACAGCGGATCGCGCAAAGCGAAAGGGTGGCCCGGCTGGCGCCGCATCGCAACTATTCGAGCCCGGGGGAAGGGTCGCCGGCCTGGTCCCGCGATATCTGTAGTCCGGCTCCCATATGGCTGGCCGCCTTGTCGGCCGCCACGCGCCTCGCCACCCGCGACGGCCAGAACCAAGCCGTTACCTGGGACTGCATTTCCGGGCGGGCCTTCTACACCAACGCCGGCCTGGACGCCGAGACCATTCAACCTTTGGGAGTGCGGCTGGAGTGCGGGCAAACGCTGGCGGTCTGGTGGATGCCCGGCGACACGGCCTACTCCATGGAAGTTTACGGCCGCAACGAACCGCGAGCGTGAGGAATCGGGATACCCCGATGGAACCGGCGGCGGCCGCCTCCGGCGTCCGAACGCGCCGTTCCTCGCGATCAGAAGCGCCCGCGCAGATCGGCGAAGCGCTCGACGATCAGCAGCCGTCCCTTGCCCGGCCGGATCGCTTGCCGCTCCAGCGTCCACGTACGCGCGTGCGGGACGAAAACGGCGTTCAACCCGGCCTCCAAAGCCGGGTTGATATCCGATTTCGGGCTGTTGCCAATCATCCACGTGCGCTCCGCGGCCATCCCGCGCTCCTCCAGCAGCCTGGAATACGCCGCGGCGTCCTTCTCCTTGACAATGGCGGTGTGGGCGAAGAAGCCCCCCAGCCCGGACCGGTCGATCTTGAGCCGCTGTTCTTCCGGATGGCCCTTGGTGAATAGCGTCAGCTCGTGCCGCGGCGCAAGGTACGCCAGCGTCTCCGGGACTCCCTCCATCACCTCCACCGGCTGCTCCAGGATGCGCTCGGCGAACCCCATCACGGTCTGCAAGTCCTCCGCGCGCACCTCGCGCTCCGCCAGCCGCTCATAGCATTGGCGCAGGTTGCGCGCGAAGTTGAGCGATCCATAGCCGTGGATCCGGTTGTTGGCGGTCTCGATTTCGTCCAGCACGGCGCGAATCTCGCCGGGCGTCAAGGCGGAATGGTCCAGAAACGCCGCGAACTCCTCGAACGCGCGCTCGAAGTAGACGTTGTTCTCCCACAACGTGTCGTCGGCGTCGATGAGCAAGAACAGTGGCGTCGCGCGGGAAGGGCTGCCGGGGCGCGCAGGCATGGTAATATTATGCAGCAACCACCGCTACCGGCCGCGGTTCCAGAACCGGGCGCCGCCCATGCGACTCGACGGCAAAACAGTCCTCATCACCGGAGCTTCGGAAGGCATCGGGGCCGCATGCGCCGCGGAATTCGCGCGCTACGGCGCCAGGCTCTCCCTGACCGCGCGCTCGGAAGAAGGGCTCCGCCGCGCCGCCGCGGGGCGCCCTCTGGACCCTCTCATCACCCCCGGCGACCTGACCGTGGAAGCCACGCGGCGCGCGGCCGTGGAGCGCACCCTCGAGCGGTTCGGCACCATCGACGTGCTCGTCAATAACGCCGGCATCGGCTCTTTTCTGCCCTCCTGGTCCGCGCCCCTGGAGGAGGCGCGGCGGCTCATGGAGCTGAATTACTTCGCGCTGCTGGGAATGATCCAGCTTGCCGCTCCGCATATGCGCGCCCAGGGAAGCGGCTATATCGTGAACGTGAGCTCCATCGGCGGCAAGGTCCCGCTGCCCTGGAGCGCGCTCTACAGCGCCACCAAGTATGCGGTGAACGCGCTGACCGAAAGTCTGCGCATGGAGCTTCGGCGCGACGGCGTGCGGACCATGCTGGTTTGCCCCGGCTACGTGCAGACCAACTTCCAATCCAACGTCCGCTCCGGCCACGCGCCCGAAGGCGTCGTCCGCGCGCGGCGCTTCGCCATCACCCCCGCCCAGTGCGCCACAGCCATCCGGCGCGGCCTGGAGCGCGAAGCGCGCACCGTCGTCACGCCGCGGGTGGGCTGGATCTTCGTGGGGGCGGCGCGCCTGTTCCCCTCCCTGGTGGAGGCGAGCATGGCGCGGTTGAACGGTACGGCATGAACCTCAAGCTCAAGCGCACGCCCGGCATTTACCTGGTGGGCTTCATGGGATCGGGTAAGTCCACGGTGGGCCGCGCCCTGGCCGAACGTTTGGGGTGGAGCTTCTTCGACATCGATAGCGAAATCGAGCGCGCCGAGCAAGTCTCCATCGCGGAGATTTTCTCAACGCGCGGCGAGCCGGAATTCCGCCGCATCGAATCCGCGGCGATTCGCCGCCATGTGCGCTGGGTCGAAGCCGGCCGTCCGGCGGTGATGGCGCTGGGCGGGGGCGCTTTCGCCGCCGTGGAGAACCGGACGCTTCTGGAAAACAACGGCGTCACCGTGTGGCTGGACTGCCCGCTCGATCTCGTGGAACGGCGGGTGGCCGAGGACCCGGGCCGGCCGTTGGCGCGGGACCTGGCGCAGTTGCGCGCGCTGTATCGGGCGCGCCTCGGCACCTATGGCCTGGCGGCCGTCCGCGTGGCGTCGGCGGAAGACGACCCGGCGGCGGTGGTGGATGCCATCCTGGCGCACCCCCTGCTCCGATGAAACCTCCCGCGACGCTCCGCAAACACGCGCTTTCCATTTTCCGGGCCGCCGTGGCCGCCTCCGACCCGGCGGCCGCGGTCGCGCGCCACCTCGCGCGGCTTGACCTCTCCCGATTTCGCAACGTCTACGTGGTTGGGGCTGGCAAAGCGGCCGCCGCCATGGCGCAAGCCGCGGAGCGCGTTTTGGGACGGCGCATCGCGGCGGGATCGGTCAACGGGAACCCCGGCCGCGCGGTGAAGCTGCGGCGCATCGAATGGAACGAGTGCGGGCATCCCGTGCCGGACGAACGCGGCGTGTCCGGCGCCCGCCGGATCGCCGAGATCGCCCGCGCCGCGCGGAAGGACGATCTCGTCGTTTGTCTGATCTCGGGCGGCGCTTCGGCCCTGATGCCGCTGCCGGCCCAGTCGGTTACGCTCGCAGAGAAGCAACTCGTCACGCGCCTCCTGCTGGCCTCGGGCGCGGACATTCACGAAATCAACGCCGTCCGCAAGCACATCTCCGCCATCAAGGGCGGCCAGTTGGCCCGCCTGGCCGCGCCCGCGGCCGTCGAGGCGCTCTTGCTGTCCGACGTGATCGGCGACGAGATCGGCGTCATCGGCTCCGGCCCCGCCGCGCCCGACGCCTCTACGTTCTCCGGCGCCGCCGATATCCTCTACCGCTACGGCCTGATGGACCAGGTTCCCGAATCGGTGAGCGAGCGCATGGCCCGCGGCGGCCTGGGCGAAATCCCCGAAACGCCCAAGCCTGGAGACCCCATCTTCCGCCGCGTGCGGAACACGGTCCTGGGCAGCAACCGCCTGGCGTTGCGCGCCGCCGCCCGCCGCGCGCGGGAGCTCGGCTACCGGACGCTCATCCTGGCGAGCGAGGTGGAAGGCGAGACCCGTGAAATCGCGCGCATGCACGCCGCCATCGCGAAAGAGATCGCGCGCGCCGGCCAGCCCCTGAAGCCGCCGGCGTGCATCGTCACCGGCGGGGAGACCACGGTAACCATCCGCGGCGCCGGCCTGGGTGGCCGCAACCAGGAGTTCGCCCTGGCCGCCGCCCTGGACATCGCCGGCCTTCCCAACGCCGTGATTCTCTCGGCCGGCACGGACGGCATCGACGGCCCCACCGACGCCGCCGGCGCTTTCGCCGACGGCGACACGCTCCGCCGCAATCCCGACGCCCGCCGCTACCTGGACGACAACGATTCCTACCACTACTTCGAAGCGCTGGGCGACCTGCTGATCACCGGGCCGACCGGCACGAACGTGATGGACATCCGGATCGTTCTGGTGGGATAAGCCTCCTGGCTTGCCCAGGCGGCGCGCCAGCGTCGCCACCCCCAGCAGGCGGTCCGCTCCGTTTTCCGCCAACGCATTGCAGTCGCCAGCCCACCCACGGAACGCAAAACTGCCGGGATTGCGCCTTTTCGCGCGCGCCCCTACTGCTGCCCGCCGCCACGGCCGCCGCGCCCGCCACGGCCGCCCGCGGCGCCCCCGTTCCCGCGCGGCGCTGTCGCCTGGGCGAGAAGCGCATCAAACTCGGCGCGGGTCATTTTCAGGTTTTCAGGATGAGCGTCGATCCACTTGGCAAAAGCGGCATATTTTTCCGCCGTCCAACCGCCCTCGAATTCCGCGCCGTTCTTGCCTTGGCGATTCAGTTCGAAGTTGAAGGAATCCTGCAGGTTGGTAAACTCGGCCTTGGCAATGACCGTCGCAGCCAGCGCAGCCGGAATGAAGATGACGCCATCCTGCTTGGCCAGGACCAAGTCTCCCGGCAGCACAACGGCTCGTCCGATGCGGACCGGGACGTTAATCCCCGTGAGTTGCATTTGCTGCCATGCCGAGGGATCGTAGCCCCTATAGAATCCGTTCAGGTTCACAGTTTCCCGGTTTTCCTCCGCATCCCTTATTCCAGCGTTGAAGATGAAGCCGGAATGGGTATGCGCGGCAATGCCGCTGCCCAGATTGGACCCGATCAGGGTGCCTTCCACGATCTTTCCATAGCCGTCCGCGACCATGGTGTCGCCCATCTGGAGCTCGTTGATCACCCAGCTATTGGTTCCGCTGACGCGTCCTTCCGCTCTCCCCTCGGCGCCCACGGCGGCGGCCATGTCGGGCCGCTGCGGCATGAATTGCGCCGTCAGCGCACGGCCGGCGAAAGGTTTGTCGATGTGCAGAGCCTGCCAGCCAGTCTCAAACTGGTTTACGTAGCCTTGTCCGCGCAGGTAGTCCCATACGTCCTCAATCGATACGCCCAACGCTCGTACGAGCAGATTGTCCGCTACTTTCGGGCGGCCGTCGGGGAAGCGCTCCCCCTGCCAGGCCGACGTGTAGAACACGATCTGTTCCTTCGTTTGCTTGATCTGAGCGAGGACAGTCGATGTTCCGAATACACTGCCGGCGATCAAAAGTTTCACAATGATGCTTTTCAGGATTCCCTTGTTCATTTCGTCAATACCTCCCGGTGGAGAAAGCAGCGCCCTCTCCAGGGCCCACTCGCCAAGAGTCAGGCTCGGAATCCGAGTCGAGTTCTACTCCGCCCTGCAATTTGAATTGGCTCAGCTTGCTCAAGACTGTAGTACCAGATCCCAAAGAGGTTGTACAGGGCCTGCTTGGCAAAAGACGCACGGGGCAACCGAATCCTCGGCCCGATGCGCTCCTGCGCGCCGCTACGGCACGCTCTCCGGCTGCGATCCTGAGCGGCCTAGACAGTATCCCAACAACGCCCAATCCGCGGGAAGGGGTATGGTGAAAACATGCCCGCTCCCCGCGATGACGAGGAAGTGGAACCGCGTGCGGACGCGTGGGCTTCCCGGGCTCGCCAATGGCGCCGGGTCGCGCTGGCGCTGGCGTTTCTCTTCGCCAGCCTGCCGCTGGCGGGCAAGCTGTTTCTGGGCAGTTGGGGTTTCGACGGCGCGCCGGGCATCGCGTGCCTGTGCCTGATTGCGTCTGCGTATCTCTATTTTGCCGGGCGAGTGCGCCGGCCCCCGATCCCCGATTCCGCTACCTTTCTCGACGAGGCCCTCCACCTGGCCGCTTCGGGAGAAACCGACCGGGCGCTCGCGCTGCTGGATGAAGCGCTGCGGCGGAGCCCCCGTCTCTGGCAGGCGCGGCAGTACCGCGGCCAGGTGCGCCTCGGAAAGCCGGACGCCGCCGAGTGCGCGCTCCAGGACTTCACGGAGGCGATTCGCCTGGCGCCCGGCGAAGCGCACCTCTATATCCTCCGCAGCCACGTTCTCACCCTGCTCGGGCGCTATTCTGCCGCGCGCGCCGATCTGGAAGCCGCCGCCCGGCTGGGCGGAGCTGGCGGGACGGCGGCAGGACCGTAGCTGAGATCGTCCTGCCGGGCTGCGCTGGCAGGCGATCGGCGCGGCCGGTCCCCTCCAACGCCCGCCACCCCGGCTTGCCCGGCGTCAACGGCAGTGAAAAAACGTGATCTGCGGAGGGGGCCTTCCATGGCGGACGGTGCGAAAGACCATAGAAAGCAGTGCTGCTATTCTGGAGTTCTCCGGAGACCGGAATCCAAAATGTCCTTGATATCCAAAGTTCTAGCGTTGAAAGCATCGATCCAGGGAACGGCTGCCGGCGCACAGCAGCTCAACCAAGAGAGCCAGCCCGGAGGCGGCGCAACTCCGGAGAGTACGGCGCCGGGCCCGAATTCGGAATCGTCGGCTCTGATGAATCCGGCGGCTTTGAACGAGCCAGCGCCCGCCATTTACAGGGCGAAATTTGCGACTACGGCCGGCGACTTCACCGTGGAAGTGACTCGGGCGTGGGCTCCGCTCGGCGCCGACCGTTTCTATAACCTGGTGAAGAATGACTTCTTCACCGACGCGGCGTTCTTCCGTTACGTACCCGGATTTATCGTGCAGTGGGGCATCCCGGCGGACCCGAAGGTCGCCGCGGCATGGCGTTCGGCCCATATCTCCGACGACCCGTTCAACAAGAGCAATGCTCGGGGAACCGTCACCTTCGCCACGGCGGGGCCCTTCACTCGAACCACGCAGTTGTTCATCAACTTGAGAGACAACTCCTCCCTGGACCCCCAGGGCTTCACGCCCTTTGGCGCGGTCATTGACGGTATGGACGTAGTGCAGCGCCTCTACAGCGGTTACGGCGAGAAGCCCGATCAGGCCTCCATCCAGAACCAGGGCAAGGCCTACCTCGACAAGAAATTCCCGAAGCTGGATACCATCAAGTCGGCGACGATTCTGTTGTAATCCGAGAGTTGGCCAAGTTTCCGCCGCCTCGTGGGGCAGGTTCGTAACCTGCAAGCCGGTTGGTAACCGGCTGGGAGGCAAAGGACGCGCGCATGATCCTCTCCGCAGGCCCCCTGGGCAAGGTGCTGGCGCGCGTGGCTTAGGATCGTCGCCGACTCGGAAGCAGACCCGAACGGAGCCGGGTGCACCAGGCTGGTGCGCTTGATATCATGAGGGTATGAAGAGGGCGTCAAGGCCGCGAACTCGAACGACGTCATCCGTCCGCCAGAGTGTCACCCTTCCGGCGCAGTTGGCCGTTGAAGTCGAGCGCGTGGCCCGGAAAAAGCATCTGACAAGGAGCCGGGCCCTGGTCGCGCTCGCGCAACGCGGAGTGGATGCGGAAGCGGTAGCGCGTGCTCACCTCAATGCCGCTTACCGTCGGTTCATGGCGGAGTCCGATCCCGAGCGCAAAAACGAAGCGGGAAAGGACCTGATCCGAGCGGTCTTCGGGAAGGACGCCGTTGCCGAAGATCCGCTTCTCTAGTCTGCCGCGGCCTGTCTGGGAGCGCATCCTGGCGCGAGTGGAGGAACGCGGGATTTCCCTCCAGGATTTGTGCCGGTTGCAGGAGTGGGTGAACGCCTCCCCGTGGGCGCCGGAAGGCGATTGGTATAAAGACTTTGGCTCATTCATGATCTGCGGTTCGGGCGAGTTTCCGAAGACTGTGCTGACCAAGGGCATGGCGCCGTTTGGAGCTCGAATCGAATAGAGCGGCGCGTTTCCTTCGCCATTTCGGCGCGGAAGGCGGCGCCGGGCGAACGCCGGCAGTACGAGGAAGCGCGATGAAGCGTCCATACGATTTTCCGAACGCGACACGCGGGCCGGTGATTCCTGTTCCCAAGGCAAAAACCAGGATCACGATTCGCCTGGACGAAGATGTGATCGCCTGGTTCCGAAACCAGGTTGAAGAAGCGGGCGGCGGCAACTATCAAAGCCCGATCGACGACGCTTTGCGGCGGCACATTGCGCATGTTCGCGAGCCCATTGAGGAGGCCCTTCGGCGCGTTGTCCGAGAGGAGATCCGGCGGGCCAGTTGAATTCCAGGTCCTCCTAGGGTGACCAAGACCAGCGGGTATTATAGAGCGATGTATAAAGAATGCAATGGCTCTTTATTGTGAAATGCCTGTGCACAGCGGTGCTTCCTGCTCCTGCGTATTGCATTCTTTATGCCGGTCGCTATAGCGTAGTGCCGGCGCGAATATCGCCGGCTATCGGCACAGGCCGCAAAGCGGGGACTGGCTCGAATTTCGCCGCCTTTGCGAAACTTCGTGCCTGTACCCGGTTTGCCCTTATGCTCCGTGCAATTTGCGCCGCACTGCGCTACCCGTTTTCAGATAAGTTCTAACCGGATCTGGCGGCCGATAGCCGCGGCCGCGCGTTGAAGAGTGTGCAAAGTGACGCTCGCGTTGGTGGGATCGAGTAAACGGTCGAGCGCTCTACGGCTGGTTTGCATGCGCATGGCCATGGCCGCCTTGGTGAGGCGATCCTTCTGCATGGCGGCCTTGATCTGATCGGCTAAGATTTGCTTGACGGCTTGCTCCTCGCACTCTTCCAAAATGCCCTGTTCGGCCAGAAAGCCATCGAAAGATGATCCAACCTTTCCCTTCTTCTTGTGCGTCATCTCAGGCTGCCTCCTTCATGCGTTTGAGCGCGAGTCTCGAATCCCGGGCTGGGGTCCTCCGCGTTTTCTTTACAAAGCCGTGGAGCAACGCCATGCGTTCCCGCGACACGCAGAAAATCACCCGCTCGGCGCCTCCCACAGGCCATTGCCGCGTCCCATTGCGCAACAAAATGGCCAGACCCCGCGCATCCAGCTTGTCGGTCTTGTTGCGCCCCCCGATCCGTCGCTTGGCCTCCAAGGGATTCACCAGCCGGGCGTCTAGACCGAAGTTCCAACGGGGTTCGGACAGTATTCCGCTGATTCGCCGAAGGATAGCTCAGAACTCAGCTTCGCGCTACTGGCAACGTGCCGAGCAGTCTATAGGCCTTGGCCTGAAGTGGAGTCG
>JBEKHV010000058.1:0-28128 GCA_050012095.1 Bryobacteraceae bacterium | reverse complement strand
GAGTTCTACGGGTTCATGATGGCGCACTTCGCCATCCGCGGGCTGATGCACGAAGCCGCGCTGAAGGCCAACGAAGACCCGGACCGCCTCTCCTTCCTCCACGCGGTCCGCGTGATCCGCCGTAGACTGCCGACCTACCACGCTATCCCCCCCCTCAGGACAGGAAAGCCTTTCATAACACCGTGCTGAATTAGTTTACTTGGGGATAGCTAAGATCCTGGGTCGGTGAAGCCACCTCGAAATTCCCCGTCTCCCCTCAATGATCACCCTGCCCACCTCTGCGACGACGGGAGCCGATCCGGTAGGATGATAAGGTACCGATGAATTGTGATCGGGTGGTGTTCAGCGGCCATGCGATCCAGCGCATGTTCGAGCGCGGGATCGGAAGGGACGATGTGCTAAACACAGCGTCATATATATCTGCGCGTCAAACAGGGGATCGGGCCGTTTTTGCGGGTTCTCCTCGAACACATGCGCAATTACTTATGACGCTCTGTTTAGCTGTAGCGTCGGAAGGGGAGACGGTGGCTGATTACGCCGCCGATGCGCCGTACCCCAGCTGCCTGATGCTCGGGCTTGTGAATGGGCGGCCCCTGCATGTAGTCGTAGCTCTGGACCGCGGGACGGGTACTTGTATCGTCGTCACCGCATATGAACCCGACGCCCATCAGTGGAACGCGGACTTCAAGACGAGGAGACTGGAGTGACTTGCACCCTCTGCAAACACGGGCAAACCCGGCCGGGAGTGGTAACGGTAACATTGCAACGCGGCGAGACTACCGTCGTTCTGAAGCATGTGCCGGCCGAAGTATGCGATAACTGCGGCGAGTACTACCTGTCCAGCGAGGTAGCCGGCCAAGTCATGGAAAGGGCCGACGTTGCGGTGAGGAGCGGCGCGGAGGTAGAGATTCTGAGATTTGCCGCCTGATCTCTCGCCCCTCCGGCGCGGGCCAAATCCTATGGATAAGCCCATCCTGCTCACCCCGTCCCTGCGCGAAAGAGTGTGGGGCAGGACACGCCTCGCCCCGTGGTTCCCCGATTCGGAGAAGCCCATTGGCGAAGCGTGGTACCTGGCGGACCGCGACTTGCCGCTGCTCGTGAAGCTGATCTTCACTTCCGACCGGCTTTCCGTGCAGGTGCACCCCGACGACGGCGAAGCCGGCCCGCGCGGGAAAACGGAGATGTGGCGCATTCTGGAGGCCGATCCGGGAGCGGTCATCGCGCTCGGCTTTCGTGAGCCGATTATCCGCGAGCGCCTGTGGGAGGCCACGCGGACCGGCGAGATCGAGGCCCTGCTGAACTGGTTTCCGGTGCGGGCCGGCGAGACGTACTTCACGCCGGCGCACACCGTCCACGCCATCGGCGCCGGGATCGTGCTGTGCGAAATCCAGCAGAACTCCGACGTGACCTACCGCCTGTGGGACTACGGCCGCCCGCGCGACATCCACGTGGAGCAGGCCGTCCCAATCTGCGACCTGGGCGTGCATCCGGGAGCGGCGCGCCCCAAGCCGCTGGGCCCCGGCCGTGAGGAACTGGTCCGTTCGAGCCGCTTTGTGACCGAGTCGGTGAGGCTCGCAGCCGGCGAGCGGATCGTTCCCCAACCCGAAAGGTGCCAGTTGTGGATCGCGCTCGCAGGCCGCGGGGCGATCGGCGCCGAACCGTTCCAGCCCGGCGAGGTGTGGCTGCTGCCCGAAACCGGCGAGCAAACGGAGATTTGCGCCGCATCCGACGCGGAATTCTTGCGGACGTACGCGCCGTAGCGGACGGCTTGCGGCGCTCGATTGGCCCGGAGCCGGCCGCTATTCCGCGTTCAGAATCCGGACTTCTCCCAGCCCCAGTTCACGGACTCCCGCCTCGATTTTGGCGCGGTCTCCCACCACCACCCAGACCAGATGGGCCGGTTGCACCACCTCGGCGGCCGCTTGATTAATATCGGCCAGGGTCAGGGCGCGGACCTTGCCGGCGAAGGTCTGGTAGTAGTCGTCGGGCAGATCGTACTGCACCAGATTGACGATGGAATCGAGCACCTGGCCAATGGTTTCTCGGGAGCCGGGCAGCCGCAACGTTTCGCTGTTCTTGACGCGCGCCAGTTCCTGAGTCGTGGCGGGACGGCCGCCCAGGATGTCTCGCAGCTCCTTATCCACCTCCGCCAGCGATTCCTTGGTCTTGTCGGTCTGGACCGGCGCGTAAACCAGGAACGGCCGCTGGCCGCGCGCGCTCATTAAGAGAGTTTCGGCGCCATAGGACCAGTGCTTGTCCTCGCGCAGGTTCATGTTGATGCGCGCGCCGAAATCGCCGCCCAGGATGTTGTTCATGGTCACGATGGAGATTTCGGCCGGGTTATTCTTGGGCGGCGCGATGTTGCCCGCCAGAATGAGCGTCTGCTGCGAGCCGGGGCGGTCCATCAGATAGACCACCGAACGATCGGCCGGCGCGACGGCGGCAACGTTTTTCTTCGGCGTGTCGCCGGCCTGCCAGGCGGCGAACAACTGCTCCAGCTTGGGCTTCATCTCCGCCAAGGTCGTATCACCGGTCACGATGAGCGTGGAGTGGTTCGGCTTAAACCAGGCCGCATGGAAATTGACCATGTCCTCGCGGGTAAGTTTGGTAACGCTCTCGGCGGTCCCCGAGCCGGTCCACGGTTCCGAATAAGCGTGGCCCTTTCCATAAATGAGAGCGGGCATGACGCGGAGCGCCATATCCATCGGCTCGCTCTTTTCGCGGTCGATGGAATCCAGTTGCAGCGTCCGCTCGCGTTTGAAATCGGCCTCCGGGAAGGTGGGGTGCAGCACGATGTCGGTGAAGATATCGAGCGTGGCGTCCAGCTTCGCCTTCAGCGCGGAAAGGCGCGCTGTGATCGAATCCACGCTGGCCGAGACGTCCAACTGCGCGCCGAGCTGGGCCAGTTGCTCGCTGATTTCCAGCGCCGTGCGGGTCTTGGTCCCCTTGTTCAACAGGGTGGCGGCCAGCTCCGCCGCGCCGGGGCGCCCTCCAGGACCGGCGAACTGATCGGCGGCATAGCCCGAATCCACGAGCAAAGCGAAATTCACGATGGGGATTTCGTGCCGCTCCGCCAAGACCACCTTGAGCCCGTTGGAGAGCGTGACGCGTTCCAATTTGGGCAGGCGAAGCTCGGGGGCCGGGCCGATCTCCGGCGGCTTCGCGCGGTCTGCCTTCTGCGCGGAGGCCTCGCTATCGCCGAAGGGCAGAGCGTCGAGCTCGTACACGCCGTCGGAAAGCCAGCGCTTGGCGGCGCCCAGCAGCTTGGCCGCCGTGACTTCGCGCACGCGGGCCAGCTTGACCTTGTAAGCGGCGGGGTCGCCCAGATACGTCTGACTCATGGCCAGCACGTCGGACTTCCCGCCGAAACCGCCGATGCGGTCCGCCCGGCGGGTGAAGTTGGCAAGGTACTGCGTGCGAACCCGCTGCACCTCCTCCAGCGTCGGGCCGGAGGCCAGAAAGCGCGCCAACTCCTGATCGATGGCCTTCTCCACCTTCGCCAGCTCGACGCCGGGCTTCGCGGTGGCCTGGATCAGGAATTGCCCTCCGATTTCGCGCGGGTCCACATAAGCGGCGACGTCGGTGGCGATCTGGTCGGTGTAGACCAGCCGCTTGTAAAGCCGCGAGGTCTCGCCCGCCGCCAGGACGTCGCTTACCAGGTCCAGGTAGTCGGAATCCACGGCGCCGAATTCGGGCATATTCCAGACCATGTAGACGCGCGCCTCGGGCACGCGGTCCTGCAGCACGGCGCGGTGCGCGCCGGTCATCTTGGCGATCCATGCGCGCTCGCGGGTCACGGGCGGGCCGGGCGGGATTTCGCCAAAGTACTTCTCGACCTTCTGATGCGCCGTTTCGGCGTCGATGTCGCCGGCCACCACTAACACGGCGTTGGACGGGCCGTAGTAACTCGTGAACCACTCGTGGACATCGTTGAGCGAGGCGGCGTTGAGATCGTCCATGGAGCCGATCACGCTCCAGGAATAGGGGTGGCCCGCGGGGTGCGTATCGTGGTCGATCTGCTCGGAAACCAGCCCGTATGGCTCGTTCTCGTCCTGACGCTTTTCGTTCTGCACCACGCCGCGCTGCAGGTCGAGCGTCTTCTGGTCGATGGCGGCGTTCATGTAGCCCATGCGGTCGGACTCCATCCACAGCGTGTAATCCAGCGCCGAGACGGGCACGGTCTCGAAGAAGTTGGTGCGGTCCTCGTTGGTGGTGCCGTTGAGGTCGGTGGCGCCGATGCGCTCCAGCGCGTCGATGTACCGGCCCTGGAAATGTTGGCTGCCGCCGAACATGAGGTGTTCGAACAGGTGCGCGAATCCGGTTTTCCCGGCGCGCTCATTCTTCGACCCAACGTGATACCAGATGTTCACCGCTACGATGGGCGCTTTGTGGTCTTCATGGACGATCAGGGTGAGACCGTTCCCCAGAACAAACTTCTGGAACGGAATATCGACATCCTGGGCGAAAACAGACAGGGCAAGCAGCAACGCTACAGCCAAGACATGCAGACAGCGACGCATCGCACCTCCATCAGAAAAATGTAGCACGGGCTTCGAGGTTCAGTGGCAGAGGCAGGCGCGCTCGCCGGTGGCGGCCAGCGTTCCGGCAAGATGCCGGCTCGCGGCGTCTTCAATGGAGCACGCGCCCGCGGCCACGACCGGCTGGATGCCGTGCGCGGTCAGCGAATCGAACGCGCCCTGGCCGATGCCGCCGCAAATCACGGCCTGGCAGCCTTCGAGCATCTCGACGAAGCTCTTGTGATTGCCGCAGGGGCCGGAGTCGCGGCTGCGAACGGAACGGGAGACGATGCGGCCGTCCTCCATCTCCAGCACGACAAAAGCGACGCTGCGCGCCAGGTGGTCGCAGACGGACGCCCCGTCGGCGGTCGCGATGGCAATGCGGGAAATCATGAACTCTTCACCAGGGTAGCGCATCGCCGCGGATCGTGAGAAACGATGGTTCGCGCCATGCCGGAATCCGCCGGGAGCGTGGAAGCTCCTGAGTTCGCCGCCGCGCCTCGAGGAGTTTCGGGACTGTTATTGCTCCTCCCCGCCGCCGGGACCGGCAATGCTAGAACAGGAGAATGACTCGATTCACGATGCTGCTGGCTCTGGGCGCCTGCACTCTGGCGGCTCAGGATTGGGCGCGCCAGACGGTTGACAAGTCGCCGCGCCACAGAGAGTGGGTGACCGTCAAACACGACGGCCGGTCTATAGAAACATTCGTCGTATATCCCGAATCGAAGGATAAGACCCCGGTGGTCCTGCTGATTCACGAGATCTTTGGCCACACCGACTGGGTGGAGGATATGGCCGATCAGATCGCCGCCGCCGGCTACATCGCCGTCGCGCCCGACCTTCTTTCGGGCATGGCGCCGACCGGCGGCCGTACCAAGGACTTTCCGCCGGGCGGCGTGGGCGAGGCCATCGGCAAGCTGCCGCCCGATCAAATCACCGCCGATCTCAACGCCGCCGCGGATTACGCCAAGAAACTTCCAGCTTCCACGGGCAAGCTCTTCGTGGCGGGCTTCTGCTGGGGCGGCGGCCAGACTTTCAGCTACGCCACCAAGCGCGCGGACTTAGCGGGCGCCTTCGTTTTCTACGGACCTCCGCCTCCCGCGGACGCCATGGCCCGCATTACGGCGCCCGTATACGGCTTCTACGCGGAAAACGACGCGCGCATCTCCGCCACCATCCCCGACACGACGGTGCACATGAAAGCGGCCGGGAAAACCTATGAGCCGGTAGTTTACGCGGGCGCCGGCCACGGCTTCATGCGCGCGGGCGAGGACCCCGCCGCGAACGCCGCCAACAAGAAAGCGCGCGAGGACGCCCTGGTTCGTTTGAAGGCGCTGCTCAAGAAACTCTCGTGAACCGGGCCGCGCGGCGCGATACTAGGACTGGAGCCGCCATGAACTACTACCAAGAGCACCAGTCCGACTTCCTGGAAAGCCTGAAGGCCTTCCTCCGCATTCCCAGCATCAGCGCGCTGTCGGAAAACAAGCCCGACATCCGGCGCGCGGCCGAATTCGCCAGGAACGAACTGCTGGCGGCGGGGATGACCACCGCCGAGTTGATCGAAGGCGACGGCAACCCGCTGGTCTACGCCGAATGGTTGAAAGCGCCCGGCAAGCCCACCCTTCTCTTTTACGGCCACTACGACGTGCAACCACCCGACCCGCTGGAAGAGTGGAAATCGCCGCCCTTCGAGCCGGAGATCCGCGGCGACGACATCTTTGCCCGCGGCGCCTGCGACGACAAGGGGCAAGTGCTGATCCAGGTCAAGGCCATCGAGGGGCTGCTGAAGTCCACCGGTAAGCTGCCTGTCAACGTGAAGTTCCTGCTGGAGGGCGAAGAGGAGACTGGCGGCGAGCACATCGAAGCGTACGTCACGACCAAGCCGCCGCGTTTGAAGGCGGACGCGGCCGTGGTGTGCGACACCGAAATGTTCGCGCCCAATATGCCCACCATCTGCGTGGGCCTGCGCGGGCTGGTGTACTACGAGCTGCTGGTGGAAGGCGCCACTCAGGACCTGCATTCCGGAGTGTACGGCGGCGCGGCGCCCAACCCCATCATGGCCATTGCCGAGATTCTGTGCGCCCTGAAGGACCGCGACGGCCACATCCAGATCCCCGGCTTTTACGACCGCGTGGTTCCGCCCAGTCCCAAGGAGCGGGAGGCCTGGGCGCGGCTGCCCTTCGACGAAAAGGAATACGTCGAAAAGGAAATGGGCGCCAGGGAGCTGGTGGGCGAGCCCGGAATCCCGGTGCTGGAGCGCGTATGGGCGCGGCCCACGCTGGAGGTCCACGGCATTCGCGGCGGCTTCACCGGCGAAGGTGCCAAGACGGTGATTCCCGCCCGCGCCGTGGCGAAGATCTCCACGCGCCTGGTGGGCGATCAGCGCGTCGATGAATCCATCGCGCAGCTCACGGCCGCGGTGAAGGCCGCCTGTCCCCGCAGCGTGACCGCGGAGTTGAAGCTGTTGAGCGCGGGAGCCCCGTCGCTGACGAACCCGGACAATCCGTTCATCCGCGCCTCCGCCGAAGCCATGAAGCAAGTATTCGGTACGGAGACGGTTTACATTCGCTCCGGCGGCTCCATCCCCATCGTGGGCGTGTTCGATCGGTACCTGGGTATTCCCAGCGTCCTGATGGGCTTCGGCCTGCCCGACGACCGCCTGCACTCACCCAACGAAAAGTTCCACCTCCCGAACTTTTACCGCGGCATCGAAGCCGTGGCCAGGTATTTGGAAATTCTGGGGCAGTGAAACCCCGTAGCGCCGTTTGGAAACCTTCAACGGCACAAGTACGGGACGGCGACTATACGCTCATGTGGTTTCCGTGAGCGGCGTTTTTACGGGAGGACCATCGTCGGCCACACGGAAAGGCCAGCACGCGAGGACCCCGCGTCTGGCGCGGCCATGCCCGAAAGGCAGCGCAATTACGCTCAGCGTCACGATTCACCTAGGTCGATTTCGTATCGATCACTCGATAAGCGATCGACCTGTCTGGGGCGATTCCCATTTCGATGCGTTCGCCAGCCTGCGCGGCAAGCTCTTGAGATCCCATCATCGCTAGGAACGTATCGATTTCCGACAGCAGCTCCTCGTAATCCCCTTGTGTGAACCACCTTGTGAATTTGATCTTAGAGTGATCCAGGAAGAACTTCAAGACCTGACGTGCGCCCCACCGTCCATAATTCTCCAAAAGCTTTTCCCTTTCCGCATTAGACGTCACACCGCCAGGATCTCGTATGAACGCCTCAACCACAGCGTCAAGGAAATCATTGGGCACCTCGGAGGCCTCGAGCAGAGCCATGTACTTGTAGCTGAGGATGTGGCGCATTGCCACATCGCCTAACGGGATAGCCACCCTGTCAGGGTCTCCTGGCTGTAGGAGAGCCCGGATGGCATTGACGAGGTGTGTTCCTTCGGTCGCGTACCGGCGCTGAAAGCCGTACCGAAGATCGATGTAGTTCTTCCCGCGGATATCCGGAGGGAGATCTGCACTGTTTATCCTTCCCAACAGCACGGGGATCACTACTCTGCGTTTCTCATGTATCTCACGCATCATTGCTGCATCGAGCTCGTTTAATACCCAGCGCGACTTGATGGAAGCTGAGGAAGCCAGCAGAACTATGACGCGAGACCCGTTGAGGCCGGCGTTGATGGAGTCCCAAACGTAGTCGCCTGGCGAGACTTGGTTTCTGTCAAACCAGACCTTCAGGCCGCTATGATTCAGCCCTTGGACAACGCATTCTGCTTGCTTGCGGTTTGCGGAGCTGTAGCTTACGAAAACATCCCAGTCAGTCCTAGACGGTTTATCAGCCATTTGCAGGAGATTATCCCACGCAGCATAATCCGAATCATCCAGCCCTTGAATACGTCAAGGAGCATGGAGTTTGTTCGGCGTCCGCTGGGCTAACAAGAAGGCTGCGAATGCTGGGTGTTTGGCGTGCCTCTCTGACATCGCTCCCGGATAAATCCGCGTCACATCAAGTTGACGCAAAATGCCCAAACCGTTGACTTGTGGCGTTCGAGACTCCCAGGCAGTCCGAATAAGGGAAGAGTGGCGACCCTGCGCCGGCTCGGCATTTCGTCGCGAGCCCCCTTCACGCCGGCGTGCGGAACCGTCTCGGCGTAAGCCATGCCACCGCCGCCCACGCCGCTCCGATTTCCTTCGGATGGGCGAACCGCAACAGCCACAGCATGGCTGGGAACAATGCCAGCGCCAGCGCCGCCAAGCCGATCTGCGCGGCCAGGGAAGAGGCCGGGATGAGTGCATACGTCAATCCGGAGACGGTCAGAGCGGCTGCGATTTTGCCCAGGCGGCCGGCTTCGAGGCGATACGGCCGGAGCCGGTAGGTCCAGATCACCGAGATGGCACCGATGACCGTGAAGGCTCCCACGGTGGCATACGCGGCGCCCCACATTCCGAATGGCGGAATCAGTGCGAAGTAGGCCCCCAGACAGGTCAGCGCCCCCAACCAACTGCAGATGGCGTCGTAAGCCGGCCGGCCCAGGGCCAGAAATAAGCAACGCAGAAAATCGCCGATCGCCCGCACGTAGTAGGCGGTCACGAGCACGGGGACCACCGCCACGGCGCCCTGAAACGCCGGCGGCGACACGATCCGCAAGGCCGGTCCCACGCACACGGTCAGCCCCAGGCCGCACAGCGACAGGCCCAGAATGACGTACGTGAACATCCGGGCGAAAACCTCTTCCGCGTCGTCCCGCCGCATGATCTGGAATACCTGCGCGCTCCAGTACGTGTGAAACGCGCCGTAGAAGTAGCTCATGAGCATTCCGATCTTGTAGGCCAGCGAATAGACGCCCACCTCGCCGAACGACCGGTAATGCGGCAAAATGAACCGGTCCCCGAAATGGACAATGAACATCGCCAGCCCGCCGACTCCCAGCGGCGCGGCGAATTTCGCCATGCGCGCGAAGAGCCGCGCGTCGAACCCGACCCCCACCTCGTGGAACCAATAGACCAAGAGGCCGAGGTTGGTCAGCGCTATGGCGGCCACGGACGTGTACAGCACGCCCCACACGTGGAGGCGAAGCAAGCCTACCAGGGCCACGGTGCCGGCGATGATGATGACGACCCGAAACAGCGCCGCCGCGGTGAAGATGGTGGGCCGGTTCCTGACGCGTAGCCAGCCGAAGAGAGCTTCCAGAAGGAAACTCGCGGGCATCGTCGCCGCAACAAGGAGCAGATAGGAAGTGGCGGCAATGCCCGGGAATACCCAGCGGCTCAGGAGGCCGGCGAAGGGCCAGCAGGCCAGCCCGGCGGCCGCTCCCAGCCCGGTCGCTCCCAGCACGGCCGTGCCCACCACCGCGCGCCGATCTTTGCCGGAGCCCGGCTGGAAGTAAAAATACCCCAGCGCCGACGAGAAACCGATGCCGAGCAACGTGGATAGCACGTCGTTGACGCGCTGCAGCAGATCTATGACGCCGTAATCGGCCGTGGTCAGACACCGGGTGGTGACTGGCAAAAGGATCATGCTGGCCGCGGGTACGCCGAGAATAGCGATCGAGTAGACCCCGCTGCCGTGCAGCATGCTCCGGAACAGCGAACCTTGGGAAGGCGCGCCAGCCTGCGCGGAAGACATCGAGCCGATTACCTCAGTTCAGATCGGACGCCGGACTGGCCACGGGCTGGCCACAGGCGCGCCCCAACTACGACAGGCCTATTCTAACCTAACCGCGGAAATTCGAGCGGCGATCAAGACCTCGACACGGAGATGGCGCAGAGCGCCATAACCGCAGCCGCGACCTCCCTTGCAGAGAAATACCAAGGGCCGGGGCGGGGGCGCCGGCGCCTTGCGGGTGTACGGGTGAGCGGAATCGTCGCGCGACTCGGCGGACGGCGAAGAACGATCGTCCGCCCCGCCAGCCGCGCTCCAGCGTCGTGGCGGATGATTTACGCTATACTCATCTGTCCAGTTTTTCAGGTCTTGTCATCCGCCGCGCGGTCGCAGGTTGCCGGTGGGGGGGCAATCGTAGCGGAACGGAGGTAGTGCAAACAATGTCTCAAGCGGGCGTATCGAGGCGCCACTTTTTCTATGGAGCGCTTTTGGCCGGAGCCGTGCCGGCCGGCGGTTTCGGCAGCGTCGCTTCGCTCAAGGCGGCGGGATATAAGGCGTTCAATGAGAAATTGAACCTGGCCGGCATCGGCGTAGGCGGCCGGGGTGCGGACGATCTGGGCGGCTGCGCGTCGGAAAACATCGTCGCCCTGTGCGACGTGGATTCCCGGCAGGCCGGCCCCACCTTCAAGCGGTACGCCCAGGCCACGCAGTATTCCGACTTCCGGAAAATGCTGGATAAGGAAGGTCGCGACATCGATGCCTGCGTCATCGCCGTCCCCGATCATATGCACGCCACGGTGGCGCTGGCTTGCATGGAGCGCGGCAAGGGCGTGTACGTGGAAAAGCCCCTGACGCGCACGCCGTGGGAAGCCCGGCTGCTGGCGGATGCGGCCGCCAAGTACAAAGTGGCGACGCAGATGGGTAACCAGGGCTACTCGCACGAGGCGCACCGTACGGCTTGCGAGATCGTGTGGTCCGGCGAGATCGGCAACGTCACCGAAGTACACGCCGTGACCGGGGCGCCAGGTTGGCCGCAGGGCATTCAGGCGATCCCGCCTCCGGAAACCATCCCGGAGGGCCTGGAGTGGGACCTATGGCTGGGTGGCGCCGTGGCGCGCCCTTACACCTCCGGGGGTTGGGACAAGGAACACGCGCCCACCGGCGCCAGCGCTCCGGGTGGATTCTACGAGCCCTTCAACTGGCGCGGGTTCTACGATTTCGGCACGGGCTCGCTGGGCGATTGGGGCATCCACACGCTGGGCCCGGCGAACCAAGCCCTGCAACTGGGCATGCCGATTGCGATCGAGGTAATCCGCGCCGAACAGCGAAGCAAGTTCACCTACCCGCTGCGGTCCGTGCTGCGTTACGATTTCGCCGCTCGCGGGAACATGCCGCCGGTTTCGGTTTACTGGTACGACGGCGTGCATGGCGCGAACCTGCCCTACCTCTACCGGCCAAAGGGGCTGGAAGACGAGGTTCTGCTGCCTAGTCCCAACAATCTGGCCGCATTGGGACGGCCGGATCTGGGATCGGGCGGCGGCTTCGGCGGCGGCCGCGGGCAGGGCGCGCGCGGCGCGGCCGGAGCTCGCGGTCCACAGGCCGGGAGCCAGGCGGGCCGCGGCGCGGGCGGAAGCGGGGGCCGTGGCGGAGCCCCGACGGGCGTGCTGACGGGCAGCGGCGCCCTCTTCGTCGGCGACAAGGGCTATATGGCTACCGTCGAGCGCGGTGAAGGCGTGTGGTTGCTTCCCGCCGCGAAATGGGCCGAGTACAGGCTTCCCCCTCCAGTGCTGCCTCGCTCGCCGGGGCATTACCGCGATTGGATCCGCGCCTGCAAAGGCGGCGACCCTTCCTGCTCCAATTTCAGCATCGCCGGACCATACGCGGAGTGGGTCACGCTGGGCGCGGTTGCATACCGCTATGAGGGTAAACTGAACTACGATGCCAAGACGGGTCGTTTCACGAATCGCGCCGAGGCGAACGACTACTTAAAGCCGGTGTTTCGCAAGGGTTGGGAACCGAAGTTATAGAATCGGACGTAACGCTGGCCGGCGGATAAGCTGGCGGCCCGCCGAGGAAGGATAGGAGAATGTTGTACACAAGACGAGATGTAGGAAAGGTCGCACTCGCCACGCTGCCCATGGCTAAGATGTTGGGCGCGGCGAAGACGATCAACTCGAAGTTCGGGGGCGTGCAGATCGGCGCCATCAGTTACAGTTTCAACCGCATCGTCACTACCGACGCGGCAGTCGTCATCAAGGCCATGGTCGACATCGGGCTGGGCGAAGTGGAACTCATGTCGAACCACTGCGAACAACTGGCCGGCGCGCCGGTAGTTCCGACGGGCGGCGGCGGCGCGGCGCGACGCGGGCCCGGCGGCGCTCCTGAAGCGCAGGCGCGCGGGGCGGGCGCTGGCCGGGAGGGCGGAGCGCCCGGTCAAGCCGGCGGCGCCGGTCGAGGCCGGGGCGCGGGTGGCGGCCGCGCGCCGTTGACTCCCGAGCAGATCGCCGAGCGGGAAGCCGCCCAGAAAAAGCTCGCCGATTGGCGCGCGGCGGCGACGCCCGCCACGTGGGCGGCTGTCCGCAAGCAGTTCAACGACGCCGGCATCGATGTCGCTCTGCTGTGCTACAACATGCAGGACGCCATGAAGGACGACGACATCGAGTTTGGCTTCTCCATGGCCAAGGGGTTGGGAGCCAAGGCCATCAGCACCAGCACCACGCTGACCATGGCCAAGCGCATCGCCCCCATCGCCGACAAACACAAGATGATGGTCGGCTATCACGGCCACGATCAAACCAACGACCCAAACCAGACCGCCACCCTGGAGAGCTACGACACGCTGATGGCCTATGGCGGGTACAACGGCATCAACCTGGACATCGGCCATTTCACGGCGGCCAACTACGACGCCGTGGCGTTCATCCAGAAGCACCACGCCCGGATCACGAACCTGCACCTGAAGGACCGCAAGAAGGATCACGGTCCCGGCGTCCTCTGGGGGATGGGCGACACGCCGATCAAGCAAGTCCTGCAATTGGTGAAAAAGGGCAAGTACCCGTTCCCGTGCAATCTCGAATGGGAAATCGCCGTTCCGGAAGGCTCCGACCTCATCACCGAGATGAAGAAGTGCCTGAAGTACTGCGAAGACGCCCTGGCGTAAGCGGCTGAACACCGGGACGGGTGCCGGCCCGTGCGCGTGTTTCCGGCGCCTGTTCCGCGCCACTGGATACTCGCACAGGAGGCGCACGTGACGCTTCGACGCCTGATTGTTCTTCTCGCTTTGGCTGCCGCCATGGCCGCCGCGCAACCCCGGACCTCCGCTCCGGCCCCGCTGGAACCGGGGAAACAAGTCAAGACCTACACCCTGCCGCCCGAGAAACTGGCCCAAGCGATTGCGTACGCCCACGCGCGAGACTGGCTGCACTTCATCGGCTTCGCCTACGGCGTGGCGGTTCTCGCCGGCCTTCTGGCGTGGCGCGTGGCGCCCCGCTTCCGCAACTGGGCGCAAACCATCTCCCGGCGCCGCATCGTGCAGGCGTACATCTTTACGCCGCTGTTACTTCTGACGGTCGATATCCTGGAGTTGCCAGTATCTCTCTACGACCAGCGTCTTTCGCTGAAGTACCAGCAATCGGTTCAGGGCTGGGGCTCCTGGTTCTGGGACTGGAGCAAGGGCGAGTTGATTGAGTTCGCCGTCTTGGGATTCGTGGCCTGGATGCTGTATGGCGCGATCCGCCGCAGCGCGCGCCGCTGGTGGTTCTACTTCTGGCTGTCGTCAATCCCCATCGTATTGTTCCTGCTCTTCATCGCTCCCGTGGTCATTGAGCCGCTGTTCTACCAGTTCGAGCCGCTGGCGTCGACGCAGCCGGCGCTGGTGGCGCAGATCGAGAAGGTCGTGGCGCGCGGAGGCTTGGCCATTCCGCCCGGGCGCATCTACGAAATGAAGGCCAGCGAGAAACTGACATCGCTGAATGCGTACGTGGCGGGCATCGGCGCCTCCAAGCGCGTCGTCGTGTGGGACACCACGCTGCGGAAGATGACTACCGGCCAGACGCTGTTCGTCTTCGGCCACGAAATGGGCCACTACGTGCTGGGCCACATCTGGCTGAGCATCGGCGGGATCTGCGCGCTGTTGCTGGCCGGCCTGTTCGCCGCGTACCATGCCATGCGGAGGATGATTGCGCGCTGGGGCGCGCGCTGGAACATTCTCGGGCTGGACGATTGGGCCGCGCTCCCCCTGCTCATGCTGGCGTTCGCCGTTCTGAGTTTCGCCGCCGAGCCGGCGACGAGCTCGTTCAGCCGCATGCTCGAGCATCACGCGGACATCTACGGCCTGGAAGTGATTCACGGCATCGTGCCCGACGCTTCTCAGGCTGCCGCGCAGGCCTTTCAAATCCTGGGCGAGGTGAGCCTTTCAGACCCGAACCCAAGCCCGTTCATCGAATTCTGGCTATACGACCACCCCTCCGTCTCCGATCGCGTACGCTTCGCCGCCGAGTACGACCCGTGGGGGAAGGGTATCCCGCCCCAATACGTGCGGTGACCCTTCTATGGCGTTCAGACGCTCACGGCGGATAGTTTAGGGCCGCTTTCCGCCAGGTCCTTCGGGCAACCGTCCTGCATGAGCTTGAAGTTCTCGATGAAGCGCGCGGCCAGGGCGGCGTACTTGCGGTGGTACTCCTCGCGGTTCGGCCAAGTGTTGGCCGGATCGAGAATCTGCGACGGAACGCCTTCGCATTCCGTGGGCACGTCGAATCCGAAGACCGGGTCCGGACGGAATTTCACGTCGTGCAGCTTCCCGCTGAGGGCGGCATTGACCAGGGCGCGGGTGTGCCGTATCGAGATGCGCTTCCCAATTCCGAACGGGCCGCCCGTCCAACCGGTGTTCACCAGCCAGCACGTGACGCCGTACTTCAGCAGCCGGGCTTTCAGCATTTCGGCGTAGGTGTATGGATGGTGCACCATGAACGGTCCGCCGAAACAGGTGCTGAAGGTAATCTCCGGTTCCACGCCCAGACCGATCTCGGTGCCGGCGATCTTGCTGGTGTAACCCGAGATGAAATGGTACAGAGCCTGATCCGGGGTGAGGCGCGCGATGGGCGGCATCACGCCGCTCGCGTCGCAGGTCAGAAACAGGACGTTGCGCGGGTGGCCGGCCATCTTTGCGGGGAGGGAATTGTCGATGTATTCCAACGGATAGGCGCCGCGGGTGTTCTCCGTGAGCCGGTCGTCGTCCAGGTCCAGGCGGCGCGACTGCGGATCGTACACCACGTTTTCCAGAATGCTTCCAAAGCGGCGCGTGCAGGCGTAAATCTGCGGCTCGGCCTCGGGCGACAGGCGGATCGTCTTGGCGTAGCAGCCGTCCTCGAAGTTGAAAATGCCGTTGTCGCTCCAGCCGTGCTCGTCGTCGCCGATCAGTTGGCGCGCCGGGTCCGCCGATAGCGTGGTCTTGCCCGTGCCGGAAAGGCCGAACATCAGCGCCACGTCGCCATCGGGCCCCACGTTGGCGGAGCAGTGCATGGGCAGCACGCCATCGAAAGGCAGCAGGAAATTCAGCGTCGTGAAGATGGTCTTCTTGATCTCTCCGCCGTAACTGGAGCCCCCGATGATGGCCAGCCGCTCGGCGAAATTAATGATGATGAAGGTTTCAGTGCGCGTGCCGTCGATAATCGGAGAAGCCAGGAAAGAAGGAGCGCAGATCACGGTGAATTCCGGCACGTGCCGTTTCAGCTCCTCCGCGCTCCGGATCTTCATGAACATGGTGCGGGCAAAGAGGCTGTGCCACGCCTTCTCGGTGACGATCCGGATGGGCATGCGATAGTCCGGATCGGCGCCCGCGTAGCAATCCTGCACGAAAACGTCGCGGCCCTGGAGGAATCCTTGCAGCCGCGCCAGCAGCGCGCTGAACCGCTCCGCGGAGAAAGGCCGGTTGTACTCTCCCCACCAGACGCGGCTGTCGGTGGAATTGTCGGTGACCACGAACTTGTCGGCCGCGGCGCGCGCGGTGTGTTTGCCGGTGTTGACCAGCAGCGGGCCAAGATGCCCGACTTGCGCCTCGCCCCGGAACACGGCCTCCTCGTACAGCGACGCGGTGGTCAGGTTCCAGTAGGCGCGATGGAAGTTCCCGAGGCCGTGGTTTTGCAAGCCATAGACGCTGGCCAGCGCCCCGGCTTCGGATTGCGCGGGGGATGGAAGATCAACGTAGGGGTTCATTGCCAGTCTCGTACCAGTTTGCGGTCTCCCAGAAACAGCTCGTTCGGCGCGTATGGGTCCAGCGCCCACTTGATGCGCTCGACGCCCTCGGTGATTTCCTTGAGCGAGCCGCAATAACTCAACCGGAGGTGGCCCTCCATGCCGAATTCGCGGCCGGGGACGGTGACCACGCGGACCTTTTCCAGCAGGAGGCGCGACAGCTTCTGAGAATCTTTCTCATAGGCGCTGAAGTCCGGGAAGCAAAAGAACGTGCCGGCGGGCTTCACCGTCTTCACCCCGGAAAAGGCGCCGAGGCGCGCCATCATGACGTTGCGGTTGTTCTCCAGCGTCTGGCGCAGGCTCTCGATGGACGATTGCACGCCGTTCAGCGCGCCCACCGCGGCCCATTGCGAGGGCGCGGCCGGTCCCGAAGTCTCCTGCGACTGGATGTTGGTCATGGCGCGTACCAGCTCCTTGCTGGCGATGGTCCAGCCGATACGGAACCCCGTCATGGCGTACATCTTGGACACGCAATTGACGACCACCAGCTTGGATTGGTCGAGGCTGTGGTCGTGGCTGAACCGGTAGCAGTTCGTGGGCGCGCGCCCGTCGAAGATCAGCCGATTGTACGTGTCGTCCATAATCAGGTAGAGGCCGCGCTTCTCGCACAACTCCACCACGCCAGCGACGAATTCGTCCGAGTATACGGCGCCGGACGGATTATTGGGGCTATTCAGAAGGACGGCCTTGGTATACGGGCCCATCGCGTCGGCCATCTCCTCCACGGTGGGCTCGAACCCTCCGTCGAGGGCCGTGACCGCCACGGGCACGCCTCCCGCGATCTTCACCATCTCGGGATAGCTCACCCAGTACGGCGCCGGATAAACGACCTCGTCCTTGGGATCGAGGATGGCGTGCAGCAGCACCATGATCGATTGCTTGGCGCCGCTGGAAACAATTACGTTGCCCGGCGACGCTTGCCGGTCGTAATGTTCCTCCGTGTAACGGATGATGGCCTTTTTCAGCGCCGGAATGCCGTCCGCCGGCGTGTACCTGATTTCGCCTGTATGCAGCAGAGCCGCACAGCTTATGATGGCATCGATGGGAGCCCTGCTCTTCGGCTCGCCGCCGCCTAAATGGATGACCGGTTCGCCTTTGTCCCTGAGCAGCGCCGCGGTTTCGTTCAGCTTCAGGGTGGGCGACTCGCTAATTGATCGCGCCAGTTGACTTAAACTCATCGCCTCTTCATGTCCTCTTCGCGTAGTCTGGTCCCCCTGCGGGGGAAACCGGGAGAGTCTTTTTCAGTATATAGGATGATGCGCCCGGAGCGCAGCAACTTGCCAGGGAATCAGCCGTTTCGGAAATGCCGTGAGGCCGGCGCTTACGACGCGGAGCAGCGTCGGAATAGCGGGCTTCTTCAAGGTCGCCAGCCGGTCTCGCTCGGCTTGGGTCATCAGCAGGACATTATCGTTTGGCCGCAACAACCCCCGTGGAGGAGCAGGGCTTCTGGTCCGCGCCTGCTAAAATGGGACTCCATATTCATGCTGGATCAATCGATTCGGGAACTGGAATCCGGTTCCCTGGGCCGCATGGCATCTTCGCGCTCGCCGGAGGAATTGGAGGCCGTGCGCGTCGAGGTTCTGGGCCGCAAGGGGACGCTCGACCAGTTCTTCAAACAACTGGGCAAGCTTGCGCCCCAGGAGCGGGCGCGCGCCGGCAAGCTGCTCAACGACGCCAAGCAGGCGCTCGAGGCGGCGCTCGAAGCGAGGAAGCGCGAGTTCACCGGAACCGATCTGCGCGCCCGCCTGGAACGCGAGTGGATCGATCTCACCCTGCCCGCTCCCGGCCCGCGCCGCGGCCATCCGCACCCCATCACGCGCATTCAGCGGGAGCTTGAGGATTTGTTTTCTTCGCTGGGCTTCGCCGTGCTCGACGGTCCCGAGGTGGAGACCGAACACCACAACTTCGACGCCCTGAATATTCCCGCCACCCACCCGGCGCGCGACGCCCAGGACACGTTCTGGCTGGAGGGCGGCAACCTGCTGCGCACCCACACGTCGCCCGTCCAGGTCCGTGGCATGGAACGCCTCCGCCCGCCGCTGCGCATGATCGCGCCGGGGCGCGTCTTCCGCAACGAGAGCGTGGATGCCAGTCACGAGCACACCTTCTACCAGATTGAAGGCATGATGATCGATCGCGACGTCTCCGTTGCGCACCTGATCTACTTCATGAAAACCATGCTCACCGCGGTCTTCCGGCGGGAGGCGACCGTACGGCTGCGCCCCGGCTACTTCCCGTTTGTCGAGCCGGGCTTCGAGCTGGACGTGCAGTGCCTCCTCTGCGGCGGCTCGGGGTGTCCGGTCTGCAAGCAGAGCGGCTGGGTGGAGCAACTGGGCTGCGGGCTGGTGCATCCCAACGTGCTGCGGGCCAGCGGCATCGATCCCGAGGAGTGGAACGGCTTCGCCTTCGGACTGGGCCTCACGCGTCTGGTGATGATGCGCTACGGCATCGACGATATCCGCCACCTGCAGGGCGGAGATCTGCGCTTCCTGGAGCAGTTCTAGATGCGAAATCTCACCGCGGAGACGCGGAGACGCGGAGAAAACGCGGAGAAGAACGAGGGTTGGCCTGGCTGTAGGTTGCGAACCTCCGGCGCTGGGGCCGTTCAGGCGACCCTCCGCTCCCTCGGTGGCCGAAGCCGGAGCCCGCATGGCGTGAACAACACGCCAAGTCCCTTGGACTCATTATTGGTTTTTTCAGCGTTTTTCTCCGCGTCTCCGCGTCTCCGCGGTGAGTTCTTCGTTTCTCCGAGGCAATCGTGAAGTTCTCCTACAACTGGATTCGCGAATTGGTCGAGGGCCTGGATGCCGCGCCGGGGCCGCTGGAGCGGCTCATCACCATGAAGACCGCCGAGTGCGAAGGTATCGAGCGCTCGGGCGACCTGCTGGAGCGCGCCTGCGCCGCGCGCGTCGACTCCGTCGAGCCGATCCCCGGCGGGCGCAACCTCAAGGCCGTGGTCGATGCGGGCCGCTATGGACCCAAGACCGTGGTGTGCGGCGCGCCCAACTGCCGCCCGGGCCTGATCACGGCCTACGCGCCGGTCGGCAAGAAGGTGGTGGACGGCGTCGAGAGCGACGGCATGCTCGCCAGCGGCGCCGAGCTCGGCGTCAACCGCGACCACTCCGGCGTGATCGAACTCGAGGCGCAGGTGGGCGCGCCGCTTTCCGGCTGCCTGCCCGACAGCGTCATCGAGATCGACAACAAGTCCATCACCCATCGCCCGGACCTGTGGGGCCACTTCGGAATGGCGCGCGAAGTGGCGGCCATTTTTGGGCGCAAGCTGAAGGATCCGGTGAAACCTGGCCTACTGCCCGCAGGCCCGGCCGCGATCCAGATCCGGATCGAGGACCTCGGCCTCTGCCCGCGATACAGCGCGCTGGTTTTCGACGATGTGACGGTGAGGCCATCGCCGTTATGGCTGCAATGCCGGCTCACGGCCATCGGCCTGAACCCCATCAACAACATTGTCGACATGACGAACTACGTCATGGCCGAATTGGCGCAGCCCATGCACGCCTTCGATGCGGATCTGCTGCAGGGCGACGCCATCTTCATCCGTCCCGCCCGGCCCGGCGAGCGGCTCCGCGCGTTGAATGAAGAGGAATACGAGCTCGGCCCGGCCAACGTGACCATCGCCGACGCCTCGGGGCCGATCGCTTTGGGAGGAGTGATCGGCGGGCTGGGGAGCGCGATCACGGGGAAAACGCGGCGCGTCGTGCTGGAAAGCGCCAATTTCCTGGCCCCTTCCATCCGCATGACTTCCGCGGCCATCAAGCTGCGCACCGACGCCTCCATGCGGTTCGAAAAGGCGCAGGACCCCGCCAACACGGTTCGCGGCCTGGCGCGCGCCATCGAGCTGCTGCGCGAGATTTCGCCCGGCATTCGGCTCGTAGGCGGCGTGGCCGACCAGAAGAAGGCGATGCCCGCTCCCGCGCCGATCCGCCTTCCCCTGGACTGGATGGAACGCAAGCTGGGACGCTCCGTCGATCCCTCAGAGGTGCGCCGCATCCTCGAAAGCCTGGAGTTCGGCGTGGCGGCGCCGGAGCGCCGTGTGTTCGCCGTGACCGTGCCTTCCTGGCGCGCCACCAAGGATGTCTCGATCAAAGACGACCTGGTGGAAGAGGTGGGCCGCATGTTGGGGTACGATTCCATCGCGCCCCACGCGCCGCCGATTCTCTCCTCCTCGCCGCCGGAGAACCCGGAGCGCGCGTTCCAGCACGAAGCCCGCGCGCTTTTCGTAGATCTGGGATTTACGGAAGCGTACAACTACTCGTTTCTCAGCGAGGAGGCCGTCCAGGCATTCGGTTTCGATGTCGCTTCGCATCTGCGGGTAACCAACCCCATCGCTTCCGACCAGGCTCTGATGCGGAGTTCGCTCCTGCCCGGCATCTGGAGCAACATCCGGGAAAACGGCAAGCACCGGGACGCCTTTCGCCTGTTCGAAATCGGCCTGGAGATTCACCGCCGCGCCGAGGATCTGCCCGACGAGATCCCGCACCTGGCGGCCGCCATCTACGAGCGCCACGGCGACGGCTCGGCCGGCCTGTTCGAGATCAAGCGCGTCGCCGAGTGCTTCCTGCCGGGGGCCAAAGCGATCCCCGCGGACGCACGCCCCTTCGAGCATCCCGCGCGCGCGGCCGAAATTCTCTGGCGGGGCCACACCGTGGGGCGGATGTTCGAATTGCACCCCTCGATGCTGGAATTCGGCCGCGCGGCCATTCTGGATCTCGATCTGCGCCTCGTCGAGTCCCTGAGCGAGTCCGCGGCGAAGTACGCGCCTTTCCGGCGTTACCCCTCCAGCGCCTTCGATCTTTCGGTGATCGCCGGGCTGCGCGAACATGCCGGGAAGCTGGAAGCCAGCCTGGCTTCGTTCGCCGGACCGCTCCTGGAGTCCGTCGAATTCGTGCGGCAATATTCCGGCCCGCCGCTCGAGGAGGGCCAAAAGAGCGTTTCGTTCCGCCTCACCGTCGGTTCGCCCGACCGCACGCTATCCTCGGAAGAAATCGGCGAGATCCGCGCGCGGATCATCGAAGGCATGCGCGGCCTCGGCTACGAATTGCGCGTATGACGCCGGCGGCGCCCTCTGGAACCTGGCCCCCCCACTAACCAAAAGGGGGCGCCAAAACCGGAGCGCCACGTCGTATAATAGGCCGTCTGGTTATACCTACTTGAACGGAAGCGCCCGGGCTACTCCGGGGCGTTTCGTGCGCCAACGAATGAAAGGCACTCTTTTCGCCCTGCTGGTCCTGGTGGCTCTGCTCCAGATGGCCCGCGCAGCCGTTAGTTCGGCCCAGAATACCGCGTCCCAGACTCCGGCCAACACGGCCGCCGCCACGAAGAAAGCCGTTCCGAAAAAGGCCACGACCGCGAAGAGATCCGCTGCCAAGAAACCCGCCGCCAGGAAGAGGGCGTACAAGCCGGCTCCGCCGGTCGATCCCACCCTGGGCGACAACGTGGATGGCGACGACCTCACGGTGCGGCGCGCCGCGGTGGCGGCGCTGGGCACGATGAACGGCGCCGTGGTCGCGGTGGATCCTACCAGCGGGCGGGTGCTCAGCATCGTCAACCAGAAACTGGCGCTGAAAAGCGGCTTCGTCCCGTGCTCCACCATCAAGCTCGTCACGGCGCTGGCGGCGCTCAGCGAGGGCGTGATCGAGCGCGACACGCCGGTCCGCCTGAGCCGCTCTTCCAGCTTCACTCTCACCACCGCCATTGCCCATTCCAATAACTTGTTTTTCCAGAGGCTGGGGAACCAACTCGGCTTCGAGCGCGTCACGCGCTACGCGCGGATGCTCGGGCTGGGCGAAAAGGCGGGCCTGGATATTACCGGCGAGGAGCCCGGGGAATGGCCGGAACAGCCGCCCAAGGCCGGCGGGGTTGGTATGATGACCGCCTATGGCGAGGACATCCTCATGACGCCGCTGGAGCTGGCGGGGTTGCTTTCGGCCATCGCCAACGGCGGCACGCTGTATTACCTGCAGTATCCGCGCGTTCCGGAGGAGGCCGGCGATATCGAGCCGAAGGTGAAGCGCCCGCTCGAACTCGCCTCCGACGGCATATCCGATATCAAGGCCGGCATGCGCGGCGCCGTGGATTTCGGCACCGCCCGCCGGGCGGGGTACGATCCGAACGACCCCATTCTGGGCAAGACCGGCACATGTACGGATTTCCGCGACTCGAGCCATCTGGGGTGGTTTGGGTCGTTCAACGAAGTGGACCATCACCGGCTGGTGATTGTGGTCATATTGTTGGGCACGAAATCCGTGAATGGCCCCGTGGCCTCGGGCGTCGCCGGCGCCATCTATCGCAGCCTCTCCGAGCAGCGCTATTTCGCGCCCGACTACGGGCGGGAGGCGCTCCTGCCCGAGATCCTCTCGACCACTTGCTGTTCGCGCTGAACACGTCCGCCGCTCCGAATGATGAAAAGGGGAATCCGGAAAGGGTGGGAACGCTCCTGAGAGCGGGTGGGCAACGGGGCAGGATCAAGAGGATATAACGGAGAAATGATGGGGCCGAACCCCCTTTTCGATTCACAATAGCCCAGGCGCCTGGTCAAGTCTTTTTTTAGAAATAGCAACTCATTGAAACAAAATAAGATATAGTCCGGGACTGGCTGTCACCGGCTTGGAGGATGTCCGGATTCTCGTTGAAAGTTGCGACCCGTCCATTACAGTTTATTGCGCAACGGCGCCGCTACTTGTACGCCGCGGCGGCTTGGTCCACCGAAATGCGGCCGATATTGACTGCCTTCCGGTCGCCTTCGGCCAGATCGATCGGCACGGAGAGAGACTGGAGCGGCTCCGTAACGGCCGAATCGAACTGAGCGCCGGGTTCGAATTCTTGCCACGCATACAGGCGGTACTTGCCGGGGCGCAGGGCCTGAAACTCGAAGCGGCCGTTCTCGTCCGTCTGAACCAACCGGTAGAGCGATTGTCTCTGCGGCTGGGGCGGATCGGGGATCAGGGTCACGACGGCGTCCAGCGGGGCGCCCTTGTCGTCGCTCACGACGCCGGCGAGCCGCGGCGCGCCCCTGCCGATGGCGATTTCCAGCTTGTCGTCGGGATTCGTCTGCCCCAGCACAAGCTCATCCAGCGCGTCGTTCTTGGCGTACGCCGCCGATTTGACGTAGGCATCCTGTGGGAGGCCATCAATTTTGATCTGGAACCGGCCAACGTAGGAACCCTGAATCAAGAACGAGCCATCCGGCTTCACGTCCGCCTGAATCGGATACGAAATCGAGGTGCCTTCCGGGACCAGTGAGACGCGCAGTTTCACGCCCTCCGGCGCGCCGCCGATAGTGCCCTGAATGCCTTTTTCCGGATCCAGATCCACGGAGAGGCCCGACAGATCGCCGGCCGAAACCTGAATCGATTCATACGCCACCGGCCGAGACGTGGCAGCGTCCTGGTCGGAGACGAAAACGGACAGGGAATAAGAGCCGGGCATCACGGAGTCAAACCGGAATTGATCGCCTGTCGTCATCATCAGGCCCCTATCCGAGAAGTCAGTCCTCAGGCGGACCATCACTCGGGCGGACGCGGGAGACTTCGGGGCGATCGACCCGCTGATCGAGAATACCTGTGTTTGGAGCACTGGCAGGCGGAGGTCCGACACCGTCTGGCCGCGGCGCACCTCAATCGCCTCCGCAGCCCCGGCATCCACAACACCCGGGTAATAAGTAACAGCGTAACTCTCAGGCGCGTGGCCGGGAGCGGTTTGCGTTGGGGCCAGCAAAGCCTGCGCGGACAGACGGTAGCGCCCGGCAGTGAGCTTGTTGAAGCTGAAGGACCCATCCGGGTCGTTCATGATGGAATCGGCGCGAACCCACTGGCGGCGTCCACCCTGGTAGCGAATTTGGTACACCGTTACCCCAGCTGGATATATGCTTTCGCCGCCTGCCGTGACCGTGCCGGAAATTACCGCCTGCGCGATCATGTGGAGTATCAGGCCGGTCACGGGCGCGCCCGCGCGCAGAGTGAGGATCGAGCCTGTCGCCCATACGTTGCGGGCGCCATAGAAAGTCTTGACGTAACCCGCTCGTTCGGCCATGAGCTGATAGCGGCCATCGGGCACGCCATAGAATTCGAACCCGCCATTGGCATCTGAAACCACGCCGTAAGGCGCGAGCGGATCGCCGGTTGGGGTGGTGGCGAGCGGCAGCAACGTCAAGGCCGCCTTGCGCACCGGCTTTTCGTCTTCATCCACCGTCCGGCCGGTGACGATGGGTTGGATCGCCGCCGGAGCTTGCGCCGCCGCGCAGGCTGCCAGCGCGCAATACAGCGTCAGGATGCGAATCATAGCCCAATGCTCCTGAGGGCGTCGTGCAGGGCGGCCGCCGGGACGCGCTTCACGGTCACCGTGGCGCTGCCGCCCTCTTCCAAGTGGACGGATTCTCCAGCGCCGGGGAACAACCGGATGAACTGCCGATCCCAATGCGCCGTGTCCTCGATCTCCTCCCAGGCGTAAACGCGGTAATCGCCCGGCGTGACGCTTTGCAGGCGGAAGCGGCCTTGCGCGTCCGCCTTGGCGCTGGGGTACAAGGTGGCGCGGCCCGGATACTGCCGGTCCGGAACCAGCGTCACCGTGCCGGCAACGGGTTTGCCGTCTTCGCCCAGCACGACTCCATCCAGCGTGGCGGCCGTGGGGCTGACTACCAGATCGAGAGAGCCAGAGCCGCCCCAGTCGATGCCCTCTTTGAGCGACTCCAGGCCATTCAGCCGCACGGATTTGAGGTAGGAACCCGACGGCATGCCAATCGCCTCGACGACATAGCGCCCAGGGGCCAGATTCGGGATGGCGAAGGAGCCTTCGGGGTTGGACGTCGCGACGATGGCGATGGCGGAGGGCGAGTCGACGGGCGCGAGAATGATGCGCAGCGGCGTCTTCGGCCCGGCTGCCGGCGTATCGGCGGCCTCCATGCGGATCGAGCCGTTCAAGGGCCTCGCCCGCGCATCGATCACCACGCCCTCGATATCTTTCTTGCCGACCGCGATTACCGTCCAGCCCAGAAGGCCGAGTTTCTGGTTGTACACGCCCAGGGTGACTCCGTCAATAGGGAACATGTTCGTCATGTCGTAGGACCCGTCCGCATGGATATCGGCCCCGTAGCTCCAGCCAAAGCTCTCACCGGGAACGTCCATGTACCGTACGACGCGCGCATCCGCAAGCAGGCTGGGGTTCCCCACCACCTTGCCGCGCACGTGGACGAGCGGCAGGTTGAGCATCTTGATGGTAGGCAGGGTGAGGTTCTGGCCCGGGGCAACGTCGATATGCGTCGCGCCGACTGGCGTACTCGTGCCCCCGTAATAGGTCATCGCCGGGTCGTAGATTTCCTCCCCCGGCTTGACGGCCGGGGTGGGAACCCGCGCGGGGTTGTTCCAGTTGGCTTGGCTGTTGGCTCGAAAGAGGTACGTCCCAGGCGGTACGCGCTGAACTTTGTATCGCCCATCATCCCCCGACGAAGCGGAGGCCACCCTCATGTTGACGCGACGGCCCTGGTAGTAGCCCCAAGTAGTCGCACACATATCCATGTGTGCGACCGGGTCGCCGTCCGAATCCACCACCATTCCCGAAATGGTCGCCGGCTCGAGGAGCGTCAGCTTGACGTCGTCCATCGTCTGGCCGGCGGTGAGGGTGATGGGCGGTTCGGGCGTCCTTGTATAGGGCGACGCGGCGTTCGTATTGAGATAACGCGGGTGGTACGGCATCATCCGGTACGAGCCCGGTGGCACTTTATCGATCGTGAACGCGCCGTCCGGGCCGGATACGGCAGTCTTCGCGCCGCCGGCAGCCGAAGAAACAGGTGACGGCGTAGTTGGCATGAGCGCGACTTGCGCGCCCGCGACGGGTTTTCCCGTGCTGGTCGAAACCACGCCGGAAACCGAGGCTAGCTGTTTCTCGGCATCCGGTTGGGCGGCTTGCGGAACCGGCAGGGCGAAGAACGGGTCGAACATGAGGGTCGCCGTGAGCGGAGAGGCGACCGGCCCGGCGGGCGGGGGCGGTGGAATTTGGAACGTCGCCGGCGTCGTCTCGGTGACGGTCGGCGGGACGAACGGCCGGGGCGTCGTCGCCGCCGTGGTGTGCGCGCCGTGAGCCAGCACCGCGCTCAAGCCCGCCAGCCACAGCAGGCTCATGGTCCAGGCTATCCCAGCGCCGGGGAGCGCGTGGGACACCGGCTCGGCCTCTCCCAGCAACCGGCGGATGCGACTCACCAGCGATCCGCCGGTGGCCGCGGCGGCCAGCCGCAGGCGCGCCCGGCGGCGCGTGTCCAGGTCGGCCAGCGCGCCGGCGTAGACCAGCGCGTCGCCCGTGGCTTCCACCGCCAGGTCGTCGCAGCAGGCCTCGCGTTCGGCGCGAATCCGCTCGGAGACCCACCACACGGCCGGATGGTAAAAGAGCGCCGCCTCGGTCACGCTCTGGAGGATATTGACCAGATAATCGCGCCTCAGGATGTGGGCCAACTCGTGCGCCAGCAGCGCGCGCACCTGATCCGCACGCAGACCGGTGAGCAGTTCTACCGGCATGAGGACGACGGGCTTCATCCAGCCCACGACCATCGGCGCCGGGGCCAGCGAGGAGACGAGCAGGCGCGCCGGTGCCGATACGCGCATGCGGTCCATCAGATCAACGAGCGTGAGCCGCCACTCGGGCGGAGGCGGCGTCACAGCCACCCGCCGCAGCCGCGTCGTCATGCGCCAGCCGCCGAACAGCCGCACGGAGAACAGCGCCACGCCTGCAGCCCACGCCAGCGCCAGCCACGGCAAGGCTTGCTGCCAGGGCGGGGCCGCGCCGGGCCACCAGCCCGGGGGTGCGACGGCGAAGCTGGCAGCCAGGAACGTGACGGGAGGGGCCGCGGCCATGGCCGCCAGCGCCGTGCAGGCCAGCGCATACCGGCCGCGGGCGGAAAGCAAACGGCCGCCGATGCCGCGCGCGGCAGCGTAGGCAGCCGCGATCACCGTGCCCTGCCACAGGAAATGGACCAGCGTCCATCCCAGCCGCGCCACCCACGGCTGGCGCAGCACGACCCCAAGCGCGGTCATTTCTTGGTCCTCTTTTTCTTTTCGAAATCGCGCAGGGCGGCCCGGATCTCTTCCAGTTCCTCGTCAGTGGCCGGCTGAGCGCTCAAGGCGCCCAGCATCAGGTGCTTGGCCGAGCCGCCGAACGCGCGCCGCAGCAGGTCTCCGGCGATTTGCCGGCGCGTGTCTTCTTTCGGAACGGCGGCCTCATAGACGTGGGAGCGGAAACGTTCGTTGCGGACCACCAGACCCCGGTCCAGCATCATCTGCATCTGCTTGAGAGTGGTGGTGTACCCGCTATCTTTGCCGAGTTCATCGTGCACCTCGCGAACGGTGCTGGCGCCGCGCCGCCACAAGACGGCAAGAATGTCCAGCTCGGCGTCGGTAGGCATGGGAGGCATGACAGAAGCATAGTACGAACAAGTTCGGATGTCAACGAAAAAAATCTGACTTCGGCTTGGCAGAACCAGGCCGCGAGCTGGTGCGCCGTCGCGCTGTGGGTTATACTTGCCGCTCAAAGGACTAGGACCGGCCTTCTTGTCGAATGCAGGGTTGAGAAGGGGTAAGGAATGAATCGAAGACGCGTGTTCGCCATGTGTCTCCTAGCCGCCGGAGCTGCTTACGCCCAGCAGGGCGGCCGGCAGGGCGCTCAGCCGAATAAGCGTTAACCTAAGAGAACCTGTAGCGTTGCCGGTTTCGTGGTGGCTCGGCCAAAATGCGGGCGATAGCGCCCCAGCCATCGAGAACCACCGCCAGGCTCTGCGGGAGCAGCA
>JBEKHV010000057.1:0-28226 GCA_050012095.1 Bryobacteraceae bacterium | reverse complement strand
CGCTCAAACGAGTGCCTGGCGGAAGGGACGCAGGGCGGCCAGCCATGTTCTGGAAACAGTGCTCCTTCCCAGAACATAATAGCACACAAATGTTGTTAAGTGAAGAGTATTGGGCTAAAGCCATGCCCTGATACAAAGCCCAAAAGAGCAAAGCCTTGCGTACCCCTACGCTCAGATTCGTGCGAATTCATTAGGAATGGAGAGTTTCACCATTTTCGTGTCGCACACCCCAGACAGACGGCAAAAAGCGAGCGCCTGTCCCACGCACGCTACAATCGAATCATCCCCATGCCCACCCAGGCCCAGCCGGCAAGCGCGCGCCAGTTCTTCGCGCGTCACGGCGCGCTCTCCAAGTGGCATCCCAACTATGAATTCCGGCCGGGACAGGTGGAAATGGCCGAGGCCATCGAATCCGCGCTGGCCGAGAAACGCCACCTGATTGTCGAAGCGGGCACGGGCACCGGCAAGACGCTCGCCTATCTCGTCCCCGCGCTGCTTTCCGGCAAGCGCATCGTGGTCTCCACCGGGACCAAGAACCTCCAGGAGCAGCTTTTCTTCAAGGACGTCCCCTTCCTTCAGCGGCATTTTCCGCGGCCCCTGCGAGTCTGCTACATGAAGGGCCGCAATAACTACGCCTGCCGGCAGAAGATCTACGACGCCGAAAAAGAAGCCGTGCTCACCGGACTGGAGGAAGTGACCGACTTTCAGCTTATCCGCGAGTGGGAGAAGACCACCGAGTTCGGCGACCGCGCCGAAATCGAGAGCCTCCCCGAATCGAGCACGGCCTGGGGCAAACTCGACGCGCGTAACGATCTGTGCGCCGGACAGAAGTGCCCCAGTTTCGAGCGGTGCTTTCTCACCCTGATGCACCAGCGCGCCGCGGAAAGCGACGTCATCATCGTCAACCACCACCTGTTCTTCGCGGACCTGGCGCTCAAGGGCGAAGACCATGAACGCGGCGTCCTGCCCGAGTATCACGCCATCGTGTTCGACGAAGCGCACGAGATCGAGGACGTCGCGGGCCAGTATTTCGGCATCTCCGTCAGCAATTACCAATTTCAAGAGCTGCGGCGCGACGTGGCGGCCGTCGCGCGCGCGAAGAAGTTCGGCGCGCCCGAATTGGACCGCATCCTCGACCGCCTGGAGGAGGCGGCCATCCAGTTCTTCGGCCTCTTCGGCGAAGGCGAGCGGCGCGCCGCGTTCACGGGCCGCGAGGCATTCCGCGAGGAGAACCAGGATGTCTACTCCAACGTGCTGGCGGCGCTGGAGATCGTCGGTTCGCATCTCAAATTAATTCCGAATCAGCCTGAGGAAGTTCTTCCGCTGCTCCGCCGCGCGGACGAGCTTGCCCAGGGCCTCCGCTTCGTGATGGAGGCGGACGACGACGAGTACGTCTACTGGGTGGAAACCCGCGGCCGCGGCTGTTTTCTCCAGGCCACTCCCATCGACGTGTCCGCCATCCTCGCCGAGCGGCTGTTTAACCAGGTGGACACCATCGTCCTCACTTCCGCCACGCTGGCCGTGGCCGGCGGCTTCGAATACGTCCAGAAGCGGCTGGGAGCGGTGCGCGCGCGCACGCTGATCGTGCCCACGCATTTCGATTACCGGCGCCAGGCGCTGTTCTACGTTCCGCAGCATCTGCCCGAGCCGCGCAGCCCGGCGTTCGCCAAAGCGGCGGCCGAAGAAGTGGTCCGTATCCTGCGCCACAGCCGGGGCCGCGCCTTCGTCCTGTTCACCAGCTACCAGCAGATGCGGCTGGTCTACGATGAGGTCTCCTTCGAGATCGAATATCCCACGCTGCTGCAAGGCACACGGCCGCGCAGCACGCTGCTCGAAGAGTTCCGCTCCACGCCCCACTCGGTGCTGTTCGCGACGTCCTCCTTCTGGCAGGGAGTGGACGTGCCGGGCGAGCAATTGAGCTGCGTTATCATAGATAAACTGCCGTTCGCGGTTCCCAGCGACCCCGTGGTCGGGGCCCGGATCGAAAACATTCGCGGGGCGGGGGGAAATCCGTTTTACGAGTACCAGGTCCCGCGGGCGGCTATCGCGCTGAAGCAGGGGTTCGGGCGGCTGATTCGCAATAAGTCCGATCGCGGCCTGCTGGTTCTCCTGGACAACCGCATCAGCCGGCAGCGGTACGGGCAGGTGTTTTTCGACAGTCTCCCCGACTACGGATTCACCACCGCCCTGGAGGACGTGGAGAAGTTTTTCGATGTTCGAAGCGACGATTGAAGAAACCTTCGCCGCGGGACACGCCTTGCGCAACTACCACGGCAAGTGTGAGAACCCGCACGGTCATAATTACCGGTGCGAGTTGACCGTCCGGGGCGAACAACTGGACGAGGCCGGCCTGCTCGCGGATTTCGTGGAGCTGAAGAAAACGCTCCACGCCGTGCTCGACCGCCTGGATCACCAGTGGCTCAACGATCTGGCGCCCTTCGACGTTCTCAATCCTTCCGCGGAGAACATGGCCAGGCATATCTACCAGGAAGTGCGCGACAGGATGATGGACAAGCCGAGAGTGCGCGTCGCGTCCGTGCGGCTTTGGGAAACCGACACAGCCAGCGCGATTTACTTTCCGTAGTAGGCCGCGTTTTTCGCCGTGAACTCGGCCCACTTCTCCGGCAGGTCGTCCAGCGCGAAAATCGCCGAAACGGGACAAACCGGCACGCACGCTCCGCAGTCGATGCACTCCACCGGATCGATGTACAGCAACTCGGCCTCGGCGAAGTTGGGTTCATCCTTCTTGGGATGAATGCAATCCACCGGGCAGGCATCGACGCAGGCGGTGTCTTTGGTGCCGATGCAGGGTTCCGCAATCACGTAAGCCATTTGCTTGTTTTCCCCAAGTTTCCTCATACATATCACAGAACCGCGGGCAAACACAATTCGCCAGTTGCGAACGGGAGCGCAATGGCGCCAAACTGCGAAGGATGCCCGCTACAGTCAGAAAGGCCGTTTTCCCCGCCGCCGGGCTGGGCACGCGGTTTCTTCCGGCCACCAAGGCCCAGCCGAAGGAAATGCTGCCGATCGTGGACAAGCCCATCATCCAGTACGGCGTGGAGGAGGCGCTTCACTCCGGCATTCAGAACATCATTATCGTGACGGGCCGCGGAAAGTCGGCCATCGAGGACCACTTCGACGTGAGCTTCGAGCTGGAAAATCTCCTCGAAACGCGCGGCAAGAAGGACCTCCTGGCGATCGTCCGCGATATCTCGGAGATGATCAACGTCTCCTACGTGCGGCAGCGAGAGGCCCTGGGGCTGGGGCATGCCGTGCTGCGAGCCATGGAATTGGTGGGCGAGGAACCGTTCGCCGTGGTGCTGGCCGACGATGTCATCGAAGCCCGGACGCCCTGCCTGCGGCAGCTTCTGGACGTCCACGATTTCTTCCACGCCCCCGTGCTGGCGGTTATGGAGGTGCCGCCGGAAGATATTTCCGCTTACGGCGCCATTGACGCCGAACCGGTCCGCCACAACGGCGGCGACGACCGGCTATACCGCATTCGCGACCTCGTGGAGAAACCCAAGCCCTCGGAGGCGCCCTCCAACCTGGCCATCATCGGACGATACGTCCTTACCCCGGAGATCTTTCAGTCGCTACAGACCATCGAACCCGGCGCCGGCGGCGAACTGCAGCTCACCGATGCCCTGAAGCACATGTTGCGCACCCGCCCGATCTACGCCTACCGCTTCGAGGGCACGCGCTACGACGCCGGCGACAAGCTCGGCTTTCTCAAAGCCACCGTGGAGATGGCTCTGCGCCGGCCCGATCTGGGCGGCCCGTTTCGGGAGTACCTCAAGAGCTTGAAGTTAGGGGGGTAGGAGTTCCGGCATAACGAGAAGCCGCGCCCTCTCTCTCTCGAAATGCGCCGCGCGTCGGTTGTGGGGCGGACCTCCCGTGCCTTCCGGGACTCGCGCGATCCAGCCGAAGAAGGCCCGGAGGTCCGCCCCGCCGGCGCGCATTTTCATCCTGCGTGCCGCGACAAACGCCCAGACCGGCCTACGCCCTTCGCCGCATCTCCGCGCGCGCCTCGGCCTCGGCCGTCTTCGCCCGCTCGGCTTCGCGTTTGTCGTGCAGTTTCTTGCCTTTGGCCACGGCGAGCTCGCACTTAATCCGGCCCTTCTTCAGGTACATCTTGGTGGGAATGAGCGCCAGGCCCTTCTCCCGGGTCTGGCCTAGCAGCTTGTCGATCTCCCGGCGGTGCAACAGCAGCTTGCGGTTCCGTACCGGTGGGTGGTTTTCCCGATTGCCGTGTGAGTACTGGCTGATGTGGGCGTTGAGGAGCCAGGCTTCGTTGGCGATTACCGCGGCATAGGCGTCCTTGAGTTGGACTTTGCCGTCCTTGGCGGCTTTGACCTCCGTGCCGGTGAGGACCATCCCCGCCTCGAAGCGCTCCATGAGGAAGTAGTTGTGGCGCGCCTGGCGGTTATCGCTGAGGATTTTCAGGGACGCGTCTTTCTCAGCCAATTTTTGCCCTCAACGCTCGGAAGCCCAACATCGTCAATGGGTTTAGATGCCCCCAGAAGGCGCGGTCGGACTTCATCTTAGCACAGGCCTTTCACGGGTCCGGGAGAGCATGGAATTATGTTATTTTTCAATCGCTTAGCGGCTGTAATCCTGAGCGCCGCGCTGGCCGTCCCAATCGTGCCGCTGCACGCGGCCACCAAGAAGGGCGACAGGTTGCTCATCCAGGGGCGGGCCGCCGAGGCCAAGAAAGACTGGGATGCCGCTCTGGGTTTCTATGAGAAGGCGCTGGCCGAGGACCCCTCCGACATCGCGTATCAGATGGCCGACCAGAAGGCTGGCTTCGAGGCCGGACAGGCCCACATCGAAAAGGGTTGGACGATCCGTTCCCAGGGCCAGCTCCCGGAAGCGATGCTCGAATTCCAGCGGGCGTTCGCCATCAACCCCGGCTCGGCTACCGCGGTGCAGGAAATTCAGACCACGCAGGACATGATCGCGAGAGAGAAGCAGCGAGTAGCGCAAACCGGCAAGGAATCGAGCCCCGAGGAGCGAGCGCTCACGCCTCTTCAACAACTCACAAAGGACGAAGACGAAAAACTCAACCGCATCCTGCCGGTTCCCGAACTCAAGCCCCTTACCGGCGTGCGCGACCTGACCATTCACAGCAACCAGCCGCGTACGCTGTTCGAAACTCTCGGGAAGGTGGCCGGAATCAACGTCCTGTGGGACCCCGACTACGTGCCCACCTCCCTAAAGACCAGTACCGTGGAGCTACAGAACTCCTCGTTCGACGATGCGCTCGATTACCTGGCGCTCCTTACCAAATCCTACTGGAAGCCGGTTTCCTCCAACACGATTCTGGTCACCAAGGACGACCGCCCCAGCCGCACCAACTATATGGACCAGGCGGTGCGCGTGTTCTATTTGTCCAACGTCCAGAACCCCCCCGAACTCACGGAGATCATGACGGCCGTCCGCACCGTGACCAGCGTTCAGCTCATGATGCCCCTCACCGCGCAAAACGCCATCCTGGTGCGGGCCGAAGCCGACCAGATGACGCTGGTCGAGAAGATCATTCATGATTTGGACCGGCCGAAAGCCGAGGTGGTGGTGGATATTGTCGTGATGTCTACGACGTCGGTCTACAGCCGGCAACTGACTGCGGCCTTGGCCTCCACGGGGCTGAACGTACCGGCGAGTTTCACGCCGCGCAACGCCATCCAGGTGACGACCCCGGCCAGTACGAATGCCTCGGGCACGACAACCCCCGCGACCACCACTAGCTCCGGCTCCATTCCGCTGTCCAGCCTGGGTCACATCGCCAGCTCGGATTTCTCCACCACGCTGCCCGGCGCGCTGCTTCAGGCCGTGATGAGCGACGCCAAGGTCAAGATCCTGCAAGAGCCGCAAGTGCGCTCGTTGGATAATCAGAAAGCCACCTTGAAAATCGGCGACAGGATCCCGGTCGCCATGGGAAGCTACCAGGCCGGCCTTACCGCCGGAGCCACGCTCAGCCCGTTGGTGAACACCCAGTTTCAGTACAACGACGTCGGCGTGAACGCGGAACTCACGCCCCGGGTGCATGACAACGGCGACATCTCCTTGCACGTGGACCTGGATATCTCCAGCCAGAACGGGTCGGTGAACCTGGGCGGCATCAACCAGCCCATCATCAGCCAGAACCATGTCACCCACGACATCCGGTTGCGGGAAGGCGAAGTCAGCCTGCTCGCCGGCTTGGTCAAGCTGCAGGACACCAAGACTGTGACGGGCATTCCCGGGTTGTCGAGCGTACCGCTGATCCGGCGCCTGTTCACCGGCGAGAGCATCGACCAGGAGCGTAGCGAGCTGATGATCGCCCTGATTCCCCATATCGTGCGGCGTCCGGAGTACACCGCGCTGAACCTCCGCGCCATCGATGTGGGCACGCAAAACGCCATCAAACTGAATTTCGCGCCGGCGCCCGGGGAAGAAGCGCCGGCTGCGACGCAGGAGAAAGCCCCTCCACTCGACATCACCCCGCCCAACGGCGCGTCCCCGGCCCCGACCGCCCCGTCGCCCACCGTTCCGGCGGCTCAGGGCACGGTAGCGCCACCCGGCCCGGGAGGGCCCCCGCTCGGAGCGTTGCCGCAAGCGCTCCAGCAATTGCTCCGGCCCGGCTCCGGAGCCGCTCTCGGCGCGCCTCCCGTGGCCGGCAGCGCCGTCGCTCGTTTCGCCCCGGCCAGCATCGAGACGACGGTCAATGGGGCGTTCATGGTCGCTCTGGTTCTGGATGGCGGAACCGACGTGTTCGCGGCGCAGCCCATCCAAATCCAATACGATCCCAAGCTGTTGAGCCTGGCCGAGGTTTCCGCCGGGGACCTGTTTTCCCGGGATGGCCAGCAGCCGGTCTTCGCCAGGAATATCATGAACGACCAGGGAATGGCCGTGGTTCAGCAGCTTAGCCGTCCGGCCGGCGCGGCCGGCGTCTCCGGGCCGGGCACGCTCCTCTTGCTCCGGTTCCAGGCGGTGGGCCGCGGAACGGCCACCGTTGGCGCGCTGAACGTTACGGCGCGGAACTCGCAGGGGCTGGCGGTCGGCTCTTCCAGCCCCCAATTGGTTGTGAATATTCGATGAGACGATGAAGCGCGCGAAGCAAAAAGGGCTGACGCTGGTCGAGTTGATCGTGGCGTTTACGATCTTATTGGTCCTGACCACCATGGCCGTACCGCTGGCGCGCTCCAAGGTGCGCGCCGAACGCGAGCGCGACTTGCGCGACGCACTGAGCGAGGTGCGCTACGCCATCGACAGGTATCACGATTTCGCCATGAACAACTACTTCGGCCCCATCAAACAGGGGTCCGACGGCTATCCCGAGTCGCTCGAGATCCTGGTGGACGGGGTCCCTCTGAACAACGCCCAAGGCACGAAGATGCGGTTCCTGCGCCGCATCCCGATCGACCCTTTCACCGGCAAGGCCGAGTGGGGACAGCGCAGCGACCAGGACGACCCCAAGGCGGAGAGCTGGGGCGGCCAGAATGTTTTCGACATTTACAGCAAGACAGCCGAGAAAGGCTCGGATGGAAAGCCCTATGCGGAGTGGTAGCGCGCGCCGCGGAATGGGCCGCGGCGCCCTCGGGGCCCGCGGCTTCACGTTCGTCGAGCTGATGGTGGTTCTCACCATCATCGTGATTCTCATCACGATGGCCATCCCCATTTACAGCAACACCATCCGGCGCTCGAAGGAGGCCGTGCTGAAGCAGAACCTGTTCACCATCCGCACCGTCATCGATAACTACACGTACGACAAGATGAAGGCGCCCCAGTCGCTCCAGGATCTCGTCTCCGGAGGCTACCTCCGGAGCATCCCGGTCGATCCCATGACCGGGTCGAGCGACACCTGGCGAACCATCATGGAAGACTACGACCAAAGCGTCGACCAGTCCGATCCCGGCATCTTCGACGTCAAGAGCGGCTCCGACAAGACCGGTCTCGACGGCACGGCCTACGCCGAGTGGTGAGGTAGGACGGAGGATCGCTTCTTGTCTGGTTCGTTGATGTAGTTGTGGGGGGAAAGGAAATCGAAAACCTCGCTGCCCATCCCGGCGGTGGCGAGTTCCACGGCCGGCGCTGTGGTGGCGGGCGGCATGCGCCTTCAGCCTCGCCAGCGGATGAAGCCGGCGCCCCAGGAATAACCCACGCCGAACCCGACCGCCATGACAAGCCGGCCCGCTTGGAGCTGGCCCCGCTCCCGCGCAATTTTCAACGCGATTGGGATGGTGGAGGAGACCGTGTTGCCGCAGTGTTCCATCGCCACCGGGAAGCGCTCCGCCGGAATCTTGAGCTTGCGCCGCAGGTGGTCGAGCATAAACCGGTTGGCCTGATGGAAAACGAACAGGTCTACATCTTCCATGCGCCTGGCCGCTTTAGCGAGCAGCCGCTCGACGCACTCCGGAACCGCGCGCAGCGTGAAATTGAAAATCTCCGCGCCGTTCATGTACAAGTTGTCTTCGCTTCGCCAGTTTCCATCCTTGTCCTCGACGGTGGCCGCGCTTTCGGCCGTGCGGGCGCGCCGCATTCCGCCCGTAGGTACGATCAGGTTCTTCGCGCCGGACCCATCCGTGCCAAACACGAATGGGCCGAGGCAGGGCTCGGCCGCATCCACCGCGCTCACCAAGGTAGCCGCGGCGGCGTCTCCGAAGATCGTCCGCACGCTCTTGTCCCGCGGATGGATGAACTTGCTGTACGTTTCGGCGGTGATCAGCAGCACGTTCGCGGCCTGTCCCGTGGCGATCAGGCCCTGCGCGACGCCCAGCCCGTACACGAAGCCCGAGCAGCCCAAGTTAAAATCCAACGCGCCGGCGGAAGTGGGCAGCCCGAGCCGGTCTTGCAGGACGCATGCCGTGGTGGGAAGAAAGTAGTCCGGACTCTGCGTGCAAAGCAGGAGGTAATCGATATCCGCCGGCCCGCAGGCTCCGGAAGCGAAGAGCCGTCCGGCGGCCGCACAGGCCAGGTCCGAAGAACATTCCCCTTCGGCGGCTATGTGTCGCTGCGTAATGCCGGTCTTCGCTTCGATTTTTTCGGGCGACCATTCGGGGAACTCGGCGGCCAGTTGAGCGCTGGATAGAATCTGTTCCGGCAAGTAGTATTCAATCGCCTTTATGGCCGCTTGCATGACAACCTACCCCCTTACCACGGCGACGGACGCTTCCGTGCGCGTTATGCACTGCCGGGTCCCTGGGCCAGCGCCGCCAGTTCGTCTCCTGTCCTGCACGCCATGATGCTCAGGAACGTGGCTTGATCCCCCATGCCTTCAAAGTAACACAGGCCAAAATCGGCGACCTCCGGAAGCGAAGAGCTTCCGCGCGGCTGCCACGGCAAGATCCGGGGAGCGCTCATCCGGTGCAGCGATGTGAGGCTTCGACGGCATCCCCATCATGGCGGACTGCCGCGGGAGCGCTGCTACACTGATAAGTCGATGGCGGGTTTTGGCGCGGGGTATTCCTGGGCGGCGACGGTATTGCAGTGCGGCCCCGGGGTTTTTCCGAAGCTGGTCGAGTGCGATGAGACGGCCGCCACGGCGGTGCAGGCATGGTGAATCCTCTTGACATGCGCGGGCGGACGGTCTTGGTTACCGGCGCCTCCTCTGGAATCGGTCGGGAAACGGCCATCCTGTTGAGCGAGTTGAATGCCCGGGTTGTGCTGGTGGCAAGGAACCGGGAACGCTTGGAAGAAACGCTCGGCCAAATGTCCGGCGAAGGCCATCGGATCGAAACCTTCGATCTGAACGAGACGGATGGCATCCCGGATTGGATCAAACGGATCGCAACGGAGGCCGGCCCGCTGGGCGGGTTAGTGCACAGCGCCGGGATTTTTCGTGTGCTGCCGCTTCAATCCGAAAACACGTCCAGGATTGAGAGCCTGATGCGCATCAACCTGGCCAGCGCAATCATGATCGTCAAGGGTTTCCGCCGGTCCGGTTGCGCACTGCGCGGCAGCGGAATCGTGCTGCTTTCCTCGGCGGCGGGAATCGTCGGGGCGCGGGGCATTTCCACGTATTCGGCCAGTAAAGGCGCTCTCATTGGCTTCGCCCGGTCCGCGGCTTTGGAGCTGGCGGACTCCGGGCTCCGGATCAACTGCGTCGCCCCTGGCATGGTGGAGACGGAAATGGTCGATCGCTCGCCGCAAACGCCGGAGCAATTGGAGGCCGTCAAGCGCACGCACCCGCTGGGCTTGGGCGCCCCTCGCGACGTCGCCCATGCGATCGCGTTTCTGCTGGCCGATACGGGCCGCTGGATCACGGGCTCGACGCTGGTTGTGGACGGCGGCTATTCGGCTTCTTGAGATTTCCGCGGCTCGGCTTCCGGAGCCGGCCGGCTTTTGCGAGCCGTGGTGGGCAGCCCGACGTTTCGCAGGATGACTTCCGCGGGGTTGCCCATCGCCAGCGAATACGCCGGGATGTTACTAATCACCACGCTGTTCACTCCGACGATGGCGCCCTCGCCAATCGTGACGCCCTTCATAATACAGGCGCCATTGCCTATCCAGGCGTGACGGCAAATGCGGACCGGCAGCACGTCTTTCGCATCCGGCGGCTCCCCCGCCGCCCGCCGGTCCGCTTCACGGGGATGCCCGTCGCTGTCGGAAATCCGGCAACCCCACGAGACTTTGACGTCCTCTTCGAGAACCACTTCCCGATTGACAACGATTGTGCAATTCCATCCCAGCCCGGATCGGTCTTTCATAATCAACCGGGGTTGAGCGAAAATACGCCCCGATAGAATCGACAACCTCCCGCCGAATGTGACGTCGTTTCCCACGTGGATTTCAACGTGGCCACTCACAAATGGCAGACCATCCAAGGATACGCGGCGGCCAAAGCTCGCGCATCTCGATTGAAACAGGGGAAGGCGGTAACTCACTGTCAGAAGCCACCGGACAGCGGCGATCGTCAGAAAGTGGAATTCATACAAGAGCCGCAATCCTGGCAAAAGTACCTGGGGCAAGCGCGGAAGGGTCGGATGGAAGAAGCCTTTCAGAAGCCTTCTCAGAAACCTGGTGAAGGGCGAGTCGCCTCGCTTGACGCGCAGAATAAGGCGATTAAGGAGCCCCATTTTTGTTGTTCCGCCCTGCAATGGCGGCTCGTATAAGGCGCAGTCGCGTCTCAATTACGCGCCAATTCCGCCCAGAGCGGCTAGATCGCCAACCGTCTGACACGATGCAATCGCCCGCACGGGTACCGTTTTCCCGAAATACTCGTCGACAAAAGCAATAAAGCTCACCATGGCCATGGAGTTCCATCCCTCCAGGTCGGCTAGTTGCGCACCGGGCTGGACGTCCGCCGCCGGCATGTCAAGAATTTCGCTTAGGTGTCCGAGAAAATCCTGTAAGGACATAGGCCCAACAAAAAACGCATTTTAGTATAGCATGCGCCCCGGCGCTATACGGCTGCGCGGCGCCAAGTTGTCGCGGATGCCCAGGCTCTCGCGGTGCTTGGGCGAGATCTCCGGCGCGCGATCCCACTGCCGAAACGGTTTCATCCAGCGGGCGGTCATCCGGCGCCCATATCTTCGCCCGGCCGCTCCAGCAACTCGACCAGAAGCTTTTCCGCCGTGAGCATCCAGGCGATTCGCCGCCCATTAAACGCTACCGCGGGCCGGGGGCGCCGCGCGATCGAAGATCCCCGGGATTTCATCTCCGCCATTTGTTCTTCCAGATTGGGGACCTCGTAACAGACATGATGCAGGCCGCCTCCCTTTTCACGGAGAAAACGCATGACTGGAGAGTCGTCCGCGGCGGGTTCCACCAGCTCAATCGGAGTGTCTCCAGGGCGGGCCGCAAGAAAGGCGACTTTCACTTTCTGAAGGGGATCCTCGTAGATACGCCCGTCCCAGCTCGCCGCCAGCGAACGGACAAAGCCCTCCATGGCAGCCGCCACATCCGAGACCACGAATCCTACGTGATGAAAGCGCGGTATTGAGATTTCGCCGGTCACGACGCTTGCATTGCCCCGCGCAGATATTCGTGGATGCGGCCGAAGGAATCCAGTTCCCCCAGGAGGTCGAAATCGACCTGGATGCCGAATTCATCTTCGATCACGTTGACCAGGGTGATGGCCGCAACGGAGTCCCAGGCCGCCACCGCGGCCTGGGTGGCCGCCGGAATCTCCGCCTCGGGCAGATCAGGGAATACCGTTTGAAAGCAAGTCGCTAGGCGGTTTCTGATTGCATCCATTAGCTTGGGGCCGCTTGCGCTTCACCGACGCGGTGGTACAAAGGCGGGCACTTCTCCTCAAACTGGGTGCGCTTCAAGGCGAACCCCGCGATGGGCCGCTCGCCCACAATAGCGGCAAAGAAGTTTTGTAACGGACCATTCTTCGGCGTGGGCAGGAAATCGAACGCGATCTCGTCCACCTGGTAGCGGTCGAACAGCATCTTCAAGCACTGCTGCTCAATGCGGCGGGAAAACGCGCGGCAGCTCATCACCCACGTATCAATATACAGGGTTTCGCCTTCCTTCCGCCCCTGCACCACTGCGATCTTGCCGAGCGGGCCGAACTTGTCCTGGTAACTGATGGTGGCCAGCAGCGCTCCCTGGCCGGACAACCGGTCTTTCCAGTCGGTTTCTGTGTAGCGGACCCCGTTGAGATTAAACTGATTTGTCTTGTTGACCAGCTCCAGCACGCGCGGGTCGTGGGTGGAGAGACGGAAATCGAATGTGAGGGCGGCCTCGGACTGCTGGAGAAAGGTCTCCGGGGCCGACCCGCTGCCAACCGTGTCCTGCCGGGCCGCGCTTTGGCGGATGCTCTCCAGCCGGATAGCGTCTTCCGGGGAGATCCGGGCTTTTCCGAACAGGTCGCGCAGACGGCGGAGCATCGCGTACCCGGCGCTATAGTCGTCCTTCGGAAACAGGAGGCATTCGATGCCCGGATGGGCCGCGGCCACCTCCGCCAGTTCCATGGGGCTGTCGTCCACGAAAACCACGCTGTCGGCCCCGATGTTCCATGCCCGCAAAATGCGTTCCACGGAAACGGACTTGGCGTTCCAGTTCACTTCCATGGGGAAGATCCGGCCAGGGGGCGCCAGCAGATCCTCCCGTTGGAAGGCTTGTTGGACCGGGGCCGGATCGTTCTTGCTGGCTACGCCAATGAGAACGCCCTCTTCGGCCAGCGCCGCCAGCAGCATCTGATATAGACCATGCAGTTGATGGTGGCTCGCCAGATCCCAACTCACCTTTTCGGGGCCGATCTCACCTACGATTCCACACCACAACGTATCGTCGAGATCCGAAATGAGGCCCTTCTTGGGCGCTGGCGGCGCCAGCAGGCGCGCCAAAGCCGTTCCCACGGCGGCGGCGTGCGGAACCGCGTAGGGCAGGCCCGTCAACAGGTCCGACTTCAAATCGAAACGGCCTCCAGGGGGCGAATCTTCGGCCAACCGCCCAGCGTTCACCAGGGAGCAACCTCGGCGGCGCGTGATGCGCGATGCGAATTCGAGGATATTCTGCGCGAGCGCCAATTCCGCCCCCGCGGTCTGCCAGCCCGGGGTGTGAAAGAGGGGGGGCAGCGGTAAGGTCGGCAGGGAAACAACCACCGGGATGTCGGTGGGAAGGTTCTCGACGGCCGCGCCTATGCGGTCGAGCGCGGCGCGCGTGACGGATACGATGTCAACCGACGCTTTCGCTCCCCAATTCCCCGCTCCCCGGTAGCCCAACCGGGGATCGAGGTCCGGCCATTCCAGGGGAAGGGCCACCGCATGGGCGCCGATGTCTTTACGCGTCTCCAGTGTCCCGGCGGCGTCGCCGTAAAGGCCCGCGATGACCGTTACCCGGCGGTCCGGCAGTCTCTGCTGGAGGCAGGCTGCCAGAAACGTTTGCACATGCAGGGGGGTGAAGCCGCAGGCCAGGACGACGTTGTAGCGGGGTCCGTCCTCCGGAGACCGTTGAAGGATCCTCAGTGCCTCCGTGATGTTCACGTGTAATCTCCACCTTAGCGAATCCTTCCCTTCCAATGGGGCGCGCATGACGCGCGGTTAGTACTTCTTCAGCTCTTCCACCAGCGCGTTGATGCCCTTCTTGCGGTACAGATCGGCGAGCCGCTGTTCCTCGGCCGAAGGCGCGACGAGTCCCAGCAGAGAGGCGTTCTGGAGACTCTGCCGGTCGGGGACCCAAACCTGCCCGTCGGAGAATTCCACCTGGCTGACGAAGCTGGCGATACTCTGGATATTCACCGGCTGGCCCTCGCGTGAAAACACCAAGGCATTGTCCTGCCCCACGCGAGCGGTCTGGCCCGGCTGGAGCATGAGGTCCGGCACGGAGGCGGGCAGCGAAGCGGCCAGGTACCGGCGCCCGCCGCGGTCGTTCAACAGCCACCCCAGCTCCACGTACTTCACCGTGCGCTTGGAGGTGTTCTGAACCATGATGCGCGGAGCGCGCGCTTCATTGCCGGAGACCTGCGCCCAACCCTCCGTGGGCGTAATCGGAGAATCGGGCAACTGGAGGAACGCGAACTTCACCGCGCCGCTCGCCGAAGCGGTATTGGCGGCAGAAGTCACGGCGGGCCCGCCGCGAACCACGCGCACGTCCAGCCGCGGCCGGTCGGCTTGGCGGGACAGGCTTTCCAGCATGGCGGTCCTCAGGCCATCGGATCCGGACTGCGCCAGCACGCGCTTGAAATGCGCGCGGTCGCGCTGCGCTTCCATCTCCCAGGCGGTCATGATGCGCCTTGAATCCATCCGGTCGTCCCCGTAAAACGAAAGGTCCTGAAACAGCACGCCGTCCAGGCCGACTTCCACCAGGGGACCGTTGACGGCCTGCGTGGGACGCATCAACTCCATCTCGACGCGCGCCGGAAACGTCTCGCCCGGCGCCACGTGCAGGCTGGGGTAAGCCACCGATCCTTTGCCGCCCAGCGCCACCTCCTGCGCGACCACTCGCAGCGTGACTCCGTGAATCGGCTTCGGGCCGACATTACGCAGCAACAGCGCGAGGCGCAGATCGATCACCATGGCCGCGCCGCGCGCCATGGCGCGGGATTGATCCGTCACCGCGCCGGCCAGCAGCACCGGCGAATTGGCGGGGAACTTGATGTTGATGGAGCCGCCCGGCAGCGGCATGTCCTGCGCCAGCAGGCCCGCCGCGGTCAGAACTCCGAGAACCGCCAGCCACCCTTGCGATTTAATTCGCATATACGCTCGCCACCGTCACATAGTCCGTTTCCGAATCCATGTAGCGGGCCCTCATCGCGCCTTGCGCGCCCGGCGTGTAGGTGACGTCCTTCCCCTCGGCGCCGCCATGCAACAGCCGCAAAGCCTCGCCGCCCCCACGCACCTCAATGCCATTAGCCGTGGACCGCAGATCCACGCCCCCGTACCGCGCCACGTCCGCGACCGGCGCCGGATGTTCGAGGATGAGCCCCGTGACCAGCAGAGCAGCCACACTGAAGAAAGCCACCGCGGCGCGCGCGCCAGCGAACGCCGGCGTCCCGCGCAGCGGCGCGTCGTCCGAACGGACGCACTCCCCGGCGGCCAGCCCGAGCCGGATATTCGCCTTCATCTCGCCCGCCAGCCGGCGCCAAGGAACTTCGGGGGTCTCGGCCATCTCGGGGAGAATCGCCCGCATGGCCTCGAAATCCGCCGCTTCGGCGCGGCACTGGACGCAGGTCGCGAGGTGGCGGCCGGTCCTCCAGCGGGCGAACAGAGGGAGATCGCCTCCCGCGTGCAATGCCAGAGTCGCCTGATTCGGATGCTTCATCTTCCTACCGCTTTCTGCCCTTCAGGTACCTGCGGAATTTCACGCGGGCATTGGCGACGTGCGACCGCACGGTGGCTTGGGAGCAGCCCAGCCGCCTGGCCACCTCTTCCGCCGGTAAGCCTTCCACGTCGCGCAACATCAGCGCCGCGCGCTCGCGCGGGCTCAATAAACGCAGGCCGTCTTCCAAATACTCCCTTTGCTCGGTCCGGAGAACCATCTGTTCGGGGCTTTCCGCATGGCTCACCGGAGCTTCATCGATCTCGCAAAACGTGGCGCGGCCCCCGCGCCGCAGGAAGTCGATGGCCGTGTTGGTGGCGATTCGCGACAGCCAGTGCGCCGCCTTCCGGTCGTCCTTAAGCTGTTCCTGGCGTTGGAGGGCCTTGATGAAGGCGTCCTGGGTCAAATCCTGGGCGTCCGCGACGTTGCCTACAATCCGGTAGATCTGCAGGAAGATTCGTCGTAAATGCTCGGAAACAAATCGGTTCTGTCGCTCCCGGAGTTCCAGGCCGGTCTCGATAACTTCGTCCATTCGCCAGCAAGCAACGATTTCCACAGGTTCTGAATACTTGACGCCGGAACCGGGAAAACGTGGAGTAGAATACGGTCCGTATCCGCTGAGGTTATTCTAGCGTGTTCGCATCGGGCGGCGAAGCCGGGCCATCCTCGCCCTTGCCGGGGCGTTAGTCGACCGCGATCTTCAACTCAATCGTCTCTCCGGTCGGGGCGATTCGGAAGCTCACTGTCTCGGTCTGGGCGTCCGGAAGGGCCTTCACCGTAAAGGTCGCCTTCCCTCCCCCCGTCAAATCGGCGCGAGCCGGCGTGATCTCGAAACCGGACGGCTTGCCATTGAGGGATACGCTCATAGGGCCTTGCGCGCTGTTGGAGAACGTCACCTCGCCCGATCCGCCGGCCTTCAGGGCGAGCGATCCCTTGTCGGCGGTAACCTTGTGCAGAGCGAAATCCGGGCTAGTGAAACTGGTGGGTGGAGGCGTCGGCGACGAGCCTCCGGAGTCCTTGCCCGACGCCGTGCCGCCCATCTTGCCGAAGGGTGAATCCTGCGCCGCGGCCTGGTCCACGTACCAATACCATTTCCCCTTTTCAAGCTTCCACGTACTGGTAGTAGGCGCCGGGTATGCTCCCCCCGGCAAGCCCGGCAGCATCATCATCTGCTGGCACACGGTCAGCACATTGGCGCGCGTGAACTTCTCCGAATACGTGATGTTCTTGATCTCGAAGCCGAAATACTGAGGCTTGCCCATGGCGAAGAACAGTTCTTTGGTATCCTTGGCGACCAGTGGTTCGGCTTCCCGGAACTTGCCGTCCACGAAGTTCTGATAAAACTGGGCGACGCGCGCCCGGAGCGCCCTGTCCACGGCCGCCGGCGGCCGGTCCGCGGGCTTGCCGCTCTGCGCCTGCACGGCCGCCGCAAGGAAAACAAAAATCGCCAAGCGTGTCATCACTACACGATTTTAACGCAGGGCGAACATCGGCGGCCAGACACTACCGTACCGTCTTGACACAAGACGCGAAACAATGAGAGATTATGTGAACGGAGGGTGCCCTTGAAACTTCAAGACCTTTCTCGCCGGCAGCTACTGGGCTTGGCCGGAACCGCGGCAGTGCTTGGCGCCGCCGCTCCCGATCCCTCGAGCGGACTGACTGAATTCCCGGTTTACAAGGCGCGCGGCACGAATCGCGAAATGGGGCGGCAGCACGGCGAACAGGCCGCCGTCCAGATCAAGGCGTATGTCGAGGTGATGCGCGCCGGGCAGACGCAAGAGCAGTTCAGGAAGCGCGCGGCGCAATTCCAACCCATGTTCAGCCGCTATTGCCCGCACCTGCTGGAGGAAATGCGCGGTCTGGGCGAAGGCGCTGGAATCGCCTTCGAAGAGGCGATGGCGTGCAGCATTCGCGGCGAGCTGCACAGCGCGCCCCAGGAAGGCTGCACGACATATGTGATCGGGCGCGGCGGTACGCCGCGGCGCGAGACCCTCGCGGGCCAGAACAGCGACATCACGGCCAACATCATCCCCCTATCCTACGTGCTCCACCTGCAGCCCCAGGGGAAACCGGAAGTACTCATCTGGACGTTCGGCGGCATGCTCGGCTACCATGGCATGAACAGCGTCGGCGTGGCGCATTTCCAGAATGCCCTGGGCGGCGGCCCGCGCACCCAGTTCGCCATGCCGAATTATCCGGTGGAGCGCATGATGCTGGAGTGCGACAGCCTGGACCAGGTCCTGGATCTGCTGACGAAGATACCCCTGGCGTCCAACGCGAACTACGTTATTTGCGACGGCCAGGGCAACATCGTCGATGTGGAAGCGACTACCGCGGGTCCCGAAATCATCCACGACCACGGCGCCGGATTTCTTGCCCACACCAACCATTTCACCTGCCAGAAGTACGCCACGCCGGAGAATGCCCAGCGCAGCCTGGCGGATTCGTACCTGCGGCTGGATCGTATCAACTCGCTGATCAAAGCCCGCTACGGATCGATCCAGGTGGACGATATGAAGGGCATCCTCAGCGACCACTCGGGTTACCCGACCAGCATCTGCCGCCACGACGCCCGCATGTGCACCGTGGCTTCGATGATTTCCGAACCGGCGCGGCGCTGCATGCACGTGGCGGTCGCCAACCCGTGCCAGCACAAGTACGTGACGTACGCGGTGTAGAGCGGAGACGATCCCGCTCAAGTTCAATCTCGCCCTGAGAGAAGCTCCAGCCGGGCCGCTACGAATGCCAGGTGACCGTGCTGTATCCCGCTACGCCTTCTGGCGCGCACCCGTCATGCTCGCTCCGTGAAGACCGCCTCTTTCCGCGCGTCCCGTCACCGGTGTGGCGGCTGAAGGTCAGTTCGGGGTCGGTATTTTGTTCACCCGATCCACCACCAGGTACTTCTTCATTGCTTTTCCCGGCTCCAATTTCAAGCCCAGACTCTTCACTCCAGAAATCGCCCTGGCCGGACCGGCGGCTGAGCCCTCCTCTTGTAGGTATTCCCTCCAATCCACATTGAACTGGTATTTCCCTTGAATCCCCGTCTTGTCGATCACATCGCGTCCCGCGACGGAAGACAGGAATCTCGCAAAGGAGGACATGGGGGCGGACTTGAACCTGAAGAGCCAAGCGGACTGAATCGGCCCGCCCTTAGGGTCGGGCTCAGTCGCAGGCAAGAGCTTGAGCGGTCCATTTCCCCGCACCAAGTAAAAGACGGGCTCCTCACGGTCGGCTCCGTGGTATTGGAGGCCAAGGCGTTCAGCGAGCGCCGTTCGGAGCATCGCGCGCACCCCGTCGAGAGTAGTCCCGGCCGGTGCGATCGCTTCAATTTGGTAAGCCTCCGCGAGTCTCCGGTCGGGGGCTTTTCGGGTATCCACCATCAGGTCGGGAGACGCGAACTGGATAATCTCGAACAACACAGTGTCGCCCGTCAGTCTGTTCCCTTTGAATTCCATCTGTCGAAATCTCAGGGTGTTATTGGCGACCCTTTGCTCCTGCGCCGCTACAGAGGAGGACTTGATTGAAATAACTTCAAACGCCGGCGCGGCCAAGGCCGCCTTTTGTGTCTGTGCGTTGGAGTCCGCGGCAGAGCCGAACAGGAACGGGAAGAGGGCCGCTATTCCGTATACGCTGTGGATCTTACCCATGGTTGTCATGGCATCTGAATTGTACCCGATTCCTACGTGGGTGGACGCGCGGCGAGTCAAGCCGCCTAAAATGTCACCAGAAGAGGATCGGTTGAGCCAAAAGACGTTACCCGGTGGGGCAAAAGATGTGGCGCTCAGGAAAGGTGGACATGAACGCCCGCAATCGGTATTTGGAGGAAGCCCACAAGGAGTACAGCCGGGTAGGTGTGGCGGGTCGAGGACGCTTGCTGGATGAGGCCGAGAAGCGAACCGGGCTGAACCGGCAGTACCTGATCCGGGTTTTGGATCACCCGCGACCGCCGGAGCCGCCGAAGCGGCGACGACGCGGCTCCACGTACGGGGCGGAGGTGGTCACTGCGTTGGTGGAGGTATGGGATATCTTCGAGTAGCCGTGCGGGGCAGCGCTTGGCAGCGGTGCCGGGGAGTGAGTTGGATCGTCTGCGGGACTCGGGCGAAGTTCGCTGCAGCACGGCGGTGGCCGAACAGTTGGGAGCGCGTTTTGGGGCGGACCATCGGGTTCGGCAGTTGTGGCACAACCGCAATCCGGGCGTACATCGGCTCATTCACCAGAAAGTGCCGGTGAAGGCGACCTCGGAGTGGGACACGCGCGGATTCGTTGGAGCGCGCATAACCCCGCGCCGAACCCGTTGAATCGTCAGCGCGCGCCGCCCGGGGGCAAATGGCCAGTTAAGTTTCGTGCAGAAGCCACTTGACCGCGTTCTTCTGCATCTTTTCGAACTCCGGGTTCCACAGGGCGTAGAGATCGTGGCCGGGGGCCATCATGCATACGCGGCCCTTGCCGTAGTCGTAAGCCCACACGGACTCGCAGGTAGTGCTTTGTTTTCCATCGCGATCCCTATATGTCAGGCCATCTTCGTTCACGCTCATGGCCAGGACATACTTCTGTTCTTTCTCGTACACCAGGAAGTGCTGCTCGTCGGTGATCACGAAGTCGTTGACGTCCTTGGTGATGGGGTGATCGTGATTGATGATCTTCACTTTGTACGGGCGGCTGGGCGGGTGCCCGATGATCGTGGCGCCCTGGACGTCGCGATAGTCCCTTCTCATGAGCGAGAGACGGCTGTTGTTGTGCCACGCCCACAGCGAGCCGCCTTCCTGGACCCAACGCTTGATGGCTTGGCACTGCTCGTCGGTGATCGTCGCCACAAAGGCGCTGGCGAGCCTTTTCTGAAGTGGAGGGACGCTCACGATGTTGCCCCTCAGGCCCGTATAACCGCCCGGGTGCCGCGTGCCGTTGCGGAATATGATCAGAATCTTGTAGCGTTGGAGCATTTCGTAGCTCAGCAGCTTTTCCTCGTCGCTGAAGTCGATGGGCAGTCCCGCGTCCTGTACGAGCGTACTTTGGAAAGCCGTTCGGTACATGTCTGAGTTATGCGACTCGTCGCCGAGCAGCGCGAACGCCTTCGCCGGGGCGCTGGCCGCCGTCTGGGCCTTTGCGTTTCGCTGGAGGACCTTTCCCAATGGGGCGGCCATTCCCGCGGTTCCGATTGCGCCTATTAGAGATCGCCGCGTCACGCTCTTCTTTTCGGTCATGCTTGCTTCCTCCCTGAAGTAATGTTTTCGGTCCAAACAGCCCTGATAAGCTACGCCGGAAACGGCCAAACGCGCTGGATCGTCTTGCTGAGAATCCAGTGCTTGTCGTCGGCATTGAGAAACTTCATGTCGTCGCGAACCACGCTCAGCGTGTGATCGTAAGGCGAACGCGGTTCCGAAATCGGCCAGTCGGTGGCCCACATCAGCCGCTGGGGACCGAAGGAGTCGTAGAGCCGTTTCACGTATTGCTGCGCGTCCAGCCACGGATACTGCTGGCGCGAGATGGACCACGTGTGAGAGATCTTCACGAAGACCTTGGGATAACGCTGGAGGGCGATCAATTTCTCCAGCTCGGCCGGCTGATCGATGGGGCAATCCGCCATGTGATCGATGACCACGGTGAGATTCGGCAGCGTCTCGACAAGCTTGGCGACGTCGGGCATCCGGGTGATGGGCGCGAGAATCGTCATCGGAACCTTCAAGTCGTCGCAGCGCTTCCACAGCGGCGGCATGAGCGGTCCCTTGATCCAATCGCCGGCGGCGTCGCCCACCGGGTTGAGCCGGATGCCGTGGAATCCCTGTTCGGTCAGCCGCGCGAGCTGGTCCGGCGCGGCGGGATCCTGCGGATCGCAGCGGCACACGCCCATGAAATACTGCGGATATTGCTTCAGCGTGTGGGCCAGGAAACGGTTGTCGTAAAGGTAGTGATTGACCTGGATGATGACGGTCTTGGAAACGCCATTGGCCTTCATCAGATCGATCAGCGTCTCCGGCGCAGCGTCCCGGGCCGGAGGGTGGGCGCCCTGAGCGAACGGAAATTCCGGATCGTGCTTCCAGACGTGGACGTGCGGATCGAAGATCCGGTAGCCCAGGTCCGGAGGAGGGGCGGCCGGAAGAGGGCTGGCCCCTCGGACCAGCGGGGCTGCCATTAACGTCAATGCGGTTCGGCGAGTCATGGGTGAATATTACCTCCGGGGCGCCTCGAAGTCAACGCCGATTGCCGGACCCGATTATCGAGCGGACTTCACGCCAAACAATCTCGGGCCGGATTGTTTCAAATGCGCTACGGCAAACGATACAACAGAATTCCATGCCCAACCCCCGGCTCGTCGAGGCTTCTCGCCGCCTGGAACGCCATGTACTTGCCGTCCGTGGAGACGACTGAGTTGGACGCCTTGTAAGTTTCGTATTCATTGAAGTAGGTGAGGCGCTGCAAGTCCTTGCCCGTGCCGTCGAGTCGAAGCTTGTAGATATCCATCTGTTTGGAGCCGACCTGAGAGCCGAGCTCGTAAGCGTGCCGGTCCGCCAGCACGGTGGTGTACTTACCGTCCGGGAAAATGCCGTCCGGCTCGTTGTAAGTGCCCGGCGACTGAGACATGTCCGTTTCCTGCCCCGTCTTGAGGTCTATCGACATCGCGGATGCCTTGTTGTTGGGACGAAAGCAGCTAAAGGTCAGCTTGGAGTCGTTGTCATAGAAGTCCTGGGGCTCCAGCGTGCAACTGTCGTCCGGGCTCCGGCGTATTACTTTCCGATCGATAATCCTCGGGCCGCTCAAGTCCAGCTCGGCCGTTGTGATGCGCGAAGCGCCCTTGGGCAGATCCGGATTCTGATTGCTGGTTTCGGCGTACGCGATCTTGAGGCTCCTCTTGGAAATCGCGATCCCCTCGCTCATGCGCTGTCCCAGACGCACCGGCTGCGACCCCGGCTCCTTGCTCAAGAACCAGAGCTCGTCCTCCACCCGGCGGCTCGTAAAGAGGTCCTTGAACCGCTCCGGACCCATCAGGATGTAGTCGCCCGTTGGCAGGTGCATGATGCGCAGGAACGCCGCGCCGGGTACATTGCAGGTGAGGCAACGAATGATCCTGGTCTTGAGGTCGATGACGAGCGCGTCGCCGAAGCTCTTCGCCATGAAAGCAATCCGCTGGTTGTCGGGCGAAAAGTCGGCTCGTTCCCCGAAGTAGGTCAGAATCTCAATGTTCTTGGGCAGGTGGTCGAGCGGGCTGCCCTGTTTCCTCTGGGCCGAGACGCAGGATGAAGCCAGAAGAAGAAGAGTCGCAAAATAATATCTCATAAGAATCCCTCCGCGGGGTTCATGCGCTGGGCCTCCTCCGCCGGAAAACCGAAGCGCGCGCACCGTGACTCACGTTCCCTGACAGTATACATCCCCCGGCTACCTTCCCGAGCCGCTAGCGGCGCCCCTTGGAGGCCAGGGGCCTTGTGGGGGCACCGGCATCACCGGGCGCGAGGCTGGGCTTGAGATCATTCGCCAAGAGCCGAGCGCGGTCGGTCTATTGCAGCGGCCACCATCTCTCTATAGGCGGATGCGTCTTTGGCCGCGGGTACACGGCGTTCTGGTGCTCGAATTCGTAAAGCGAGGACCAAAGGCCGCGTTGACCCTGTTCCAGGCCTTGCGCCAAATCCCTCTTCAGGGTGGCATAGGGGAGGTCGGGAAATGACTTGCGCATCAGCCCCAGCGCGGGCCCTTCAGGCACGGTTGACAAGCCGCTCAGCGCCGATCGTATCTGCGCGATCTTGCCGGCCTCGTCGAGGGCCCGATCGGCAATGATTCGGCGGATGAGCGGGTCGGCCCGACGCACTTGGGCTTCTCTGCCCAGTTGCATCGCATATAGAGGCGCCGCGATTTCGGAATCACCCTCATGACTCCCATCTGCGAACAACGCGGCCGCAAGTACCGTGGGAGATCCCGGCGGCGCTTCGCGCGTATACGTCATTCCCGCCGGAATCAGGGGGCGGTTCGGATCGAACGATTGCGAGGTATCTATCGCGCGGGTGTGGCCACCTTCGTCGCGGACGTATGCAAACGCCAAGACGTCTTTTGAAGAGCGATTGTGCAGGGCCAGCGTGTACATTTCCCGGTTTTCATCCACGACACGGATCTCGATTGACGGTGCCTTGCTGATCAGTGTGGGCTGAGAGCCGGTTGGCGGCCCGGCCGAAACGATCTTGTATGTGATCGGAACGTAGCCGAGTTTTGCCAGCTCGTCCAGTTGAATTGTCTGGCCCAGCCGGGCCGAATGAACGCCAAGCAGAGGTTTGTAGGGATCTTCATAGCGGTGCGGGTCGCTGTGCGGGACCGTTAGAGCATAAACTGTCGCTATGACTTTATTGCCTTCGCTGCGGAAATCCACCTTAAGCGTGTCCAGACGAATGGGTTGGGTTCGGGCGCCCAGCAAATGTTGCAGAGCAGTCGCAAAGGTGTCCAGAAGCGGCCGGGATCGAGCGCCCGGCAAACGTCGCAGAGCAGCCGCTGGTGTTTCGCAACTTGACGCGCCCCTGGCGTCAACGACGATATACTGTCTGTAAGGCGTTTCGACTGCTATCCCCCCGGCCGGCGCCGGTTCATATCGTCTTCCACACGCCGAACCAGCCAGCATGACAGCCGCGCACATCAGAAGTCTATTGAACCGCTGGAGCGCCACTTGAGCCTCCCGAGTTAGAATCCGGAATGACCATTTTTGTCTCCCGGAGTGAAGAGAAGAGCATACACCAGGATTTCCTTTTTCCCGTCCTGGAGAAAAGTCATCAATTATCAAAGTGGCGCGACGCCGCTAGCGTCGCTCCTCCGCCCTCTCCCACTACTTGCCGGATGGCTGTCCGGACAGCGAACACAATACCGCCCCGTAGGCGGCGAGCTGGGGCACGGCGATCTCCGTCTGCCCGCCGCTGCGCTTGAGCTGCAGTTCCACGGAAGGCCCGTTCGGGACATGCAAGCGCGCGGAGCGTACCTGGCCCGTGACCCACACGTCCATGGACTGGGCCGGCTCCGTGGCGTAGTTCACCAACTGAATCAGCATCTGCGCTCCGTCGCCGGAAGTACTGACATAAGAAAGGACAGAGGGCGAGTTGGCAATGCTGACGCCCAGCTCCGGATCGGGTATCAGGTCGCTCAAATCCCGGGCGACGGACTGCGGATCCGGCGCATTGTCCTTATAGACCGCGATCTCGCCCTCGCCCTCCGCCAGTACCGTGTACGATTGGTCCTTCGGAGCGCCGCCCCAGGATGGCCCCGTCAACACGAGGCCCCCCTGCGCCGCGAACGCGCGCAGCGTCGTCCGCTCCGCTTCCGTGGCGGGAGCCAGATCGAAGGCGAGCGCCGCCCGCAGGCCCGCCAGCGTGGCGGCTCCGACATCCGCGCGGTAGAGGACGCGGTACGGAATCCGCCGGCGCGCCACTAAGTTCATGTACTCTTCCGACTCCGCCGCCGCCGGGCCGGAGGCGTCCAGAACGATCCCCACCTTGCCGAACGGCGCGAAACCCCGCCATTCCGGCCGGCTCTCGAAGAAGGCCAGATCCGACGCAATACCGCGCCATTCCGCCATGGCGCCGGCCTCGCGGCGCAGCAGCCCCGCGCGGAGATCGTCGTCCAGCGTCACGATCCAATGCGCGCCAGCGGCCGCGGCGTCCGCGATGCTCCGCGCATAGATTCCGGGCGAGCCGGGCCGCGGCCGGTGGCTGATCCACACAGGCCGGCCCGCGCCCGCGTGGAACGACCGCGCCAGCCACATGTTCGAATCGAGCCACACCCCGCCCGTAGGTCCGGCGACGGCGCTGTCATCGGCCTTCCCGACCCCTGGGGACACCCCCTCGACAGCCATTACCGGCCATGTGGTTCGCCGAAGGAGCGGCGACGGCGCGATGGGGATCACCACGGCGGCGCTGTTGGCGCCGCGCAGGATCTTCTCCAGCCGTTCCGCGAAGGCGAGGCCCCCTGGGAATTCGCCTTCGAGCGCAATCCCTTCCAGTTGCGCATCGCCGGCCGCCGCGGCCACCGCGGCCGGGTCCGCGCCGGGGTACGCCAAGCCGACAACCGCAATGCCGCGCTCATGAGCCCGGCGAGCGTACTCTTTTACGAGCTGCCCTTGGCGCTTCTCAATCTGCGGATCGGCGCCCGCACTAAGAGTCAGCAGAAGGCAGTTGACGGGCGTGCCATCCAGCAGGCTGAGCGTAGCGGGGTCGTACCATCCCGCAATAGCCTCGCGGAGTTCGGGCTTGGCCAGCGCCTTGTCGCCGGCGCGGCGAGCCAACTCCAGCGGCCCTCCTTCCCAGCGCGCTGGAACCCACGCCGCTGGCAGGGCCGCGGCCACCGCGGCCGGAGCCAGCGCCAGCCACAACGCCCATCGCGTCATGCCTTCACGAGCTCAATGCCTTCGCGCTTCCCCAGGTTGCGCGAATACTGTTTGTCCCGCGGATTGTTCCAATGCTCGTGGACGCCCAGGCTCGTCGCCGGCTCGCGGCTCTGGTCCGGATTGTAGACCGTTCCGGAAGCCGGTTTTTCGGCCATGGCCGCCTCATGCAAGTAGTTATCCGGATAACCGCGGCACTCCAGGGCGCGCGGTTCGTTGCGTATGAAGTCCAGCCCGACGGAGTCGATGGCCACCGGGTCCTGCGACGCCAACAGGCTGGAACACCAGTTGTCGCCGAACGACTCGTATTTGATCACGCGCTCGTTCTGGCTCAGCGCAACGTAAAGAAAATCGCTCAGATAGAGGACCGTCTTACCCCCCAAGTGCTTGTGCGCTATCAGGTCCACCAGGCAGTTGTAAGAACCCATGCCCCGGTCGCGGGCGGCGTAATCGTGCAGCGGCCGGGGGGTGAAGTCAAGGCCCTCGAAGTAGACCGAGCCAAACAGGTTCTTGGAGGTTTGGGTCACCCCCATGCGCTGGTGCGCGCGGGTCAGCCCCACGTTCACCAGGTACTTCGCCTCGGTGACGCATTGCGGCAAATAGGCCGTCGGCGGCGGGCCTGGGCGGGAGAATTTCACCGGGTTGGCTTTGTCCGGCAGGGCCGCGGTCCGCCCGTTGCCCGCCATCCTCTGGCCGACCACGAACCGGACGGCCTGGAAGTTGGGGTCCGGGTTGGCGCGGATGCGGTCGTAGATCGGGTCTCCGATGTAGCGGGAGGCGTCGTAAAGCGTAATATCCTGGCCCGGCACGCCCGCCACGGTGATGAGCTGATGCACCAGCGAGTACGCCACGTGGGGGCTGGGCATTCCGGCGCCGAAACGCCAGGCGCCCGGCCGGTCCTGGTTGCAGTTCAGCTTGACGGCCACCTTATCGCCCGGCCGGTATCCGTCGCCGCCCAGCTTGCGGGTCTGATTGAAAAACCCGAACAGCGCGCGCCACGCCTCTTGATCCGTCCTCTCCGCGGTGAGCGACCGCAGGCTCCCGGACAACATCGTGTCCACGAGGCCGGGGTTCGTACTGGCATCGTCCCACCAGTTGCCCGTCTTCCCGTCCCAGGTAGCCGCCTTGGGATCGTAGGCCCACACGACCCTGCCCGGGTGGATGCCCTTTCCCGCGCCCATGGGCGTGTTGACCGCCTCCGTGGGCGTCTTGAACGGAGCGTCGTCCGCTAGCTGTTGCGCAGCCGCCGAGCCTGGACAGGCCGCCGCCAGCGCCGCCACGCCGGCATGCAGCATGGTCCGCCGCGTGAACTGCGGGCATTCGTGCAAGTTTTTGTTCATAATCCCTAACCTCCGGTCTTATTTCGACCCGGCACACATCAGTGTACATCAAGGCCTCTATTTCCGATACCTGCACGTAGGCGACCACAATCGGAATGGGCGTTGGACCGAGCCGCGCTTCGGAAGCAGTACGCCCAGTGGTCGCGGGCCCGCCAACGGAGGATCGCGCGGTTCTTTGCGGCCGTCTATCCCGGCACATATTCGGCACGCAAAGAAAATGGGCCTGTAATCAACTGGTTTTACAGACCCTAATCTGGTTCGGAGAGGGGGACTTGTTCCCTCGCAGCCCACTGAAAATAAATAAGTTATACATAACACAAAAAGCTGAAAACACCGAAAGTTCCAAAAATACTCCGCCAAGTCACACGGGCTTCCATAGGCCACTCTCCTGGGCCGGGACATCTCCGGTCCCGGATTAAGCTATACGTACACCAATTCTCCTTCCATGGCAAGCCGGCTTGCCGTCTACCAGTGGGTGAGCGAACCGTCGGGGCGGTTGTAGATCGGGGCGTAGCCGCGAACGGGCTGAGTCACCTCTCCGATCATCGTGAGCGGTTTGATGTCCAGCGTGACGCCGAGACCCGGGCGCTCGTTGGGGTAGAGCTTGCCGGCCTTGAAATCCGTGTACTCGGGAAGATAGGGGATCTGGCGGTTGCCGTAGTTGTACTCGAACAGCACCGTGCCGGGGTAGGTGGCCAGGCAGTTCACTAGCGCGGCGGTGGAGACCGGTCCGGTGAAGTGCGGGACCATGCCCACGGCGTGCGTTTCGCACATGGCCAGGATCTTGAGAAACTCGGTGATGCCGCCGACGTTGGGCAGGGTGCAGCGGTTGAAGTCGATGTCGT
>JBEKHV010000056.1:0-28316 GCA_050012095.1 Bryobacteraceae bacterium | reverse complement strand
CGACTCCACTTCAGGCCAAGGCCTATAGACTGCTCGGCACGTTGCCAGTAGCGCGAAGCTGAGTTCTGAGCTATCCTTCGGCGAATCAGCGGAATACTGTCCGAACCCCGTTGGAACTTCGGACTAAAGGCGCGTTTCCTCACCGCCCGGACGAGCCAAAACCGCCGCCGCCGCGGCGCGAATTGGCCAGGTCGCCTTCTTCCCACTCCACCGGCTCATAGCGCGCCACGATCATCTGCGCGATGCGGTCGCCGGCGTGGATGGTGTACGGTTCGTGCCCCAGGTTCAAGAGAATGACCCGCAGCTCTCCGCGGTAACCCGGATCGATGGTGCCCGGCGCATTCGGCATGGTAATGGCGTGCCGCAGCGCCAGGCCGCTCCGCGGACGCACCTGCGCTTCGCAGCCCGGCGGAACTTCCAGGGTCAGGCCGGTGGGAACCAGGCGCGGAACGCCCGGATCGAGGATCACGTCTTCCACCGCGCACAGGTCCATGCCGGCGTCTTCTTCGGGCCCGTGGGCGTATGCCGGCAGAGCGGCGGCGGGATGGACGCGTTGGATTCGGATTCGCACCCCGTTATGATAACCTCTTGGCTCCCACGAAACGCGTCGTCACACTCGCCCCCATGCCGCCGGAGAAGAGCGCCTACGCCCTGGCGCGCTACAGCCGGTCGCCCGATTCCATCCGCGACTCCCTCGCATGGGTGCGCGCGCATGATTCGAACAAGTTTTTCGAAAGCTTCTACTTTCAGTACGGCCACGCTTCCATCGCCGATCTGGGCCACGGCGCGCTCTGTTTCGAAGGCATCTCGGAGTTGGCGGCCACGGAAATCGAGGAAGAGGCGCTCTGGGACGGGCAAGCGAAGTCGTCGCGCTACCAGGATTTCTCGCGCTCGGGCTTCGTCACGCCGCCCGAGTTGACCGGCGTTGACGCGGCGGCTTACCACGCCGCGGGCGAAGCTCTGCTGGAGGCTTATGGCCAGGTGAAGGAGCTGGCGTTTCGGCGTCTGTGCGAGCGTCTGCCTCGTCCCGAAGGCATGAAGCCGGAAGCTTACGAGCGCAACCTGGCGGCCCGCGCCTTCGACGTGGCGCGCTATCTGCTCTTCTGGGGCGCGCCAACCAACGTCGGCCAGGTGACCAGCATCCGTACGCTCGAAAAGCAGATTCGCCGCTTGAAGGCGTCCGCGTACGCCGAATTGCGCGAGCTGGGGGACGAGATGGCGCAAGCCTGCGCGGCCGAGCCGGACTGCGTGTGGGACGCCGCCGCCGCGGCCGAGCCGCTGGCCCCCACGCTGGCGCGCCACGCCGACCCCGACGAGCACGTCGCGCGCTCGCGCCAGGATCTGAAGCTCTGGGCCGAGCAAAACTTGCCGCCCGCCAGTGGCGCAAAACCCAAACGCGTGGATCTTCTGCGCCCCGCCAACGTCCCGGCCGATATCGCCGCCACGCTGCTCTATCCCGTGACTAGCCGGCCGTTCCGCGAACTGTACGATCTCACCTGTAGCTGGAGCGAGCGCCAGCGCGCCGAAGTGATCGACCTGGCGCTGGCGTCGCGCACGCGACGCGACGAAATCCTGACCGGCTTTCGCGGCGGGCTGTATTGCTATGACCTGGCGATCGACATAGGCGCTTATCGCGACTTGCACCGTCACCGCCGCTGCCAGAAGTTCCGCCAGGAGTACACGGGCAACCTGGGCTACGATACGCCGCCGCTGGTGACGGAAGCCGGCGCAAGCGAAACCTACGACTCGGCCATGCGAAAGGCGTTGGACGCGATGCGCCGCCTCCCTGCCCCCGGCGCGCACTACCTGCTGCCCTTCGGCGCGCGCTCCCGCTTCCTTTTCAAGATGGATTTCGCCGAGGCGGAGTACATTTCCAAGCTCCGCAGCGGCGTGAAGGGCCACTTCAGCTACCGCGAGATCGCCTGGGAGATGAAGCGCAAGATGGAGGAACTGGAGCCCGAGCTGGGCCGCCTCATCGAAGCGACTCCGCCGTGGATCGAAGACCCGCTCAGAAGATAGCGGTCGACGCCTGGGTGCCCGCTTAGCCTGGCGGGTCAGGGACCGATAGTCTGCGACAAATCCTTTTCGCGAGAAGATTGGCGATCTCGGAGTGGCGAGGAACGGCCTCGGAGCGACCCGTCTGAGGGTTCTCCCAAAGGGAATGTTCTTTCCCTTCCCGCCGCAAAACGCAGCCGCACCGGCGAAGATGTCGGAGAAGACCCTCGCGGTTCATCCGATGACGACGAGTTCCTGCCCGGCGTCGGGAGGCAATGAGCGCAAGGACTCCTCGCGTCTGTGTTCGAGAATCAGCGCAATTGCCTCGCGAAGGTTGTTGAGGCATTCTTCACGCGACTTGCCCTGGCCGTTGGCGCCGGGAACCTCGGCGCAGTACGCGACGTACCATGGGTCATCCCGCTCTACAATCGCGGTGAACTCGTTGCGCATGTGTCCATTCTAGCGCTGTCGCAACCCGAACTCCCCGGAGACGGCTCCTGTGTCGCCCCCAACCGCGGCGCGCTCATGATGTCTCCACCCAGTTCCGGCGGTCCATCAGAGTGGCGGGTTCGTACTGCTGGCCCCGCGCGAGCCTTCTGTCCTCCCGGAGACTGGTCCACCACAGGACCGGGCCCAGCGTGCGGCTGGCGGCGGCGGCCACCAACCCAAATTCCTGCTCGATCTCTTTCCGTAGCGTTCGTATCTGCAGCGCCACGGAGCGGTTCGCCTTTCTGAGCCGGTGCTCCATCGCCCAGAGTACGCCGGCATAAGCGTGTCGCAACATCCTGGTTTCGCGTTGGACGCGCTCCCGCACGCGCAGGTCGGGATGATTCTTGTACCTTTTCCATCCCTCGAAGGTCGTGCGGCAAACGCGGAAGAGACTCGGGCCGTTGCGCTCGAAATCCCACCGGAAAGCCGTATCGAGGAACCTTCTGGACTCCTCGCGCGAGATCGCCGCGTGCTGGAAAGTGAAGGAGTTCTGGCCGTGGATGTCGGCCAGGTCGACATCGAGCAGCCTGCCCTGGTCCGCCATCTCGTCGTAGAGCGGCGTGCCCGGAACCGGCGTGTAGAGCATGAACTGATGGAGATCGGTCTGGTGCGCGATGGCGTGTTCGATCTCCTCACCTATGTTTTCCGGCGTGTGATGTTCCAGACCCAGGATCGTAGAGCCTAGAAGAACGATGCCATGCTCGCGCAGCTCGCGAGTCAACCGCAGCGTGTCGGCGCCCTCCAGTTTGGCGTATTCGGACCCGGCCGATTCCAGGCCCAGCCAGATGGAAGAAACGCCCAGCTCCACCAGCTCCTCATAGCTGTACTTCCGGATGGCGTTGGCCGAAGAGAAAATGTTGAAGGCCCAACTCTTGCCCGCGGCCTGCATGCGCGCGAGCAGATCCATGGCCCGCTTCCTTTGGAGGAGAAAATTCTCGTCCATGATGAAGAACGATTGCACGTGGCGCGTCGTTTCCGCCTCCTCCATCAGCCGGAATAGTTCCTCGCCGGTGGAGTAGAACTGCAGCGCCTTCCCCTTGCCCCCGAAGAAGGCCGAAGTCGTACAGAACTTGCAGCCCATCGGGCATCCCACCGAGGAGATGATGGTAGCGGACCGATCCGCATGATCGGGGATCTTGACGCCCATGACCCGCAGATCGAAGCCGGACGAAAGGGCGGGATGGCGAATGGGGGCGGTCGCGTCCTCGCCCAGGTAATGGCGCATCCACTCGATGCCGTCGCCTTTTACGATATGGTCGGCGTCGAGGAGCATCTCGATGCCGGGAATCGCGGCCACGTGCCCACCCACGACGATCGTGGAGCGGGGCGAGATTTCCCGCACCATGCGGCACATCTCGCGCGCCTTCCCGACATTCACAATGATGGAAGAGATGCCCACGATGTCATAATGGCGGGCCGTCAGTTCGCGGGCGAACGCCCGGCGCGTGGGGAAATCGAGCACCGCGCAAGGAGCGGAAATATTCTCCTGGATCATGAGGATGCCCCAGGAGCGATGAAACCGCCGCGGGGAGAACGATCCCTGCGCCTTGGTTACCTGGTTATGGTAGAGCTCCATCGGGTTGATGGCGCGGCTGCCGAATTCGTCGTCTTGCGCGTAAGGGCCGAACACGGACGAGAGCAAAACACGCGCCCGGACGCCCTTGGGATGAGGCTGATCCATTTAGGAGGCAGACCGAAGGAGGGTTATCTCTGAAAAGCGATTGTAGCAGATTTCGGCAGCATCACTGCTTCGTAATGCCGAAGCGATCGGCGCCGACATCGCCGCCCTTTGCGCTTACAATGGTGGATTGTCCATGACCGGTGCGGGCGGGGGTTGGATTCTGGCGGTGGGCGGCGCGGCGGCGGCTTCGTCGGCCTTCCTGGCCTGGGCCGTGCGGGGACGATCCGCCAGCGTCCTGGCACCCTCCCTCTGGCGCGGGCCGCGCGGCCGCCGCGCCATTGCGCTCACGTTCGACGACGGTCCCAGCGAGGGCACGCCCCAGCTTCTTGAAATCCTGGCGCGCAGCAATGTTCACGCCAGCTTCTTTCAGTGCGGCGCCAATGTAGAGCGCCTGCCGGATATCGCCCGCGCTGTGGCCCAAGCCGGGCACGAGATCGGCAACCACAGCTATTCCCATCCCTTATTTTGCTTTCGCTCCGCGGAGTTTATCGAGACCGAGCTGCGGCGCGCCCAGGAAGCCATCGCCAGCCGCGCCGGCGTCCGCCCGGCTTGGTTTCGCGCTCCTTTCGGGGTGCGCTGGTTCGGTCTCGCGCGGGCGCAACGCCGGCTAGGCTTGACGGGCGTCATGTGGACTGCAATCGGCTATGATTGGAAGCTGGGGGCGGAGGAGGTGGTTCGCCGGATGGCGGCGCGCGCCGCCAACGGGTCGATTCTCTGCCTTCACGATGGACGCGAGCTTCGCGCCAGGCCGGATATCGGCGTGACCGTAGAAGCCGTGCGGCGCCTGGTTCCCCTGCTGCTGGACCGGGGTTACAGATTCGAAACGGTAAGCCGACTCTTATGTCCGACGAACTGATTCAACGCGTTCTCAAGGCGATCGCCACCTCGAAGAGGATTCCCCTGGAGACGGTCACCATCGACGGCGATTTCGAGCAACTGGGGATCGATTCCATGGACGCGGTCGAGATTCTGTTCGCCCTGGAGAAGGAATTCGACATCAGCATCCCCGACGAAGCGGTACGCTCCGTGCGCAACGTCCGGCAGATGTGCGAGGGCGTGGAGCAACTGCTGGCCGCGAAGTCCGGCGGCGCGGCGGCCAATCCGTAGCGCATGCGGCGCGTCGCTATTACCGGCGTAGGCGCGATTTCCGCGCTGGGCCGCAACGCCGCGGAGTTCGCGGAGTCGCTGCGCCGCGGGCGGTCCGGCATCGGGCTGATCGAATCCACGGATTGCTCCCAGTTGCGGTTCCAAAACGGCGCCGAGGTGCGCGGATACAGCCATCAGCCCTACTTCGAAGACCGCCGGGCGGATTTCATGGACCGCTTCGCCCAGTTCGCCGTCATCGCCGCGCGCGAAGCGGTGGCGGATGCCGCCGTGGCCTGGACCCCCGCTGTGCGCGAAAACGCCGCCATCGTCACGGGCTCCTGCGTGGGCGGCCAGAGCACCGAGGACATCGGTTTCCAGGAGGTGTACAAGCTGGGCCATAACCGCGTGCATCCCCTTACCATTCCGAAGACCATGGCCAACGCGGGTGCCAGTCACATCTCCATGGAGTTCGGCGTCACCGGCCCCAGTTTCACCATCTCGACGGCCTGTTCCTCGGCCGCCCATGCCATCGGCCAGGCTTTCTGGATGGTGCGAAGCGGCGCCACCGATCTGGCCATCGCGGGCGGCAGCGAAGCGCCCTTCAGTTTCGGAATCCTGAAGGCCTGGGAGGCCATGCGCGTGGTGTCGCCCGAAACCTGCCGGCCGTTTTCGAAAGACCGGCGCGGCATGATCCTGGGCGAGGGCGCGGCCATGTTCGTGCTGGAGCCAATGGAGGCCGCGCGGGCCCGCGGCGCGCGCATCCACGCGGAAGTGACGGGTTTCGGCATGTCCGCCGATGCCGGCCATATCACCCAGCCCTCCACGGAGGGCGCCATGCGCGCCATGCGGGCGGCGCTGCGCGACGCCGGCCTGACGCCCGAACAGATCGGCTATATCAATGCCCACGGGACCGGAACGCAGGCCAACGACGCCACCGAGGCGGCGGCCATCCGAGCCGTGTTTGGTCCGCGCGCGGGCCAACTGCCGGTAAGCTCCACCAAATCGATGCACGGTCACGCGCTGGGCGCCGCGGCCGCGCTGGAATGTCTGGCCGCCGTGACCGCGTTGCGCGATGGCATCTTGCCCCCCACCGCCAATTTCAACCAGCCCGATCCCGACTGCGATCTGGACGTCATTCCGAACCACGCCCGTGAGCTTCAAGTCGAGTACGTCCTCTCGAACTCGTTCGCCTTCGGCGGCCTGAACGCGGTGTTGGCGCTGCGCGGAAATGGAACTTGACGGGGATGATTTATGGCACAGAGAGGGTTGCCGGCGCGAGCTGAAAAAAGGGGCGCCTATCCCTGGTACATGGCCGGATGTTCCCTGCGCATCTCGTCCGCCTGCTCGCGCGCGGTTTGAATGCGGATCAGCGGCCCCTGCGACATTCCAGGACAGTAGCGCGCCGTCTTGAGCCATTCCCGCGGGCTGTCGACCAGTTCCGGCCAGAACGGAAAGACGCGGCACTGGGTGGGCTTCGCCGGATGGATGGAGCAGCCCTCCCCCCTCAGGAAGTGGCAGGCCGCCCCGCGCGGCACGCGCAGGCGCAGCCGGTTACGAGTCCGGTAGACGTACTTGCGCTCGAAAGCCACCGCGCCGATACCCAGGAATTCGGCCGCGCGCCGGAGGTCGGCTTCGGTCAGATAAACGAATCCCTGCTGCCGGCAGCAGGCCGTACATCCCGGTTGGCACGCAAAACGCAGGCGCGGACGGCGTTTACCCAGGGGCATTAGCTCGATTCTATGCCGGATCGAAGCGCGCCGCGCGGCGCGTCCATACGCCCACGGGCATCCCCGCCCGGACGTGATACCATCCCGGTAATGCCCGCATCCAAGCACGCTCCCGATCCTCCCGAAATGACGTTCCGGGCCGTGGCCCTGGGGCTGTTCCTGGCCTTGGTTTTCGGCGCGGCCAACGCCTACCTGGGGATGAAGGCCGGCCAGACCATCGCCGCCACCATCCCGGCGGCGGTGCTCGCCATCGCCGCCTTCCGCGTGATGGGAGGGAGCGTGCTGGAGCAGAACATCGCCCGCACGGCCGCTTCCGTGGGCGAGGCCCTGGTGGCCGCGGCCATCTTCACCATCCCGGCTTTCATCATCGTCGAGATCGACGGCCAGCATCTGTGGGATAACCTGCGCCACCACTACTGGGAGTCCGTGCTGATCCTGCTCGTGGGCGGGCTGATCGGCGTCTTTTTTATTGTCGTGCTGCGGCGTCCGCTGTGCGTGGAAAGCGACCTGCCGTTTCCGGAGAGCGTGGCGTGCGCCGAGGTGGTGAAATCCGGCGCGGAGGGCGGCGACGCGCCCAAGTACGTATTCGGCGCCATGGGCTTCGCCGGCCTGTTGCAGATTCTGACTTCGGATAAGGGCTTCCAGATCTTCCGCGATTCCGTCGAGGGCTTCCTGGCTTTTCCGAAGTCCGTGGTGCGCCACTTCGACATCGACAAGCGGCCGCTCGGCGAGGTAATTCACGGGGGCGGCATCTACTGGTCCACGCCCAGCTTTTCGCCGGCGCTCGTCGGCATCGGCTACATCATCGGGCCGGAGCTTTCGGCCATCAACGCTTCCGGCGGCCTGCTGGCGTGGGGGATTTTCATTCCGCTGCTGCTGTTCTTCGATCCCGATCTGGCGCGTCGCGTAGGCGTGGCGCCCGGCGCCGGCTGGGACGTGCTGGCGAACTCGGTGTGGTACAACATCGTGCGGCCCATCGCCGTGGGGGCCATGCTGGTGGGAGCCTGCAATACGCTGTTCGGGATGCGCAGCTCCATCGCGCAATCCATTCGCGGCGCATTCGGCGCGTCCGCCAAAGCTGCGCACGAAGTCCGGCATACCGAGCGCACCGACCGCGACATTCCGTTCCAGTGGCTGGCGCTGGGCGTGACCGTGCTGGCGGCGGCGGTCACCTTCATCTACCACCAGTTCACCGGAAGCTGGACTTCCGCGATCGTCGCGGGGGCCATCATGATGGTGGCGGGGTTCCTGCTCTCCGCGGTGGGCGGCTACCTGGTGGGACTGGTGGGAAGCTCCAACCAGCCACTCAGCGGACTGACTCTTTCGGCCCTGGTTCTCTCGGCGCTGGTGATGCTGGCCATCGGCGCCAAGGGCATGAGCGGCGTGGCGGCGGTGCTGGGCGTGGCCAGCGTGGTGGCGTGCGCCTGCTCGGTCTCCGGTTCGCTGATCCAGGATCTCAAAGTCGGTTACCTGCTGAAAGGCACGCCATGGAAGATGCAGGTGGTTGAGATTGCCTCGGTGGTGGCGCTTTCGCTGTTCCTGATGCTTCCCATCATCGCCCTCCACGAAGCCAATTTGGCGACGGGCGGAATCGGCGGGCGCGCGCTGCCCGCGCCGCAGGCCGGCCTCATGGCGCAGCTCGCCAAGGGCATCGTGGGCGGGCAGATGGCGTGGGGATTGATCGGCATCGGGGTGGCTTTCGGCATAGCCATCATTATGTGCGGCGCGCGTTCGCCCATGCTAATCGCCGTCGGCATGTACCTGCCGTTCAGCACCGTCGCCGCCATCTTCGTGGGCGGCGTCATCAAGTGGGTGGTGGACCGCATGGCGGCCAACCGCGCGCCGGAAGAGCGCCGCAAGATCGAGGAGAAAGGCACGCTGCTGGCCTCCGGCCTGATCGCCGGCGAAGCGCTGATGGGCATCGTGCTCGCCGTGACCTTCCTGGCGGGCGTCAGCTCGTTGACGAAACTGCTGACGGGATCGGACGGGTTCGGGTTCTTCCCGGCGTGGGGCGGCTGGCTATCGCTCGCGGGCTTCGCCGCCGTGGCGTGGGTGCTGATTCGAATTCCGCTGCGCGCGCGGGAGACAGGGTGAAGAACGCGCTTCTAGCGGCGCTCGCCGCGCTGGCCTGTGCGCAGACCGCGCGCCAAGGGCCGGCGTCGGGGGTGACGGCCAACAGTCTGAAGGCCGACGTTTCTTTCCTCGCTTCGGATGCGCTCGAAGGCCGCGGTACGCCGTCCAGAGGTTTGGACATCGCGGCCGAGTATGTCGCCGCGCAGTTCCGGCGCGCCGGGCTGGAACCCGGCGGCGACGACGGCTACTTTCAGACTGCGGCCTTCGAGGAAGTCAAACCGAATGTCGAGGGAATGGAAGTGACGTTCGATGTTGGCGGGTCGAAGCTGCGAGTGGATCCAAAATCAATGGATCTGCGTCAGGCCGCGGCGGCCGACCTGGACAATGTGCCCGTCCTTCGCGTCAAGGCGAACGAACTGGCCTCTCTGGGCGCCGGTCAGGCCCACGGGAAGGCGCTGCTCTTGGAGGCCGCCCGGCCCCCTCCCGCGGCCAACGACCTGGAAGCGGCTTTGGTGATTCTCCTGGTCAATTCCGCGCCCCGAGGCGCGCCCGCCCGGCCGGCGTTGCGCGAGGCCGCGGCGCCGGCTCCCACGCCGGTGGTGACGGTGCGGGACCGTGCCGTACGCGCCGCGCTCGGCGCCGCCAAGGCCGCCGCAGTCAAGGTCTCGGCCCACATTCCGCCGCCGATTATGCGACCGCTCCAATTGCGCAACGTGATCGGAATCCTGCGCGGATCGGGCGCCTCGCTCGAAGACGCCTGCCTGGTCCTCTCGGCGCACTACGACCACCTCGGCGTCGGGACCAACGTCAAAGGCGACCGCATTTTCAACGGGGCCAATGACGACGCCAGCGGCACGGCCTCGGTGATCGAGATCGCCGGCACGCTATCCGCCCTGCCGGCGCGCCCCCAGCGCAGCATTGTTTTCGCCGCCTTTTTCGGTGAAGAGACGGGCGAGCTTGGGTCCCTTTACTACGTCCAGCACCCCGTCTTTCCGCTGGCCAGGACCATAGCCGACGTCAATCTGGAGCAACTCGGACGCACGGACGACTCCGAAGGTCCCAAGGTCCTGCAATTCAACCTGACCGGCTTCGACTACACGACGATGGCGCCGGTGTTCCAGGCGGCCGCCCGGGAGACTGGCGTGCGGGCCGTGAACGACGAAGAGTACGGCGACTCCTATTTCGGACGGAGCGACAACGCCCGGTTCGCGGACGCGGGCGTCCCCGCGACCACCGTTTCGGTCGCCTACATGTTCCCCGACTACCACGCCGTGGGGGACGAGTGGCCCAAGCTCGATTACGCGAACATGGCCCAAGTGGATTCCGCTATCGCCCTGGCGGTGTTTCGCCTGGCCGACAGCGCGGACGCGCCGCAATGGAACAAAGACAACCCCACGACAGCACGGTATCAAGAAGCGCGGGACCGGCGGTAAGGGCCGTCCTGGCGGCCACCGCGCTGGTCGTCTTCGTCTGGCTCGCCCGCCAGGCGTCGCGCGGCGAAACGGCCCCGTTCGACGCCGTAATCCGCAATGCCATTCACGCCTGGGCCTCGGACTGGCTCACCGCCACGATGAAGCTCGCCACCCAGTTGGGATCGGCGCCATTCGTGATCGTAGCGGGCCTGCTAGCGGTCTGGCGTCTGGCGGCGTCGGCCCGCCGGCGCGCAGCGGCGCTGCTGGTCGTCGCGACGGCCGGCGCCGAAGCGATTGGCCAACTCTTGAAGTTCGCGTTCCATAGACCGCGCCCCGAGCCGTTCTTCGGTTTGGCCGATCCCCTCTCCTACAGCTTCCCGAGCACGCACGCCATGATTTCCTGCTGCTTCTATGGAGCGTTGGCCGCGATCCTGGCAACGAGCTCGCGTTCTCCATACGTCAAGGCCGGCCTCTGGGCGCTGGCCGCCGCCGTGGCGCTAGCGGTCGGCTTCTCGCGTGTTTACCTCGGCGTGCACTATCCGAGCGATGTCGTTGCGGGCTATGCCGCGGCGGTGATGTGGGCGCTGGCCCTTCGGGCCGTCCATTCCGCGTGGCTGGCCACCAATTACCGCCCTTGACGGGGCTTCTTTTTAGAAGTTACGACAGGCCGCAACCGGTTTGGCGCGCGACATGAAAGTGGAGCCGGCGGCTTGGCGCAAGGATCGAGGAGCAAGCTCCGAAGGAGCGCAGGATAGTAGCCCATGCGCGCCAGCCATGGGTACGGCCGCGCGGCGCGCCTGTGCTATCACTAAAGCTGGAATGGATCGCATCGGGCGATACAAGATCGTCGGGGAACTGGGGCGCGGCGCCATGGGGGTGGTATATCACGCCGTCGATCCCAATATCGGCCGGCCGGTGGCCATCAAAACTATCCGGCTGGGCGGAAAGCCCGAGGAACAGGAGCGCATGCGCGAGCGCCTGTTCCGCGAGGCGCGCTCGGCGGGGCTGCTGTCCCATCCCGGAATCGTGACCATCTACGACGTGGAGCGGCAGGGCGATCTGGCCTACATCGCCATGGAGTATGTGGACGGGCCGACGCTCGACCATCTCATGACGCCGGAGGCGGCGCTTCCGCCCGAGCGGATTTTCAGCGTCCTCGCGCAGACGGCGGCCGCACTGGATTACGCCTATCAGAAAGGCATTGTCCATCGCGACATCAAGCCGGCCAACATCATGATCGCGGCCGACGGCACGGTAAAGATTACGGATTTCGGCATCGCCAAGATCACCACCTCCGAGCAGTTCACCATGACCGGCGCCATCGTGGGCACGCCGCATTACATGTCGCCCGAGCAGGTGCAGGGGCAGGCGGTAGACGGGCGGTCGGACCAGTTTTCGCTGGCGGTGATGGCGTTTGAAATGCTGACCGGCGAGAAGCCGTTCACCGGCGAGCAGATCACCACGGTGGCCTATAAGATTGTAGCTGAAGAGCCGCTGGCCCCCAACCGGCTCAATCCTACCTTGGCGGCGCCGATCGAGAGCGCGCTTCGCAAGGGATTGGCGAAGAAGCCGGATGCGCGTTTCCGCACGTGCCAGGAGTTCGTCGAGTCGCTGGAGAAGGCCTGCGCCGCTAGCCGCGGGTGGAAGCCCATGCCACGCGGCGGCGGGGCGAGCGAACCCACGGCGGCAATGACGGCGGGGCCCGTCAAGCCGGCGATGAAGGTTCCGCCGGCGCGGCTGCCGCGCGCGAGGGACGTCACGGAAACCGCGGAGCGGCGCACGAGGCGCAGGACCAGCTTTCTGGCGTTTCTGCTTTCCTTCCTGGTGGTGGCGGGGCTGCTGGCGCTGATCGGCTGGCAGGCCGACCCCACCCTGCCCCAGAAAGCGCAGGGGCTGGCGCAACGAATCCAGACGGCGCTCGGTCTCGGCTCCGCGGCGCCGGAGCCGCCCCCCGCCGCTGCGGAGACCAGCGCCATGCCGCCGGCCGCGCCGCCGAGCACGGTCCTTGCGCAGCCCGGGCCTGCCGCGACGCAGGAGGAAGCCAAGCCCAGCCCCATGCCGCCGCCCACGCCGGCCCCGGTGGAAGCTCCCAAGAGCGAGAGCGCGCAGCCGGAGCCAGGAGGCGCGGGGCCGGCGGGACGCGCTTCAGGCCGGCTTTTTGACCTGCCGGCCGCTCGCAAGCCCGCGGGAGCAGGCGGCGCACACCCGGTGGCGGTGGTCAGCAGCCCGCCGGGAGCCACGGCGGCGCTGGACGGCCGCACGGACGCGGTCTGCGTCACGCCGTGTTCGCTCGCAGCCACGCCTGGCCGGCACGCCATTGTCATCACCCTGCCGGGCTACCAGTCGGAACGTCGCGACGTAGTGGTCGGATCGGGCGCCGCGGAGCTTCCAGCCGTGGTATTGCGGGCGCTCTCGGGATCCCTCATGCTCACCACCGTGCCGGCCGGCGCCACGATTCTGGTGGACGGACGAAAGCTGGCGGAAACCACCCCCACAAGCATCTCCCTGCCTCCGGGGGACCACACGGTCACGGTGGAAAAGGACGGCAGACAGGCCGTCAGCCCGGTGGAAATCCGGACCGGAGCCATCAGTTACCTGAGGGTTGTGCTGAACCAGTGAGCCGGCGATCGGCGCAGGGCGCCTGCGACGGCCGGCGCCCTGTGAAAGAATAAGGTCATGAAGCGGCCATTTGCCGCGACCGTCTGGCGCGAAGGGAATTGGTTTGTCTCTCAGTGTCTCGAAGTCGATGTCGCCAGCCAAGGCAAAACCGAAGAAGAAGCGCTCGTCAACTTGAAGGAAGCGCTGGAGCTTCACTTCGAACCGCCGCAAGCAACGCGCCCGCCCAAAGTTCGCACGATCGAGGCTGAGGTTGGGGCGGCTTAAGCCTCAGCCCTTCCGCAAGGTCAAGCGCCGGCTTGAGGCAGCGGGCTTCGTCGAAGTCAGCCAGAAGGGTAGTCACGTCAAGTTTGTGCGCCGGCTCGGTCAAACGTTGACACAGCCATTGTGCCGCGGAAGAGCGAAGTCCCCGTAGGCACTCTGCGTAGCGTCCTGAGTCAAGCCCATATCGATCCGGACGATTGGGACACACTGAGTTGACCACGATGACAGCCCCACCAAACCCTATCGCAGCAAATCCTCGAGCTGTATCCTGGCCCCCGTTTTCTCGTCGCGGTACTTGACGATGATCGGCGTGTACACCGAGATGCCCCAGTCCTTCCCGGGCCCATGCGTGATGGCGCGCGCGCCCGCGACGACTACGGCCTCCTCGGGGACGATCAGCGGATCGTCGTCCGTGGCCCGGTGGACCACGCCGCGCGCCAGGTCGTAGACGGGCGTCGAGCGGTTGAGGATGGTCCCGGTTCCCAGCACCGCGCGCCGCTTGACCACCGTGCCCTCGTAAACGCCGCAATTGCCGCCAATCAGCACGTTGTCTTCGACGATCACGGGCATGGCGCCAATGGGTTCCAGTACGCCGCCGATCTGGCTGGCGGCCGAAATGTGGCAGTTCTTCCCAACCTGCGCGCAGCTTCCCACCAGGGCGTGCAATCCACCATGGTTCCGTCGTCCACCCAGGCGCCCACGTTGATGTACATGGGCGGCATGCAGGTGACGCCTTTGCCGATGTAACAGCCGTCGCGGATGCTGGAGCCGCCGGGCACGATGCGCACGCCGCTTTTGGCGGTGAGGCGGCGCACCGGATAGGTGGATTTGTCGAAGAAGGGCTGGCGTTGCGGGTCGATCGACATGTCGATCACGCCGCCCATGCGGAAGCCCAGCAGAATGCCTTTCTTGACCCAGGCGTTCACGCGCCATCCGGAGCGCGCCTCCGGACACGGCTCGGCGGCGCGGACGCGGCCCTGGTTGAGGGCTTCGCGGAATTCGGCGAACAGGCGGAAATCGGCTTCGCTGTAATTTGGCGGATTCCGCTCGTAGAGGCGCTCGATTTCAGCTTGCAAGGCGCGCCCTTTCCAAAAGGCCCACGGTTACCAGCGCGTTTTCGATCTTCGCCAGATTGGCCGCGCTGGGCGGCGTCATGGGCAGACGGTACACGGGGTCGAGCAGGCCCATCAGCCCCATGCCGGCTTTCACCGGAATGGGGTTCGACTCCACGAAATTGGCGTTCATCAACGGCAGGAAACGCCTTTGAATCGCGCGCGCCGCGGCGAAATCGCCCCGCAGGCACGCCTGGGCAAGCTGCGCCATCTCGCTGGGAATCTGGTTCGAAACCACGGAGACGATGCCCCGGCCCCCCAAAGCCATTAGCGGAATGGTGACCGCGTCGTCGCCCGAGAGTACCGCGAAGCTCTCGGGGACTTCATTCAGGATATTGACCATCTGGCCGATGTTCCCCGACGCTTCCTTCACCCCCACGATGTTCTCGATGCGCGCCAGACGCGCCAGCGTGGCCGGCTCGACGTTCACGCCCGTGCGGCCCTGGACGCTGTACACGACGATGGGGATGCGGATCGCGGAGGCGATGGCCCGGTAATGCTGGTAGAGGCCCTCCTGGCTGGGCTTGTTATAGTACGGCGTCACGGAAAGGACGCCATCCACGCCCATGCGCTCCAGCTCGCGCGCCAGTTCGATCACCTCGCTGGTGTTGTAGCCGCCGGCGCCGGCCAGCACCGGGAGCTTGCCTTTGGCTTCTTCCAGCGCGATTTCGACCACGCGCAAATGCTCGGCCCGCGTCAGGGTGGGGCTTTCGCCGGTGGTCCCGCACGGAACCAGGAAGTTGACGCCCGCCTGAATTTGCCGCCGGACCAAGTCGCACAACGTCGCTTCATCGAGCGAGAGGTCGCGCCGGAACGGCGTCACCAGAGCCGTGCCGCATCCTGTGAACATGTACCACCTCCTGAGCTGTCCGTTTACCGTTAACCGTTGAACACAATCTCGCTGAACTCGTGAAAGCCTTTCTTGCCAATCACCCATTGTGCGGCTTTCAGGGCGCCGCGCACGAAGCCCTCGCGGCTGCGGGCGGTGTGCCGCAAAACGATGGTGTCGGCCGCCGAATCGAAGCCGATCTCGTGCGTTCCGGGGTGCGCGCCGGCGCGGTTGGAACTCACGTCGATCGGCCGCTTGTAACCTGCCTTCTTCATCTCATCCACCAGCTTTAACAGGGTACCCGATGGCGCATCTTTTTTGGTCGAGTGGTGGATCTCCCACGCCCACGCGCCGTACTCCGGCTGGCCGGCGAGCAGGCGCGCGGCTTCCGTTACCAGCCGGAAGAAGGCGTTGACGCCCACGGAATAATTGGGGCTCCATACCAAACCGATTCCGCGCTTCTCCACGGCGGCTTTCACGGCATCGTAGTGTTCCTGCCAACCGGTGGCGCCGAGTACGATGTTGACGCCCAGGGCCGCAATGCCTTCCACGTTGCGCTGCACGGCCGAGGGAATGGAGAAATCGACGGCCACGTCGACGCCGCGGAAGTTCGCCGGAGTAAGGCCTTCAAAACCGGCGTTATTGAATTCATCGAGCTTGAGCGTCACGACGAACCCGTACTCGGGCGCAAGCCGCTCGATGAGCTTGCCCATTTTACCGTAGCCGACAATGGCCAGGTTCCGCGTATCAGACACAGACCGCCTCGTTGCGCTCGAACACAGCGGGGTCGAGCTCGGCGAAGAACTCGCTGTGCAGCGCCGCCACGGCGCGCGTCAGATCGGCCTCGCTCACCACGAAGCTGAGATTCAGCAGCGACGCCCCCTGCGAAATCATGCGAACGTTGATGCCGCCGAGCGCGTTGAACACGCTCCGCGCCACGCCCGGACTATAGCGGATGTTTTCGCCCACCAGGCACACGATGGCCTGGCCGTGCTCCGTATCGGCCTCGGCAAACTGCCGCAGCTCCGCCAGGATGGCGCCGAGCCGCTTGGTATCGTCGATGGTCAGCGATACGCTGACCTCGGAGGTCGCGACCATATCCACGGGCGTCTCGAAGCGGTCGAAGATTTCGAAGATGCGGCGCAGGAAGCCGTGCGCCATCAACATGCGGGTGGAGTGGATGTTCACGAGCGCGATCTTGCGCTTGCAAGCGATGGATTTGACGGCGTTGGCGCACGGAACCGCATCGGCGATGATGCGCGTGCCCCCCGCCTCCGGCCTCCGGGAGTTCAGAATCAGCACCGGGATGTTCTTCTCCATGGCCGGAACCACGGTCGCCGGATGCAACACCTTGGCGCCGAAATACGCCAGCTCGGCGGCCTCGGCGAACGAGATGGTCTTGACGCGGTGGCCGCCCGGCAGGATGGTGGGATCGGCCGTCAGCATGCCGTCCACGTCCGTCCATATCTGGATCTCTTCCGCGCCGATTCCGGCCCCTACGATGGAGGCGGTGTAATCGGAGCCGCCGCGCCCCAGCGTCGTCGTGACGCCTTCCACGGTGGCGCCGATGAAGCCACCCATCGCCACCACCGCGTCTTTCGCCAGAGGTGGAATGATGGCCGCAAGCCGCTGGTTGGTTTCCGCGAAGATCGGCGCGGCCTGGGTGTGGCGGTTATCCGTGACCAGGACGTCGCGCGCATCCACGTGCGCGGCCTTAAGGCCGAAGTGACGGAAACCGAGCGTCACAATGTAGCTGGAAAGGCGCTCGCCATAGGCCGAAATGGCGTCGATCGAGCGCGGCGTCAGCTCTCCCAGCACCGCCAGGCCCTTCACCAACTCCGTCAATTCCTGGAAATGCTCGTCCAGAAAGCGATCGAGATCCACGCGCTCCGCGAGCGAAACCACTTGGCGCGCCTCGCGGGAGTGGAAATCGCGGAGGTCGTGAAGCTGGCGGATGTACTCTTCGCGCCGGCCTCCGATGGCCGCGGCCGCGATGGCCAGCAGCTTGTTGGTGGTCTTGCCCATGGCGGAAACCACCACCACGGGCCGCAACGCCTCGCGCGCTTTGACGATTCCCGCGACGCGCTCGATGGCGGCGGCCGATTCCACCGACGTGCCGCCGAATTTCATGACGATCATTGGTCGAGCATGCCCTCCGATTGCATCAACTCGGCGTTCAGCACCGCCGCGCCAGCCGCCCCTCGCACCGTATTGTGCCCCAGCGCCACGAATTTGTAATCCAGCGCGGGGCAGCGCCGCAGGCGCCCCACGAAGGCCGCCATGCCGCGCTCGCGCTCGGCGTCCCGGCGCGGCTGCGGACGGTTCGGCTCTTCCATGTATATCACCGGCTGGGGCGGCGCGCTGGGGAGCCGCCGCTGTTGCGGCAGGCCGGTGAAGGCGTCGAAGGCGCGGCGCACGTCCTCCGGCGATGGCTTCGAGGAGAACTCCACCGAGATCGTGACCGTGTGGCCGTCCACCACGGGCACGCGGTTGCAGTGCGCGCTCACCTTGGCGGCGAGCGGCTCGATGTGGTCGCCGCGGAACGCGCCCAGGATCTTCTGCGTCTCCTGCTGCATCTTCTCCTCTTCGCCGCCGATGAAGGGGATGACGTTGGCGACAATATCCATCGACGCCACGCCCGGGTATCCCGCGCCGGAGATGGCCTGCAAGGTGGTGGCGATGACGCGCGTGATGCCGAAGGGCTTCAGCGGCGCCAGGCCCATGGTCAGAACCACCGTGGAGCAATTCGGGTTGGTGACGATCTGCCCCTTCCAGCCGCGCGCGCGCTGCTCGCGGACGAGTTGGAGGTGATCAGCGTTGATCTCCGGAACCAGCAGCGGCACGTCCCGCTCCATGCGGTGGTTCTTGGAGTTGGAAACCACGGTGTGGCCGGCTGCGGCGAACGCGCGTTCGATTTCCGTCGCCACGGAGGCGTCCATCGCGGAAAACAGCAACCGCGGGGCATTGCCCGGCTTCGATTCTTCCACCGTGAGGTTCGCCATCGCCTCCGGCGACGCGCCGGCCAGCCGCCATTCGGCGGCGTCCTTGTACTTCTTGCCGGCGGAGCGGTCGCTCGCGCCCAGCCAAGTCAAGTCGAACCATGGATGGCCCTGCAAGAACTTGACGAAATGCTGCCCCACCATGCCGGTGGCGCCCAACACGCCTACTTCGATTCTTTTTTGCATAAGTCCCTGACCATTCTCCGATAGATCTCGATTGCTTCCAGCAACTGCCGTTTGGCCACGCGCTCTTCCGGCGTGTGCGCCACGTGGATGGAACCCGGCCCGAGCAGAAACGGCTCGCCCCACCTCCCGCCGAAAGCGGGAATATCGGTGGTGAAAGCCACCACCGTGCGTTCCACGCCATCGAGCGCGCCGAACCGGGCGGCGGGGATTTCCAGGATCTCGCGCAGCTCCACGCGGCCCGCCGCCGCGCGCTCGAGGGCCTGCTTGGTCGCCGCCGAATCGCCCACCAGGCGGATGAGGATCTCCGCGCGCGCCTCGTCGGCCACCACGTTGGGCGCGCGCCCGCCGGAAATGGTCCCGATATTGAGCGTGCTCGGCCCCAGCAGATGGTCCACCGGCAGCGGGATGCGCCGCATGTCGGCCAGCGCTTCCACAAGCTTGTGAATGGCCGAATCGCCCAGCTCCGGATAGGCCGAATGGGCCATCTTGCCCGCGGCCAGGGCTTCGTAGCGAAGAGCGCCTTTCGAGGCCAGCGCCAGCTTGTTCTCCGTAGGCTCGCCGTTCACGATGTAGCGGGATCCGCGCGGCGTTCGCGCGGCCTGGTATGCTCCCGCGCTATTGCGCTCTTCGCCCACCACGAACAGCAGGCCGAAATTGCGCGCGCCCGCCTCCAGCAGCGACTCGGCGGCTTTGATCATGGTCGCGATAATGCCCTTGGCGTCGCACGCGCCGCGTCCCCAGATGTATTCCGCGTCCTCCCGCGAGGCGAAGAACGGCGGCACGGCGTCCATGTGGGTGGAAAGGGTTACGGTGAGCCGGTCCCCCCACTGGGCGAAGACGTTGAAGCGGCCAGGCTCGACGGCCATGCGTTCCACGCGTCCGCCGAAACGCGAAGCGAGCGGGGCGAGATAAGCGTGAAGCCACTCGCCGGCCCGGCCTTCGTTTCCGGTGACCGATTCGATATCGACCAGCGCACGCGTGAGCTCGAAGACGTCCATAAACACAAAGCTCAAAAGGGAAGGAGGCGAAAGAGAAGGAAAGGCCGGGCCGACGGGCGGCGCGTCTTCATTCCCGATAGCGCTCCACCCGCCTGAGAAACGGGTGACAGTGAGCCGGTGTTAACCCAACTCCCCAACCGGACGGGATCACGCTTCCCGATCCGGTTTCGGCGGATATCAAGAAGCCCCTTTCGGCGAGCCTCCGAAGCGCAATCGGAAAAGCAAACCCGCCTACTGATGGCCTCCGCGCCTCTACCGCGAAGTTTTAGGATAGCGGAGCGGCCCAAAGCAAGTCAACTCGCGGTAGCGCCGGCAGCCGTTTCGGAATTGCCGCGAGGCAGGGGCTGGCGACGCGGAGCAGCGTGGGAATCGCGGGAGGGCAGCGCTCCGGCCGCGCTTTGAGCGACGGCGGGCCCTTGGGGCAGGTCTCCACGAGAAACGGTCGGGTTGTCAAAGAGCAGCGGAGCGTAGCGGAAGCCGGTCCGCGCGGCGGCGAAAGTCAACTGGTATTGGGGGTCCTGGCCCCCAAAGTCAGCCAGAGATGGGTGACCAGATCCATGGGGCTGCGAATGCCGTGCTCGCCGCGGTGCAGATAGCGCAAGCGATACAGCCGCTCAATCACCAAAGCCAGCAAGGTCAATAGCCACACGATCAGAATGCTGTTGGGCTCGTGGTGGCAGAGGCGCTCCAGGCCGTAACGGTTCTTACCGTCGTTAAAGCCGCGGTTCTCGATCTCCCAGCGGCTCTTGGCCATCCGGTAAAAACTCAGACTGCTCAGTTTGCCGATGGGAAAATTGGTCAGCCATTCGGCTTGGATCACAGTGCCGTTGCGGTGGCGCTGCCGGTAGCGCAGCACGCGCACCGTGGGCCAGTCGAGCGTTTCCCAGGGGTCGAAGTCGGCGTCCCAAACCTCGACTTGGTCGTCGCCCTCTTGAAACATCGCATGGCGGGGCTGGCCGTCAAAACGCGCGCGCACGGCGGCCGCCAACAGCGGGAGATTCTCTTTGAGGCGCGCCACCACCGGGATTCCCACCGCTTCGGTTTCGTGCAGAAAGGGGGCGGTGGCGTATGCGCCATCCCCCACCAGATAGTCGGCGAAGCGGGGGCCCAGGTGAGCCACCGCGCGCCGCAGCAGGCGCTGGGCGGCGGCATACTCGCTGTCGCCAGGGCCGTAGGGTTCCACATCCACCGGCAGCGTCAGGCCGCCGGCTCCCACCACGCTGATCAGCACGAAGTGATGCAGCGAGCCGTGGATGACTCCCTGAGGGTCCTTGATCGGCTCACAGAACGGGCAGGGTGGCTTGTAGGTACGACCCGCGCCGGTACCGTCTAAAGCCAAGCCGATGAAGCGGCTATTCTCGAAAGCTTTGTTGCGTTTGGCCTGGTGCAAGGCGGTGGCCAAGGCCACCCGCGTCGTCTCCGGGTCCAAGCGCTCCGTGCAGTAGGCCAAGACGTCCTCTCCGAACGGGGTGTGGACGTCCAGGTTGGCGCGCGCCGCAGAGCGCAGCAGCCATTCCAGGCGAAAGAAGCTGACCACGCGTAGGATGTGTGTGTAGACCAGCGCCCAGACCACTTCCCGCGCGGGAATGTGCGGATGCTTCCGGCCATCGCCGGGTTGCTGAAAGTAGGACTTCAGCCCCAGGCAATAGCAGGCGTAGTTTTGAATGCGCCGCGCATCCGGTCCCTTCAATGGGGCTGCTGTTTACGCCGCAGCACGAGCAACTCGGCGTTGGCGGTAAGGACCTCGCGCAGAGCGTCCTGAAACGCGCGGCCGGCGGCGACGCGCCGGCGGACATCGTCTACCCAGTTCTTGGGGATGCGTTCGACCCGTTTCTTCCCGTCGGCCATGAAGGTCAGCGACCAAGCCGGGTGACCCTCGCCCTTGGCGCAATGGCAGGTGGGCTTTCCACAGCGGGTATGGCTGACGGAGAGGGAGCCAGGGAGCAGATCTTGGGGGAGTGGGAACTGGCGGAGCAGCGCAAACTTGCGTTGGCGCAGGCGGGCCGCCTGGGGACCTTTCGGCGCGGTTTCCATCTTGAAGTAATAATACTACAAGAAATAGTTCAACGCCAGCGAAATTCACGAATGCGAAAATAGATGGCCTCTGACCTCGGTTACGCTAGGCCCGTCCCGCCCGGCATTTTCAGCGGCTTATCGCATTCTGCGTTATTGAAGTGCCGAAACGGCTGGGGGCCGGCGCCGGGAGCGCTCCAGGGTCTCTGGCCAGGTAACCCGCCGTCTCTGGAACGCATCGAGCGTCGTGGGATTCGGGCTTTCAGCCTGCGTAGTCCTCGCGGCCCGCATGAGCGCTGCGCCGATCGTTGCGCACGATGCGCCGCGCGGACTACACTAGTCAAAGCAGCGTCCGATCCTCTTCCCCGGTCGTCTAATGGTAGGACAGCGGCCTTTGGAGCCGTGAATCGTGGTTCGAATCCATGCCGGGGAGCCACCACCTTGTTGGTCCAGCCGGACCGCTGCGCGGGTTGACACGAGCGCTTCCGAACCGGCCCTTTATCCCAAACATCCTGCAGGTAGTTGTCCGCCCGGAGTCTCCGGTTTGAGAAGTGCGCCGCCGGGGTGCAACATGAACCCCCAGGGTTCGGCTTGGAGGCCAAGGTTTCCGCTTCGGAATCTCCGTTTTCTCCGGTTGACAGGTGCGCGAAGTTGACAAGGGGGTTCGTGTTGGCGGGCCAAGGATGGTATTTCCGGAAAGCAGAGTTGCGCGACCAATCGACCAATTGCCTCCCTTCGAAACTGGACTTGCGATGTTTCAATCCTTGACGATGGCGGCAAGGCTGGATCTGGCATGGACCGTCTGTGAGGGCGATGGCGGTCAAAGTCCGACATGGCGACTACGCGCTCATGTGGATTGCTTCCGGATGGCCAAACGCCCAGGAACAGCCAAATTCGGGTAGCGTGACTTCAACGGCGCTCCACGGAAACTGTCACGACCTGATAGCGTTTTACCCATTGTTGACGGTCTCCAATGACGGAGCGCCTGGTGAGCGAAGGGTCCGAATATCCCGCATCGGTGGCTGGCCGAAGAGACGGCTGTATTCGCGATTGAATTGGCTGGCGCTTTCGTAACCGACTTCAAAGGCCGCACTTGCGGCATCCAGACCATCGATGAGCATGCGTCCCCGGGCTGCCTGCAACCGAAGCTGCTTCTGATACTGAAGAGGACTCATGGCGGTCAGCGCCCGGAAATGGTTGTGCAACGTGGACAGTCCCATGCCCGCGATTTGGGCGAGATCTTCCACCCTTAGCGGCTTCGCATAATTCGTTCTGATCCACGCGATCGCCTTCGCCGTACGGTGGCTCTGATCTCCCAGGGTTGCAATCGCTCGAAGGCGGGCCCCTTCTGGTCCACGCAGAATGCGATAAACGATCTCGCGTTGAATCAGGCCACTCAGAAAGGGAATGTCCTGCGGAGCGTCCAGCAGGTCCATCAGCCGGCAGCAAGCACTCAGAAACTCCACCGTAACTTCACCCGTCGCCATGGCGGGACTTTCAGAGGGTGACGCAGCCACCTGAATCTCCTCCCTGCTGAGAAGTTCCCGGATCACGGGCATTTCGAGTTTCAGCGACATCGCTAGACAGGGTACTTGTTCGCTGGCTTCGGTAATCTGGCTGACAATCGGCAAGTCGAGCGAGGTCAGCAGGTATCGCGACTCGCCGTAGGTAAAGGTCGTTCGGCCGAGGTCTACCCGCTTTCGCCCCTGGGCGATCACGGTGACACCCGGCTCGTAGGTTGCTGAACAAGGAGCGGTCGGGGCGGTCCGCCGGTGGAGCGTCAGGCCGGGAATTGGCGTTGCCCGATTCTCTCCCGAGCCCATATGCGCGGCAATCTTGCGAGACAGGTCGGATAGCAATTCGCGAACTCGGTCTGGTAAAGGGATTTTGTTATCTTTGCGGACTGTCATAGCAACGGTTCGCCGAACCTCTAGCTTCAGAATAACCGCCCGGCTCTGCGAAGCATACATGTTTTTCAACCGCAGAGACGATTAGGCAATTAATCGGGAGGATTGGGATACCGCCTCACGAGCGATCGACCCTAATCTGAAGGAGAGAGAAACGGTTACCAGGAGGAAGCAATGCAGAAGCGAAAACTGGGGAAGAGCGGCCTGGAAGTTTCAGCCATCGGGCTGGGCTGCATGGGGCTGAGCTTTGGCTACGGTCCCGCAACGGAGAAGCAGAAGGCAATCACACTGATCCGATCGGCATTCGAAAGAGGCGTGACGTTTTTTGACACCGCTGAGTGCTACGGTCCGTTCACGAATGAGGAACTGGTCGGCGAGGCCCTTTCGCCGTTCCGGGAACAGGTCGCGATCGCAACCAAGTTCGGCTTCGAGGATGGTGACTCACATAAGGGTTTGAACAGCCGGCCGGAACGCATCAGGGCCGTTGCGGACGCGTCGCTCAAGCGGCTGAAGAGCGATGTGATCGATCTCTTCTATCAACACCGCGTCGATCCGACTGTGCCAATTGAGGACGTCGCCGGCACCGTCAAAGAGCTCATCCAGGAAGGCAAGGTCAAGCACTTCGGCCTGTCCGAAGCCGGCGTGGAGACGATTCGCCGCGCTCACGCCGTGCTGCCCGTGACAGCTCTCCAAAGCGAGTATTCCCTGTGGTGGCGAGAGCCGGAGCAGGAGATTCTGCCGACGCTGGAGGAACTTGGGATCGGTTTTGTTCCGTTCAGCCCTCTTGGCAAGGGCTTTCTTACCGGCGCCATCACCGAGAAAACGTCGTTCGACAGCACCGATTTCCGAAACATTGTGCCGCATTTTACGCCCGAGGCCCGGAAGGCGAACCGAGCGCTAGTAGATGTACTGGGGGAGATCGCAGACCGTAAGAAAGTATCCTCTGCGCAGATCGCACTTGCGTGGCTGCTGGCTCAGAAGGCGTGGATTGTTCCGATTCCCGGTACCACGAAGCTCCACCGGCTTGAGGAGAATATCGGCGCGGCTGAAGTTGAACTGACAGCCGACGACCTCCGAGAGATCCACGATGCCGTCTCCAAGATAACCGTAGAAGGCGCTCGCTACCCGGCACATCTCCAGCAGCGAGTCAGCCGTTAAAGCTTCAAATACGAACAAGGAGGAACCATCCATGTATCAGACGAAAGCCTATTCCGCTGCAAGTGCGACCGCGCCGCTGGCTGGCACGACCATCGCGCGGCGCGATCCCACCGAACACGACGTTCAGATTAAAATCCTGTTCTGCGGGATCTGCCACTCCGATCTCCATTCGGTCCGCAACGAGTGGAGCGAGTTCATGCCAACTGTCTACCCAATTGTCCCCGGCCATGAGATCGTCGGGCGGGTAACCAAAATCGGCTCGGCGGTTACGAAGTATATGCCGGGCGACCTGGCTGCGGTCGGCTGCCTCGTGGACTCTGACCGCACCTGTCCCCGTTGCAAAGCCGGACTTGAAAATTTCTGCCCGAACCTGCGGCTCACTTTCAACTCCCCGGACAGCCACCTCGGCGGCGTCACCTACGGCGGCTACTCCGACAGCATCGTCGTGGATGAACGTTTCGTGCTGAGCGTCCCTTCGAATCTCCCTCTCGCCGGAGCCGCTCCGCTGCTCTGCGCTGGGATCACCACATACTCGCCCATGCGCCGCCACGGCGTCGGCGAGGGCAAGAAGGTCGGCGTGGTCGGGCTCGGCGGCTTGGGTCACATGGGCGTCAAGATCGCTCATGCGCTCGGCGCGCTCGTGGTCGTCTTCACCACGTCACCCGGAAAGAAGGACGACGCGCTCCGGCTCGGCGCCGACGAAGTTGTGGTCTCCCGCGATGCCAACGAGATGCAGAAGCACGCAGGCAGCCTCGACTTCATCCTCGACGCCGTTTCCGCCGATCACGACATCAACGCCTATCTCAACCTGCTAGCGCTCGACGGCAACCTCACCATCGTCGGTGCTCCCCCAAAGCCTCTGGGCGTCTCCGCTTTTTCGCTCATCTTCGGCAACCGCAGTTTCTCCGGCTCAAATATCGGCGGCCTCCCGCAGACCCAAGAGATGCTGGACTTTTGCGGAGCGCACAACCTCACGGCCGATGTTGAGGTGACCCCCATCCAGAAGGTCAACGAAGCCTACGAGAGACTGCTCAAGTCCGATGTGAAGTACCGCTTCTCGATCGATATGGCTTCGCTCAAATCGGAGTAGGACTACAACAGACGACGAGGAGAACAACGATGGGTATCAGTGAGCGCGCACGCAAGAACCACGACGAGCTTTTTCCCGGTCACGTTTCCACCGCGGCGGTGACAGACCCCGAACTAGTTGAGATCTTCGACAATTTCGCCTTTGATGAGGTGCTCCGCCACGGCAGTTTGGACGCCAGGACCCGGCTGATGGTTCAACTCGCGTCGATGATTGCCTCCCAGACCCTGCGCGAGTACCGCGTGATGCTGGGCGCAGCGTTCGCGGTCGGGGTCACTCCGGTCGAAATCAAGGAGATCGTATACCAGGCAGTGCCGTACGTAGGGATGGCCAAGGTCTTCGACTTCATCCAGGCCACCAACGACGTACTCACCGAGCGAGGCGTCGAACTACCCCTGCCAGGACAGTCGACAACCACGCCGGAGAACCGCTCGGAAAAGGGCATGGCGGTCCAGAAGCAGATCATCGGTAGCGTCGTCGTCGAGAAACTCTATGTCTCCGCACCCGAAGACCAGATGCACCTTCAGCGTTACCTGTCGGCCCACTGCTTCGGCGACCACTACACGCGAACAGGCATCGACGTGCCTACCCGCGAGCTGCTTACCTTCAGCATGCTTGTCTCACTGGGTGGATGCGAACCGCAGGTTAAGGGTCATGTCGCCGCGAACCTCAACGTCGGCAACGACCGCGCGCTGCTGATTGATGTTTTGACCCAGTTGTTGCCATTCATCGGATATCCGCGCACGCTCAACGCGCTGCGGGTTGTTGATGAAGTCACCAAATCGTGAGCAAGGCGGCCGCAGCGACGCCGAACAGAAAGGAAACGTGATGAGCAATCCTCGCATGACTGTGCTGGTGGTAGGCGCTACCGGCAGTATCGGGTGCCTCGTCGTCGAGGAAGCAATCCATCAGGGCCATGCCGTGCGTGCCCTGGTGCGAACCACCGGCAAGGCCCGTCGGCTTCCGCCTGATGCGCAAATCGTCGTCGGTGACGTCACCCGGCCCGATACGCTTCTCGATGCCGTGGACGGTGTCTACGCTATCGTGTTCACCCTCGGCTCGGACGGCGCAGGAAAAGTAGGGGCTGAGAGTGTCGATTACGGCGGCGTGCGCAACGTCCTGGTTGCCCTGGGTTCGCGCCCAGCGCGCATCGCGCTGATGACTTCCATCGGAGTCACCAATCGCACCGGCGAATATAACCTCGCCACCGAGGCCCACGACTGGAAGCGGCGCTCCGAGAGACTGGTGCGCGCAAGCGGATTGCCGTACACGATCGTGCGGCCTGGCTGGTTCGATTACAACAGTCCGGACGAGCACCGGCTTGTCCTCCTGCAGGGCGATACACGCCAGGCCGGCGATTCCAGCGATGGCGTCATTGCGCGACGGCAGATCGCCGAGGTCCTGGTCCGTAGCCTCGGCTCGGATCACGCATTGCGCAAGACCTTCGAGCTCATCGCGACGACCGGCCCGGCGCCGGAGGACTTCGACGCGCTGTTCGGCCCTCTCGATGCGGACCCGCAAGGCGCCCTGGACGGCGTGCACGACATGGTGAACCAGCCGCTGAAAGACGAGCCGAAGCGGGTTCGTGACGACTTGGATGCGGTACTCGCGCGCCGACCTGCCACTGCCTCCTGACACAAGCTGCTTGAAGCGTCCAGGGGTTCCAGGAAACGAGATTCGCCGCAGTGCCGCATCCACACGGTCGTATCACGCGCGACGCTGACATCTTCGGCTCAGTGCATCGCTGATCGTGACGGGGCCTCCCGTTTGGCTGGGAATATCAGGCCGTATGCTAACCTGCCGCTGACTTGCCCCAGCGCGCGTCAGTTGACATTCGCCGGACTGTGGATTGTGATTCTCTTCGGTTTGACGATGTCGGCGAACAGCTTGGCGGCGGAGGCAATCAGTTCTGCGATTTCCTTCTCTGTCCGGCGCGAACCCACTCGCTGCATGTTGTCCGGGTCGTGTTCGGTGTACCAGCCGCACGCTCATTTGCTCGCTTGGCCCATCCGCGTAAGGTCGTCTTCTCGCCATTGGGCGAGTCTCACGCTGTTGCCTTGCTTGGCGGTCGCTGCCATCTCGCGGATCGCTTGCGCTTCAGTGTCTTTCATTCCCGACCCTCTTCCTCGCATTCCTACCGTTGCCGTCCGTCGCACTCAAAGCGGGCCACCCATATCCCGCCCGCAGGGGTGAACTGGAAAGGATCGTCTTCTATTCCGGTCCACGCACGCAGACGCTCGCCCAGCCGCAGCACGGCCAGGTCGTCGCCGGGGCCATGGAGCCGCCCGCCCGCGCGAAGCATGGCCACCAGAGCCTGACCCTCTTCGCTTACCTGGCCATTGCTCCGCGTCAAGCCCATCGCGTCCAGAGAGTATTCCCGCACGCTCGAAACTGCCCGCTCAGCGGCCTCTCGCTCCCGGCCACGCTCACCACTATTCCTCCGGGCGGCGAAAACTTCCTTCCCTTTGATCTGGAACTGCATGCGCCCGCCTGGAAGTTCCGCGATGCGCACGTCGAGCCATGACGTGCCGTGGCCCAGCGTCAAGCCGGACTCCGCCAGCCGGCTAAGCGCATGTTTGCGGCTTTTTGAGCCTCGGCGTCCACAAGTGATTGAAAACACAAGAGGGGGTTGCCGTTGGGAGAATTTGTGGTGACACACTTTTTGCGATAATCTCGCTGATTTA
>JBEKHV010000055.1:0-29398 GCA_050012095.1 Bryobacteraceae bacterium | reverse complement strand
GCACCCGTTTGCGAAGATGGGTCACAGGGACCTCCTTGTGACCCGCACTCTACCGCGCGACGGCCTCGGGAAGAAGCCACGCGTAGCGTCCGCCGCGCGAGCGGCTTAGTTCAAACGGGATTACCGTAAAGTGAACTGGAACCGCGGGCCAACAGCCTGGATCATCCGGGAAGCTTGGGGTCTGCCAATCCCGGGAAACGGCTGTCATGGCCGCCACCGGGACACGGCTCTTGGCCACTTGGCGCAAGTCCCGCGATCCTTGGGGGCAGCCGGACCTGGGGGTCCGGCGCGGACGAGGGCGTTCGCCCCACAAGAGTTCTTCGCTTAGCCGGCCAATTTGTCGGTGGCGGCGACCAGGGCCCGGGTGTTCGGCGGGTCGAAAGCGCTGTGGCCGCTGTCGGGGGTGATGATGAGGTCGGCTTCGGGCCACGCACGGTGCAGCGCCCACGCGCTTTCCATGGGGCAGACGACGTCGTAACGGCCTTGCACGATCACGCCGGGGATGTGGCGGATGCGGGAGGCGTCGCGCAGCAATTGGGCGTCGGTTTCGAAAAAGCCGCGGTGGACAAAGTAGTGCGCCTCGATGCGGGCGAAGGCCAGGGCAAACTCATCCTCTTCGTAGTGGCCGGCGAAGGCGGGGTCGGGCATGAGCTTGGAGGTGGCGCCTTCCCAGCCGCTCCAGATCTTGGCGGCGGCGAGGCGCACGGCGGGATCGTCGCTCGTCAGGCGGCGGTAGTAGGCGGAGAGGAGATCGCCGCGCTCGGGCTCGGGGATGTGGGCGAGGTAGGGCTCCCAGGCGTCGGGATAGAGGACCGACGCGCCGCGCTGGTAGAACCAATCGATTTCCTGCTTGCGGAGAAGGAAGATGCCGCGGAGGATGAGCTGGGTGACGCGCTCAGGATGGGTTTCGGCATAGGCGAGGGCGAGCGTGGAGCCCCAGGACCCGCCGAAGACCTGCCAGCGCTCCATGCCCAGATGCTCGCGGATTTTTTCGGCGTCGGCGACGAGGTCCCAGGTGGTGTTGGCTTCCAGTGACGCGTAGGGCGTGCTCTTGCCGCAGCCGCGCTGGTCGAAGCACACGACGCGGTACTTTTCGGGATGGAAGAAACGGCGCTGCTTGGGATCGGAACCGCCGCCGGGACCGCCGTGTAGAAAGACCACCGGCTTGCCGGCGGGGTTGCCGGATTCCTCGAAATAGATCTCGTGGACGGGCGAGACCTGGAGGCGGCCCGTGTTGTAGGGCTCGATGGGAGGGTAGAGCCAAGTGACGGGGTCCTTCATGGGGGATGCGAGAGCAGGCATATCGGGCAGTATACCTTTTCGGGGCCAGGGCGAAACACGACTGGCCGCCGATGAACGCAGATGAACGCGGATTGAGAATGAATGGTTTATCCGCGTTCATCTGCGTTCATCGGCGGCTCAATATGGTTTTGGAGGGCTATTTCAGCGGCCTCTCAAGCATGCCCCGCCCTAGCAGAAATCACCGCCGGCAAAATCGGCGGCGGTACGGCGCGTTACCCTGTAGTTGGACGGAGCTTATGAAACTGCGCGAGATCGCGGATGCGTTGGGGTGCCGGCTGGAAGGCGACGGCGACGTGGAGATCACAGGCGTGGCCGGAATGGAACAGGCGGGGGCGGGGCAACTTACTTTTCTGGCTAACCCCAAGTACGCGCCCAAGGTGAGACACACGAAGGCCAGCGCCATTCTGGTTTCGGCGGTCATTCCGGGGTTGGACATCGCGTTTCTCGTGACCCAGGACCCGTACCTGGGCTTCGCCCGGGCGCTGGCGCTGTTCTACCAGCCGCCGCGGCCCGCGCCGGGCATTCATCCGCTGGCGTACGTGGCTTCGACGGCGACGCTGGGGGAAAACTGCTCCATCGGACCGTTCGCGGTGGTCGGGGAACGCGTCCGCATGGGGCGTAACGCGGTGCTGCATCCGCACGTGGTCATCTATGAAGGCGCGGCAATCGGCGACGATTTCTTGGCGCACGCGCACGCCTCCGTGCGCGAGTTTTGCCGCATCGGGAACCGCGTCATCCTGCAAAACGGCGTGGTGGTGGGAGGCGACGGCTTCGGCTTCGCCAAGCGCGCCGATGGCTCGCATTGCAAGATCGTCCAGTCCGGGGCGACCGTGATCGAGGACGACGTGGAGGTGCAGAGCCTGACTTCCGTGGACCGCGCCACGGTGGGCGAGACGCGCGTCAAGCGCGGCGCCAAGATCGATAGCCTGGTGCAGGTTGGCCACGCCTGCACGGTGGGGGAGGATAACATCATCTGCGCGCAAACCGGCCTCGCGGGAAGCACGGTGTTGGAACGCAACGTGCTTCTGGCCGGGCAGGTGGGTTCCTCGGGGCACCTGACGGTGCACGAGGGCGCCATCGTCTACGCGCAGAGCGGCATCGGCGGCGACGTGGAGGCGAACACGCGCATTTCGGGGTCGCCGGCCTTCGCCGCGGGCGAGTGGCTGCGCGCGGCGACGGCTTTTCCCAAGCTGCCGGAGTTGTTGAAGACGGTACGCGAGTTGAAGAAGAAAGTGGAAGAACTGGAGAGACATGCCGGATCGGACGCCGCCTCAAGATGATCGCCGCCACGTCGCCTATTTGAACGAGCGATTCCTGAACAGCCCCGACGCCCGCGCGCTGCGCATCCTGGCCGAGTTCCTGGAGCCGCTGGCGCATTTCCGCCGGGAGAAAATCAGGGACACGGTAGTCTTCTTTGGATCGGCGCGTCTCAAGGAAGACGGACCTATGGGCCAGTACTACGCCGACGCGCGGGAACTGGCCCGGCTCCTGACGGTTTGGTCCGACGAGTTTACCAACAACACCCGCCGGTTCGTGGTCTGCTCGGGTGGCGGACCGGGCATCATGGAAGCCGCCAACCGGGGCGCGCACGACGCCGGAGGGAAAACCGTGGGCCTGAACATCGGCCTGCCGTTCGAGCAGTTGCCGAACCCCTACATCACGCCGGAGCTGAGCTTCGAGTTCCATTACTTCTTCATGCGCAAGTTCTGGTTCGCCTATCTCGCCAAGGCGCTGGTGGTGTTCCCGGGCGGCTACGGCACGATGGACGAGCTGATGGAGCTGCTGACGCTCACGCAAACGCAGAAACTGGCCAAGAAGATGACCATCGTGCTGTACGGCTCCGCGTACTGGAAGGAGATTGTCAATTTCGACGCGCTGGTCAAGTACGGCATGATCTCCCCCAGCGACCTGGACCTGTTCCACTTCGCCGACGACCCGCGGGCGGCGTTCGAAATCCTCAAGGCGGGCCTCATGACCTACGCGCTCCAACCGGAGACGCTCGAGACGCCGGCGATTTCCCGGTCGCGGAATCCGCAGAAGCCGGGAGGAACGCAGTCCGACGCCGCGTGAAGGTACGATGGCCTGTCCCGCCGGCCCGGTACTACGGGATTTCGTAGCGGGTTCCGGCGGACCGGCCGGGAGGGGCGCGCCTCTGGTTGGGAGGATCCAAGCGCGGGGCGCGCGGCGCGGAGCCGCGAAGGGGCTGCGCGGACTGACCGGCCAGTTGCGATATGGCGAGGACGAATCCGTCTGTGGCGCCCCCGGCGTACAAGCGGGAATTATCGCCTGCGGCCGGCAGGCCAACCGTGGTGTAGCCGACTACGTAAACCGTGCCATCGGCGCCAATGGCCAGACCGGTGGGCACGTGGTTGCCAAGCCCGCCGATGAACGTCGAGAACAGCACCCCTTTCACGCCCCCCACGCCAGGCTTCAATTTGGTCACGAAGAGGTCGATGCCCCCGCCGTACGCGGCCTGTATGGCGTCGGACGTGACCGGGAAATCCGGGGATAGCGTATACCCGGCGACGTAGATATTGCCGTCGGTATCGCTGGCGACGTCGTAGGTCACGTCCCCATCCGAGCCGCCCAGGTAGGTGGAGTACGTCAGGAACGCCAGCCTGTCGAGGTTCAGAGGATCGACGAGAGCCACGAAGGCGTCGCCGTTACCGGCGGGCATGGGTTGGACCGCGTCCGGCGTCACCGGAAAATCCTGTGAAAACGTGTACCCGGTAACCAGCAATTTGCCGCTGGCGTCCACGGCGATCTTTTGCACCTCGTCGAGATCCGATCCGCCGAAGTACGTGTCGTACACGAGCGATGGATTGCCGAACTGCGTCATGTCCATCACGCCAACGATCGCGTCTTCCACGCCTTGCAGAGTGGTGCGATAAGGACCGCCGCCTGGCTGCCACCCCAGGGGGAACAGTTGGGCGTCCGTGGTGATCGCGAAGTACACCAAGCCGTTGGCGCCAACAGCGATGGCGCGGCCGTCGTCGACGTCCTCGCCTCCCAGGTAAGTGGAGTAGACCAGCGCGGAATTGTACGGATCGATCTCGCATAGAAACGCATCCCGGGGGCCATACAGGACGGCGGCATAGGCGCTGGCGGTCACCGGAAAATCGCTGGACGTGGTCGAGCCGATGACGTAGATCATTCCGTTCGGTCCCACGGCGATTCCCTGCCCGTAGTTGTCGGTGGATCCGCCCAGGTAGGTGGAATACAAGAGGGCGTCCTTGCCGAAGGCGGAGGGGTTGAACTCCGCGACGAAGGCATTGTGGGTGGGGCTGACCTCGATGGCCTGCACCGAAGCGCCGGTCATCGGAAAATCGGGGGACGCAGTGGTTCCGACGATATACAGGTTGCCCGACGCATCGAGATCCATGCCCGTGGCGAAATCGTCCCCGGAGCCTCCCAGGTAACTGAGGTATTGCAGGGAGTAATCGCCGGCGGCCGTCGTATCGAGCACCGCTATGAAGACGTCGTACGCCGAAACCTCGTTGACCTCGTTGAGGGTGGGGGCGTAAGCGGAACCCGTGACCGGAAGGTCGACGCTAAGAGTGCTCCCGACAAGGTAGAGCAGGCCTCGGGCATCGACTTTCACGGCGTTGATCTGGTCGGCCGCCTGGCCGCCCCAGTAACTGGAGTAGACCAGGTACGGATCGATCACCAGGGGGCGGGAGCGGTCGTACCGGTCCACGCGAAATCCCACCAAGTGGGGAGCCAGCAGCGCGTAGCGCCCCCGGACCGGACGGCGAACGCCGGTTCGCGGGTCCGCCTGGTAAATCGACAGAAGCTTCTGGAGCAACTGGCCGCTGGCCGTTTCGATTACCAGGTCGCCTTCCTTGCCGACGGTTACGCCGTCCGCGCCGTCAATGCGCAGCCGGATAGCCGAGGGGTCGGCGCCCGGTTCCAGCCGGAAATCGTACTCCAACCGGCTGGCGTTGCCGTAATACGCCACGTCGATCCCCGGGTAAACGCCGCGATACACGACCCGCGAAAAAAGCGGTACGTTCGTGCGCCACCGATCCTTGGATCCGATGAAATAGTCCGTCCGGACCGGGCTCCGGCCGGCCGCATCGATCTCCGGCGCGGGATTGGAGCCATCGAGCGAGAGGTCCACCCGCCGCGCGCCGCCGAAAGCCAGTGAAGGCCCCGCCGCGGTGAGCAGAACCGAATACCGATCGCCGCGGGCGGCGTACCGAACCGCCGGGTTCCACTGCCCGAGATTCGCTTCGAAGCGCAGAGGGAGCCGCGTCAGCGTGGTCTGGGCCCGCGCGGTGGCGTCGCGCGCCGGGGCCGCCAGGGCCATGGAAGCCGCCGAGATCAACAAGACAAAGCGAGCAAAGCGCATAGAGAAAACGATGTTCGAGCCGAGAAGGACAGACTCTATTAAACCACGCCTCGCCGCGCCGCTGAAATGGGCCGATCATTCACAGGCGTGCCAGGAAGCCCTAAGCCGTAAACGGGAAACGATTAGCGGTCAACGGCAAAGCGAGCCAGCGCCGCGATTTTGGCCGCCGCGGCCCCGCTGTCTATGGAGTGGGCAGCCAGGGCCATTCCTTCCAGGAAGTCCGCGGCCTTTCCGGCGGCCACCAGCGCGGCGGAGGCATTCACCAAAACGACGTCGCGCTGGGGGCCGGGCGCGCCGGCCAGCACCGCGCGCGCGATGGCGGCGTGGGTGGACTTGTCGCCGCCCTGGAGATCTTCGGGACGCGCTGGGGGCACGCCAAAATCCTCGGGCGCCAGGGCGAGGCGCTGCACACGGCCGCTGGCGATGGAGAACGCCAAGGTTGGGCCGGTGGTGGTGATTTCGTCCAGGCCGTCGGAGCCGTGTACCACAAAGCCGCGGCGCAGTCCGAGCGAAGCCAGTGCGCCGGCCATCAATTCGGCGTTGCGGGGCGACGGAGCGCCGACCAGTTGCGCATCGGCCCCGGCGGGGTTGGTCAGCGGCCCGAGCAGGTTGAATACGGTTCGCATCTTCAGCGCGGCGCGCACCGGCTGGGCGTGCTTCATGGCGGAATGGATGGCGGGGGCGAACAGGAACCCGATGCCGATTTCGCGAATGGCGCGCGCCGCTTCGGAGGGCGGAATCGCGATGGCGATTCCCAACTCCTCCAGCAGGTCCGCGCTGCCGCAACGGCCCGTAAAGGAGCGGTTGCCGTGCTTGGCCACGCGCACGCCCGCGCCTGCCGCGACGAACGCCGCGACGGTGGAAATGTTGAAGGTCGTGGCGCCGTCTCCGCCCGTGCCGCAGGTATCGAGCAGGGTCTCGCCGGGAAGGCCGCAATCCACCGGCTCGGCCTTCTCGCGCATGGCGCGCGCGAAACCCACCAATTCCTCCACGGTCTCGCCTTTCATGCGGAGAGCGGTGAGAAACGCGGCGATTTCCGGCTGGCTGGCTTCACCCCCCAGGATGGCGCGCATAGCGGCCAGCGCGTCCGCGGAAGAAAGATTCTCCCGGGAAATGACGCGCTCCACGTAGGGCAAAAGAGACATGTTATATTGTGGGCTTCCGGCTGTTCCGCCATACTAGCACAACGGTATTTCCATGAAAATACATGAGTATCAGGCCAAGGCGATCCTGGCCCAGTTCGGCGTTCCCGTGCCCCGCGGCGAGGTTGCCTACACCGCCGAAGAGGCCGAGGCGGCGGCCAAGCGCGTGGGCGGCAGCGTGGTGGTGAAAGCGCAAATCCACGCCGGCGGGCGCGGCAAGGGCGGCGGAGTCAAGGTAGCCAAGGACGCCGACGCCGCCGCCGAGACGGCGCGCCGGATGATCGGCATGAAGCTGGTGACGCACCAGACGGGGCCCGAGGGCCGGACGGTGCAGCGGCTGCTGATCGAAGAGACCCTGCCCATCGAACGCGAGTTGTACCTGGGGATCGTGCTGGACCGCGTGCAAGGCTTGCCGGTCTTCATGGCTTCGGCGGCGGGCGGCATGGAAATCGAAGAGGTGGCCGCCAGGAATCCGGAAGCGATCTTGAAAGAAGCTTTCCGGCCGGGCGCGGGACTGATGGCGTACCAGGCGCGCAAGCTGGCCTTCGGCATGGGCATACCGGCCGCCAGCGTTCCCGCCGCCGCGGCCGCCATGATGGCGCTCGCCAAGGCCTATGTCGCCATGGACGCCTCGCTCGCCGAGATCAACCCGTTCATCCTGACCAAGGACGGCCGCGCCATGGCGCTCGACGCCAAGATCAACTTCGACGACAACGCGCTCTACCGCCACAAGGAGCTGATCGATCTGCGCGACCTCAACGAAGAGGACCCGCTCGAAGTGGAAGCCTCGCGCTACGGGCTGAATTACATCAAGCTCGATGGTACGGTGGGCTGCATGGTGAACGGCGCCGGGCTGGCCATGGCCACCATGGACATCATCCAGCACGCCGGCGGCAGCCCCGCCAATTTCCTCGACGTCGGCGGCGGCGCCACGGCCGAACAAGTGAAGCACGCGTTCCGCATTCTGCTGACGGACAAGCACGTGAAGGCGGTGCTGATCAATATCTTCGGCGGCATCCTGCGCTGCGATACGCTGGCCACGGGCGTGGTGGCGGCGGCGCGCGAGCTGAACATCGAAGCGCCCATCGTGGTGCGCATGGAAGGCACCAACGTGGAAGAGGGCCGGCGGATTCTCACCGAGTCCGGCTTGAACTTCACGGTGGGCCTGGATATGCGCGACGCGGCGGAAAAAGTGGTCAGGTTGGCGGCGTAGGCGGACACCCATGAGCGTACTGGTCGATCGAAACACGCGGTTGATTGTACAGGGATTCACCGGCAAGGAAGGCACTTTCCACTCGCAGCAGGCCATCACCTATGGCACGAAGGTGGTGGGCGGCGTGGCCCCGGGCAAGGGCGGCGCGAAGCACCTCGACTTGCCGGTTTTCAACACGGTGGCCCAGGCCGTACGGGAGACCGGCGCCAACGCGACCGTGATCTTCGTGCCCCCGGCCTTCGCCGCGGACGCCATCATGGAAGCGGCGGACGCCGGCATTCCCCTGGCGGTGTGCATCACGGAAGGCATTCCCGCGCTCGACATGGTGCGCGTCTGGGAGTTTCTGCAAAGCAAGCGGACGCGGCTGATCGGACCGAATTGCCCCGGCATCATCTCGCCCGGCAAGTGCAAGATCGGCATCATGCCGGGATCCATCCACAAGGAAGGAAACGTCGGCGTCGTCTCGCGCTCGGGGACCCTCACCTACGAAGCGGTGGGACAGTTGACCCGGCTGGGGATCGGACAATCGACGTGCATCGGCATCGGCGGCGATCCGATCATCGGGACGAATTTTGTGGACGCCCTGACGCTTTTCAACGCGGACCCGGATACGCACGCCATCGTGATGATCGGCGAGATCGGCGGCAACGCCGAAGAGACCGCCGCAGCGTACGTGAAGGCCCATGTAAAGAAGCCGGTCGTCGGATTCGTAGCGGGCCAGACCGCGCCGCCGGGACGGCGCATGGGCCACGCGGGCGCGATCATCGCCGGCGGCTCCGGCAAAGCGTCCGACAAGATCAAGGCCATGGAGGAAGCCGGCATCACGGTCTGCTCCTCGCCGGCCGAGATCGGGGAGAAGGTACAGAGCCGCTTGTGAAAGTGAGTGGAACTCACCGCGCGGCTCTACCGCTAGCGGCAGCGAAGCAGCCACCCATCGCGGACTGCCAGATACTCCACGCCGTTGGGCGTGAAGGTCGGCCCTCCGCTGATCCCGTCATACTCCGGCCCGGGCAGGCCATCGACTACCACGAACCGCCTGCCGTCCTTTTCCGCCGAACATGCGATGCGCTTCCCATCGGAACTGAAGAAAGGGCCGGCTGGAACGACGTCGTAGGCTGGCCACTCCTGGCCATCCACCACTACGAACCACTTCCCGTCCTTTCGCGCCGCATACGCGAAACGGCTGCCGTCGGAGCTAAAGATGGGGTCGCCCTTGGCGATGACGTCGAACTCCGGGCCGGCTTGCCCATCCACTACTGTGAACCACTTACTCCCCTGCCGCGCCCCGTATGCGAACCGTTTGCCATCCGAACTGAAAACCGGGCCGCCGATCCCATCGAACCCATTCCCCGTCCGGCCATCCACTACCACGGACCACCTCCCGCCTTTCAGCGCCGCATACCCAACTCGGCGGCTGTCAGGGCTAAAGACGAGGGTGTTGCCGGCAAGCCCGTCGCACTCGGGCCCAGGCTGGCCACCCACCACTACGAAATACCTGTTACCCCTGCGCGCCTGATACGCGAGACGCCTGCCATCGGGGCTGAAGATGGGGCCGTCGCCGATTCCGTCGTACTCACCCTCCTCCTGGCCATCCGCCACCACGAACCAACCGTTGTCCTTGGTTGCCGCATACGCAACTTTTCCAGAGCCAGCAATGGATAAATCGGCGATCCCGTCATACTTCGGGCCCGATTGCCCATCGACGACCGCAAACCACTTATCGCCTTTGCGCGCCGTATACGCAACGTGTTCTCCCTTGAGGCTGAATTCGATACCCCCCTCACCGATCGAGTCGAACTCCGGTCCGGGCCGACCGTCCGCCACCACAACCGGCTTGCCACCCCTCCATGCCACATACGCGAGGCGGGTACTGTCCGGGCTAAAGTAAAGGGTCTTTGCGACAGTGTCATACTCCGGCCCCGGCCGTCCGTCCACTACTACGAAACGCCTGCGGCCACGGCACGCCACATACGCAAGACGTCCGCCGTCGGGGCTGAAGAGAATAGCGACGGTCGCTTCAATCTTGGGCCCAGGACTGCCGTCCAACACTACGACTCTCCCGCCGCCCTGCTGCGCGTTGTAGGCAATTCGCTTGCCGTCAGGGCTGAAGAGGATGGTGCCCTCGGCGATCCCATCATATCCCGCTCCGCTCTGGCCATCCACCACCACCGACCACTTGCCGTTTGGGATCCGCCTCGCCCAGGCCATGTGCAGCTGATCGCGGCTGCGCGTGACTTCATAAGCCTGCCCGGCCAGGGGCGCAGGCCCGAGACGGCATTCGGTGACTGGCATTTCCTCCTCGGGGCCGCCCGCGGCTGGCGATTTCCGCACCACCGCGAGGCGCCAAGGGATGTCCAGACACTCTTCGTATTGGACAAGGTCGACATATCTGGAGCCTCCACTGTGCGAAACGCAGGCATAGAACCGGCCTCCGTAGCGATCCCGCCACGAAGATCCCAGGAAAACGATCTGCGGCAGATCGCCATCCTCTTTGGGGTATCGTGCCCGAAAGTACTCCGCCGCTTGCCCGCTGAGCAGATCGAACCCCCGTCGGCCAACCTCATACTCAGCCCGATCAGCCCCAAGGGGCTTCTCGAATGTCAGCAACTTGATTCCAAGGAGGCGCCGGCCCTGTGCCAAAGGTCCTATGTAAAACCAGTCGCCAGGTGATCTCACCGCGTCCGCGGCGACCAGAATCGACTCCGGCGTCGCGGTATCGTAGTCCACATCAAGCGTCAGTTCATCGTCAGCGTCGCGCCCTGCGTCGGGATTCACCACTCTGGGGGAAGAATCTTCGGCTGGTGAATTGGTTCGGGACATTGGCGGCACTGTGGGGATTACTCGTTGTAGAATCTGTCCCCCACCAAAAAGACGGCTGAAGAGGCTCATACACCCTCGAAAACCCACATAAATTCAGTATTAGCGCCCCGATTCTACCACTTTGCGAAACCCCACAGACTGCGCGAGTAACTCCGAATAAACAAGATCCGGGCCGTGCGGACGTATCGTCCAGCGAAGCAGCGCATCGATGTATCGGTAGGCGAGTCGGTTCGCATCATTCGAGAGTTGCAGGGGTACAGTCAGAATGAACTAGCCAAGCTGACTGGCATTCCACAGGCTACCCTCTCCGCCATCGAGAATGATCGCGTCCGGCTCGGCGTCGAGCGCGCCAAAATTCTCGGGCGAGCCTTGAAGTGCCATCCGGCAGTTCTGGTCTTCCCGGGATGGGAAGTCGTCTGCGACTCAGCAGCCTGACGCCCGCGCCCCGGACGGCGACCCCGGCGCCGAACGCATGCGAGAATATCTGAGAGATCCCGATTCCCAAAGGAGCTTCTTTTACTTGAGCACGGAACGTACGCTATCGATGATTAAGCCCGACGCCGTCGCGGCGGGCCACGCCGGCGAGATCCTCGCCATGATCGAAAAAGCCGGCTTCAAAATCCTGGCCCTGAGGATGACGCGGCTGACCGTCGCGCAAGCGCAGGCATTCTACGCGGTGCACCGCGAGAGGCCGTTTTTCGCCGGCCTGGTGAAATTCATGACCGAGGGGCCCATCCTCGTGATGGCCCTGGAGCGCGAGGACGCCATCCGCAAACTGCGCGAAACGATGGGCGCCACCAACCCCGCCCACGCGGCCGAGGGCACCATCCGCAAGCGCTTCGCGGCCAACGTGGAGCGCAACTGCGTGCACGGCTCGGACGCCCCCGAAACAGCCGCGGCCGAGTTGGGGTTTCACTTCAGCGCGGCGGAGTTGCTGTGAGAGTCTTGGCCGATCTTTGGAAGACGGCTTTCCTGTAAAATTGTGGCAAGTCGATTGTCCGCAATGGCGGTCGCGAGCCGCGCTATGAGATGGAGATGGAATGGGAATAACTGTTGGAATCGTGGCTGAATCCGCCCCGGGGGAGCGCCGCGTCGCGATGGTCCCGGCCGCGATGAGCTTGCTTACCAAGGCCGGCGCGCAGATTGTCTTGGAGGCGGGGGCCGGCGCGCGCGCCGGATTTCCCGATGCCGAATACGCCGCCAAGGGCGCGCACATCGCCGAGCGCCGCGAGGACGTGTTCGCCGCGGCGGACGTGATCCTCCAGGTACGTGGCGTTGGCGCCAACCCGGAGACCGGCGCGGCGGACCTGGCGTTGTTCCGGCGCGGGCAGGCGGCCATCGGGTTCGGCGAGCCGCTGACCGCCCTCGAGGCCGCGCGCCAACTGGCTGGCGGCGGCGTGGACTTCCTGGCCATGGAACTGATGCCGCGCATCACGCGGGCGCAGAGCATGGACGCGCTTTCCTCCATGGCGACCGTGGCCGGGTACAAAGCCGTCATCCTGGCCGCCGATGCCCTGCCCCGCATGTTCCCCATGCTCATGACCGCCGCGGGGACCGTCGCGCCGGCTCGGGTCCTGGTGATCGGCGCGGGCGTGGCCGGCCTTCAGGCCATCGCCACGGCGAAACGGCTGGGCGCGGTAGTGAGCGGTTACGATATCCGTTCGGCGGTGAAGGAGCAGATCGAAAGCCTGGGCGCCCGCTTCGTGGTTCTGGAGGTGGAAAACGCCGGAGCCGAGGACAAAGGCGGTTACGCCAAGGCCATGGGCGAGGAGTTCTACCGCCGCCAGCGCGAGCTGATGGCGGGCGTGCTCGCCGAACAGAACGTCGCGATTACCACGGCGGCCGTGCCCGGGAAGAAAGCGCCGGTTCTGATCACCGGCGAAATGGTGAGCCGCATGGCGCCGGGGTCGGTGATCGTGGATATCGCGGCCGAACGCGGCGGGAACTGCGAGTTGACGCGGCCGGGTGAAACGGTGGAGACCGGCGGGGTGAGCATCCTCGGGCCGCTCAACCTGCCCTCCACGATTCCGTATCACGCCAGCCAGATGTACGCGAAGAACATCGCGACATTCTTGAAGTACCTGATCAAGGACGGACAGTTTGCGCTCGACCGCGAGGACGAAATCGTGCGCGAAACGCTGGTGACGCGCGCCGGCGAAGTGGTCCACGGCAAAGTGCGCGAACTCATGGGCCTGCCGGTGGCGCAGGCGGTTTGACAGGAGCATCGATGAATCTGCAACTCGGGTTGTTCGTGTTTATGCTGGCGACGTTCGTCGGCCTGGAAGTCATTCGCAAGGTCTCGCCGCTGCTGCACACGCCGCTGATGTCGCTAACCAACGCCATCTCGGCGATTTCGGTGGTGGGCGCCATTCTGATCACCGGCTCGGAACATGCGACGGCGCTCACCAAGGTTCTGGGGTTCGTCGCCATCACCGCGGTGGTCACCAATATCGTCAGCGGATTTCTGATCACCGACCGCATGGTGAAGATGTTCAAGAAACCGGAGGCGAAACGGTAATGGCCGAACTGGTTCAGTACATCTACATCGTCTCGGCGGCGCTGTTCATCCTGTCGCTGAAGTGGATGAACTCGCCGGCGAGCTCGCGGCGCGGGGTGATTGCCGGCTCGCTCGGAATGCTGCTGGCGGTGGCCGGCACGCTCATCGGTTTCCCGGGGCTGGCGGGCGGAGCGGGCATCGTCAACGTGCACAACTGGGCTTGGATCGCGACGGCCATCGCGATCGGGACGGTGGTCGGCATTCCCATCGCATACATCATGCCGATGACGGCGGTGCCGCAGCGGACGGCGCTGTCGCACGCCTGCGGGGCGCTGGCGGCGGCGCTAGTGGGCACGGCGGAGTTCTATCAATCCAACGCGCTGGGCGAAACGCTGCCGAAGTTCAAGATCGTGGCGCTGGTGATCGAAACCCTGCTGGGGTTCCTGACGTTCACGGGCAGCCTGATGGCCATGGGCAAACTGCAGGAAGTGCTGCCGCAGCGGCCCATCACGTACAAGAACCAAAACGCGGTGAACGCCACGCTGTTCGCCATCGCGGCGGGCCTGGCGGTGCGGCTGACGCTGGTTCCCACCGACACGTTCCTCTTCCCGATATTCGCGGGCCTGTCGCTGGTGTTCGGGGTGCTGCTGATCATTCCCATCGGCGGCGCGGACATGCCGACGGTGATCGCCATCCTGAACGCATATGCGGGGCTTTCGGCGTGCGCCATGGGGTTTGCGCTGGGAAACAACCTGCTGGTCGTGGCGGGCGCGCTGGACGGATCGTCGGGCCTGATCCTGTCGATCATCATGTGCAAGGCCATGAACCGGTCGTTCACCAACGTGCTGTTCGGCGCTTTTGGGCAGGTCCAGACCAAGGCCGGCCATACCGAGCAGCGCCCGGTGCGCAGCGCCAGCCCCGAGGAGGCCGCGGCGATTCTGGAGGCCGCCTCCAGCGTGATTATCGCGCCGGGTTACGGCCTGGCGGTGGCCCAGGCGCAGCACAAGTTGCGCGAGCTGTACGATGCGTTGACGCGCCGCGGCGTGGACGTCAAGTTCGCCATTCACCCCGTGGCGGGCCGCATGCCGGGACACATGAACGTGCTGCTGGCGGAGGCCGACATCCCCTACGACAAGCTGATCGAGATGGACGAGATCAACTCCGAGTTCCCGCAGTGCGACGTGGCGTTGGTCATCGGCGCCAACGACGTGACCAACCCGGCGGCGCGCACCGACAAGACCAGCCCCATTTACGGCATGCCGATTCTGGACGTGGACAAGGCGCACACCGTGATGGTGATCAAGCGCTCGATGAACCCCGGCTTCGCGGGAATCGACAACCCGCTGTACTACTTGGACAAGACCCTGATGCTGTTCGGCGACGCCAAGGCGTTCGTGACGGAGATCCTCAAGGAACTGCCGGCCAGGGCGGCGGCGTAAGCGACTCCACCGCCCTTACTCATGACGCCCGATTTAACTGAACTTCAGTGGCTCACCGTAGCCGTGAGCGGCGTGCTGCGCGACGAACCGCCCACGAAGAACTTGTACTGGCCGGGCAGAAGCGACCAGTCGTCCTTCTGCTCATCGAAGATGGAAAGGAACTTCGGATCGAGCTTCAACGTGACGGTCTTCGATGCGCCGGGCGCTAAGGTGATTTTCTCCCAGGCCACCAGGCGCTTGGGAGGTTCCTGCGCGGCCGGCGGCAGGCCCACGTAAACCTCGGCGACCTCCGCGCCGGTGCGCTGGCCAGTGTTGCGGACGGTAAAGGAGACGCTATCCATGCTGGCCTTCAAGTCGGCATAGGCGAATGTGGTGTAGGAAAGCCCGTAGCCGAAAGGAAAGAGCGGCTCTTTGTTTTCGGCGTCGAACCACTTGTACCCCACCTTCAAGCCTTCGGTGTAATCGATATCGAAGCCCCCCATACGGCCTCCGCGGCCACCCGGAGCGGCGTTCTGGCCGGGGGGAGGAGGCGGTTGCATTCCGAAGATGGCGGGATGCGGAAGGTCGGCATCGGACTTGGCAAAGGTGGCGGGCAGTTTGCCGCTGGGGTTGACGCTGCCGAACAGGATGTTGGCCAGCGCTTCGGCGCCGCGAACGCCCGGGTACCAGATCTCGATGGCGCCGCTCACCTTGCCGATCCACGGCATGGCGGCAGGACCGCCGGTCTCCAGCACGACAACGGTATGCGGATTGGCCGCGGCCACAGCTTCCACCAGACCGTCCTGGTTCTTGGAAAGCGTGAGGGTGCTCATATCGCGACCTTCGCTGGTGGGCTCGTTGACGAACACGATGGCGATCTCCGACGACTTGGCCAGAGCGGCCGCGGCCACGGGGTCGCTGCCATCGTTGAATTGCACCTTGGCTCTAGGCGCTTTCGCGCTAATGGCCTTCAGCGGCGACGAGGGGGCCCATTCCGCCTCGCCACGGTATTCGTTCGGGCTGCCGTGGTCTATGGGATCGACCTGCGCCGAGCCGCCACCGGTAAGCACGCCCGAATCGGCATGCGAACCGATGATCGCAATGGACTTCACCAGCGCGGCATGCAGGGGAAGCTGATTGTTGGCGTTCTTCAACAGGACTATGCCCTCTTCGGCGATAGCCTGCGCGGCGTCCGCGTTCACGAACGGATTCCCTACGCGGCCTAGCGGCGGGTCGTCCACGATGCCTCCCGCAAACTCAGTGCGCACGATGCGATGGACCATATCGTCCAGGCGCGACATGGGCACCTCGCCGTTTTGCACGGCCGTCTTCAGGGCGTCGCCGAAACGCGAGCGCTCCGCGGTCCCGCCGGCCTCTTCGTTATCCAGGCCCGCCAATGCGGCTTTGGCCGTAGTGTGAGTCCCGCCCCAGTCCGATAGCACAAAACCTTTGAAGCCCCACGCCTTCTTCAGCACGTCAGTCAGCAGGTAGCTGTTCTCGCAAGACCAATCGCCGTTCACCTTGTTGTAGGAGCACATCACCATGCCGGGATGCCCCTCGGTGATCGCGATCTCGAAGGCCAGCAGATCGGTCTCGCGCATGTCGCGCTTGCTCAGGATCACGTTCCCGATGCTGCGGCCCGTCTCCTGGTCGTTGAAAGCGTAATGCTTGATGTCCCCGATGATCTTGTTGGATTGCACGCCCGTAACCAGTTGAGCGGCCATCGTACCTGCGAGAATGGGGTCTTCGCCCTGATACTCGAAATTGCGGCCATTGCGCGGCTCGCGCATGAGATCCATGCCGCCGCCGATCGACGAGTTGTACTGCTGATCGCGCAGCTCGCGGCCGATTACCGCGCCGAAGTCAAAGGCCCTCTTCGGGTTCCAGGTGGCGGCCTCGGCAATCACGGACGGCAGGAGCGTGGCGTACCGGCCACGCTGCGCGGCCGCGCGGACGCCCACGGCCGAATCGGCCAACTGCACAGCGGGCAAACCGAGCCGGGCGATGCCGGGTATCACTCCGGCGCCGCCGTTGGAGATCGTCCCGGCCGCCTGGAAACCACCTGCGCCGTGGCACAGCGAAATCTTCTCATCCAGCGTCATCTGCGCGATGACCAGGTCGGCGCGTTGGTCGGGCGCAAGATCCTTGTTCATCCACGGACCCTGCGGAGCCTGTGGCTGTTGTTGACGTTGCGCCACGACCGGCGCCAGGAACAGCGCCATAAAAACCATAGCGGCTCCGGCGGCCAGCGCCAAGCGGCTGCCTCGAATATGCTTGCTCATGCTGTTGAACTGCTCCTCTCTCAAATTGGACTGCCACACTGCCATCTGCCAATAACTCCCCGCCGCCCCCGTTCGCCGCACCAATGCAGGCAGCCTCCGCCGCCATGATGCCTTATCGTAGGTCCTGGCGTTCCGCATCGCAAGGCGGGATAGGCCATCGTTTTGCGCGGCCGGTCATGCCCTCGCTCACACGCCCGTCCCACGGGTCGAGCCTTCCGGAACGTGCGGCAGCATGGCGAACCAACCTCGTTTGCATCCACGCAGCGACAAGGGCGCGCCAACTCGAAGGCCTTCCACCCTGAAGCGCACAGAGTAACAGGCATTCGCGGCCGCTACAAGCGCCCCGGAGCGCACTGGAGCGCACGGCGGATGCGAGCGCGGCCGGCGGCGCCTCGCCGAAGGCATGCCGTTGGACGAATCCGTGATCGATGCCGGAGCCGTGCGTTTCCGTCCCATGATGCTGACGGCCGCGGCGGTAGTGGTGAGCGCCGGCATCATTCTATTCGACCCGATCTTTCAAGGGTTGGCCATCGCGCTGATGGCGGGCGAAATCGCGTCGCCGGCGCTCGCGGCCATACCCGTGCCTCCGCGGCGTTACTCGTAGCGTAGCGATTCGATGGGGTCGACGTGGGAGGCTTTGAGCGCGGGATAAATGCCGAAGATGAGGCCGACGGCCACCGACACGCCAAAGGCAATGAGTACCGAACCGGTGGTGACGATGGTATTCCAGCCGGCGGTTCGGGCGATAAGCCAGGCCAGAAAATAGCCGAAGCCGATGCCCATCAGGCCGCCACTCACCGATATCAAGACCGATTCAGAGAGGAACTGGCGCACGATGTCCAGCCGCCTGGCGCCGATCGAGCGGCGAATGCCGATCTCCTTGGTCCGCTCCAGCACCGTCGCCAGCACGATGTTCATGATCCCGATGCCGCCCACCAGCAGCGAGATGGCGGCGATGGCCACCATCACGTAGGTGAAGATGGTCTGCGTGCGCTTCTGCTGCGCCAGCAGGGCCGCCGGAATCGTCACGCTGAAGTCCTGGATTCCACGATGCGTGGAATTCAGAACGCCCGTCACGATCTTGGCCGCCTCGATGCTGTCCGCGTCGGCCGCCAGGCGAATATCCACGCCGTCCAGGTCGTCCCGATAGCGGCTCGCGGGATCCCAGAACCGGTACTGAAACGCATTGAGCGGAATGAAGATGATGTTGTTGAGATCCTGCATCGAGCCGCCGGAATTCTGGGCCCCGGCCAGAAGCTGCGCCTGAAGTACGCCCACCACTTCCAGCCAGTTGTCGTTGACCTTCACGAACCTGCCGAGGGCTTCGCCATATCCCAGGAGACTCACCTTGGCGGTCTCTCCGAGAACGCACACTGGAGCGCTGGCCGCATTGTCGCTCTCGTCGAAGAACTTTCCTTCGGCCAAGCGCAAGCTGTGGATGAGGCGGTACGAGGGGGCCACGCCGTACAGGTCCGGGAGGTCCTGCGCGGGTCTGGGAAGTACGCCGGAAGGATGCAGCATTCTGCGCGGCGAGACGGCTTCGATCGCGTCGATGTTGGCCCGCAGAATGCGCACGTCGCGGTCGTTGAGACCTTGCGAGGACTTGCGGCGTTGCAGGTATTCGTCCGGGCTCGAGGTGGGCCGGGAGTCGATCAGAATGTTGCGGACCCCTAGTTGCTCGATGAACCGCAGCGATTCCTCGCGCGCGCCGGCGCCGATGGCCAGCATGCCGATCACGGAGCCCACGCCGAAGACGATTCCGAGGGCCGTGAGCAGGGTTCGCGTCTTCTGCGCGCGGAGGTTGGAGAAGGCCTGGCCGATATCGGAGATGACGATCACTTGTTCAGCGCTCCCGTCGCGGATTGCTTGGGCGCGGGCTTGTTCTGTTCGGCCGGATTGGACAAGGCCAATTCGTCGCCTTCATTGACGCCGGTCAGTACGATCTGGCTTTCGCTGCGCTTCACCAGGGTCGCGTCGCGCGGCGTGAACCCGCGCGGAGTCTTGAGGTACACATACGTCCGGCCGTCTCTTTCAAAGAGGGCCTGGGAGGGAGCCCAGAGCGCGTTATCCAGTTTCTCGGCGGTGATCACCAGGTTGGAGGACATGCCGGGCCGAAGCTCCGGACCGGCCTGGTCCAGCGCGATGCGGCACTGGAAGGTACGTTCCCAGAGGTCGCCGGAGGCGTTGCCGAGGGATTTCACGTGGCCCGGAAACAATTGGCCCGCCAGCGCCACCACCGCCACCGTCACCGGCTGGCCAACGGCGAGGTGGCCTCGGTCCAGTTCGGAAACCTGGGCGCTCACCTCCCAGTTGTCCAGGTCGAAAACCTGGGCAATGGGCATGCCAGGACGGACGCTGTCGCCAAGCTGGATGATGGGAAGAATCATGCCGCTCGTGATAATCCGCAAGGCGAAGGTGTTTGTCTGGAGGTTGACGTAACCGGAGGTCTTGGCCTTCAACGTCATGCTCTCGATGTTCTTGCGGGCCGTTTCGGCGGTCATCTTAGCCTTGCTTTCGGCGGCCCGCTGGATCGCCAAGCCGGCGGCGCCCGTCGTTTTCTTGTTGGCGAGGTCCTTCTCCGCCTGCTGCAGCCGGTTCTGGGCTTGCTCGAGGATAATCTCGTTCTCGCGGGCCATCGCCGCGGGCTTCACCTCGTGCGCGCTCACTTCCAACTCGGCCACCGCGACCTTGGTCTTGGCGGCGTCCACGGCGTCGCGCGTCTCTTCGTCGCTGGCCGCGTTGTCGGCTTGAGTCTGGAGGATTTGCTGGCCGGCTTCCGCCATATCGGCTTCGGCTTCGCGCATGTTGTACTCTTGCTGCGTCGTATCGAACTCCACCACCACGTCGCCCGCTTTCACAAGCTCGCCCGGTTGGCGGAGAAACGTGACTGTCAGGGTATCCTGAGCTACCGCGGGCGCGGTCAGCATTTCGGGGTTGCCCCCCTGAATATCGCCGCGCGCGGCCACGGTAATGGCGACCGGACCGCGTTTCACGCGCGTGGTGGGCGTTTCGGAGGCGGGCGTGGCGGCGGCGGTCCGGGAGATGCGAAACGCCCCCCAGGCGATCGCCACCACGACCGCCAGCGAAGCCAGGCCAGCGATCAGCGCCCGGATTTTCATTTCCGCACCCCCTGTTTCTCGACGTCCACCAGCGCCACGGAGGAGCCGGCGGGAATGCCCGCAATGGCCACCTCATCGGGATTTCGCGCCAGCACCTGGACCTCCACGGGACGGTACCGGCGGTTCCCCGCCAAGTAGACGATAGGCTTGCCGGCCCGCGTAAACAGCGCTTTGGACGGAATGGCGATCGCGTCCGGAATGCGGTTGACGACAATATCCATCCCGCCGTTCATGTCGGGCCGCAGCCGCTCGTCGGGGTGGAGCAGCGCGGCGTACGCGCGGAAACTGCGGGTGTACGGATACTCGAACCGCATCTCGGCGAGAGCGGAAACCTCACTCACTCGGGCGGGAACCGTCAGCTCGGGGATCGCGTCCACGCGAACCAGCACGTTCTGATTGACGGCCACACGGCCCCGATCGGCCTCCTCCAGGCTGACGTCCATCTCCAGGGAATTCAGGTCGGGAATCTCGCCCAGAACCATTCCCGAAGATACGTTGTCGCCCACCTTGTAAGGCTTGCAGTCGGAACTCATGATAGCTCCCGCGCAATTCGTCCGTAGCGTGAGCAGCCCGCTGATGGGGGCCTTCAGCTCCATCTGGGCGATGCGGGAGGCGGTGAGGTCCACGTCGGCCTGGGTCTGATCGCGCTGCCGGGTGAGCGATGCCAGATGGGCACTGTCGGAAGCCTGGTGCAGCGCGGCCGTGGCGCTCTGGACCTTGAGCTTCTCCTGGGCGACCGCCAGGTTTTCGCGGGCCTCGTCGACTTTGATGCGGCCCTTGAGGACCGCCTGGTCGACCTGCGTCTGGGAGCGTTCCACGTTGAATTGCGCATCCGCCAGGTCGGTCCGGTCCTGTTGGGCCGTGATCTGCGATTGCGCGATGGCTTGGTCCAGCGTCGCCTGGGCCTGCTTCAATTGCGCCTGCTTCTGCATCAATTGCAGTTGGGCGGTGCTGGAATCGAAGCGCAGGATCGTGTCGCCGGCGTTCACGTTCTGTCCGGCGGGAGCAAGCCACGCAATCCGCAGATTCGGAACGGCCGGCGAATAGATGGGCGCTGAACGGCGGGCCGTAAACGCGCCGCGGCAACGCACGAGCACCAGGAACTCGCCTCGCCGCGCCGGCGTGTTCGGATACGCGGGGCCAGCCTGGGCTTGGCGAACGCGGTAGAAGGCGAACCCTCCTCCCGCCAGGAGCAGCAGACCGCAGAACCGGACGCCCCAGCGCCGGACTCGCGGCCACCGGGCGCTCATTAGGAACCTCCGGCGGATGCCGCGGCGGCGGCCGGAACGGTGAGTACGACCGCAGCGGACAAGTCGGGCAGCAGGTGCGGATCGCGCCGATCGATATGGAACAGCGCTAGAAACAGCTTGATGGGCGTCCCTATGCCCGTCGACGCCACTGGACTGGCGTATAAGAAGTGGGCCGGAAGCGCGATGCCGGGGTACGCGTCCAGCGTCACCGAGGCCGGAGATCCGGACTCCAGAGCCAGGATGTCCGGTTCGTTGATGGAGCATCTGACTTGCATCTCGGAGGGGTCGAAGATGCTCGCTAGAGCATTCCCCCGGTAGAGCTGATCGCCTACCTGGGGGTGGCCGTACGCGTTCCCCCGGTAGGTATACTCCAGAGCCAACATTCCGGCCAGCGGAGCGCGGATCGCGAGTTTCTGGATGTTGTCCTCGGCGCGCTGCATGTTAATCTTCTGGCGGTCCCGCTGCAGCTCCAGGATACGCAGCCCGGCAACTTCGGACGCATCATGAAAGGCCTGCGACTTCTTGAGGCTTGCGAGGTGCGCCGCGGCCCCCGCCGCCTTGGCGCGGTCCTCCTGCAACTCGATCCGGCCAAGGACGGCTTCCTTCTGCAGTTCGTATTGATCGTTCTTCAGGTCGGCCTCGGCCTGGCGGAGATCAGCCGCCCTCTTGGCCGCATTGGCCCGGTTCTCGGCGACCCTCTGCTCCACCTGGTGGCCAAGGTCCTCGAATTTGGCTTTGGCGTCGCGGGCGGCGTCCATCTGTTGCGTGGGATCGAAGGCCGCGATTAAATCGCCCTGTTTCACCTGGGTCCCGTTGGGGACCAGTTGCGTCAGGGTCATGTTGGTATTCTGGCCCTGAATGACAGGGACCGCAATCTTGACGGAGCGAACGGCTTGAACGACTCCGGTAACGCGAATTTCGCGATGGGCGCGCGGCGCCGTTTGATCGACGGACGGCGGGGAAGCGGCCTGAACACTACGGGGAGAGGAACGGTTACACGCGGCCAGAAGGAGCGAACAAAGGGCCGCGGCGAACATGCGCGTAGAATGGCCCATTATCGTATTCGACATATAGACGGCGCCGCAAGCCGAAATGTTTAAGGGTATTTTCGGACACACTGGTGCGAATCGCGCCCACCAACGCGGAACCCGCTCACGGCATTGTGCTATAGTCGTTTGAAAAGCGCGGGAATGGTCCTAAATGTGTGGTATTGCGGGGTTTACGTGTCTACACCGGCCGGCGGACAGAAGCGCCGCCACCCGCATCGTCGAGGCGCTCCGCCACCGCGGGCCGGACCAGCAGGGGATCTTTGAAGGCCGGGGGGCGGTGTTGTGCGCGGTCCGGCTGAAGATCATCGACCTGAGCGGTGGCGACCAGCCGATGGTGAGCGAAGACGGCTCGACGGCTATCGCTTTTAATGGCGAGATTTACAATCACCTGGAGATCCGCGCCGACCTGGAGAAGCAGGGGCATCGCTTTCACTCGCACTGCGACACGGAGACCGTGCTGCGGGCGTTCATCGAGTGGGACACGCAATGCTTCTCGCGGATGCGGGGCATGTTCGCCGTGGCGCTGTGGAGCGAACCGCAACAGCGGCTGACGCTGGTGCGCGACCGTTTGGGGATCAAGCCATTGTACTTCTGCGAGCGCGGAGGCGATGTCCTTTTCGGGAGCGAGCTGAAGGCCATTCTGGAGCATCCGGACGTGCCCCGGCGGCTGGATCTGGAAGCTCTGGATACGTACCTTTCCGTGAACTACGTGCCCGGCCCGCGGACGCTGATCGAGGGCCTTCGCAAAGTTCCCCCCGGACATCTGCTGGAGTGGCGGGCCGGGAAGACGAGCATCGAACCCTGGTGGACGCTTCCGGCCGCGCGGCCGCGGCGGCGCTCGCTGGGGGAGGCCAAGGAGGAGCTGAATTCGCTATTGAGCGCCGCCACCCGCGAGCACCTGGTTGCGGACGTTCCGCTGGGGGTCTGGTCCTCGGGAGGAATCGATTCTTCCACCGTGCTGCATTATGCCGCCCAGCACACGCCCGGCCGATTGAAGACCTTCTCGGTTTCCTTCGCGGGGCGCAGCTTCGATGAAAGCCCGTACTTCCGGGAGGTGGCGCGCGTGTACGGCACGGACCACCACGAGTTCGACCTGAACCCCGAAGTGGAACTCGAAAGCGCCATCCACGAGTTTGCGTATTACGCGGATGAGCCCAGCGCGGATGCGGGCGCGCTGCCGGTTTGGTACCTCTCGCGCATGAGCCGGCGCTACGTCACGGTGGCGCTTTCCGGCGAGGGAGCGGACGAGCTGTTCGGCGGGTACGCAACGTACCTGGCGGATCGGTTAGCGCGCCCCTTGCGGTTGACGCCGCCTCCGGCGCGCAGGCTGATGCTCGGCGCGCTGGAGCGGTTCGTGCCGGTCTCCGACGAGAAAATCAGCTTCGAGTACAAGCTCAAGCGCTTCCTCGAGGGCAGTTTCCTCCATCCCGACGAGGCGCACTTCTTCTGGAACGGGACGTTTTCGCCCCGGCAGCTCGCAGCCATCCGGCCGGGGACCAACGGCAGCGGCCTCGGGGCGCTGGCGGCGAAGCTGGGGATCGAAGGCGCTGGAACGGTGGACCGGTATCTGCGGCTCGATCAGAACTACTACCTGCCCGACGACATTCTCTTCAAGAGCGACCGCATGAGCATGGCCCATTCGCTGGAGCTGCGCCCGCCGTTTCTGGATCACCGGATCGTGGAGTTCGCGGCGTCCCTGCCCGGCGACCTGAAGATCCGGGGCTTCAAACAGAAGTTCCTGCTCAAGGAGCTGATGCGCGGCAAGCTTCCGCGGGCCGTGCTGAAGCGCGCCAAGACGGGATTCGACATTCCGGCGCACGACTGGTTTCGCGGAACCCTGCGCGCCCTGCTGCGGGATACGGTGACGGCGGAGGCGCTACGGTCCGCGGGCATCTTCGACGCGCGCGCGGTGGAGTCTCTGATACGAGATCATATGGAGCGGCGCATCAACATTGGATATCACTTATGGGGTCTGCTGACGCTTTTCCTGTGGATGAAAAGATGGAAGGTGGAGGTCCCCGGGACCGCGCGGCTGGCTCCCGCCGGAACGCTCGCGTCCAGATAATCGTCGCGCTGGCGGCGGCGGCGATCTTTCTCGGCTGCATCATCAGCCCGCCGGGGCTGATGGACGATTCGGACGCCGTCGAGGCGCAGATCGCCCGCAACATGCTCACTTCGGGCGACTGGGTGACGGCGCATCTGGACGGCGTGGCGTACCTGGAGAAATCGCCGCTGGGGAACTGGATGATGGCGGTCTCGTTCGCCGTCTTCGGCCCCCACGATTGGGCGGCGCGCATCCCGCTGGCGCTGGCGGCGGTGGCGTTGTGCTGGGTGACCGCGCGATTCGGCATATGGGCCTTCGGGCGGAAAGCGGGCCTGTACGCGGGCCTGGCGCTAGCTACAAGCGTGGGCTTGTTTCTGTTCACCCGCATTCTGATTCCGGACGTAGAGCTCACGCTGGCGGTCACGCTGGCGCTATGGAGCCTGATGCGGGCCACCGAGGCGGACGAGCCGCATCCCGGCCGCTGGGCCATGGCGATGTGGGCTTCCATGGCGGCCGGCGCGCTTCTCAAGGGGCTGATCGCGGTGGTTTTTCCCGTGGCCGCGGGGCTGCTCTACCTGTATTTCACGGGGCGGCTTTTCCAGCGCGCCGCGTGGGCCCGGTTGCGGCCGCTCTGGGGGACGCTGCTGTTCCTGGCGATCGCGGCCCCGTGGCACGCGCTGGCCACCCTGAAGAACCCGCCGTACCTGGACTTCACGATGCACAGCGAGCGCGGCTCGTACCACGGGTTCTTCTGGTTCTATTTCATCAATGAGCACGTTCTCCGGTTCCTGAACCTGCGTTACCCGCGGGATTACAACACGGTGCCGCGCTTGTACTTCTGGTTGTTTCATCTGCTGTGGCTGTTTCCGTGGAGCGCGTACTTTCCAGCGGCGGCGAGGTTGAGTTACCGCCAACCGGACCGGGCCTCGCGGGTGCGCCTGATGGCGCTGTGCTGGGCGGGTTTCATCCTGGTGTTCTTCACCTTCTCGACCACGCAGGAGTACTACTCCATGCCGGCGTACCCGGCGATGGCGCTGCTCGTCGGGTCGGCGATCGCCAGCCGGGACCGCTGGCTGAAGTACGGCACGCGCGCCATCGCCGTGGCGACGACGCTGGCGGCGGCGGCCGCGGCGGGTATCCTGTGGATGGTGCGAAACATGGCGGCGCCCGGGGACATCGCCTCCGCGTTGGGTCACCACCCCTCTCTCTACACCCTTTCGTTGGGCCACATGACGGACCTCACCCTGCAGGCATTCGCGTACCTGAAGCTGCCGCTGGCCATGGCGCTGCTGGCTTTCGCCATGGGGGCCGCGGGCGCCTGGAGGTGGCGCGCGGGACGGCGCGCGGTCCCGGCGGTGGCGCTGACGGCGATGATGGTCCTCTTCTTCCACGCGGCGCGCCTGGCTCTGGTGGCATGGGACCCGTACATGGGATCGCGGCCTCTGGCCGAAGCCTTGCTCCAGGCGCCGCCGGGCCAGCTCATTTTCGACGGCCAGTACTACACGTTCTCATCGGTGGTCTTCTACGCCAACCGCCACGCCCTGCTGCTGAACGGGCGGGTCAACAACCTGGTCTACGGTTCCTATGCCCCGAACGCGCCGAAGGACGTTTTCATCGACGACGCCGAGTTTCAGCGCCGATGGGGAAGCGGCGAGCGCTACTACCTGGTAGCGGCCCACCCCGCCGTTCCAAGACTGGAGAACCTGGCCGGCCAAGGCGCGCTACACATCGTCGCCGCCAGCGGCGGCAAGTACCTGTTCACGAACCAGTAGGTCCGCTTGATTCATGACTCCGCACGTAGTACGTTGGACGTAGATGATCCGTTCGTTCCGATGCCAGGAGACGAGAACAATCCACGCAGGATACGGCAGCCGGAAGTTTCGCGGAATCGAAGAGCAGGCGCGCAAGCGGTTGCGCTGGCTGGATGCAGCCACGAACCTGGCCGATCTGGCGGCCATCCGGGGTAACCGGCTGGAAGCGCTGAAGAGCGGCCGGGCTGGTCAGCACAGCATTCGGATCAACGATCGCTGGCGGATTTGCTTTTCCTGGCGCGAAGGGAACGCGTACGACGTCGAGATTGTGGACTACCACTGAGAAAGGGGAATCATGGCGCAGCGGAGAAAGTTGCCGCCGATCCATCCGGGCGACCTGCTCCGGGATGAACTTGCAGAGATTGGCGTCAGCCTGAACGAACTGTCGCGGGCCCTCCGGGTTCCAATGAACCGGGTCAGCGCCATCGTCAACGGGAAGCGGGGTATCACTGTGGACACCGCGATGCGCCTCGGGCGATACTTCGGCACGTCGCCGCAGTTCTGGCTGAATCTCCAGAATGCGTACGACCTCGAAGTGAGTGGGCGGGAAATCGGGCCGCGAATCGAGCAGGAGGTCCTGCCACGGACCGCGGCATGAGAGCCCTCACGGCCTGCGGACCAGGAACACCGCCACTTCGGCCAACAGGTTGGGCAGGAGCGTTACGGCGCGGCGGCCGGCCAGGAAGAAGCGGCGCTCCACTACCAAGTTTTCCCGCGCGGCCAGGTCTTCGAAGTCATGCACCGTCAGAAAGTGGATGTTGGGCGATTCGTACCACAGGTGCGGAAACAGGCTGGTGCGCGGCGCGCGGCCGCTCAGCAGCATGGATAGGCGCATGCGCCAGTGCCCGAAATTGGGAAAGGCCACAATGGCCGCCCGGCCCACGCGCAGCATTTCCGTCAGTACCGTGCGCGGGTGGCGCGTCTCCTGGAGGGTCTGGCTCAGGATGACGTAATCGAACGCCCGATCGGGATAACCCGCCAAACCCCCGTCTATATCGCCCTGGTACACCGAAACGCCGCGCGCGATGGCGCGCTGCACGCGTTCGCTGGAAATCTCCACGCCGCGCGCTTCCACGGCCTTGTTCTGCGCGAGCCACTGGAGCAACTCGCCGTCGCCGCAACCCAGATCGAGCACTTTGGTCCCCGGCAGGACAATCTCGCCGATGATGGCGTAATCGCTGCGCCCCAGTAACTCGCGCACAAAGGGGCCTTTCCGCGGACCGTGAGCGCTCATGGGAGCTTCTCGAACGTGCTGGCCAGGAAGCCGCGCACCAGGTCGCTCTGCTCCGCCACGTCCACGAGGAAGGAATCGTGCCCGTAATTGGATTGCAGCTCGACGTAGGCCACGTCGCCGTTGCGGGACCGCAAGGCGCGCACCATCTCCTGCGACTGGTAGCTGGGGTAGAGCCAGTCGGAGCTGAAGCTGATCGCCAGAAAGCGGGCGCGCGCCGGCTCGAACGCTTCCGCCAGCGAGCCGCGGCCGGCGGCCAGGTCGAAATAGTCCATGGCCTTGGTGATGTAGAGGTACGAATTGGCGTCGAAGCGGCCGACGAACTGGGCGCCGCGGTAACGCAGGTAGCTCTCGACCTCGAAATCCACCTCGAAGTCGTAGCCGAAATCCTCCTTGCCCCGCAGGCGGCGGCCGAATTTCTCGCGCATGGAATCGTCGCTCATGAAGGTGATATGGCCGACCATGCGCGCCACGGCCAGCCCGCGCGCGGGCGGCTGCCGATCGTAGTAGTCGCCCTGGTTCCAATCCGGGTCGGCCATGATGGCCTGCCGGCCCACTTCGTTGAAGGCGATCTGCTGCGCGCTGTGGCGCGTGGTGGTGGCGATGGGGATGGCCGCGACCACACTCTCGGGATAGGCCACGGTCCATTCGAGGGCCTGCATGCCGCCCATGGAGCCTCCGGAAACCGCGAGCAGGCGCTCAATGCCGAGCCGGTCGATCAGCATCTTCTGGAGCCGCACCATGTCGCCGATGGTGATGACCGGGAAGGACATGGCGTACGGCTTTCCGGTGGCCGGGTTCAGGGAAGACGGTCCGGTGGAACCGCGGCAGCCGCCGAGCACATTCGAGCAGACGACGAAGTACTTATTCGTGTTGAAGGCTTTGCCGGGGCCGATCATGTTGTCCCACCAGCCCGGTTTGCCGGTCTCGTGGCTGATGCCGGCCGCGTGGGCGTCGCCCGAAAACGCGTGCAGAATAAGGATGGCGTTGGTTTTGGCGGCGTTCAGCTCGCCGTAGGCCTCATAGGCGACTTCCACCGGGGCAAGCGTGGCGCCGCTATCGAGCGATAGGGAATCGAATCGGGCGGAATTTACCTCAACGATCATGCCGGGGAGATTTCATCATACCAGTAGGAGTCAGGAGTGAGGAAACAGCAGACGATATCAGATAGCGTACCGGGCAGTCGCGCTCTTGCGGGCAGCCAGGGGGACGGAATGCTCTCCTGGGCGCGGTTGTAGAGCGCGGATTGCTGCAGGATTTCGGATGCCGCTCCGCCGTTTGGCGTCATCGATTGGCCCTCGGCGTGGGCGCTTCGCGACTCGGCGAATTTGGCGGAACGAAGCCAATCGGCGTTGATTCTAAAGAGCTGGCGGCGTGGGGGCCGACATGCGCGGCGGCCGGGACGGGGACGGCGAGGGGCATTTCGGCCTCTTCCTGTTCCATTTGTTCCATCTCCTCCTGCACGCGCTCGCGCTGGGCGCGGCGCAACTCGGCCAGGGCGCGGAAGTAGCTGCGCTCGGTGGCCGCTTGGCGGCGGAAGAGCTTCCCCAGCACGTTACCCTTCCGGGCATCGTTGCCGAATATGACGCCGAGGGGAGTGTCGGTAGGCTCGTCGAGCGCGGCGAACTGGACGCGCAGGTATTGCGCTTCGATGCGGGCGTAGCGGCGGCGGTCCCAATCGGCCTTGACGAGGGTCTCGACGAAGAAGGCTTCCAGGGGGCCGTCGGGGCGGAAGCGGCGGTGGTATTCGAGCGCGAGGGCTTCGAGTTCGGCGGGATCTTCGCCGGGGATGACGAGAAAGTGCGCATCAGCGCCGTGTTTCAGGGCGTTGAAGCGGGAAGCGGCCTTGCCTTCCTGAGTACGTGGACC
>JBEKHV010000054.1:0-30821 GCA_050012095.1 Bryobacteraceae bacterium | reverse complement strand
CGCATTCTCCACCGCCAGGGCCAGCCGGTTCACGCCGTCGTAACCATAATCCTGCGTGGCCTTCAACTGCCCTCCGATCAGGATCTTCTCGCGCAGGATGTTCCCGTTGTTCGTCGTGCACTCCGGCTGGTCTCCGGTGCACGGATAAAAATGCACATCGAGCAAGTTGCCCGCCGCGATTTCGGTCATTTGCAGACGGCTGTTGTACGCGCTCGCTTCGGTCACGCCATTGCCCAGGTTCAGCGTCTTCACGGCCCCATGCGGCCAGTACGCGTCCGACGCAACCGATGGAACCGTGGCGTAGACCTGCACGCCAGACCCGCCACCCGCGCCCGGACAACAGGGCGCGGCCACCGAACCCGTTGTGCCGTCCACCCAACTGTGGTTCCCATGTGGAAACGGCGCTGCTGGGCATGCACCCGGGGCTTTCACGCTACGTGCTGGACGCCTCTATTTCGCGTAGCTGATTGTCGATTCACCGTGGCAATCAACATTAACGGCGACGGTTCGTCCGGCCAAAGACATGGCCTCCTTGGAGTTGATCGCCGCTCTGGTAGAGCATCCTGGGACCGTGGCAGTAATCCCGACGCCGTTGAAGGAAGGTTTCCGGCTAAAAGGAAATCTTGTGAACTTACCCTTGTACCATCCTCGCGGCTTTACTTGAAACTGCGGGATCAAAAGCTCGGGTGACCCACTCTCAGCACAGGACACTATATCGCTGGCGCTTGACCAAGCACCCCAAGAATGCTCAGGGTACGGATACTGGAGCCATTTCCATCCATACGAGATACTGACCTCCGCAGGCTTCAATACCGCGCGCGTTTTGGCGTCCACGAATCGAAGAGGGAACGAAGGGACCGTGACGGCATCGCCCCAGATGACAGGTGGACCGAGGGGCTTGCCTTCAAGGCTGAGCAGTCCGTTTTCCTCTGCCTTGACACTTAGACGGCAGCCTCCATCCTGCGCGGATACCATGCCTGACCCAAGAAGGGCCAGGACGGCCAAGACATAGAGAGATCTTTCCATCTTTCGCCCCTTTGCGCTTATTTAGCTTACTTGCGGTTCCACTTGGGATCGGGGCTGGGAGTGACCGTTTGCACCTTCGGGTTATGAATCAGCAGCTTGCGCACGGTGTCCTGACTGGTAGTGGTACCGAACACCTTGTTCTCGACTACTTCACCCGCGTGCACTATTGCCCCGAAAAGACCGTTTGTGATGTTGCCGATGTCGATGTCAATGTCCGCTGCGGTTCCGCTTCTTGCGAACGAGAACTGAATATTCCCGAGCGGGACATCCCAATCTTTGAAGCTGATTGCGTTGTAGTCGCCATGCATCCCGGCGCTGACAGTTGTGAACTGACCGGACGCTTTGATGTCTGACAACAATGACGAACTCACATTCGCGAAGATTCGGTCTGGGGCGAACGCTGAGATGCCGCTGACTTGGCTCAAGGCGTTCTCGCCGTTTCCGAACGTCACTGACGCCATGCGGTCGGTCAGGTTTACGAATGCGTTCTGCAGTTTCTCCCCGTTTTCCTGTTTGCCAATCGCTTCCCAGAGCGCCTTGCCGGAGAGTGTCTGATCGCCGACCTTGACTCCCGAATTCTCCAAGATCCGCCGCTGCTCATCATTCAAGCAACTCTTGGAATCCTCGCTGCAGTTGTACTGCGGGGATGGGTAGAGCCCTTCTGGATCGGTGAACCGCAACGGATTGTTGCGCGCATAGGCGTAACGATTCCAGGTCTGCGGGTCTTCGAGCCTCGCGCTCGCCAGCAGTGGGTCTGGACTTGTGAATCTCCCCTGCGCCCCTGAGAAGTACCTTGCCCCGAAGTAATCGAGGCCCATTTGCAACGTACCCGTGGACACTTTGCTCCCGATCTCGCCTACTATTTCTTCGCGCCAGGATCCTTGTCCTCAGGGCGCGCGCTGAGGAGCTCCGTGGTCGCAATCTCGAACGATGCGCACACTTGGCCGAAGCACTGCCCTTCGCGAGCAACGTGCAGGATACCTCGGAAAGCCACAGCCACCGTCCGGAACTGGTCATTCTTCGTCAGGGATCGAAGGGTCGCGGCAGCCCGTTTATCCGATGTATACCCGGGTGCCTCTCGCAGGTTCACCTGGACCTTGGGGCACGCGCGGTCCATCATGATCGCCCCGTGGAGGACCATGCGGTATAGCCCTTCAACCACGATCTCCTTGCCATCATATGCAGCAGCATCTGAAATGACGGCGCAGAGCGACACGGCCGCTGCGGGCGGCTTATCCGTCGTCTGCTGCCCCACAAGCGGCAAAGTGGAGCAAACCATCATAACAATAGCGCCGAGAATTCTCTCTATCATTGTTGGGGGAACCTCGTGGGGTCGAAGACCAGTTGGTCGGCATTAGAGTACGCTCGCCTAATATAGTCCTCCAACTGCGAGTACCCTGATGGGCCTGCCGGGAACATTGGATACGGCGTTACGCCCGAACCGGCTCCAAAAGCTTGAAACTCCGTGTCGAAATGCGAGAAGTTCAATGCCCCCATGTACAGTCCCGTGACCGGATTATAGGACTTCAGAAAGTTCATATCATCCTCCACGTGGGATCCCTCGTGAGCGATTGTCCGCGCCAAGCCTGAGCCTTTCAGGCTCTCCGAGAACTCGGCGTTTATCAGCGGCGAATGGTTCACTGCCCCTGGTGTGACCATCGCGTCGGTCGTATAGCCGGGGGCAGTGTGCGCATCTGCGTCCACCTGCTTCTGTGTCTTGAACACCACATTTATGTGGTTATCGTCTCCACGGTTGCCCCAGGCTGCGGCGGCGTTCCGAACCTTGATGTTCTTTGATCCCAAGTCCTTCTGCCGCTGCGCTTCAAAACGATCAATGCCCTTCTCGCATTGCTTGTCCCCAGATGCGCACTTGTCGAGGTAATGCCCGGTTGGGTCGGTTCTGCTAAGCGGGTTGTTCCTAACGTAGGCGTAGAGATTCAGAGATTGAGGGTCCCTCAGGTCGGCGTACGGAATCGGCTCCGGTTTCGCCGACCAGTCCGGCGTCGTAAACCTTCCCTGCGCCCCCGAGAAGTACCTCGCCCCGAAGTAATCGAGGCCCGTTTCGGCATCGCGCTCTTTGCCGGTGAACTTCACCGTCAGCCCGTCAAATGTGCTCGTCGAGTACAGCGACGACCTCCCGTTCACTCCCGCTGCGATCCCTTCCCCGAACGGCAAGTAATCGTACCGGTGCACCACCCCGCCCGCGGCGTTGGTCACCAGCCGTGTCGAGCCTAGATGATCCGCCGTCAGGTATTGCGTCCCGTCCTCCGGGTTGCCCGTTCCATACTCCGCCGCCAGGTTCCCGAATCCGTCGTACACGTACGTGACCGCCGCGCTCCCCGTCTTCTGCACCCGCCGCCCGTCCGCGTCGTACGCATAGTTCACCGTCACGTTCGCCGGCGGACCCTCCACGGCCTGGGTCAGCCGGTTCTCCGCATCGTACGTCAGGCTGAACGGATTCACCTCGCCCGCCTGACAACTGGAGAGGGTTGATGGCCGGGTCCTTAAATGCCGGTTCGCCGGCAGCAGGCGATGCTGCCCCAAAGATGGTCTCCTTGGCAGCAAATGAGGTCAAAAGCTGAGTCGTGTTCTCGCCGAAGCCCCTCGTTACGCCCCCCTGCTGGATCTCCCCGAGGTTTGCTCCCATCGTCGTCAGTTGGGTGTCGCTGAACTGGTGCCCGGAAACGTTTGCCACGGTGGATGAGGCAGCGACCGCGGTGATTTCGCCGTTAGCTGAGGTCACCGAGAAATTAGTAGTAACCGAAACCGTGGAATAGACGGTGTATGCCTTCGCTTTCTTGTCATAGGCATACAGATTCACGTTCTGCGTCACAGCAACAGAGCAGTTTTCCTTGCCCTGGCACACAGTCGCGACGTCGGCATGGCCGTCGGGATCGACGCGGCGAAGTGGGTTGTTGCGGACGTAAGAGTACAGATTAAGCGACTGGGGGTCACTCAGATCAGCATATGGAATGGGCTGCGGCTTCTCGGACCAATCCGGCGTAGTGAACCGACCCTGCGCTCCGCTGTAGTATCTGGCGCCGAAGTAATCGAGGCCTATCATTTGTAGTGGTAGTGATCAGGATAAGCCTGGGGATTAAAGCCTGGAACATCGCAAGAATCATCCAAACGAAAGTCTTGGAATTCCCATAGGGCACGCGGCGATCTAATAGCCGGGTCCAGGCTTGCCAGAAACTCGCAGATTCTCCTTGGCTCAACTATTCCTTTAGCCGTGCCTCTTGAGGACACGATGGTGATGTCGAGTCCGCCCAGCGCCTTCAGGCGATGACTGGACCCAAACGCCTCGACCTTGTCCGACTCTCGCCAAGACGCTCCTGAGCGAGCCAATCTCCCCATCAACTGCTGCATCTCCGATAAGAAGACAAATGCAAGCCGGCCTTCCGAAGTGAACGGAGAGGTATGGATTCTGGGGTCGTTCTGGCCAACGACGCGAACAATCAGTGGTACATGGAAATGGTCTGCCAAAGTAGGTTGGTAGAAAAACCGCACGGCTGTGTTCTCGTCTGCGGGGGCGCTTAGGACGCCACTCTTGTCGGCGGCGTGAACTAGGTGTAGAGGTAGAAGCCAACAGACCAGCAAAACGACAAGCCGAGCCGGTCCAAACCCGGCCAAATGAGTCAATTGATTGTCCATACAGGACTGTCCCTTCTTAATACTTTGATGGCCGCCGCCCGCTGGGCTGAAGTGGTTCCGGTGGGTGCTCTGAAAGTCATCTTTCCACTACTGCCCATTCCGAAACCATAGGTAAAGGCACCCTGGGACTGGAATTTCCTACCACCAAAGTCAACACTTCCAAGAAAAGTCACGGCCGACCACGTGCCCGGCTGCTGGCCCGGCGACGTTGGGCGGTCATAAAACGTGCTATCTGATAAATATAATGGCCCGTTGTAAGTCGGTTCTCGATCAGTGTAAGGCCCTCCTCTGTCGCCGACTCCCGTACGTGTAACGACCTGCGCCCAACGGCAATCGTCGCAGTTCTGTGGTTTCGCGGTTATCTCGAGCCCCTAGCGTTTCGCATCCTGAGCGGCCTCAAAAGTCCCCTTGACCAAGGTCCCCCCGAGGTAAAGCGAAAATGGAGAGCTTGCCACACTTTCCTTTTCTCCCGCGGCGTCTGGAGCACTCGCGGCATCCTGTATCGCTGCGAATGCATTTGTAAGTTGGGCTTGATTGTAGTTCGCCCATCCTTGCTGAATAGACTGGCCGCTGGCTATGGCGTCTCTTACCGTAGCACACAGTTGTGGGGCTTCCTCACAACTGGTGTGCCCGTCCATATCGACTAGAGCCAATGGGTTATTCCGGACGTAGGCATAGAGATTCAGCGTCTGCGGATCGGTCAGCTTGGCGTACGGTGCTGGCTCGGGGGCCGCCGACCAGTCCGGCGTCGTAAACCTACCTTGAGCTCCCGAGAAGTACCTGGCTCCGAAGTAATCGAGGCCCGTCTCCGCATCGCGTTCTTTCCCCGTAAACTTCAGCGTCACGCCATCACCGGCGCCCGACGAGTACAGCGACGATCTCCCGTTCAATCCCGCCGGCAGCTCTTCCCCGAACGGCGCATAGTCGTGCCGCCCTACCACCCCGCCCAAGGCGTCCGTCACCAGCCGCGTCGATCCCAGGTGATCCGCCGTCAAGTATTGCGTCCCGCTCACCGCACTGCTCGATCCGTACTCCGCCGCCAGATTCCCGAAGCCATCGTACACGTACGTCACCGGAGCGGTCCCCACATTCTGCTTCTGCACCCGGCGCCCGTCGGCGTCGTACGCATAGTTCACCGTCACGTTCCCCGGCGCGCCCCACACGGCCTGGATCAGCCGATTCTCCCCATCGTACGTCAGATGGAAGGGGTTCACCAGGGTTTGATTCCCAGAGTCGTCGTAGGTGATCGCCGGCGTCGTACCCACGAGCCGATTGTTGGCCGGGTCGTACCAATTCTGCGCCGTCGGCGTCAGCGCGCTCTCGTCCAGCGTGCTGCCGCTCACCCAGCGGTTGCCGAAACCGTCGTACGCATTGGTTTGCCCTTGGCTGCTTTCCGCGAAAGTCGTCAACCGATTGACGCCGTCGTAGCAGTACGTTTGCGTGGCGTTGAAGGCGGCCTCCGTTCCCGAAGCGCTGTAGGAAATCGCCTGCGACCCCACGTTTCCGTTGTTGCCCGCGCCGCAGCCGGTTTGTGGCGTATAGGACAGGGCCAGCCCAAGGCGGGTTGTGGAGCCGAGCAAGGCCGTCATCCCGGTCATTTGCAGGCGGATGTTGTAGGCGCTCGATTCGGTCACCCCGTTGCCCAGCGCCAGCGTCTCCACCGCCCCCTGCGGCCAGTACGCCGAAGCCGTGGCGTACGCCCGCACGCCGGACCCGCCGCCCGCGCCCGGACAACTGGGCGCGGCCACGGAACCCGCCGTCCCGTCCACCCAACGGATGCGGCCGTTGCTGTCGTAGCAGGTGGTGACCGTACGGTTGGAGGGGTACGTGATGCTCGCCAGCGAATCGTCGTTGTAGTACGTGTAGGCGAACGAATAGGGCGCGCCGCCGGTGGTCTGCGTGCTGCTGGTCAATCGCCCGGCCACATCGTAGGTGTACGAGGTAGCCGAAACGTCGGTGACGACCGGGGGCGAAGCGGTCGATGCCGTCCAGTTTGCGGCCGCCGTGCGACGCATCCACTGGCCGTCCACCGGGTTCGCGCTGCACGCGCCCGCCGAATAAGCGCGGCCGTCATAGCAGAACGCGACGGACGGCGTTCCGGAATCGCTGTACGTGATCTTGGTGACGCGATTCAGCGAGTCGTAGCCCGAGTTGTCGCAGGAGGAGCCGGTCAACGTCCCATAACACGTCATGTGCGTGCCGTCGGTCTTGGGCGATACCTTGGACACTAGGTTTCCAGCGGCATCGTAGTTGTATGTAGTCTTGCCGTACTGCGAGTCGGAGCTCGCAGGATCCTGGTTCTCCGGATTGTACGCCGTCTTCAAGCGTTTCAAGCTATCGTAAGTGAAGGACCGGCCTTGCGTGTGAGTGGGCGATGAAATGGTATCCGTCTGGGAGACAGTTATCAAATCGTCCAGCGCGTCGTAGGCGTAGGTCGTTGTGTCGTAGGCTTCCGTCACCGCCACCAGACGGTCCAGCCCGTCATACGTCAAGGTTCGCGCGACGCCAGCCTCGTCCGTGACTTGCGTCGTCCGGCCGTTGGCGACCGTCCCGTACGCGTACGTGATTGCACCACCTGGATGTACGACGCGCTTGGCCGACCGCTCACTGTAACCGAACCTGACGATTCCCCAAGGCGCTCGACGGCCAAGTCTCCCTTTGGCTGGAAACACTACCGCGAACCATAGCCGCCCGTTGACCAGATCGCTCTCGCGGCTCGATTGCTATCCTCTCCACCACGATACGAAAATGACGCAATAATATCGGGCCTGACAATCCTCGTTTCGCTGCCCCAGACCCCCTCTTGCCATTTTCCCTTCAACCACTTGGCCGCCATCCGGCTTGATCCGCGGCGCTCGTGACGGCCTGCCGCGCTGAGGCGACCCACACCCGGTCACAGCGCTTATCTCATTGAAAAAGCTACGCTTCTTCCCGGCCGCCACGGAACGCCGCGCTATCCTGGTAGCGGGTTGTATGTCCTCACTCAAGAGAATTCTCGCCGCGCGGGCCAACGGCGCCCGCTCCATTGGCCCGGTTACTCCTGCGGGAGGGCAGCGCTCCTCGCGGAACCCTGTGCGTACGGGTCTGAGCTTCGGACTTTCGGGACCCCCGGAGATACCAAACGAACCTAACAAGCAATTGAAAACAAGTGAGGGGACAAAACCGGAGGAGCGATTCTCGGCTGGCCCTAACCCCCAAACCGGACACTCGCGGCCCCAGTGCCCGCGCCAGCCCCCGCCCCCGCCCAGGCCGCCCGAAGCCCTCCACGCTTCGGCTTCCGGGCGCGTCAAGGTTTTTGTGAGCCTCTCCTGGCTATGGATTGGTATGCTCGTTGTGCCGGCGCTCGCCGCCGACACGGCGCTCGATGCCACGCTCAAGAACGTGGAGGACCGGTACAACCACATCAAAACTCTGGAAGTCTATTTTAATGAGACATATACGGCGGCTGGCCAGGCGCGGCGCACGGAAAGCGGGCTGCTGTTGCTGCGCAAGCCGGGACGTATGCGGTGGGAGTATTCCGAACCCAAAGGAAAGCTCTTTATCTCCGATGGCAAGTTCCTCTGGCTGTATACTCCGACGGACAACCGGGCCGAGAAAATGAGCCTCAGAGACACCGGCGATATGCGCGCCCCACTCGCGTTTCTTCTGGGTAAGTTAAACTTTCAAAAGGAGTTTCATAATTTCCAGACGAAATCCGAAGGGGATGGGATGCACATTACCGCCGAGCCAACGGCCGGCAACCTGCCGTATTCCTCGGTGGAGTTCGTGATTGCGACCGAATATCGCATTCAAGAAGTAAAGGTTACTGGGTATGACCGGTCGGTCCTGGACTTCGTCTTCGCGCGGGAGAAGGCCGACCCGACGCTTGATGCCGGCCTGTTTCAGTTCCAGGCGCCGCCGGGAACCGAGATGGTGGATTCGGAGCCGTAAGCCATGGCTGAGTACATTTTGAAATATGCGGACGGGCGCGGGCAGATCCACCAGCAGGTGGCCGCGGCGGATTCCGAGGCGGATGTACGGGACAAGTTCACCCAGCAGGGCTTCCTGATTTATTCGATCAAACGGCGCGTCGCCGCCCCCGGGGCGGTGCTGCTCTCCCGCCGGAAGAAGATCAGCATGGAGAAGTTCCTGATCTTCAACCAGCAGTTCGTCACGCTGATTCGCGCGGGGTTGCCCATCCTGAAAGCGCTCGACCTGCTGGCCGAGCGTCTCGCCGACCCCAAGCTCGGGCCGTACATCCTAGCGGTCCGCGACGCCGTGCGCAACGGCGCTTTGCTCTCGGAAGCGTTCCGACGACAGGGCGTTTTTCCCAAGATCTACTCCACCTCGATCATGGCGGGCGAGAAAAGCGGCAGCCTGGGAGAGGTGCTGGACCGTTACATCGGCTACCAGAGGATCTCCCTCTCGGTGAAGAAGAAGCTGCTGGTGTCGCTGATGTACCCGGCGGTGCTGGTGGTGCTGGTCATCCTGTTGATGACCTTCCTGGTGACCTACGTGGTGCCCACGTTCGCCACCTTATATAACAGCATGCAGGCGCGCCTGCCGGCCATGACCGTGGCGCTGATCGCGGTGGGCACAATGGCGCGCAGCTACATTGTGTTCTTCGCGGCGGCGCTGGTGGCGGGCATCGTGGGGTTCCGCTGGTGGTCGCGCTCGGCCTCGGCGCGCCGCAAGATCGACCGCGTCAAATTGCGGATTCCGGTGGCCGGCGAGGTCTGGGTGAAATACCAGGTGGCGCAGTTGGCGCGCGTGTTAAGCACCTTGCTGACGGGCGGCATCCCGCTGGTGCAGGCCATGGAGACAGCGGCCGAATCGGTGGGCACGCCGCTGCTCGGCGAGGCCCTGGCGCGAGCGAGCCAGAGCGTGCGCGAGGGCCAGCCTCTTTCCGCGTCGCTGAAGGCCTCCAAACTGTTTCCCAGCCTGGCCATCGACATGATCGAGGTGGGCGAATCCACCGGCGCGCTGCCCGCCATGCTCAACAGCGTGGCGGAATTTTTCGAAGACGACGTGAACACCCGCATGACGGCCGCGCTTTCCCTCATCGAGCCGGCCATCATGATTTTCATGGGCGGCTTCGTGGCTTTCGTGCTGATTTCCTTGTATCTGCCGATCTTTTCGCTGGCGGACGCGATCCGGTGAAACATGGCCACTATCGATAGAACGAAACTCCTGGACGCCGAAGCCGAATCCAGGCAAGCACGCGCCATCGCGGCGCGCTACCGGTGCGAATTCGTGGACCTGCGGGAAGGCGCCATCGATCACGAGCTGTTCCGCTCCATCCCGGTGGACCTGATGTTCCGCTACAACTTCGTCCCGTTGCGGGACGATAACGGCGCGCTCGACATCGCCCTGGCCGACCCGCGCAATCTGAGCATGGTCGACGAGCTGGCGCTGCTCCTCAATCGCAATCTGCGCGTGAAAGTGGCCACGCTCTCGCAGATCTCCGAGCTGCTGAAGAAAACCGAGCAGTCGCAGCGCGTGCTGGAGGAAGTCACCGAGGGATTCGCGCTGGACGTGGTGGCGGAGGAGGGCGAGCAGGACGAGACGCTTTCCATCGACAAGCTGACCGCGGTGGACGCCGACATCGCGCCCGTCATCAAGCTGGTGGATACCACCATCTTCAACGCGCTGGAGCGGCGCGCCTCCGACATCCACATCGAATCCCGCGACCAGGAAGTGGCCATCAAGTACCGCATCGACGGCGTGCTGCACTACGCCATGCCGCCCATCTCGAAGGACTGGCAATCCACCATCATTTCGCGCATCAAGGTGATGAGCGAGCTGGATATCGCCGAGAAACGCGTGCCGCAGGACGGCCGCTTCCGCGTCCGCTACAAAAACCGCCTGATCGATTTCCGCGTCTCCATCATGCCTAACATCCACGGCGAGGACGCCGTGCTGAGGGTGCTCGACAAGGAATCGATGAGCGAGAAGTTCGCCAAGCTGTCGCTGGATGTGGTGGGCTTCTCCCCGGCCGACCTAACGAAGTTCCGGCGTTACATCACGGAGCCGTACGGCATGGTGCTGGTGACCGGGCCTACCGGCTCGGGCAAGACCACCACGCTCTACGCCGCGCTGAGCGAGATCAAGAACGACGAAGACAAGATCATCACCATCGAAGACCCGGTGGAGTATCAGATCAAGGGCATCACACAGATCCCGGTCAACGAGAAGAAGGGTCTGACCTTCGCGCGCGGCCTGCGGTCCATTCTGCGGCACGACCCGGACAAGATCATGGTGGGCGAAATCCGCGACCAGGAGACCGCCCAGATCGCCATCAACTCGGCCCTCACCGGCCACCTGGTCTTCACTACCGTGCACGCCAACAACGTGCTCGACGTACTGGGCCGCTTTCTGAATATGGGCGTGGAGCCGTACAACTTCGTCTCGTCGCTGAACTGCATCCTGGCGCAGCGGCTGGTGCGGGTGATCTGCGACCGCTGCAAGCGGCGCGTGCACTACCCGGATAGCTTCCTCGTGGAAAGCGGGCTGCATCCCGAAGAGTGGCGCGAACACGAGTTCACGGAAGGCGCCGGGTGCTTCGAGTGCGGAGGAACGGGGTTCCGCGGCCGCACGGCGATTCACGAGCTGCTGGACCTGACGGATCGCATCCGTGAAATGATCCTGGACCGCCGGCCGACCACGGAGATCAAGCGCACCGCGCGCGAAGACGGCATGACGTTCCTGCGGGAATCGGCCGTGGAGAAGATGCGCACCGGCGCGACGACCCTGCGTGAGATCAACAAGGTGACTTTCATTGAGGGATAGTGGCGCTCAGATGGACCGGAGGAAGATCACCGGGCCCAGGGGGCACCCCGACGCGAGACGCGGAGAAAACGCGGAGAAATCATTGTTCACCGCCGAGACGCCGAGACGCCGAGAACGCGAAAAATGGCTCCGCGGCGTATTCGGGCTTCGCGGGATTCCGAAGTTCGCGCGCAGAGGCAGCCGAGATCCGTGGTCTTCCCGGGTACGGGGCTTCATGGAGAGCACGTTCCTCGGCTTCCTTCGCGCCCGAACCCGGGGCGTGAGGGCGGCGTTGAATGACGCACAGCGCGCGTTTCTATTGTTTTCTCGGCGTCTCGGCGTCTCGGCGGTGAACAATGATTTCTCCGCGTTTTCTCCGCGTCTCCGCGTCTCCGCGGTGAGATTTTGGCACGGGAGTCCGCCATGCTCCTAGACCGCCTCAAGGCTTTGCTGCAGGACCCGCCGCCCGCCATGGCGTTCGAGATCTCCGAGGGCGGGATCGCGGCGGCGCGCATCGATTCGCGCGCGGAGCTGGAGTTTCGACCGTTCAAGCCCGGCACGCTCACGGTTTCGCCGCTGAAAGAGAACATCGTCGATCCGGACGAGTTCTCGCTCGCCGTGCGGTCCCTGGCGGGCGCGCAGCCCGCGCGGAAGCGCAAGGACGTGGCGCTCATCCTGCCGGACTACAGCGCGCGCGTCGTGGCGCTCGATTTCGACGATTTCCCGTCCGATCCCAAGGCGCAGCTCGCCTTGGTCCGCTTCCGGTTGAAGCGCGGCTTGCCGTTCGACGTGGAATCGGCCGCAGTGAGCTACTGGGCGCAGCCGGCGGAGGACAAGAAGACCGAGGTCGTGGTGGCGGTGGCGCCGCTCGAAATCGTTTCGCGGTATGAAGCTCCGTTCCGCGCCGCGGGCCTCTACCCGGGACTGGTGACCACATCGTCCCTGGCGGCCCTCGATCTGGTCCCGGAGACCGGCCTGACGGCCGTGGCGAAACTGGCAGGGCGCGTGCTCTCCGTGCTGGTCGCGGACCTGGGCGCTTTGAAACTGGTGCGGTGCCTGGAGTTGGCTTCCGCCGATCCGGACGATGTCGCCGGCGTTTTGATCCCCACTTTCGCCTTCGTGGAAGACAACCTTGGCCGGAAACCCGACAAGCTCCTGCTCTGCGGGTTTGGCGCGCGGACCGAGGAGACGGCCCGGCGCGTCCGGGAAGAACTGGGCGTGGAAGCGGAGCCGTTGCAGTCGCCGCTGGGGACGCCCGGAGAAACCGACGCGGGGCTGCTGGGCTACCTGCAGTCCATTGGCCGGACCGAGCGGACCGTGGCCGCCGGAAACAATTGAGATGCGAATTCCCATCAATCTCGCCAGCCAGCCGTTCCGGCGGGTACGCGCCATGCTGGTGGCGTCCGTGGCGGCGAGCCTGCTCCTGACGGCGCTGCTGGCGGGACAGATCCTGCTGATTCTGGCCAACCGCGCCCAGATGGCCGATGTCCGCCAGCACGTGGACCGGCTGAACCGCCAGATCCGGCAGGCCACGGCCGAACAGGCGACGCTCTCCGCCGCGTTGCGAAGGCCCGAAAACGCCGAGGTATTCGAGCGCGGCGTTTTCGTCAACGCGCTGCTCAATCGCAAGGGCATCAGTTGGACGGGCATCTTCTCCGACCTGGAGAAGGTGCTGCCGTATAACGTGAAAGTCATCCGGATCCGGCCGACGCTGAACGCGCGCGACCAGGTCCAACTGGACATGACGGTGGCCTGCGAAGCCCCCGACTCGGAAATCCAGTTCCTGATGGCGCTGGAGAACTCCCCGCTGTTCGGGGAGGTGCAGGAACCGACCAGGACGCCGCCGTCCCAGGCGGAGCCCCTCAATCAGTACCGCGTGATGGTGAGGTATGCCCAAAAGCCTTAAGATCGGGAAAATCAAGCTGTCGGCCGCCTCCATCCGCGACCCGCGCGTGGCCATGCGTTCCCTCATCTGGGCGCTGGTCTCGCTGAACCTGATGGCGGCCGTGGCGGCGTTCCAGCCGTTCGGCGGATCGGGCGAAGGTCTGCGGCGCGAAGAGACCACGCTCGGCCGGCAGCTCGTGGAACTGCAAAAGCGCGTCCAGGCCGGAAAGGGTTTGGTGGACAAGGTCGAGCTGGCGCGACGCGAAGGCGACCAGTTCATGGAGAAGTACGTGATGGACGCGCGTACGTATTCCTCCACGCTCGGCGACGAGCTGAACCGCGACGCGAAGGAAGCCGGCATCCGGCCGCTGCCTTCGCAAACGCAACTGGAGCCGATCGAGGGCAGCGACACGCTCTACATGGCCACGGTCACCGCCGGTTATGAAGGAACCTACGCCGGCATCAAGAAGTACGTGGAGCTGCTCGACAAGTCGCCGCGGTTTCTCATCATCGAGACCATGGCGGTGGCCAGCCCGCAGACGGGCCAGCTCGTGAACGTGAGTCTGAAACTGGACGCTTTCGTCCGCAACGCGCCGGGGGCGGCGTTATGAAGCTGGGCCTGGAGAGCAAGTGGAAGACGGGACTGCTGACCGCGCTGGCGGCGGTGTTCGGATACCTGGCGTACTCCAACTTTCTGGCGGGGCCTCCGGCTCCCTCGATCGCGCCCCCGGCCCGCGCGGCCGGCGCGGACTCGGGAGCGGCCCCTTCGCTTCCCGCGCCCGCGGCATTGGGGGAGGCTCCGCGCGTTCCGGCGGCGGCCGGGCGCAACGATGGCGAGTTCCATCCGGTGCTGCGCTCGAAACGGCCGGAACAGCAGATCAATCCGATGACGGTGGATCCGACGCTGCATTTGGAACTGCTGGCCAAGCTGCAGGAGGTCTCGCCCGAAGGCGGCGGGCGGAACTTGTTCCAATTCTCCCAGCCGCCCCCGCCACCCGTCGTGAAGGCCGCGAAACTGGCGGCGTCCGAGCCGATTGTCCAGGTGCAGCCGCCACCCAAGCCGCCGGCGGACCAAACGCCTTCCGTACCCCCCGCGCCGCCACCGATTCCGCTCAAGTATTACGGCCTTTCCACCGTGCGCGGGAACGGAAAGAAGACCGCATTCTTCCTCGATGGCGACGAGATCCTGATGGGCGGAGAAGGAGACGTCCTGAAGAAGCGCTATCGCGTCGTGCGGATCGGCGTAAACTCGGTAGTCATGGAGGATACCCAGAACAAAGGGGAACGAACCGTGCCCTTGGAGGAAAATGCGAGCCTGCCGGGATAGAGAATCGGGATTTGCGCTGCTGGTGGTTTTGCTCGTGGCCGCCGTGCTCGCGATCTCGCTCTACAGCGAGATCCCGCGCGTGGCGTTCCAGTCGCAGCGGCACAAGGAACAGTTGCTGATGGAGCGCGGAGAACAATACAAGCGCGCCCTCCAGATGTTCTACACCACCACCAGGCAGTACCCCAAGTCGATGGACGATCTGGAGACTTTCAACGGCCGCCACTTCTTGCGCCACAAGTACGTGGATCCCATGACCGGCAAGGACGACTGGCGCATCATCCACGTCCAGGGCAACGTGGTGACCGACTCGATCCTGAGCAACAAACCGCAGGGCGGCCAGCAGGCCAGCGACCCCGGCAATTACGTCAGCGCGAACCTCGGCGTTGGCCAGACGGCGGAGGGAGGGCAAGGCTTGCGGCCCCAGGACCGGCGGCGGGCGAGCGAAGGCGGGTCGGGCGACCAGGGACTGCTGCCCTTTCCCAGCGCCTCGCCGGCGCCGGACGCAGGGTCGCCGCCGGGAACGCCGCCTAATCCCGGCGAGGTATCGCCGCCCGGAACGCCCGGTAGCCAGCCCGCCTCCGGAGTGCAGGCTCTGCTGGGCATTCCCGGCCAGCCCGTGACGCTTCCCGGAGCTTCCGGATCGGCGGCCAACCCCCAGACGCAGCAGGGCGGCGGAGGCTCTTACGTGAGCGCGCTGCCGGGGGTCGGAGGGCAAGCGGCGCCGCCACCTGGACCGGCCTCCGGCAACAGCGCGCAACTTGGTCTGCCTGGTCTGCCGCCGGGTGCGCCGGGCCAGCCCGGCCCCCCCAACCCCGCCATGCCGGGCGGCTTCCCGCCGGGAGTGAATCCCGCGGCCAGCCTGATCAACGACCTGCTGACGCGGCCGAATCCGCAAGGGGCCATGATCGTGCAGCAGGCCTTGCAGGGGCCGGGCGGGTCGATCATTGGCTCCGGGGGCTTGATCTACGCCAGTGCGTCCAACCGCCCCGGCGGCAGCAGTCTCGCCCAGGGCTCCGGCCTTGTGGCCGGCGTGGCTAGCGCCTCGGAGCAGCAAAGCATCATGGTCTATAACGACCATACGGCTTACAACGAGTGGGAATTCATCTTCGACCCCTCCAAAGTGACGCCGTTAACCCCACTCACGAGCGCGACTGCCGGCGGCGCGTCAGGCTCGAATCAGGGCGGCCAGACCGGAACCGGACCTGGAACGGCGACAGGCGTTGGGGCTCGGAGCGACACGGCGTTTGGCGGCTTTGGCGGCATCGGCGGTATGGGGCCTGGCGGAACTCCGCAGAGCGGGCTCGGGCAGAGCGGGCTTTTGCAGAGTGGGCTTGGGCAGAGCGGAATTACGCCGAGCGGAACGGGCCAGGGCGGGACCGGCCAGTCAGGCGCTACCGGCATGCAGACCGGGTCCCTTCCTCCCATCCGGATGGGCCGCCCGTAGCATGGACCCGTGGAGTGGGCTTTCAGCCGGCCATGCCGCCAGGAATGGCGGCATGAAATCCGACGCGACCTTGCAGCCCTCTTGCAAGCAGAGCCATCGGCCTACCGCAGAAATGAGCTCCGGGCCGAGGCTTCTTCCCGTTGCGCGATCAGCGGGGCGTTCAGGAAATCGATAAACGGCCTCATCGCCCGGAATCGCTGCCACACTTCGTCGTACAACGCCCCGGTCGTGGCGATATCCGGCGCCAGTTCGTCGTAAAACAGGAACTGCTTGAAGCGCAGCAGGTCCGCGGCGGGATGATCCGCCGCGAATCCCTTGGGCGTGCGAGTCAGGCGCTCGCCCTGCATCTCGCCAAACAGCCGCCGCAAGGCAGGCGAGCCGGAGACGCGCCGGAATTCCCCGGGCCTCGCCGCGATGTGGCCTCGGATGGCGGCCAGCGTTTCCGGCGTGGGCAGGTACACGCCGCCGCCTATCGCCACCTCCTTGTGCGAAACGGCGAAGTAGTAGCCGGCGCCCTCGTGCCGTGCGAGGCCGCGCCGCGGGAACGTGGCCGCAATCTGCTCTTTGTACGGCCTCTTGTCCGGGCTGAAGCGCGTGTCCCGGTAGAAGCGGTAAATGGCCTTTTCGGGGTCGGTGACGTGCTCGGGAGCGATGCGCGCCAGCGCCGCGTTCAGCGCTTCCACTAACTCGCGCATGGGCCGCTTCACGTGGTCCTCAAATGCCGGCTTGCGCGGCAGGAACCATTCGCGGTTGTTGTGGCGCGCCAGGGCCCGGAGGAAATCGAGGCCGGCTTGCGGAAAACCGGGGAAAGCGGGAGATCGCATCGAACGCCTCTTCTATAATTGGAATGAATGCCGACGGCTGAAGAGGCGCTCGCGCGCCTCGCCGCAATTCCCAATGTAACCGTTTTGGAGCATGCCCCGCTGGCGCGCTACACCCGTTTCGGCATCGGCGGTCCGGCCGATCTCTACGCCGAAACCGGCAACGAAGAGGCCTTTCTGGCGGCGCTGGCCGCCACGCGGTCGTGCGGCCTGCCCGCCGTCATCATTGGCGGCGGCACGAACCTGATTGTCTCCGACCGCGGTTTCCGCGGCGTGGCGCTGCGCTACCGCGGCGACGCTCTTTCCGCCAACGGCGAGCGCGTCGACGCGCAGGCCGGCGCCGTGTTGCAGGACTTGGTGGATTTCGCCATCGCGCGCGGTCTGGCCGGCCTGGAAACGCTCGCGGGCATCCCCGGCTCGGTCGGCGCGGCCATTTACGGAAACGCCGGGGCCTATGGCCACTCCATCGCCGAGCGGGTGGCGAGCGTGCGCGCCTATGACGGGCGTGATGTGCGGGTCCTGGACAATCGCGAGTGCCAGTTCCAATACCGCGGAAGCGTTTTCAAGAGCCGCAAGGAGTGGTTTGTGTTCTCCGCGACCCTGCGGCTGGAGCCGGCCGACGCCGCCGCTCTCCGCCGCAGAGCGGACGAAATCCTCGAAATCCGCAATGAGAAGTTTCCGCCTACCATGAAGTGCGCCGGCAGCATCTTCAAGAACCTGCTGGCGAAGGACCTTCCCGCCGCAGTGACGGCGCTGGTCCCGGCTTCCTCCGTGCGCGAGGGCAAGATTGCCGCCGCCTGGTTCCTGGAGCAGATTGGCGCCAAAGGCATGGCGCGCGGCGATATCCACGTAGCGGCCTACCACGCCAATCTGCTTTACAACGCGGGCGCGGGAACCGCCGCCGACCTGTGCGCGCTAATCGACGAACTAAAGGCTCGCGTGCGCGCCCGCTTCGGCATCGAGCTCGAAGAGGAAGTCCAGTACGTGGGGTAGGGCCAATTTTGTTCACTTGATTCAGGGCCGGTCTCCGGCGCCCGCTGGATCGTGGTTCGAGGACCTTGCCACCGGTTCGGCAGTTGTTCGGGATGGGGACTACGCGGCCGTGTGAAGCCGCGGTGGCGGGCCGGAGGCCGTTTGGCTGCACTTTCCAGTGCCTCGGATCGCTTTGGCTTGCTTACCGCCCTTTCGGAAACGTGGAAGTTCGGCAAAACGCCGACTGCCGGGATTAGCGTCGTTGGATATAATGGAAACTCTCGCGGGCAACACTTTCTAAAGTGTTGCCTGTGGCGGTCGGCAGCGCCGATTCTGCAGCCAACAAATATGAGACAGCCGTCGCGATTTGCCTCTCTACTCGCATCGAAGTTCCACAGGTGGCACAAAGCCGGGTCGCCTGGAACATTCGTCCGGTATTTGAAGACCGAACTCTCGGGAGCCAATCTAACATGGCTTCAAAAGGGCTGTTTGAGGGAAAGTTTCTTCGAAGCTGGAATCAACCCGGATGTGCACTTACATTCTCGTCTCAGTAAGGACTATGTCAAAGTCCACCTGCGGCAGATCATCGCGGAACTTGCGGATATTGTTGGCGCCGAGGGGCTACACGACAACGGGATGCACTCCCCGGAAATAGTCCCACTTCCTGCACGTCTCCGCTGCTCTGGAACGTTTCCGCTCTCGATGCAGTACGGTGAGGATCCCGTCATAACTAAGTGGGCCTTGCAGCGCAAGCTGGTTGCAGCAACAGGCAAAGCATGGGCGGAGATCCTTAATCAAACCGGCTTCTCACGTTGCAACAAAAGGATCAGCTCGCGGAGCTTCAGACAAACCGTCCAATTGTTCGTCGATCTTCACGGTAGATCTGGACGTCGATGGACGAAGCAAACGCTGAGACAAGAGCGGCACAGGGCATTCAGAGCCGCGTGGAACCTCACGGCCAGGATGGACATTGCTGAGGTGCCCACAACGCTACGCCGGGAGCTCCGGAAAGATCCGATATTGACACTCTGGTCGGTGGCATCAGCGTTCATCGACGTTGGCAATATGGACCGAGCCATAACCGTCTTTCTCCGAAAGAAGACAGTCTTCGCGCAACGCCTTGCACCGCGCACATCGGGCTCTTAGTCGACACTGTGCAGATGCCGCATTGGAGCCCGGCGGCCCGATTGGCTATCTTAAGTCCAGGCCGACCCTCGTTCTGCGATCTCTGATGCGCCCTACGGCCGAGAAACGCCCTACGGGTGGCAGTGGACTCAGGGGGGCGGGCAGTCCGGCTCGGGGCAACAGGTTTCCAACGGCCTGAATTCTCGCTGGCAGGCAACCGGGCTGTCCGCCGCACGCTCAATGGCTTGAGGAAACGATATCGGAGTCAGGTCTGGGTTAGGGAAACCTTCCTATAGTCACAGCCAAGAATTGCCGATAAACGGTTCGGAAGACGCCTATGGCGAGCGTCATTGAACCAGCCGTCAGTCCTACAGCCCGCCGGTACATCGAAAGTCTGCTGCGCATCCTCGCCCCCGCCGCGGACCGTCTCGAAAGGCAGTTTCGTGGGTTGCTGCGCGAGCGGAAGCAGGATGGGCAGGAGCCCGCGCGGCGGCGAGGAGGCGCCGGCGCTCCCGCGCCCCCGCCCCGGACGTCCGGCTCGGACCCGCCGCGGCGCGAGCGGGAGGCGCGCATCCGGGCGCTGGCCGCCATCACTCCCGCGGCGGCGTCTCGTTTGCGGACCCTGGCGCAGTTCTTCGAACAGGTGGAGTACAACGGCCGCCGCCTCGCCAAGCTGAACGTGCCTCCCGAGGAGGCCGGCGCCGCGTTGGACTCTTTCGGAACGCTCCTCGATCCCGTGCTGGCGGGCGCGTTTCAGCCCGCGCGCGAGCAACTCCGCCTGGCCACGGTTCTTACGCTGAACAAGGCATACTACGAGGTGCGTGAGGCCGAGGCGCAGACCCTCTTCGGTCTCTATCGGGCCGAAATGGAAGCGGCCGGCCTGGAGGAAGCGCTGCGCGGCTTCGTTCGCGTCTTGACCCGCGCCGTGAGGGCGCGGGCAGGCCGCCTGACGCTCCGCGACGGCGCGGGCGCGTCCCGGCTCGCCCGGCCGCTGTACGCGGAGCGCGGCTCCGCCGCCGAGAGGCTGATTTCAAGCGACCTATCCAAGGGCCGCTATGCCTCCTACTGGTCCTACCCTGTCGGCGAAACGGCGGCCGTGCAGTTCGGCTTCGCGGTTCCTTACCCCTGGCTGCCGCGCGAGCTGGCGCTGCTCGGCGCGGCAGCCAAGCGTTGCGGTGAAGCCATGGATCGCGCGCGCCTGGAAAATGCGATGAAACGTTTGCAGGCCGAAGCGCGGCGCGCCGAGGAAGAGGAGCGCCGCCGCATCGGCCGCGAGCTGCACGACGAAGTTGGCCAGAGTCTCCTCTTTTTGCGCCTGCAACTGGAAATGCTGGAGCGCGAGGCACCCGAGCCGCTGGCGCGGCGCCTGCGTGAAGCGCGCGGGATGGCGGGGCGGACCGTCGCGGAGCTGCGCCGCATCGTCGCCGCTTTGAGCCCAGCCACTCTGGAGCGCCTGGGCTTGCGGCCGGCCCTTCGCCGCCTGGCGGAACGGTTTCGCCGCACGCACCCCTGCAAGCTGCGGGTGAGCCTAGCGGAGTTGGCCGCGCCGCTTTCCCGGCGTCAGGAAGAAGTGGTCTATCGCGTGGCGCAGGAGTGCTTGCAGAACATTACCAAGCACTCCGGGGCGACGCGCGTAATGCTTTCTTTGGGAACGGCCGATAGTAGGGTCAGGCTGCGCGTCACCGATAACGGCGCCGGCTTTTGTGCAGACGAAATCAGGAAGAAGGCGATGGCATTCGGCTTGGAGGGCATGCGTGAGCGAGCCGCGCTGATCGGCGGGACGCTCGCCATCCGCAGCGCGCCCGGCAAGGGGGCTCGGATCGTGCTCGATCTGCCGTATTCCGCCGCAGCGGTGGCGCATCATGTCGAAAATTCGCATATTGCTCACTGACGATCACGCTCTGTTCCGGCACGGCGTTCGCACCCTGCTGACGGCGGAGCCGGACATGGAGGTCGTGGGAGAAGCCTCCGACGCCACAGAAGGGCTGGCCCTGACGCGCCAGATCCGCCCCGACATTGTCCTAATGGACATCGGGATGAAGGGTCTAAGCAGCTTCGAAGCCGCCCGTATGATCCGCAAGGAGCGCCCGGATACGCGCATTGTTTTCCTCTCGATGTACGACGATGAAGACTATCTGTCCGAGTGCGTCGAGATCGGAGCGAGCGGTTATGTTCTGAAGGAGAGCCCGGCCGATCAGTTGCTCGCCGCCATCCGGGAGGTCCGCAAGGGCGGCAGCTATCTGACTCCTCGTCTGCTGGCCCGCCTGGTGGAGGACTTCCGGACGCGCGGACCGCTCCCCTCCCGGCAGCCGCGTTTCGGATCGCTCACCAAGCGTGAGCGGGAGGTCCTCAAAATGCTGGCCGAAGGCAAATCGGTCAAAGAGATCGCCGCCAGCTTCGATCTGAGCGTCAAGACCGTGGAGGCGCACAAGTTCAACCTGATGCGCAAGCTGAACATCCACAACAAAGCGCAGCTTGTGCAGTACGCGATCCAGAAGAAGGTGATCCGGTTACCCGATCTCGTCGTGGCGTGACGCGCCGCCGGACGCGTACCGCCGCGCCCGACGCCGAGCCGCGACAGAGCGGTTCCCCGCTCCCCCGGAAAATCCGTCCGTTAACCGGTCGCCCTCTAGGCCCGGCTCCGAATCGGCCCTGCCAGGCCCTCCCAAGAGCGCCGCCCCCCCTGCCTCCGCCGCGACGCCTCGGGGCAGCGCGGGTACACTGGGAAAGGGGAGGCGGAGTGCACGTACATGGGCGCCGGCGCGGCCCGGTGACGGGCAGGGTCCTGCGATGGTCCCTGGGGGCGACTTTTGTCTTCGTGGCGGTCGAAGTTGTGGCCGGAATCGAAGCGCATTCGCTGGCCTTGCTCTCCGACGCGGGGCATAATTTCACCGACGGTCTGGCGTTGCTGCTTGCCTCGATCGGCTTTTACCTGGAGTCGAAGCCCGCCGACGAATCCAAGACCTACGGCTATCACCGTGCAGGCGTGCTGTGCGCGTTCGTGAACGCGCTCACGCTGGTGTTGGTATCGGCCTGGATCTTCTACGAGAGCTTCCTCAGGCTGCGCCACCCGCAACTGGTGCGCGCGGACGTCATGCTGGCGGTGGCCGCGCTCGGACTCGCGCTGAACGGCGGCATCATGTGGGCTTTGCGCCATGCCAGGCGTGGCGACATCAATATCAAGAGCGCGTTCGTTCACATGTTCGGCGACGCGCTCGGCTCGGCGGCCATCATCGCCGGCGCCATCGCCATCCGCTGCACCGGATCGACGCGGGTGGACCCGGCGCTCTCCGTCCTAATTGGAATCCTGATCGTCTGGACCGCGTGGGACATCATCCGGGAGTCGCTCGACATTTTGTTGGAGGGCTTACCGCGCGGCCTCCGCCTGACGGATGTCGTCGGCTCGATCGAGGCCGTCGAAGGCGTGCTGGGCGTTCACGATCTGCACATCTGGAGCCTCGGATCGAACACCCGCGCGTTGAGTTGCCATGTGCTGATTGCGGACGTCCCGCCCTCGGCGAGCGACGCCATCCTGCGCGGAGTCAACGCCGTACTTGCCGCCCGTTTCCACATCGGCCACACCACGGTCCAGTTCGAGCACGCCGAGTGCGCCATCTCGGAGAATGGCTGCGCCATCCCGGTGCGCGCCGAGGAGCGCGAAGGGCACTGGCATTCGTAGGGGCCGGAGCGCCTATGGCTCCAACGGCAAGCCCGATTCCTTCAAGGCGCGCCAGCCGCCGTCAAGCGAGATCGCGGCAGTGTAGCCCATCTTCTGGAGATTATCGGCGACCAGCGCGGAGCGGTAACCGCCGCCGCAGTACAGCACCAGCTTCTTGTTCTTGTCGGGAACCTTGGTTTCAATATCGCGCTCGATAATGCCCTTGCTCATGTGGACGGCGCCGGCCACGTGGCCCGCGGCCCATTCGCTTTCCTCGCGCGTGTCCACCAGGATGTGGTCCTCCCCGGCGTCGCGCATCTTCTTGTAGCCGACGACATCGGTCTGCCTGACCCGCGACTTGGCGTCGTTCACCAGTTTCAGGAATCCTGGATTATGTTGCATCGCAATCTCTCTGTGCGGCGGTCTTGGACCCAGAAGCAAACCGGCTTTGCGTCAATCAGGATATCAACTCCAGCAACCCGCCGACGAGACGGTTCACGTCTCGCTCTCTTTACGGCAAAAAGCGGTTCCGCAACCTGGCGGTTTCCCAAATCGCCGTGCGCACGCTCGAAAACATGAACCTCAAGCGCCCTAAACCCGCGGCGACCTAGCGGAGATCAAGCCGGCGGATTCGGGAATCGCGATGCCGTTTCACTTTCGGGGTTCGAAGCGCACTTCAACCTCGGTTCTTACTTGGACGGGGTGGCCGCCCTGGACCGGGGGCTGATAACGAAACCCACCCCACGGCACAGCCTCACAGAGTTGCGCGCCGGTTTCCAGATCGGAGATTTTCCCTTCCGGGCTGATGACGACTTTGCAGCTCACCGTTCCCCCCGCCGGCTCCCAAAGGGGTGCGGTTTGAACGGGCGCACCCTCAATCAGAAGAGCGCGTTGTTTATCCGCCGCAACGGAGACTGTGGGGATGTTCTTCTTCTCGACCGCGGCCTCTTTCTTCGGCTCCGCGGAAGCCGCGCTGCTCTCCGTAGATGTGACGGGCCAGATCCGCGTCACCAAAAACACGGGCCTGGCGGGATACCGCGCCACCCGGGCGCGCAAAACCGCGGCGTCCGCCTCGACGACATCAAAGGGCAAGCCGCTCCAGGCCATCCTGACGACACGCGCGCAGCTTGATTGGAGCGGATATCCGTTCTTGCCCTGGTCGGGATCGCCAATCTCGTCAATGACTTTTTGCGCGTCGATGCCCTCGGCAGCGTACTCGCCCCCGTGGACTACCTCGGCGGCCGTTCTCAAGAAAAGGCGGTAACGATGCATGCCTTCCCAGAGGTACAGAGAGGGTCCACCTAGGTTCAGAGCGGAATCGCCCGACCCGGCCGATTCCTGCAGAACTTGGGCCTTTCCCTGGATTCTTTGTAGCGCGGTCCCGGCTTTCTTGGATTCATTGATTGATGGCTTGCTGGAACAACCGCCCAATGCGGCAAGCGTAATTGCAAGAAAACAGAAGATGCGTGCGTTGCAGTTCATCCGTCATGCCCTCGCCTTCAAGACGTGTCCGTCCGAATCTGAAGGTATCACGGCGCATGATCGCCTACAAAGGACCCGTCGCCCCTTCGTCCCCCGCGCCTGCTGCGCCGGCATCTGCCCGCCGCTTCCGGAAGTGGGGTCATCGGGAAGCGGCCAAGGCTACGCCACGGACCGGCGGTCTGGGAAGCGCCGTCCTGACCTGCCACGGGCGCGTGGCGCGAATCCTTTTGCCGCCGGTACTGGCTTTACTCCACCCGCCGGATTTTCGCGCCCAGGCGCGCCAGTTTCGCCTCGATTCTCTCGTAGCCGCGGGCCGGCCACGATGGCTTGTTTGCCCTCCAGCCGGATGTTGGCGCCCATGCGCGCCAGTTCTTGGGCGTGCATGAAGCGGTTCTCGAAAATCGTCTCGACCACCAAGGCGATGCCTTCGGCCTGCGTCATCAGCGCCATGTACTGCGCCTGCAGGTCGGTGGCGAAGCCTGGGTACTTCTCCGTGGTGGCGTCCACGTGAAATCAGGATATCAACTCCAGCAATCCGCCGACGAGACGGTTCAGGTCCTCGGGATCGACTTCCCCCGCGCGCTTTCCGATTCGTTCGATGGATATGGTCCGAATCTGAGAGATCTTGACCCAAGAGGGCCGCGGCAGACAGCCCGCCGGCAGCGCCAGGGTCAGCGGATATCCCGCACGCGGCGGCTGGCTCGTAATCGCCATGACGATCACCGTGCCGGAACGTCGATTAAAGAGATCGTTACTGAGCGCCAGGACGGGCCGCAGTCCAGCCTGCTCCCTCCCCCGGACCGGGTCCGGATCCGCCCAGTAGATCTCGCCCCTCAAGATTCGGGCCACGACTCGTCGCCCAGTCCTTCCTCCGCGAGCCGCTGTTCGTCCCGCCGGTTGAGCTTAGCCAACTCACGCGCCAGGCGGCCCCGCTTCTCGCGCTCCATGAGCAGATCCACCGCCGATTGAACGGCGCGGCTGCGGTTGACGTACCGGCCTTCCTGGACCCAGCGGTCGAGGTCGGCCACCGTTCTCTCATCGAGCGTAATGGCGATTTTGCTGACCATGCCTGTAGTATGACGCTTTGTCCTACCGCCCGTAACCCAGCCGTTGGCTATGGCTCGGGATCGTTTCACATTCCGACAACCGTTTCACGGCCCCGATCTGATGTCCACGGAGCGCCCCTGTGGGAGTGCGGTGCGATCATGCTGGCGCCGCTCGGCTCGGCGACCTTGCGCTGAGGATTATCTCCCTGCCGCCTTCCCCGAAATGTGAAGGAGTCGGCGGAAGTGATCACCTTCCCACAGAAAGTAGTAGGTGTCTGGGATGTTCTTCCGAAGTCGCTCGGAGTAGTTTAGGCCGCATCTGACGATCATGATTTGGCTGTCGATGTGAAACTCGTCGTCCGCCCCCTCAAAACACGCCGTACATTCTATCCACCGCTCCCACCCTCCGCCGTTGGGCGTTGCCAAAGGTAGAGGAAACACCCGTCCCGTCTCAAGATCCACCAGCGCACCCGCAGAGCAGTTGGACCCGCATCCCCAGTAGACCACCCTGTAGTGTCCAGCGAAATTCGGCGGCTCCTTGGCAGCATCCGTCAACCTCGTTCGGAACATGCGCTCCGAGGACGTGGTGAGTTTCAGGCTCGCTGGCGGTCCGTGCCAAGCCGCTGCAACCGGGTAATCCTGGAACCGAGGCAACGCGGAGTTCGGCGTCTGCGTTCGCCCTGAAGCTGCAAATAGGCACGCCAGCGCAAACGCCAGAGCGACTCTCACCCCTTCAGCATAGACCAGAAACAACGGCCTGAAACCATGTGCTCACCAATGCTGGCCTTGATGTGGTTATCGGACAGCGGCCCGAGCTACGCAACGGGCGGGCGTTCTGGAAAGCGCGAACCTGACCTGCCGCGGAACCCTCTTGCAGCCAGTGTTCGGTTTACTCCACCCTCCTGATTTTCGCGCCTACCCGCGCGAGCTTCGCCTCGATCCTTTCGTAGCCGCGGTCGATGTGGTAGACGCGGTCGATGACCGTCTCGCCTTTGGCTGCCAGCGCGGCTAGAACCAGCGACGCGCTGGCGCGCAGGTCGCTGGCGATGACGCCGGCTCCGGTCAGCTCCCGCGGGCCGGCCACGATGGCTTGCTTGCCCTCCAGCCGGATGTTGGCGCCCATGCGAGCCAGTTCTTGGGCGTGCATGAAGCGGTTCTCGAAAATCGTCTCGACCACCAAGGCGATGCCTTCGGCCTGCGTCATCAGCGCCATGTACTGCGCTTGCAAGTCGGTGGCGAAGCCTGGGTACTCTTCGGTGGTCACGTCTACGGAACGCAGGCGGCCGCCGCCGCGGGCGCGCAGGGTGGTGGCATCCGGTTGCGACACTTCCACGCCGGCCTGCTGCAGCTTGGCGACCAGCGCGCCGACGTGTTCGGGGATGCAGCCGGTCACGGCGACGTCGCCGCCCGTGATGGCGGCGGCCACCAGGAACGTCCCGGCCTCGATGCGGTCGGGGATGATTTGGTGCTCGGCGCCGCCCAGATGTTCCACGCCTTGAATGTGAATGGTGGATGTGCCGGCGCCCTCGATTCGGGCGCCCATTTTGATCAGCAGCGCGGCCAAGTCCGCCACCTCCGGCTCGCGCGCGGCGTTGCGCAGCACGGTCTCGCCCTTGGCCAGCGCGGCGGCCATCAGCAGGTCTTCGGTGCCGGTGACGGTGATGCGGTCGAAGTGCACCACGGCCCCGCGCAGTCCCTCGGGAGCTTCAGCTTCGATGTAGCCGTGCGTCTGCCGGATGCGCGCGCCCAATTGCTCCAGGCCGAATACGTGCAGGTTGATGGGGCGCGCGCCGATGGCGCACCCCCCGGGCAGGGAGACGCGGGCGCGGCCGCAGCGCGCCACCAGCGGCCCCAGAACCAGGCTCGAAGCGCGCATGGTTTTTACCAACTCGTAGGGCGCCTCGGGACACGCGATTCTCTTCGTTTCCAGGCGGACGGTCTCGCCCTCGGTTTCCGCCCGGCAACCAATGTCCGCCAGCAGCCGCTGCATGGTGCGGATGTCGCGAACGCGCGGAATGCGGTGGAGCGTCACCGGCTCGTCGGTGAGCAGCGCCGCCGCCAGCGCCGGCAGCGCCGAATTCTTCGACCCGCCGGCCGCCACCTCGCCCTTGAGGGCGCTGCCGCCCGCGATCGCGAACTTATCCATCGGAATCCTCTTCTCCCGCCAGCGCCTGGGAAAGGCGCCCGCCCGATTCGGCCAGCCGCCGCTCCGCGTCGCCGCGTCCCATGCCGGTCTTGCTCATCAGGATGGCGGCGCGCACGCTGCCGCGGGCCGCTTCGAGCAATTCCCCCGCCCACTCGGGGGAAACGCCGGCCGCCTGGGCCACGATGCGGCGCGCGCGGTCCGCCAGCTTCGCGTTGGTGGGCTGGACGTTGACCATCAGGTTGCCGTACACATAGCCCATACGAATGAACGCCCCCGTGGAGAGCATGTTCAGCACCAGCTTTTGCGCGCTGCCCGCCTTCATGCGCGTCGATCCGGCGATCACCTCCGGCCCCACCAGCGGCGTGATGGCGATGGCCGCGGCGCGCGCCAGCTCCGAATCCGGCGTGCAACTGATTCCCACCGTCACGGCGCCCAGCCGCTTCGCCTCGGCGATGGCTCCCAGCACATACGGCGTGCGCCCGCTGGCGGCGATCCCTACCAGCGCGTCGTTCGCCGTGAAGTCGCGGGCGGCCAGGTCGCGCGCGCCCAGGGCGGGATCGTCTTCGGCCGCCTCCACGGCCCGGCTGAGCGCGGCTTCTCCCCCGGCGACGATTCCTTGGACCATCTCCGGCGATACGCCGAACGTGGGCGGGCACTCGGCCGCGTCCAGCGCTCCCAGGCGTCCGCTCGTGCCCGCGCCGATGTAGAACAACCGGCCGCCCTTCTGGAACGCGGCGACGATGGCGTCGACCGCGCGCGCGATGGAAGGGATCTCGCGGCCCACGGCGTCCGCGATCCGGCCATCTTCGGCGTTGACGACGCGCAGCATGTCCTCGGTGGACAGCGCGTCGATCGAGGAGGAGCGGGGGTTGGGTTGTTCGGTGAGCAGATCCTCGAGCATGAGATGGGCCGCGTTTCGGCGGTCCTCTCTCAGGCTAACACTCCGCTATATTCGGAAGAGTGCGCTACTTTCTGACCGCGAGGCACCCCAAGCCGCGCGCCGTTCTGCTCGTCGAGAGCGGGACGCGCGGGCTGATCGAAGGGCTGATTCCCGGGCTGCGCGGCATCTGGGGCGCCGGCGTCGCCATCGACCTGTTCACCTGTTTCCCCGCCGCTCCGCGCGGCCTGGCGCCGGAGACGGCGCGGGTCTACCGCTCCGGCGACTACCGCACGCTCGAAAGCCGCCTCCAACTGGTGCGCACGCTGGCGCGGAACCGCTACACGCAGCTCGGCATCGTCTGTTCCGGCGAACCGATCCTGGCCCTGTGGAAATGGGCTTTGGCCGTGGCGCTGCCGGCGAAGGTTTTCGTCGTCAACGAAAACGGCGACTATTTTTGGCTGGACCGCAGGCACCTGGGCGCCATCTTCCGGTTCGCGTTCGCCCGCTCCGGACTGGCGGGCGCGGGCGCCGTCCGCACGCTGGCGCGCGCGGTTACCTTCCCGTTCACCTTGGCTTACCTGTTGCTGTTCGCGGCGGCTGTCCACGTCCGCAGGGCGCTGAGGGGCGGCTGGCGCGCGGCCGGACGGTGAAATCCGACGTTCTGTTCGCGAGGCGCGCAGGCTGGCGGACGCCGCTCGCCGGTCCTGCGATCCCCCTGACAGTTTCCGTGAAATTGTGTTGTAATCAGGAAGGTCGCATAATGCCGCCCCGCGGGCGTGAAGAGGCCTGGAGGCGGTTTTTCTTAAGGAGCACGCATGATTCGCAGAGTATTCATGGCCGCGGCGCTTGTCGCCCTCCTGGCTGGTTGGGCCTCCGCGCAACGCGGGGGCGGCGGGGGCGGTGGCAGGGGCGGCGGCATGGGCGGTGGCGACGAGATGGGTGGCCGCGGCGCCCAAGCGCAAAGGCAAGTGGATAAGTTGGAAGCTCTTACCAAGGAGTTGAAACTCAACGGCGAGCAGAAGACGCAATTGGAGGCCATCTTCGACGAGGTTCAAAAGCAGAGCATCCCGCTGCTCCAGCAATCGCGCGACGAGAGGCAGAACATTCTCAACTTGACTCTCAATGGCAAGAGCGTCGACGACTCGGTGAATAAGCTCGCGGCGTACAACGCGCAGGTCATGAGCCTCTCGGTGGGCGCCTTCAATAAGGCGTTGGCGAAGCTGGACGAAAAGCAGAAATCGAAGGCCCCGAAACTGTTCGAAATGGTATTCGGAATGTTCTCGGGCGGGAATTGGAGAAGGTCGAATTAGCCGGGCGGTTCGCCCGAAAGGAGATTTCATGTTAGTCAGACTCTTGCTCGCCGGTCTTCTTGCCGTGGGATTCGGGCTCGCCCAGGACACGGGCGGCGGCGAAGGCAGCGGCGGTGGTGGTGGCGGGATGGGCAGCGCCAGCGAGGGCCCGGGTGGCGGTGGTGGAAGGGGGGGGGGCGGCGGCGGGGGAATGGGCGGTGGAATGGGCGGTGGGATGCCGCGTATGCAGCAGTCCATGCTCGACAGGATGGCCACTGCCTGCCAGTTGACCAAGGATCAGAAGAAGCAGTTCAAGACGATTCTCGATGCGGACAGCAAGGATGCCGAGACGTTGCGCAAGGAGATTCCCGCGAACAAGAGCCAGATCGAAGCGGCGGTGGTAGCCGGGAAGAGCGCGGATGACATCAAGAAGCTGGTGGACGAAGGCGGAATGCTGGACGCCCGGATGGCCGCACTGGAATTGAAGGCCTTTGGCCAGTTGTACAACGTCCTCGAGCCCGACCAGAAGAAGCAGGGAGGCCAGAAAGTCCTCAGCATGTTGTACGGGATCTTCCTGGTAAAAAACTGGGATAGCCTTTAGACGGAGACGCTGACCGTTAACCGCTGCCAACTATTCCGGCGGTAAGCGGGTAGCGGTTCGACGACCCGGAGCGCGGAGTTTGAAGGGGGGATGGCCCTGGCTGAAACGGGGCACCCAAAAAAGAAGTGGTTCCAAGTGATCTGATTTCCAGCCTTGTCCACCGCCGGCATGCCCGGCTCTGAACATCGCAAGCGAGAGCGTCGAACGGTTCGCCTCTCGGCTCCACAACCGCCGGTTTCTCCCGCGGCTGCTTCAATGCCTTGAAACCCGTTGCAACCTTCTCTCCCGCCCAGGACCAGAAACTCGTAACGGCCTTTCCCTCGCCCGCAACGACCCCCGCTTCCGCGAGTCCCGTTCCGGGGTCAATGGTCCCGGCCTGCTACTTCGTTTCTACACCGGCTGCTTCTTGCGCCCGTTCGGTGCACCACTCCGCTACCCCCGCCGGTTCGCCCCGGCTAGGGCCGCTTCCTCGCTGCGCCCCCGTTGCGCCTTCCGCAACCTGCGCGCCGGACTGCGCCTCCCGCTCCCACTCCCCTTTAGGACTTTTCCGTCCCTCCGGATCAAAGCGTTCCGCGGAATTTGCCGCCCGCCGGCCCACCTTTCGATTCGCCCGATCTCCGTTCGCTCCCCGAAGCCATCTCTATTTCTAGTTTCGGCCCCGGATCATCGTTCCCGATCCGCTACGTCTCGAAGGCTTGCTGTTCCTCAAACCTCTTGGA
>JBEKHV010000053.1:0-31940 GCA_050012095.1 Bryobacteraceae bacterium | reverse complement strand
TGGTGGAAGATCCCGTCCGCGACGAGCATTTCCTGGAAGACCTCCCCAAGCTCCGCCAGATGACCTCCGTGCCCATCGCGGCGGGCGAGGAGTGGGGTTGGCGCTGGGACTTCAACAAGCTGGTCGAGAACCACGACATCGACTTCAACCGCTGCACCCTGCCCAACGTCGGCGGCATCACCGAGTTTCTCAAGATCCTGGCCATGTGCGAAACGCACGCCGTGGGCATGGTCCCGCACTTCACCGGACCCGTCGCCACCGCCGCGCTAGTGAACTGCCTGGCCACCTACCCCGGCACGGTGCTGTTCGAATACAACTACGGCAACCGCCAGATCCCCTATCTTCCCGAGTACACGGACTTCAAGGCCGGCAAGCTCTACCCCAACGAGCGCCCGGGCCTCGGCGTCACGCTGGACATCAAGCCGCTCACGATGATCGGAGAAGTCACCCAGCCGGTTCGCCGTCAGATCTACAACCGCCCCGACGGCTCGCTCACCCACTGGTAGACGGCAAGCCGGCAGGCCGCTTTCCGGTGGGAACCGCTTTTCCAGCGCTGCAACGCGCTTCGGTAGAGCGCGCCGAAGTTGCCGACACGGCCCCGTGCGGAATTCATCCAATCCTACGGAGTTTTCCTGGCAACGAACGACTGCGCCGTATCCTCACCGCTTCGCTGCACTTTGAAATCGATCTTGTCCGCCGACACCTTGCCGGTGTACTTCAAATCGATCCCGTTCCCGAACTCCAAGTGAACCGCAAAAGAAATGTCGTCGCCGTGGATTTCACCGTTCTGGATTGGCTGCTCGAACTGATCGCCGCCCATCGTGCCAGTGAGTTTCCCGCCATCGGCTTTCAGTTTAAAAGTGATGCTGTAGGTATTGCCGTCGGGACCCGGCTGGTCGCCGGTCCAGGCACCGGTGGGATCGGCGGCCAGCAGAAGAGTCGCGCCCACGAGCGCCGTAACGAGGATGCGTTGGATCATGCACGCTATTATATGGCGAATTGCAAGGGGCTGCGCGGGCCGTAGGAAATGGCCGTAGGAAAGGCGCCACGCCCGCTGAAGCCGAAAACGGTCCGAAGCGTCGCCGGCTTGGTCTCCTCCGCCTTCTCCCGCGCGATCCGGTGGGGGCTGGTTACCGCGAATCCGGTGACCAACAGCGAACCGCCCAAGGTCAAAAAGCGCATCGGAATGGCACTGGCCACGGACGAGCAGGAGCACCTGGTCGAGAGCGCGGCCGGCCCCTGGTGCCTCGGAGCGTTCCTGGAGATGTGCCGCGGAACCGGCGCGCGACGCGGCGAGGTGCTGGCGCTCCGATGGTCCGACATCCGAGACGAGCGTGCGTCCATCGACCGGTCGCTTTGCCAGACCAGGGCTGGCCTGGTGTTCAAGGGTACCAAGACGGAGCGCCCGCGCGACGTGAAGTTGCCGGCCGCGACGATGCCCGTACTGGAGCGCCACCGGGAACGCCAGGACGAATTCCGCACGCAGTTCGGCCCGCGCTACCGCGCCGATCTCGACCTGATCTTCGCCAACCCGAACGGCACGCCGCTGAAGCCGAACTCGGTGTCGTCCACGGTGTCGCGGATCTGCAAGAAGGCGGGGCTGCCCAAGGGCGCATCGCTCCACGTCCTGCGCCACAGCCACGCGAGCCAACTGCTGCACGAGGGCCTGGACCCAGTGACGGTCTCCGAACGGCTGGGGCACTCCTCGGTGCGCACGACCCTCGACATCTACTCCCACGCGATGCGCGGCAAGGACGCCGCCGCAGCCAGGGTGTGGGACGCCATCCAGGAGCGCGACCGCACGGAGAAGTCGAAGAGGGTAAACTGATTGGCTATGGAGGAGGAACCGGAACCCGATCCTCACGTGCCCCGAGTCGCGCGATACCTGTCGGCAGCGTTGGCACCGACTCGATTCGTCATTGCGCCGGCCTAGGGAGCGGCTCGCCGCAGTTTCCACGGAACCATATCGGTATCGGTGGATAGCGGCTCGTGTTTGGACATGCGGAACTGTAATGGTCCAATTGATTAGTCAGCTGACTTCTTTTGTGCTCTAAATCCACGAGCGCTCTGTAGGTGGGTGTTATGTTGTCGGTATTGGCTTTCTGAGTTGCCTCGTTCAAGGGGACATCGAACTCGCGGACACAGTTATCATTGCACTGCTCAGTCAATGGCTTGGGACATCGGTCGAAACAAGCCCGCCTACCTGCGGCCAGTGTTTTCACTCGGTCATTGGCTTGGCAAGCCAGGTTTGCTAGCTTCGCGTACTGAGCGTCCAAATCGGGAAGTTGGGCATCGATCTCGCTGATCTGCGACTTTAACACGCTGAAATTCTCCGCCAGTGCAGGACATTCTCGGTCGGACTGAGACGATGCCTTCGTTTGTTGCGATTGGGTCGGGAAAGCACGTGACTGCGAGTTGCAGGCGGCGGTGCTGCTCGCAATTATTCCGCCAGATATTGGATTTGGAATATCGATGCCGCGACACGGACCGTATGGAAGAACCCACGTCCCGTCGGGATAGTGAGTGGCAGAGAATCTGAGCCAGCGGGGATCAGACGCCGCTTGCCCCGCTATGAACTGTTCTGCCTGCATTGCTGCGATGAAGTCAGGGTTGATACTGGGAGTCCTCGCCAGATCGTCAATCCCTTGTCCAGGGTCAAGGATCGTCATTCCACGATCAACGCGGTCGGCCGCCTCCGGGCCGGAAGCATTCTTCACAAGTGCTCCTTTTACGCCCGCCGGGCTGATGTTGTTGCTGGACAAGAAATCCTTCTGCGATTTGAATGCCGCATTCAGCGCCTGGTCCAGTTTCTGGATGCGCTGTTCTTCGTCCTTCGCCTGCGCTTGATGTAGAGCATCATTCAACTTTGCACTTGCGGACATCAGCTGCGCTTGAACAGCCAGGTCTGCAAGGAGCTGCGACCACTTGAGGACGAGATCCTTCCCAGCAGAGGCCATCGCAAAGACGGTGCCCGCTGTCTCCGCCGCGCTGGAGCCTGCCGTGTCTGCCGCTGTAGAAGACAAGATATTGCGCTCCGCTTCCTGTATTTCTTTGGAGCTTTCTCCCACCAAGTCTATAAGCGTCCCCAAGGCAGTCTCTGCCCCCTTGCCGTAGTCGCCACTTTCGAGCGCACGGACTATGTTCACCGCTCTTACGAATGTAGTGGCGTCAGGCAGCACGGCGGGAGCCGCATCCTGAACAAGCTTGGCGCCTTCCTCAGCACCGGCCGCAACATCGTCCTTTGTGGTGGAAGCCGCATCCAACAAAGGTGTTAGCGGGTTTTGAATGGTGCGAACGCCAGCGAGAATCGGGGACTTCGAAAGCTCGACCCAATCCTTTTCAAGGTCGATCCAGCCGTCCTTCACGGCCGCATCAGTCTTGTTGAGTGCGTCTTGCGTGGCACGGATATTGCTCTGGTACCGACTGTATTGATACGCAGCGAATGCCACTCCAAGAGCAGCGACTGTGGCGACAGTCAACTTTGTAGGGGTCATCATGTACCGCCTTGTGGTTTGATCTTAACGGGTGCAGAAGGCCCGAAACAGCGTCTGGAGGATCGGAGATTCTCTGGAACATCCCGAGGCCGCCAGCATTGTGGGCTCGACGCTGAACAGCCGAGCCCACGATGGTCGACCTTACGCACGAACTCGACCCGCCACATTCGCGCAACTGCAGTAAGCCCAGGCGTAACTGCTGTCCCTCCTACGGCGCGATGTAGAACGTCACCGAGTAGCTGGCGGAGCCGGCATACGTTTCCTCGCCGTAAAACGGAAGGACATTCGCTGCAACGACACGACCGGCAACATGGAATGTGCCGGCGGCCAAGTCCACGTCCCGCGATGCGCCCGGAGCTAAGGTCAACTTCTGGGAAACCGGGCCCTCGAAGAAGACAGACAATTCATAGGCAGTGGAGTTCTTGACGGTCATCGTGGTCCTGCCGAAGGCTGTCAACGCGCTCCCGGCGGCGCGCTGGGCGGGTGGCATCGGCGCGTGACTGCCGGTACGAATCTTCTCAACCTCGTCGTGAATGGTTGGTTGCAAGGGCAACGCACCAGATGGGTTTGGCAACCCGCTCGGCAAGGAGCCGCCCGATGCTTGCTGTGCTCCGTTAGCAGTACATCCCGGCGGCGGTGCTCCACCAACAGAAGAGATCAAGCTAGTTTGAGCCCTCGTTATCTCGGCCTGCTTAAGCGCGATCTGCTGCTCCAGATTCTGCGCTTCCGCGCGTTTCTGTTGCGCGCCCACCCTCAAGCCAGCACCCAATACTCCATTGATCGCGCCCAACGTCCCGGCCCCCTGGCGAGCGTTCGATTCATTGGTACTGGCCTGCTGATCGGCGTTGGTGGCCTGTTGGAGCGCAGCTTGGTGCTGCGCCTGAAGGTCCGTCATCTCATGGGTCAGACGTTGAATGTTTTCCTGTTGCGAAATCCGGTCGCGTTCACGTTGTAGATACGCTTCACACTGAGGGTCGTGCGCCGCCGACTGCGCCGCATTCCCCGGCTGCACGGCAACGCCACCTTGTGGGCTGGCCGACTGGATGGGCAGCATCACGGGGACCGCGGTAAACAGGGATGCGCTAGCCTCTGTGGGCGCTACGCCTGCCACCCTTACCGCTACTACCGAAGCGCCTACAGTCACGTCGCTCATCCTAGCGACGTAGAGCCGCCACGCCGGTTTTGCGGCGTCGGCGAAAAAGACCCGGTTGCTCTCCACCGCCGCTTCATCGGGTTGGAATTGAAGATTGAGCACCGATTGCACAGATTTCACCATTTGTTCATAACTGCGGTTCGAGGCTCGGAACGTACACCCTAACGTCCAGGCAGACAGAGAGGCAGGAGGTGTCGGCGGAGTCTTAAGCAGCCGACACTTCTCCGCTTCTGGCAACTGGAGGCTGGTGTTCCATTGGCGGCTATCGGAGCCCCCGAGGTCGAATTCCCCGCGAATGCTGGCAAAGGGGTCGGGTTCTTCGGCAGTGTGCACGGCAGCGAGGATTCCGTCGCGGAACTCGGTTTCACGCTTTGCCGCGGCGGCCTCCCGCCTAGCAGCCTCCGCTTCCTTTTGCTTCATCGCCGCATCCACTTGCCTTGCTTCCTCCTCCCGTTGCAGAGCCAATCGATGCGATTGCTCCTCCAGGTATCGGGCCTGTTGGGCGCTACAGGCGTCCTTGACACCTTGCAAGAAAGCATCCCGTTTCAGGCCTTTCTCCGCCAATTCGAATGAGGCGGAGTTCGGTAGTTGGAACATGCCGGTGCCTGGTAACGCCTGCGGGGGGGTGGAGCAAGGCACACTGTGGCTGACTAAGTTGTCACCCCACGAGAGAGTAATTTCGAAGTTACGCACACTCAGTACGCCATCCATCTCGACCAACCGCACGAATACACTACTACCCCTGGTGCCGCTGACGACCCTGACCTTGTAGCTTACGCCTTCCGCTGCCGCTGGACTGGCGGTCTGCTTGTTCCCAGCCTCCTCCTTTTTCACTACCTGCGCGGCACCATTCGCGGCCCAGAGTGGGGGTACCGCCCACAAGAGGAATGTCAAGCATAGAAGCCACCACCGACTGTACGCATGTGGTCGCATATGAGCCTCCTTGCGGTTCTATCCAGAGCCGCGCGATTGTCTGCCAAGGCAGAACGCCAAGCTGTAATTGGTCGAGGCGACGTAGTCATCGTTGCCATAAAGCGGGAAAGCACTGGCAGCGGCGGCGTCGCGCCCCGCTATGCGAAACGCCCCGAGTGCCAGATCTAGGTCCTGAGATGCGCCCGGCGTCAGGATCAATTCCTTTGCGATGGGACCACCGGAGAATACGGAGAGATCATAATCGGCCAAGCGCTGCACCGTCATCGTGGTCCGGCCAGTGGCTGTGGACATACTCCTTGTCGAGCGTTGGGCTGGCAACATGGGTGTTTGCCTACCGGATGGTCTTCGGGAATATACTGGTTTGCACGGTGGTATTCGGCTCTGGCATGTTCGTTATCAGCAAATCCACCTCAATCAAGGCATCGGTATCGCGGTCGGTGAATCTGAACACCTTCGAATAACCGCCGGGAGAGCCATTACCAGCAGGCAATGTTCGCCCCTCCGGTTCCCCGTTCGGGTCTCCTGCTACACTCTTCACGCGACGAATTAGAGTCTCAGTCAGTAGCAGCCCTTGATCGTTCGGGAGCAACGCCGTCATGCACCTATACCACAGGGGTCCCTTATCGGAAAAGGGAACCAGCCGACAGCCGCCAGCGTCGGGCAAACTCAACAATGGAACGTACCAATTGGCAATGCGAGCGTCGTGCTCCCCTTTTATCGTCATAAAGCCCTCCGTGCTCGTTCTTAGCAACGACCTTAACGAAGCCAAAAAGGCGTCGTCGGAAGCTTTCGACGGAGGCCGGGCCGTGACTCGAATAGGTCCGCACCCGGACAACAACGCCCCGGCCAGCGTTAGGTACAGCAAGAATGGGCGAATCGACATGAGCGGCATGGGGTTCCTTTCTACGGGGCAGGCCTGGAACCTCGCTTCGCGCCCCTTGGCATTTCCAATTATATTTCGAGGAATCGATATTGAGGTCCTGTTCATCGGGGTTTCCATCTCAGTCGGGATTTTTGGACTTTCAAATCTCATTCAGTATAGGCCAAACCGCCATCCCTTGCCAGCCCAAGGACTTGCCCAAGGTCCACGCGCATGGCGCCGGCCCAGCCAACGAGCCCCGCGCGGACGCCGCCAAACTGGCCAAAACCGCCACCAGCCAAGCCGCCTGCCCCGCCGCTATGCTATTTCGGGAGCAGGGAACGACCAGGGAACGATGCCACGGCTTCGTGGCGGTATTCCGGCTATTCGCCAAGCTAATCAGGACCAAAACTAAAAGACTTGGCGCGTTTGACGCCAGCGAAAGCCAGTAGCCGTCGGGTTCGATTCCCGTTAGCGCTACCATGTTTTCGTTCTCCGGATCGTCCGGCGCTCCACGCCGCAGACACAGCACAGGGCCGTCTCCCGGATAAATCCTCGCCCGGCCCCAACCGACGTGGCGCCGGATCTGCCGCCTTTACTTCTTCGGCAACGCGTACGCCACGTACGCCGCCGCCGTTCCGCCGGCGGGCGCCTTACCGCCGGCCGCGGGGATCACGATGTATTGCCGGCCGCCAATTTCGTAACTCGCGGGCGTGGAATTGCCGGAGGAGGGCATCACGGCTTCCCAAAGCAGCTTGCCCGTGTCCTCGTCGAACGCGCGGAACTTGCGGTCGAAGAGCGTGGCCGCGATGAACACCAGCCCGCCGGCGGTGACAATCGGTCCCCCGTAGTTCTCGCTGCCCGTATTCGTAAGCCCTTTCGCCGCCAGTTCGGGATACTCGCCCAGGGGGATCTTCCACGCATACGCGCCGGTGTTCAGGTCGATCGCGTTGAGAGTGCCCCATGGCGGCGCGGTGGCCGGGTATCCCTGCGGGTCGAGGAACTTTTTGTAGCCCGTGAACCTGTATTTCATGTCGAAGGGCGAGGGCGCGGCGGCCGCCAGCGTCGCCTGGCTATCGCCGGTCATGACGTACCGCACCAGCGCGCGGAGCGCGGGCGCGGGAAGGTTGGGGAACCCCGGCATGCGGCCGCCGCCTCTCTGCACGGTTGCCGAGATCTGCGCGGCCGTGCTTCGGCTCGCGATGCCCACCAGGCTGGGCGCCTGGCCGCCGCTTCCGCCCATGTCCGCGCCGTGGCACGCGACGCACTGCGCGGCGTACAGATCGCGGCCGTTGACCGGGGGCGGAGCCGGCGCCAGGCTGGAGATCGAGGCATAGTTGTTCGCGTTCACGAATAACAAGCCGCGCGCGGAATCGTACGCCGAGCCGCCCCATTCGGCGCCGCCATCGAAGCCGGGGAAGATCACGGTTTCCCGGCCCACGCTCAGGGGGACGAACTGACCCTCGCTGCGGAAAGTCCTGAACTGTTCCAAGGCCCACTGGTGGGCCTCCGGGGTGCGGTTGGTCAGCAGGTCCTCGGTCAATAATTGCAATGCGAAGGGCGCGGGCTTGGCGGGTAAGGGCTGGGTTTCCGCCGCCACTTCGCCGTCCACCGCGCTGGGGGGAAACTTGCGATATTCGATGGGGAACAGGGGCTTGCCGTTGGTACGGTCGAATAGGAACACGTACCCTTGCTTGCTGGTCTGCGCCACGGCGTCCACCGGCTTGCCGTCGCGCGGCACCGTCACCAGGGTGGGCGGCGATGGAAAATCGCGGTCCCACAGGTCGTGCTTCACCCCCTGGAAGTGCCAGATGCGCTTGCCCGTCGCGGCGTCCAGAGCGAGGAGGCAGTTCGCGAACAGATCGTCACCCACCCGGTCGGCCCCGTAGAAATCGGACGCGGCGGACCCCGTCGGCGCATAGACGATTCCGCGCTTCCGATCCACCGCCATGCCGGCCCAGTTGTTGGCCGCGCCGGTATAGGTCCACGCATCCTTGGGCCAAGTTTCGTAACCGTACTCGCCGGGCCGGGGAATAGTGTGGAACGTCCAGCGCAGCTTCCCGGTTCGCGTGTCGTAGGCCCGTATGTCGCCGTACGAAGCCGGCAGGGTCTCGGCGTCGCGGCCTCCGAGAATCAGGAGATCCCGGTAAATCGCGCCGGGAGTGGTCAGGCTCACCGATTGCTGCTCCGGAGGCCGGTCCAGGTCCTGCTGCAAGTCGATGCGTCCACCGCTGCCAAAGCCGGAAATCACCTGGCCGGTCTTCGCGTCGAGCGCATAGACATAACGGCCAAACCCGGCGAAGATCCGCCGGTCCAAACCATCGGCCCAGTAGGTGAAGCCGCGCGTACGCTGGCCGCCGGACTGGGAGTCCCAGGACCAGACCAGCCGTCCGGTGGCGCCGTCGAGCGCGATGAGCTTGCCTCCCGGCGTATTGCCGTAGACCAGCCCATCCACAACCAGGGGGTTGGTCTCCAGCCCGCCGCGCCCATCGGAAGCATCGTAGGTCCAGGCAACCTGGAGCCTGCCGACGTTGGAGCGATTGATCTGCTTGAGGGGCGAGTAGTGCGTGTCCTCGGGATTCCCGCCATACGCGGGCCATTCCCACCCAGCGGCCTGCGCGACCGGTTTCCCCTTCTTACTCGCGCCTTGCGGCAATGCCAGAGAGGCGGCGAGCAGCGCAATCGCAGCCGGCGACACATAACCCAGGAGCCTCATTGTCATTTGAGAATACCAAGAACAAATTCCTTTGAAGAGGGCGCTGCCCATTACTAACGGCAGCTAAGACTCCCGCCAGAACCACGGCGCGCCAAGGGGTGGCAAAGCCGCGCGGGGATGGGGTTCGAGCTTCAGGAGCGGCTGCGCGCAAACCGCGCCATCGCTTCCAGGTTGGCGTGCGGCGTGCCGCGCGGAACCTCGCAGCCGGCGCCGCAAATGTAAGCCGCGCCCGCCTGCTCGTAGCACTCCGCCAGAGCCGCTTCCACCGAGGCCGGCGCGCCGTCGCGCAACTCCCGCACCGGGTCGATATTGCCAAGCAGCACTTGCGTCTCCCGCATGGCGCGGCGCGCGTGGCCGAGCGGCGTCGGAGAATCCAGATCGATGAGGTCGGCGCCCGTCTGGCCCATGCCTTCCACGATGCGCCGGGTGTTGCCGCAGATGTGCAGCCGCACCGGCGCGCCGAGCGCGCGGATGGCCGCGATCAGGCGCCGCTCGTAGGGCAGCGCGTACCTCGCATACAACCTGGGCCCGATCAGCGAGGCCGCCGCGTCGCCCACGCCGATCAGCGTCGCGCCCGCCGCTACCTGCGCCCGCGCGAACTCCACTTCCATGCGCACCGCGAAGTCGAAGAGCGCTTCCACAAAGGCCGGGTCGTCGAAGAAATCCAGCATCAGCGTGTTGAGCCCGCGCAGATCGGCGCTCATCGCGCACGGCCCTTCCACCCATCCCTCGACGATCCGCGTCGCGCCGGTGCGCTCCGCCAGCAGCCGCACCGCCTCGACGCGATCGCGCATTCGTCCGGGGGCGGACGGGTCGGGCAGGCGCAGACCCGCCAGCTTGCTCTTCTCATCGAGCAGCGCGCGGCTCTCCACAATCGCGGGCGGCTGGCCGTCGAACCACTCCACTGCGGCGCCGAGGTCCGAGGCTTCGCGCGCCGGGTCGGAAATCGCCGATACGTAGTCGAAGCCGAAGCGGTCCGCCACCGCCGCCTGCGCGTCGGCCAGCACACGGTGGTCGCGCGCGTAGTCGTGGTAGCGCACGCCGGCCAAGTCGGCGGCGAACATCATCGTGATCGGCATCAACGGCAACGAATCGGTCGGTTCGCCGCGCAGTTTCGCGAGAATGCGCTCCTTGCCCGTCATCCCTGTACCTACCTTTACCCCGCTGGCGTCATAGCTGGCCGCGATGCTCCGTAGCGCCGATTTCAGGCGCTCCCGGGTTTATAGTGGGTACTGGCGCGCCGATGCAGCGGGACGCTTACGCCAGCTATCTCGTCCAAGATCCGCGCGCCGCCGATGGTACGGAAGGGACCGGCACAGCCCGATTTACACCAAGGAGACTTCAAGGTCCTTAACGCCGAGATCACACTGGACGCCAAGCTGGTCTGATCGAGGCGTCCATCGGCGCGACGACCTTCGGCCTCGGCGGGTCGGCCCACACGGCTGCCCAGGTTGTCGCTTATCGCCCTCCCCTACCGCCCGCCGGCGTTCCCCTGCCACCCGAACGGGCGGGAATCACGTAGTCCACGAGCTCATCGACGGGCTTCTTCCCGGCCCACGCGATGCCGCGGAGCAATGTCCGCTGAATTTGGTAATTAGCGAAGTCGGTGTAGGTGTGGCCCTGCATCCACACGAACGCACGAGCAGGCTGGCCGCCGGGGAGTGTGTGTTCGTACGTCCACATTTGCGGCGCGATTTCTCCCTTGTGGTCGCCGGCGCTGGGAGTCGCCGCTATCACCGCGGTCGCGAGCACGTGGATGGGCGGATCCTTCGACCATGTCATCAGGAAGAAGGCTTCATCGAGAAGCGTGAAATCCGACATGTCCTTCATGATGGGGGAGGATTTGTCCACGACGGTATAGGGGACGGGCGCCTCCAGGGTGTAGTTCACGACGCCGTGCTTCTTTGCGCCACCCACGAGCGTCGCAAAATAGTCCGGATCGGGACCGCACAAAGAGTCATGAAAACTCACTAGGCCGCCGCCACGTTTGACGTACGTCTCGAGCGTGGCCTTTTCGCTATCGCTCAGGTAGGCTGCGTCGCCCTTGTAAATCACCACGACATCGGTGTTTTCGAGGTCGGCGCCGCTGGGGGCATGGAAAGCGCCATCGACGACGGCCCCATGCTCCGTCAGAACCTTGCTCCAGTCGGCAAGAAACTGTGGGTAGTCATGCTGACCCTCGCCGTGGGACTTGAGCCCTCCCCAGAGGTATATATGCATACCATTGCGGTTCTGGCCCTGTATGGGGGGAGCGCTCTGAGGGCCCGCGGCGTCTCCACGCTGCGCCCAGGCGTATGGCTGCACCATCCCTCCCAGGAGCAACAGCAATAAAGCGCCGAGTACAAGACGCGGGATCCGCGCTTTTGGAAGTTTGCGATCAAGCCCGCCCACAGCGGTTGAAGACCGGGGCTCGGTTCCCGTCCTGGCGCGATTTCGTCTGCTTGTCATACGTCACCACCTCTCGTGTTTATGTTAGTGGAAATTTCGGCGTGCCGGTCCTCGGCGGGGCGCACATGCGACGTTACATTAAGGGTCCGCACACGTGAGAGAGGGTTATCGTATCGAAATCCGGACGGGTTGTCAATTGGCCTCCTTTTCCTGGGCTCCCCTGGGATCCCCTTCACTACGAAGGCGAGGTGGCCGCCATCCGCACAAAGTAGAAATGCGCTTTTACGCATCCCCCGCATGATTCCGCCGGCCCGTGTTCTCTATCCAGCGGCGGAACATGGCGGCGTAGCCGGCGGCTTCGGGGTCTGAGCGCAACTGCTCCAGGCTGTAGCGCATCTTCCGCCCCCAATTGGGATATTGCCAGGTGGTCCCGGGCAGATTCTGCTGCTCGGTCTCCTTGGTGAGGTCTTCCTGGTTGATGGCCAGGAACTGCGAGGGCGTGCTCGCCAGGAACCCCGCCACGGCGTTGTGCAATTCGCCGGTCAGGACGGGATAGGCGGCGGCTTCGCGCGGCAGTTCCAGCGGCATCAGCCCGGCTTCGAACAGCGCGTCTACCATTTTCTGTTTCTCGATCTGGCGCGCGTCCACTTGCCGCCGCCAGCCATCCTCGTCGAGAACCCCGGCTTCGCGCCGCGCGTCCAGGTCGGCGCCCGTCCAGAAACCGGCCAGCGTTGGAAGGTCGTGGGTGGTGGAAGAAACCAGCGCCTGCCGGGGGTAGTCGTCATGGCGCTTGAACCCGCCGGCGGCGTTCTTCTCGAAATAGAACAGCCGGTAACTGAGCACGCCGAAACGGGCCAGGGTTTCGCGGATCTCCGGCTCGACGGTCCCCAGGTCCTCGCCGACGATCACCACCCGGTTGCGCACGCTCTCAAGGGCCAGCACGCGGACCAGATCCTCCCGGAGCTCGCGCACGTAGGCGCCGTGCGCGGCGTCGCCGCTTTCGGGAATCCAGTACAGGCGGAACAGGCGCATCACGTGGTCGATGCGCACCGCCCCGCCGTGGCGGCAGTTCTTGCGGATGGATTCGGCGAACAGGCGGTAGCCGTCCTCCCGGTGACGCTCCGCGTTGGGCGGAGGGAAGCCCCAATCCTGGCCTTGCGGCGAGAAATCGTCGGGCGGCGATCCCACCCTGGCGCCCGTAATGTAGAAATCGCGATGGGCCCACAGGTCCGCGCCGAAGCGGTCGGTGGCCAGAGCCAGATCGTGGTACAGGCCGATGGACCGCCGCCGGTCGCGGGCCCTCTGCTGCGCCTGGCGCAACTGGATGTCGATCTGCCACTGGATATACTGGTGCAGCATCACCGCCCGCCAGCGTCGCTTGCGGAAGGCGCGCGTCTGGGGCGAACACGGGTCCTGATAGGCCGCGGGCCACTGCGTCCAGACCCACGTTTCCGGATTCCGCCCGTGCAGGTATTCATCCAGCGCGCAGTACGTCGCGTAGCGTTCGAGCGGTTCTCCTTCGCGCGCGGCGAAGGCCTGAAACTCGCGGGCGCGCGCCGAGCCGGTTCTCCACTCGCGCAGAAACTCCACGAAAAGCAGCTTCAAGAACCGCAGTTTGAGCGCTGCGACGCGCTCATATTCCACAAATGGCGCGCGGCGCAAATCTTCGATTTCCGCAGCGACTGCGGGCGCGAGCCGTAGCGCCCGCGCGCGCCGGCTGCGCGCGAAATCTTCCATGCCCTCGATATCGAGATAGATGAAGTTCTGATAAAACCCGCAGTTGGGAAGATACGGGCTGGCATTGAACGGCCGGCGGTTGTGAATGGCGTGCAAGGGGTTCAAGCCGATGAAGCTGATATCGAGTTCCTCGGCGGCCCAGTCGATGAGAGCGGCCAGATCGCGGAAATCGCCGCAGCCCCAGTTGCGCCCCGAACGCACTCCATGCAGGCTGACCGAGAGTCCGGCGGCGCGCCCGCCGCGGCCCAGGTGGGGGTCCGTCCAGGCGCGTTCCGGGGTCACGATGCAGCGCGCCGTGGCGCGGGCACCCGCAGTCATGGCGGTGATTTCGTGATAGCCGAGCGGCAAAGCGAGTGGAAGGCGCGCCAGCTTCCGTACCCAAGTCCGGCCGTCCATTTCCGCCGAGCCGGTCTGGGGAAGATCCCAGAGATTCAACTCGAAGTCCGCCGAGGTTCCGTCCTCCCGGACGACGGAGATGCGCACGCGTTCGCCCAGATGTTCGGCGGGCACGTGCAGCGGCAGCTCCGTGGTATCGGATTCACCGGTGACGATCGCGGGCGGCAGCAGTCTCCCCCACTCCCGCCGCGTCTGATTCGCCAGCGAGCGCCCCAGCTCTTCGGCGGAGCCGGCGGCGACTCCCATGGCCTGGAGAATGGCTTGCTTGGTCTCCGGCGGCGTGGCGTGGTATTGGCCCCAGATGTCCCAAAAACCGGGATCGACGCCGCGGCTGGAAGCCGCCTGGTCGAGGAGCTGATCGAAGCCGTTGGGATTGGTGGAGGAGGACAAACCACGATTCTACAGGAGCAGCCGCGGCCGTGCGAAAATGGAGGCATGGAAAGGCCATTTGCCAGTGGTCCGGCGGAGTTGTTCGCGCGCATCGACGACTACCCCATGAACAACGCCGCCGCCGCTTCCGAGGGGATTATTTTCACCAAGCTCGACCAGGCGGTGAACTGGGCGCGCAAGAACTCCATCTGGCCCATGACGTTTGGCTTGGCCTGCTGCGCCATCGAAATGATGTCCATGAGCGCCTCGCGCTTCGACATCGCGCGTTTCGGCGCAGAGGTTTTCCGGGGTTCTCCGCGGCAATCGGATCTCATGATCATCGCCGGTCGCGTGTCCAACAAGATGGCCCCGGTGATCCGCCATCTCTACCAACAGATGCCCGAGCCGAAGTGGGCTATCTCGATGGGCGCCTGCGCCACCTCCACCGGCGTGTTCAACAACTACGCGTTGGTTCCCGTGAACCAAGTGATTCCCATCGATGTGTACGTGCCCGGCTGCCCTCCGCGCCCCGAGCAGCTCATCTACGCCCTCATGATGCTCCAGCAGAAGATCCAGGACGAGAGCGGATCGGTGAAGCGAATCTTGAACCTGGCGTAGGTGCCGGGCCGATCAATAGTCGACCGCTTCATTCCACTCTGCCGAAGGATCTCCCTTTGCCCAGATTGCAGTTTTGGCAAAGCGTCTGAAGGTTCTCCAACACGGTCTTCCCGCCATCGGCCCACGCCAGAATGTGGTCAGCATGTAGTTCCACGGTGATGTCGTTGGCAGGACTCTTGCCACACGCGAGACAACGGAATCGGTCTCGAAGATGAACCTTCCACTTCAATTTCAGCGGCACTTCGTGTCGATCTTCAGGCGACAGCCTTGGCCCCGTCGGATTTTCAAGCTGCTGCTGTGTAATTCGCTCTGTTGTTTCAAGAAGTGCTGAGTCGGATTCCGGGCCATCCTGTTCGTCGGCGTTTGCCCACTCAACGAACGCTGCAAGGGCCTTCCGCCACGTTCTCCATCGTGTCACGTAGGTCTTGCCTTGGATTCTTGAAGGGGGATCGAACATCTCTCGATACGTAGGAGGCCGTCCGTAGTGGGTCCAGACCTCTGCAATATTCTCAAAGCATCGTCGATTGGTGGACTGACGTGTCTTGAATGGGTGGTTCGGAATGCCAGCGGCATCAAGTCCCCTGCGGAACGTCCCGAAGCGGTGTCGAATGGCCTCCTCACTCGTGACGGAATGTGCGTTGAAATCGTCTGCGGTAAGCCAATCCTTGCCGACGAGCGCATGTACCCGCCTGAGTTCCGCTATGAGATCGGAGTTGGATAGTTCCTTTGCAGGCTGAGAGCGCATCTTTTCTGAGACCGGCTGGCCGTGGTACAGATGCCCCAATCCCGCACGTTCCAGTGCCTCTCTCCATCCACCGAAGCGCCGCCGCATGGTTGTGTGTGCCACCCTTGGGGAATACCGCTCGTATGCCGTCTTCGTGAGCGGTTCACCATCTGGCAGCATGGCGGCAATCCTGCGAAGCTCCCCAAGTAGGGCCTCGTCCGTGTACTCCGTCAGGAAGTCAATCTCGAACCGTGGCATTGTTCTCGTTCATTATGAACCGCTTGCCGTGACGTTGACAACGGCCGGGAATGCGTGTGTTATTTTTATCAATGCCCCTATTTTGGGGTGGGCTGCGGCTTTCGGGGATTCCAGGCTCCAGCGCGATAGCCCAGCAGCAGAGCCACCAGGACGCCATACAGCGCCGGCAGGCGGATGTCCGACTTTACCAGCCAGTAGTAGTGGATCACGGCGGCGACCGCAGTTACGTAGATCAGGCGGTGCAGGCGTTGCCAGCGCTTGCCGCCCAACCGGCGGATCCAGCCGGCGGTCGAGGTCACGGCTAGGGGAATCAGGCAGACGAAGCCCGTGAAGCCCACCGTAATGTAGGGGCGCTTGCCGATGTCTTTGGCGATGGCGTGAAAATCGAAGAACTTATCCACGCACAGGTAGGTCAGGAAATGCAGGCAGCCGTAGAAGAACGCGAATAACCCGATCATGCGGCGGTAGCGGATCCATCCGGGCCGGTTCAGCAGCTTCCGTAAGGGCGTCACGGCCAGCGTCGCCACAATCAGCCGGATGGTCCAATCGCCCGTGAAATGGGTGACGTACTCGATGGGGTTGGGGGTGAGGTCCTGGTTCCACGCGCGCCGAGCCAGCCAAGCGAACGGCGCAAGGCACGCGGCGAAGAGCAGGATCTTGCCCCACCGGATCTTGGGCATCGGTTAGAAGTTCTTCTTGAGATCCATTCCAGTGTAGAGCTTGGCTACCTGGTCGCCATAGCCGTTGAACATCAGGGTCTTGCGCCTGAGGAATTCGCCGAGGCGGCGTTCGGTCGCCTGGCTCCAGCGGGGGTGGTCCACATTGGGATTCACGTTGGAGTAAAAGCCGTACTCGTTGGAAGCCTGCTTGTTCCAGGTGGTCATCGGCTGGCTGCCCGTCAGCCGGATCTTCACGATGGATTTGATGCTCTTGAACCCGTATTTCCACGGGACCACCAAGCGCACCGGGGCGCCATCCTGCGGCGGGAGGGTCTCTCCGTACATCCCCACGCACAGCAGCGCCAGCGGGTTCATGGCTTCGTCGAGGCGCAGGCCCTCTACGTACGGCAAATCGATGCCGGCGTTCCCGGCGTGCGGCATCTGCTTGAGGTCGTAGTAGCTCTCGAAGGCGACGAACTTCGCCTTGGACGTCGGCTGGACGAGGTTGAGCAGGGCGCTCAAAGAATACCCGACCCAGGGGACCACGATCGACCAGGCCTCCACGCAACGATGCCGGCAGACGCGTTCCTCCAGCGGCGCCAGCTTCAGAATGTCGTCCATGCTGAGCTTGCGCGGCTTGGCGACCTCGCCATCCACCGTAACGGTCCACGGAGAGGTCTTGAAATTCTTGGCCCATTCCACGGGTTGGTCCTTCTGCGTACCGAACTCGTAGAAGTTGTTGTAGTGCGTGACGTCCTCTTGGGGAGTGACCTTTTCGCCGGTGGTGGTGTACGGACTCTTCCCGACGTTGGGAAGCTTGGTTCCCGCCCGTGCGCTGCGGGCCGTCAGAAACGCCGCCGGGACTCCCGCCAGGAACGCGCGGCGGTTGAGGTAGACCGATTTGGGAGTTACCTCGGAGTAAGGAATCCCAGAGTGCGTACGGATCAGCATCGTACTTTATATATCGTACTTTATATTTTGGACGTTCGGGCGGGGGGGGGTGGATTCGGGATTGTGAGAAATCGGACCAAAGAATGCCGCCAGGAATGGCGGCATGGCAGGCCAAAGGCCCACTCCACGGAACTTACTGCTTGTCGAGTAGTTGTCCGTCGGGGGCGCGCAGGGCGATTTCCATGGCCAGGGCTCCATCGGCGTGGGTGGAGCAGCTCAGGCACGGGTCGTAGGCGCGGACCAGCGCGGAGACGCGGTTCAACATGCCTTCCTTGAGCTTGTCGCCGGCGATGAAGAACCTGGCGACTTGCGCCACTCCGCGGTTGATCGCCAGGTTGTTGTGGCCTGTGGCGACAATCAGGTTGGCCCAGGTAATCGCGCCCTTGTCGTTCACCTTGTAGTGGTGGATGAGGACGCCGCGCGGGGCTTCGATCATGCCGACGCCTTCCAGGCAGTTCACCGCCGCGTGGGCGCGGACGTGGGTATCGAGGATCGAAGGATCGGCCAGCAGCAGCTCGATCTTCTCCAGGCCGTGCAGCAACTCGATGAGCCGCGCGTAGTGGTAATGGAAGGAACTATGAACCACGGGGCCGCAGCGCTGGCGGAACTCGGCGAGCTCGCGGTCCGCGGCGGGCGTGCCGCAAAGCTGGGCCACGTTGAGGCGCGCCAGGGGACCCACGCGGTAGACGCCCTCGGGGTAGCCGACCGGCTTGTAGTACGGCGCCTTCAGATAGGAGTCGCGTAGGGAGGCTTCGCCGATGAAACGGGCGTAGTCGCGCGCGGCGACGCCTTCGGTTACCGTCGCGCCGGCGGCGTCCTTGAACTGGAGCCGGCCATCGTACCACTGCAAACCGCCCGCCTCATCCACCAGGCCGGCGAACATGGTCGGGGCGGAGCCGAAGTTGGCGATCTCATCCGGGAAATTATCCACCACGGTCTTGAAGAACGCCAGCGTCTTATCGGCAATGGCGCGCGCCGCGGGCAGCCCGGCGAGGATGCGGTCGCGCACGTCCGGCGCCAGCGGAGCGTTGACGCCTCCGGGCACGATCCACGAAGGATGGATGCGCTCCTGGGCGAGTCCCTCGATGATTTGCTGCCCGAACTTGCGGAGCGCCACGCCGGCCTTGGCCATCTCCGGGTTCTGGTCGATGAGGCCGAAGATATTGCGATGCGCGGGATCGGAATCGAAGCCCAGCAGCAGGTCGGGCGCGGAGAGGTGGAAGAAGCTGAGAGCGTGCGACTGCACGAATTGCGCGCAGTGGACCAGCTCGCGCAGCTTGATGGCGGTTTCGGGAAGCGCCACGGCCATGATGGCGTCGCACGCTTTGGAGGAGGCCAGCAGGTGGCTGATGGGACAGATGCCGCAGATGCGCGCCGTGATGGAGGGCATCTCGTAGAACGGCCGGCCTTCGGTGAACTTCTCGAAGCCGCGCACCTGCGTGACGTGGAAATGCGTGTCCGCGACGCGGCCGGCGTCGTCGAGCCAGATATCGATCTTAGCGTGGCCCTCGATGCGCGTGACGGGATCGATCGTGATCTTCCTCATGGGAGTCGTTTTGTTCCCGGCGGGCGGCGGGGGCGGCGCGACGGGGTTTTTCTTCCTAGCCAAATTTCACCTTCGTGGCGAGATTGGGCACACGCCCTTCCAACAGCTCGCCCAGTACAAAAGCGATGGCGGATGGCGGCGGCGGGCATCCGGGCACGTGCAGATCGACTTTGACCACCTGGTGAACGGGCACGGCTTGGCGCAGCAGCGCCGGCACGCCCTCCGTCGGTATCCCCTTGTTTTCCTGCGACCCTTCGATATAGATCCGCTCCAGGAGCTTGCGGGGCGGAATCTGGTTGCGCATGGAGGGGACGTTGGCGGTCACGGCGCAATCGCCCAGCGATACGAGCAGCTTGCTGCGCTTGCGGATCAGCGCAATTTTCTCGGCGTCCTCCTGCGAGCTGACGGCGCCTTCGACCAGGGCGACGTCGACCCCTTTGGGGAACTCCTGCGCGTCCACCAGCGGGCCGTAAACCACCTCGGCCCGCGCGGCCACGCCCAGGATGGCCTCATCGATATCGAGCAACGACATGTGGCAGCCGGAGCAACCGTCCAGCCACACCGTGGCGAGCCGGATCTTCTTCATCATGGGCGGTCTCCGCGCCGGGAGACCAGGCGCGTCACCCGCGCGCTGCTCTTGACCATCTCCTCGACGGCGAATCCTTTCTCGGCGAGCGCGCCTGTGGGGCACGCCTGCACGCACTTGCCGCAATTGGTGCAACTCTTCGACGCCCCCCAGGGCTTGTTCAACTCGCACACCACCAGGGAACGGACGCCCCGCGAGCTGACATCCCACACGTGCGCGCCCTCCACCTCGGCGCACACCCGCACGCAACGCGTACACAGGATGCAGCGGTTATGGTCGAGCACGTAGCGCTCGTGCGAGACATCCACGGGCAGCTTGGGAAAGGAATAGGCGTAGCGCACGCTGTTGACGCCCAGGCGCTGGGCCATCTCCTGCAACTCGCAGTGGTTGTTGGACACGCAGACGGCGCAGTTGTGATTGCGCTCGGAGAAAAGGAATTCCAGGGCGATGCGGCGGTAGGCCTTGAGCTTTTCGGAATTGGTGGTGACGCTCATGCCGTCCTGGACCGGCGTGGTACATGCCGGCAGGAGGCGGTTCACGCCCGACACTTCGACGATGCACAGCCGGCACGCGCCCACGGGCGTGAGATTTTCCAGCCAGCAGAGCGTGGGAATGTACTTCCCGCTGGCGCGCGCCACTTCCAGGATGGTCTGGCCTTGATGCGCGGCGACGTATTCGCCGTCGATTCGGATGGAGAGTTTCTCGGGCAAGCGATAGCTCCTCTAATGGCGTTCCTTGATGTCGCAGCGCAGGCAGCGGCAGGCTTCATCGAGCGCGTCGTCCGCGGAAAGACCGGTCACGGCTTCCGCAAACGTCTCGACGCGCTCGAGCGGGGGCAACTCCTCGACCGTATGCCGCCGGCTTTCGTGGGGCTGCTCCGGAGGCGATTGGTCGTACTCCATGGAGGGCGCGATCCGCTCCCACCTGCGGGTCCCCATCAGCCGCTCGTCGATGTTGCGCGCGGCCTTCTTGCCGTAGCCCATGGCGTTGGACACGTTGGCGGCGCCAGAGACCACGTCGCCGCCGGCGTAGAACTTGCTGTGGCTGGTTTCGAGCGTGTAGCGGTCCACTTCCAGGACGCCGTTCTTCCGGACTTTCAGGTCCGAGGCACCGAGGAAATCCAGGTCGGCCATCTCGCCAACCGCCAGAATGACGGTGTCGCACTCATGGCGGCGGATCTCCGGGGTGCGCACGGGGCGGCGGCGGCCGGACGCGTCGAATTCACCCAACTTGGTCTTGACCACCTCGATGGCCCGGACGTTGCCTTCCGCATCGCCCACCAGGCGGTGCGGCGTGGCGAGGAAAATGAATCGCGCGCCCTCGGCTTCGGCCGCGTCGGTCTCTTCCGCGATGGCCGGCATATCCTTGCGCTCGCGGCGATAGATGACGGTGACCTCAGCGCCCATTCGAAGACAGGTCCGGGCGGAGTCGATGGCCGCATTGCCGCCGCCGATCACCACCACTTTCGTCCCCGGCCGGATCGGTTCCGCCTTGGCGACCGCCTCCAGAAACGGCAGGGCCGGATACACGCCCCGGAGCTCGACGCCCGGCAGATCAACCGAAGACTCCTTCCAGGTTCCGACTGCCATGAACACGGCGTTATAACGGGTGTCGAGATCGTTGAGGGAGAGATCGGAGCCGACGGCGACCCCGCAGACGAACTCCACTCCCAGACGGCGTATCAGCTCCACCTCGCGGCGGACGGTCTCGCGCGGCAGCCGGTATTCGGGAAGCGCATACCGCAGCATTCCGCCGGGCTCTGCGTTGGGGTCGTACACCGTGACCTCATGGCCCAGCAGGGCCAGGTAGAAGGCCGCGGTGAGGCCGGCGGGGCCGGCGCCGACCACCGCTACTTTGCGCTCGGTGGACGGCAGTTTCCGCGCGACGATGCGCGCCGCGAGAGCGTCGAAGTGGTCCGCGCCATACGCCGCATCGGCGATGAAGCGGTGTGTTTCGCGCATGTTCACCGGCTCGTCGATGGTCCTGCGCCGGCAGCGGTCCTCACACGGATGCTGGCAGACGCGGCCGGTGGAACCGGGCAGCGGGTTATCCAGCACCACCGCCTCGAAGGCGTCTTCCAGGCGGCCCTCCTTCAGAAGCTGGAGGTATCGCGGGATATTCATGTGCAACGGGCAACTGTTCTCGCAGGGCGAAAGCGCCAGATCCTCGCACACGCCGGCGCGGCAGCGGTGCACGCGGATGTGGTCCTCAAACTCATGGCGGAAGTGGCGCATGGTGGTAAGCAGCGGATTCGGCGCGCTCTGCCCCAGGCCGCACAGCGAGGTATCGCGGATCATGCGGCCCATTTCGTCGAGGCGGTCGAGGTCCGTCTCCTTGGCCGCGCCGCGGGTGAAGGCGTTCAGGATGCGCAACGACTGGTCCAGGCCCACGCGGCAGGGGACGCATTTCCCGCACGACTCCGAGCGCGTGAACTCGATGAAGTACCGCGCTACGTCCACCATGCAGTTGTCTTCGTCCATCACGACCATGCCGCCCGAGCCCATGATGGAGCCGATCTCCGCCAGGGTCTCGTAATCCACCGGCGTATCGAACATCTCCTGCGGAATGCAGCCGCCCGAGGGGCCGCCGGTTTGCACGGCCTTGACCTGCCGGCCGTTGCTGCCGCCGCCGACGTCGTAAATAAAGGTCTTGAGGGGCGTGCCGAGGGGCGCTTCCACCAGGCCGGTGTTACCCACTTTACCCACGAGGGAGAAGACCTTGGTGCCGGCGCTCTTGGCGCTACCGGTCTCGGCGAACCAAGCCGGGCCTTTGGCCACGATGGGGGCGATGTTGTACCAGGTCTCGACGTTATTGATATTGGTGGGCTTGCCGTACAGGCCGCTCTGGGCCGGGAACGGCGGACGCGGGCGCGGACGCCCGGCGCAGCCTTCGAGCGAGGCGATCAGGGCCGTCTCTTCGCCGCACACAAACGCTCCCGCGCCTTCGACAAGCTGGATGTCGAAATTGAACCCGCGCCCCAGGATGTTGTCGCCCAGGATGCCGGACTGCCGCGCCTGGTCGATGGCGCGGGTCAGGCGGTGCACCGCCAGCGGGTACTCCGCCCGCACGTAGACGATGCCAACGGAAGCGCCCATGACGTAAGCCCCGACGATCATCCCTTCCAGCAGGGCGTGCGGATCGCCTTCAATCTCATTGCGGTTCATATAGGCGCCGGGATCGCCTTCGTCCGCGTTGCAGATGACGACCTTGCGGTCGGCGACCGCTTTGCGCAAGAATTCCCATTTGAGCCCGGTCGAAAACCCGGCGCCGCCCCGGCCGCGCAGCTTGGCGGTCTTGATCTGCTCGATCACGGATTCGGGATTGGCGTCGATCAGGACCTTATAGAGAGCCTGATAGCCGCCAATGGCGATGTACTCCTCGATATCGTCGGGGCTGATCAAACCGCAGTTGCGCAGCACGATCTTCTTCTGCGGCTTGAAGAACGGCACTTCATTCCAGAGGGGAATGCGCGGGAAGCCCTCGCCGTACTGCACGTGGGCGGTGAGGTGGTCCCACTGTTCGATCTTGCACAAGGCGAGGTCTTCGGGAACTTCGCCGGCTGCCATGTCGTCGAGGATGCGCGGCACGTCGCCCGCTTCGACGCGTTGCAGGATCACGAGCGGCTTGCCGGGCAAGCGCACGTTCACCAGCGGCTCTTGGGCGCAGAAACCGAAGCAGCCGACCGGCGCCAGTTGGACGTCGCGCCCTTGCCGATTGATGGCCTCGGCGAACGCATGGTAAACGCCTTCCGCCCCGTTTCCGGCACCGCAGGTTCCCATCCCCACGCCCACCCGGGGCCGCGACGGAACCAGCTTCGCCAAGCCAGCTTCGCGGACCGTGTTGAACGCGCTGAAATCCTGGATGCGGGTCACGCCTTCTTCCTCCCGTTCTCCAGGTGCTCGATCTCGCGGTGAAGCGTCTGTTCGTTCACGTGGCTGAAAATTTCGTGGTCCACCTCCACCACCGGCGCCAGGGCGCATTGTCCGAAGCAGGCCACGGTGCGCAGCGAATAGCGCCGGTCGGGCGTGGTGAGGCACAGCTTGTCGGCGCCCTCCTCGCTTTCCTCCGGCAGCCCGAGCTCCAACCGGAGCCGCTGCAAGAGGTTACGGGAGCCGCGGGTGTGGCAGGCGGTCCCGCGGCAGATGCAGATGCTGTGTTCGCCCTGCGGTTCAAGATTAAAGAGCGCGAAAAAGGTGACAACGCTATAGATCTGCGCCAGGGGAATCTCGGTTTTCTCGGCGACGTATTCCAGGATCTCGGATGAAAGGTATTTGTGCGGATGATGCTCCTGGAGCTTCTCTAAAATGCCGAGCAGCGCCCCCGGCTTCCCGGCGTGCGCGGCGATGGCGCGGTCCGCGAAACTTTGCTCTTCGAGAGTGAGCGCAGTCTGGCCCGATGCGACGGACATGAATCCTCCAACGGCCTTACGGTACTGAGGAAATGCTAAAGAGACTTTCAGCTACTTATACCTTAAATTATAGCGCGTTTCCGTGCCAACTGCTTGCGCCACTGGCGCTATTGGTTGGGTACGAGAGCAGGCGCCACGGGGCGTAGCCGCATAGCATCCGTAAGCATGATACCGCAGTGGCCCGGTGCGACAGGTAACAAGCGTAGTATTTTCAACTAGATAAGTGCAACGACCGGCGCGAGCAGGCTCAATTACAGCCAGCGGCCGCAAAGGGGCGGACCGAGCCGGATGGCGGCCAAGTGATTGAAGGGAAACGGGAAATAGGTTTTTGAGCAGCAAAATCCGTCTGCAGCATCTCAAGCTCGATCATGAGCCTCATTTACAGACTGTTATAATCGAACCGGCCAGCCGCAACTTGCCGGCCGCGTTTCGCTAAACTGGGTGATCCGTTCGATGCCTTCCTTCCGGCCCAGATGGCGCGGTCGCGTCGTCAGACGGTGCGATTCACTCGGAGAGAACCAGATGACCGAGAAGCCGCTCTTTATTCGCGTGCATGACGATGACAATGTGGCGATTGTCGTCAACGAAGACGGCCTGGACGCGGGGACGATCTGTCCCGGCGGATTTGCGCTGCGGGAGAACATACCCCAGGGACACAAGGTGGCCCTCGGCGATATCGCCGAGGGCGCTCCGATCAAGCGTTATGGCGCGGTCATCGGCTATGCGGCGCGCCCCCTTGCGGCGGGAAGCTGGATCCACGAATCGCATGTGGTCCTGCCTGAACCTCCGATCATGGACAGCCTTCCGCTGGCCAACGGCTTGCCAGCGCCGCTGCCAGCGCTCGAAGGGTATGTCTTCCAAGGTTTCCGCAATGCGGATGGCACGGTCGGAACGAAAAACGTTCTGGGCATCAGCACGAGCGTGCAATGCGTGGCCGGCGTGGTGGATTTCGTGGTCAGGCGTATCAAAGACGAACTCCTGCCCCGATACCCCCATGTCGACGATGTCATCGGGTTGAACCACGCTTATGGCTGCGGCGTGGCGATCGATGCGCCGGCCTCCATCATTCCTATCCGTACGCTGCGGAACCTCGCGCTCAACCCCAATTTGGGAGGCGCGCTCATGGTCATCGGCTTAGGGTGCGAGAAGCTTCAGCCCGAGCGCCTGCTGCCGGAAGGCGCGTCCACCGCTTTGGAGGATTTTCCGATCCTGCGTCTTCAGGACACGCGGTTTCATGGTTTCGGCGAAATGGTTTCCGGGATCATGGAGATGGCGGAGAAACGCCTTCGGGAATTGGATCGCCGCCGCCGTGAAACCTGTCCGGCTTCCGACTTAGTGGTCGGTTTGCAGTGCGGAGGCAGCGATTCCTTCTCCGGCGTGACCGCCAATCCGGCGGTTGGTTACGCCACCGACCTGTTGGTTCGCGCCGGCGGCACGGTCATGTTCTCGGAAGTCACCGAGGTCCGCGACGCCATCCACCTGCTGACCCCGCGCGCGATCAATGAAGAGGTCGGACGCGCCCTGATCCGCGAGATGAAATGGTACGACCGTTATCTGGAGCGCGGCGATTCCGATCGCAGCGCCAACCCCACGCCCGGCAATACGACGGGAGGCTTGGCCAATATTGTCGAGAAGGCCCTGGGCTCGATCGTCAAGTCGGGCGCCAGTCCTATCGTAGACGTGCTTTCTCCCGGCGAGAAAGTCAAGCGCAAGGGCCTGATCTACGCCGCCACTCCGGCAAGCGATTTCATTTGTGGAACGCTGCAATTAGCCTCGGGAATGACCCTGCACGTCTTCACCACGGGCCGTGGCACTCCTTACGGACTGGCGATGGCGCCGGTCATCAAAGTGGCGACGCGATCGGCCTTAAGCCAACGCTGGCATGATTTGATCGATGTCGACGCAGGGCAAATCGCTACCGGGGCGGCGACGATCGAGCAGGTCGGCTGGGAAATCTTTCACCTGATTTTGGAGGTTGCCAGTGGCCGCAAGAAGACCTGGGCCGATCAGTGGGGGCTCCACAACGCCCTGACCTTGTTCAACCCGGCGCCGGTCACTTGAACGATATGGCGCCACGAACGCACGTTCGCTTCGGCATCGTGTCGGCGCTGTTCCTCATGACCGCGCTCAATTACGCGGATCGAGCGACCCTTTCGATCGCCGGCCCCGCCATGGAGAAGCGCCTGGGGTTCGGCGCGGTGACGATGGGTTACATCTTCTCCGCTTTCGGTTGGGCCTATGTCATCGGGCAACTCCCGGGCGGCTGGTTGTTGGATCGCTTCGGCGCAAAGAAGGTCTATGCCGATACCAGTCTGATCCGCGCGGCCTTCACCTTGTTGCAGGGGCTGGTCACTTATCTCAGCGCTTCGGCGGCCGTAGTCGTTCTAGTCGTTCTTCGCATGATGGTTGGCTTGGCCGAGGCCCCCGTTTTTCCAGGCAACAGCCGGATCGTCGCCGCGTGGTTTCCCACGGCGGAGCGAGGAACCGCGTCGGCCATCTTCAATTCCGCGCAGTATTTCGCCACGGTCCTCTTTGCCCCGCTGATGGGCTGGATCACCTATGCTTTCGGCTGGCAATACGTTTTCTGGGTCATGGGAGGTCTCGGATTTCTGTCCGTTGTTCTTTGGTTGAAAGTTGTGTACGAGCCGGCTGAGCATCCAAGAATAAACAATGCCGAGTTTGAATACATTCAGCATGGCGGGGCTCTGGTGGACGCCGGCCGTAATACGGCCCCCAAAGGACAGCTCGCGCCATGGCGCCAGGTGAAGCAACTTCTTAGCAGCAGAATGTTGATGGGGGTCTATTTGGGGCAGTATTGCATTAATGCCGTGACTTACTTCTTCTTGACGTGGTTTCCTATGTATCTGGTTCAGGCGCGTGGAATGTCCATCCTCCAAGCCGGTTTCGTGGCATCGGTTCCGGCTGTCTGTGGTTTTGCCGGGGGCATTCTGGGGGGCATGGCTTCCGACTACCTCTTACACAAAGGCCGCTCCCTGACTTTCTCGAGAAAGGCGCCGATTGTGGCCGGCATGTTGATGTCGACGGCCATGATTGTCTGCAACTATGTCAACGTCGATGCGTTGGTAGTAGCTATTATGGCCTTGTCATTCTTCGGGAAAGGCTTCGGCGCTCTCGGTTGGGCGGTGGTGTCCGACACGTCGCCAAAGGAGATGGTTGGTTTCGCCGGCGGGATGTTCAATTTTATCGGAAGCATATCCGCGGTCACGACCCCGATCGCGATTGGATATATCGTTCAGCGGACAGAATCTTTTCATAACGCGTTAGTGTTTGTCAGTGCAAACGCTTTGGGAACCATCCTCAGTTATCTGCTGATCGTGGGAGAAATCAAACGCATGGAACTCAAACCCTGTTAGCGTAGCGCGCCATGATCGGATTTAGGGCAAGCTAAAGCACAATACCACTTAGTTATTAGCAGGGCGAACATTTAGAACGACTTACGTTTGATCCGTTAGCGGGCTGTCCCCGCAGTAGGACCGGCCAAGCGTCGGCATGAGTGCCGACGCGGCACGCAAGAGTGCGCGCGCCACGGACGGGCAGTATTGAAAACAATGAACTTCTTGATTCCGATCGAAAACTCAGTGGCATTGAGCTAAAGCATGGCCCACCCGGCAAGGCTTAGCTTGCCCGACAGCTTGCGGTCTAGTGGCGGTCAAGCCTTAGCAGGGCGTCGCGGTAGTTGACGGTAAGCGCCGAATTGCGGAGCTCCGGATAGCCGAGAACACCGATCATTTCGACGCCGTGGCGCCCACCGGCGGTTGCCAGGTCGATGGCCACGACGCGGCCGGCTGTGAGATTCTGACCGGCGACCTGGAATCGAACGCCGGAGGCCACCAGGTCGGCGGGGACAGCGCCGCCGGCGCCTTGCAGATTGACGGCCGAGACTAATGAACTCCCCAGGACGCGGGCCGTCTGCCGGGAAATCGCCGAATAAGAGGCACCGGTATCCAGAAGAACATATCCCTCCCGCGACCCGTTCAGGACGCCCCGCATGAGCAGCAGGCCGAGGTTGGGGACGACCCGCGCAAAGCCCGCAGTATCGGCGGCGTTCGAATAAGGAGTGAGGGCGAGCGTCTTGGCCGCCAGGTCGAGGCGGATCAGGAAGTCGCCGAACAGGGATAGCGGGATGACGCCATCGATGCCGGGCGCGACTTCTCCAGGCGCCACATCGACCTGGCAATTCCGGAACGACAGGGGGCCGACCTCGACGGTTTCGGCGATGGCCGTGCGCACGGTCCGGGTCGGCGGTTCGCCGGCGCCGACCCAGAGCAATGGGGAAGCCGTAGCTAGGGCCGATCGGGCGGCCGCCCGGCTGCCAATGGCGATGTGTTCCGCGCCGCTATCGAGGAGCAGGCTCAGGGGCGGTCCGCCGTTGACGCGGGCCGTCAGCAGCGCGCCTGCCACCCGTCCCGGCACGGGGGCGAACGAGCCCAGCTTGAGGGAGTAATCGCGGTACGGGGCGGCAAGCTCCGGGCCGCGCATCACCGGCTGCGAGGGAGGCGGAACGTCGGCCGAACCGGCATGGCAAGGCTGGAACCCGGCCCCCATGGAGCCGATCAGCGCCACTATTAGCAAGGCGCGGCGCAATGGAATGGCTGATGCCGCCATGACGTTTCCGTTACTAAAGTATGACAATTGGGTTTCAATTACAAGAATAGAAAGCACTGGAGCGGGGGGCGCTGGCTACAATTAGTACCGTACATGTTCTCTTCCCGCTTTCATTGGGACCTTCGGCCCAACCGCCTTACGCAGGCGCTGGAAGAGCGGCGGCGAGCCGGGGCGCGCATTCTGGACCTCACGGAATCCAACCCCACGCGCGCCGGAATCGGCTATCCGCCGGAGATCGCGCGCGCGCTTGAAGATTCGGGGTGGCTGGTTTACGAACCGGCGCCGGCCGGGTCGCTCGTCGCGCGCGAGGCTGTGGCCGCCTATTACGCCGCGCGCGGGCAGCGCGTCGAGCCGGAATGCATCCTGCTCACCGCCAGCACCAGCGAGGCCTACGCGTACCTCTTCAAACTGCTGACCGATCCGGGCGATAACGTGCTCGTGCCGCGGCCCTCGTATCCGCTGTTCGAATTCCTGGCGAACATGGAGTCCATCGAAGTTCGTCAGTACCCGCTGACCTGTCATGGAGGATGGTCGATCGATCTGGGAGCGCTGGCGGCGGCGGCGACGGCGCGGACGCGCGCGGTGGTGGTGGTCCATCCCAACAATCCCACCGGCTCGTACGTCAAGCGGGCGGAGTTGGCGGCGCTGACGCAATTGTGCGCCAGACGGGGCATGGCGCTTATCTCCGACGAGGTTTTCGCGGATTACGCGCTGGCGCCGGACGCCGAGCGGGTTTCCACGCTGGCGGGAGTCGAGGACTGCCTGGCGTTCGCGTTGAGCGGCCTTTCTAAAGTCGCCGGGCTGCCGCAGATGAAGCTGGGCTGGATGGTGGCGAGCGGCCCGGCGGGGCTGCGCGTGGACGCGAGGGAGCGCCTGGAATGGATCGCGGATACGTATCTCTCCGTGAGCGCGCCCGTACAGTGCGCCGCGCCGCGGCTTTTCGCCGCTGGCGAAGACGTGCAACAGCGCATCCGGCAGCGCACGGCCGCCAACCTGGCGCGGGCGCGCGAAACGCTGGCCGGATCGGCGGCGAACACTCTGCCGGTCGAAGGCGGCTGGTACGTGACGGTGCAGGCGCCGCGCGTGCGAAGCGAAGAGGAGTGGGCGCTGGAGCTACTGGTCCGAGACGACGTTTTGGTACAGCCGGGATTTTTCTACGACTTTGAATCCGAGGCGTACCTGATTCTGAGCCTGCTGACTCCGCCGGAGATTTTCGCGGAGGGAGTCGAGCGGCTGCGTGGGGCGGTGAGGCGAGGGGTAAGGCAAAACCGAATTTCACCGCCGAGCATCTGACTGGGGGACCCAGTCTGGTGGGGGAGGATTGATGAGGTACACGGTGATTTACGAAAAAGGGCCAACCTCTTGGGGGGCGTACGTTCCCGACCTTCCCGGCGTGATCTCTGTTGGCGATTCACGAGACGAAGTGGAACGCCTCATCCAGGAAGCTATCGAGTTTCACCTTGAGGGCATGCGCGAGGAGGGCTTGCCCATCCCCCCACCGTCGAGCTCCGCAGGGGTGGTCGAGATCAAGCCTGTCGCCTGAGGCACGAACGCCGCCCGATGAAATTGACGCAGTTCAGGCCAACGAGTTTTGCCACGAGTTTTGCCGACGAGTTTTGCCGCAAAAAGGGCAGGCAGCCGCGGAAGTGTCGGAGAAGTCGTTGAAAATGAGCTAGTTCTCAGTTTTTGTTTGCGGGCATCGCCGGGAATGGCTGAAAACGGACGCAGTCGAGTAAGAGAATCTATCAGAAATCCCGTACCCGCGAGGCCGTCGGGTGTACACTTCCCCTATCCGGGAGAGCAAAACGGAAATCCCGGATTACACTCCCACCTTGCTGGAAAGGCGCGGGGTGTAATGAATGACGCACGAGATGCAGGGCCGCTAGAGCGTCGAAGGAGGGCGCCGCATATGAAAACAATCTTCCCGAATTGCTGGTCCGCAAGAATACGAGCCATGGTCGTGGCGCTGACGTTGTTTGGACCCGTTGTGGCTGGGGCGCAATTGATGGCAGCGCCCCCCCAAGCTTCGAGCGCAACTTCGGCTGCCTACCCACTCAAGGTCAGCGCCAACCGACGCTATCTGGTCGACCAGAACAACATCCCTTTTCTGATTACCGGCGACGTTCCCCAACCCCTGGTCGGGATGGTCTCCCCGGCGGACGCCGCGAGCTATTTCGACGATCGCCAGGCGCACGGATTCAATGCCATGTGGATTGATGCGCTGGTTGCCGGGCCATATTATCCCGACGCCCGGGTGGACGGCGGCGCCTATGACGGCATTCTCCCCTTCACTGGTTACCTTTCCGGCGGGAAAGATACCGCCCATTACGATCTCACTACGCCCAACGAAGCGTACTTTGCCCGCGTCGACCAGATGCTCACGCTCGCGGCGAATCATGGCATGGTGGTTTTCCTCGATCCCATTGAGACCGGCCAATGGCTCCCGACGCTGCGCAACAATGGCCCCGCCGCCGCGGGCGTCTACGGCCGGTATCTCGGCAACCGCTACAAGCGTTTCGACAACATCATCTGGTTGAACGGGAATGATTTTAATACCTGGCGAAACGCTAGCGACGACGATTTGGTCCGGGCAGTAGCAATGGGGATCCAGTCCGCCGATCCCAGACACCTTCAAACCATCGAGCTGAACGTCGAAACAAGTTCCTCTTATGACGATCCAACATGGACGCCGATTCTTTCCGTCAACGCTACTTACACCTACTCGCCGACATATATTCAGATGTGGCATAGCTACAATCAGACGCCTATGGCGCCGACCTTCTTGCTTGAGGCGCACTATGATTTGATGGATTTCGGCAAGCCGTGGGATTACGGGACCCCGCCGGTGCTGAGACGCCAAGGGTATTGGGCGATGTTGAGCGGGGGTAAAGGGCAGATCTACGGCAACGGCTGGACTTGCTATTTCATGTCCGGATGGAAGGACTATATCGACACGGTGGGAGTGACGCAGTTAATGATCTGGCACGAATTTTTTTCCTCTTTACCATGGCAGGATCTCATCCCGGACCAAGACCATACTGTAGTCACTGCCGGGTTTGGAACCCCCGGGACCCTCCAAACGCGCGTCGGCAAGAGCGATTTTTGCACAGCCTCCAAGACTCCGGACGGGGCCTTTGTGATCGCCTATATGCCCACCGCGCGGACGATCACCGTCAACATGGCGAGTTTGAAAGCGCCGGCAAGCGCCAAGTGGTTTGACCCCACCAACGGAACATACATAACCATCCCTGGAGGGCCACTCGCGAACGCGGGAACGCGGGAGTTCACGCCGCCCGGGTACAAGCACGACGGCGAGAGCGATTGGGTGCTATTACTGAATGCGTCAGCTTCCACCCCGTAGCGCTCTGACCGGATGATATGGCGCTTATGCGCCGGACCGCTCCCTCACGTTCGGTTACCGGGATAAGCCTGGCTGATCTTGTGAACTGAAAGGAGTTCACCATGTAAACTGCCTGTTCGACATGTAGCCGAACGAACGGGGGTTCCCGTAAGGGAGCC
>JBEKHV010000052.1:0-32233 GCA_050012095.1 Bryobacteraceae bacterium | reverse complement strand
GGCTGCCGGATCGGCGCTCGGGTCGCTCTCCAGCGTGGCCCTATCCTCCGTCCGGGTATTGGTAGTGTATCGAAAAAGCGAGATTTCAGCCAAGGGGCAGCCCAAAAACAGTGCTTGACAGGAACAGCGCTCTCATAGATGACTCACCCACGGCCGCGCTACGCTTGGCCACAAACGGGGGATGAAAAAAGGGCGCGTCGGCCGCCCCGTTTGAGCGCAGACCAAAGGAGAATTGGCTAAGTTATTGACAGGATAGGGGCTTTGAGTAGGCTTTTTTCGAAGGATCGAAAAACGGCCCTTCGCGGCTTCGCGTGCTTGCCGCGTTCAGCGGAGTAGCGATACTCGGATCTCGGCCCCGGCCATTTCGACCGCCGGCAACCCGAGCGCACAGTCAGCCTGCGCACGCCAGGATCTCGTCCGCGGCGGGCGCGCCCCGCCGCGCGAAGCGGATCACCCCATCCGCCCCCACCAGGTACACGGTACGCTTTACCCACGGGCCGTTCGCGCGGTAGAGCGCGGTGGTCCTTTGACCCACGTCCGCCAGCAGCGGGAACGGAAAACGATACTTCTCGCGGAACCTGCGGTGCCGCCGCGCGCTGGCCGGGTTGATGCCAAACACTTCCACGCCGCGCGCTCGCAGCGCTTCCCACGCATCGCGGAGTTCGCACAGTTGCCTGGTGCATCCCGGCGTGTCGTCGCCGGGATAAAAAACCAGCGCCACGGCCTTCCCTCGCAACTCGGAAAGCGTCACCAGCTTGCCCGCATCGTCCGGCAGAGTGAAATCGGGAGCCGGAGTCCCCGGAGGCAACGGAGGGGAGAACAGCCAGCTCCACATCATTGCACCAGAATGTTCACCGTGTTGCTGGACAGGCCGTTCACCGAAATCATGACCGGTTGCGGCCCCGGAGCCAGCCCCGATGGCACCTTCACATCCACCTGGTTCAGACCGAGGAAACCTGGCGCCAAGCCACTGAATAGTATTGCCGCGGGCGTCGGCCCGACGAATACGGTCGGAATGGTAACGGTCTGCTGCAAACCCAAGTAACTCGTTGTCGGTCCTAATCCGGTACCGTAGATTTCGATATAATCGCCCGCATGAACCGCCGTCGTGGTGGCGCTCGCGGGTGTTCCGGCCAGCAGAACGCCGCCGGGGAAGATGGCGGGCTGAAGCGCCGCTACATTCACCGTGGCCGTGGCGTTGCCTGAGGGCGTGGTCACCGTCAGCGCCGCCGCTCCATCCGCCAGGTCCGCCGGCGCGTAGACGCCGATCTTCGTGTCGCTCACGAAAAAGAGCTGGAGGGGGGTCCCGCCCAGCCCCACCGACACGCCGCCCAGACTGTAGGGCCAGTCGCCCTGCGGACTGCCCTGGCTGCCATGGCCGCCAGCGAGATTGAGTCCTTCAATGGACACCAGCGACCCGGCCGCCACTCCTGCCGCGCCCGAGGCCGCGTTTTCCACCAAAGTGATCGCCGGAGCCGCTGCGCCGAGGGATACGGTTACGTTCACTGCGGGCGCGCTCTGGTCGAGCGTCAGCGTCAATTGACTGGCGCCCGCGCTCCCCGGCGTCCAGAGGAACGAGGCCTGCCCCTGCGCATCCGTCGCCACCGACGACGGCGTCACGCTGCCTCCCGCCGATGCGCTGGCCGCGATTGGCGCCCCGATATACGAGAGATTGTTGATATCCGTGAGCCGCACCACTACCGGGTTCGGCAGCGGTCCGCCCGTGGGCGACGGCTGATTGTCTCCGGACACCGTCGCCAGCTTCAGCGTGGAAGGGTCCGCCACTTGCACGCTCGCGAACGCCGTCTCATACCCCCCGGCGGGAGTCGCGGTCACTTCTTCCACTCCCGTCGTGACTCCTTTCACCGTGAACGAAGCGGTGATCGCTCCGGCCGGGATGGTCACCGACGCCGGCAGCGTCGCACGTCCGTACTGCGTCTGGAGCGCCACCGCCAGCTCCGCGGCCGGCGCCGTCTTCAGCGTCAGCGTCGCCGTGGCCGAGGTCCCCGCCACCACGCCCGCCGCCGGGTAGAGCGACAGTTTCATGCTTCGGCTCAGGTTCGTATCCGCCGCCGCGTTGCCGTCGGCGGCCGTGGCGTAGTATTGCGCGAACTGCTGCCGGTACGCCTCGATCTGCGTCGTGTCCGGCGTCGAGCCCTGCGGAACGACCAGAATGAACGCGAAACGAAACCGGCGCTGCGCCACGGTGTAGTCCGGCGTGCGCCGCCCCATCGTTTGAATGAGATCGTTCACGTTGACGTCCAGCCGCGTCCCGTTGAAGCTGACGGTGCCCGCCGGCGGATGCTGTAACGCGGATTCGTACGGATTTGTGTTCTGCGCCACAAAGGTAGGCTGCACGTCCGTAAAGGGCCGGAAGCCCATCAGGTACTGGTCCAAGAGCGAGTAGTGACTCACCGTGGCCCCCGTGACGAACTCGTACGGCTTGGAGCCAGCCCCGTTGTCCGAAATCTTCTCACCCTCCAGGAACGACGCCTCCGAGTCGTACAGAAAGCTCCAGTGCGCCCCTTGGTAGCCCAGCATCAGGCGGCTGGCGGGGTTCTGAGGATCCGTGATGCTGGCGTAAGCCAGGAACAGGTGGCCCGCTTCGTGCCCCAGAAGCGAAAGCGGCGTGTCCCCCGGTCGGCCCGAGACGGGACCCAGCGCATTCGCATACTGGTCCAGTGGCCCCATATTCAACACCGCCTGAAGGCGCGAGGCCGATCCGTAAAGCTGGCCGTTATCTTGTGCGCCCGCGCCGTAGCCGGTCCCGCTGCTGCGCACCGTGCTTTCGTAAGCCAGCGCCCCCGGCAGCGCCTGAATGCCCTCGTTGTTGTAGATCGCCAGGTAGTCGTACGCGTCCTCGTGGGTCTGGTAAAACCTCTGCGCCACCGTCACGATATCGATCGACGGCCCGCTGGCGAACCACTCCGCCACCGCCGCCGAATAGTTCCCGCTCGCGTCGGTTCGGAAATCCACCAGCGTAGCCGAGCCTTGAAGATTGCCCGGCGCGATACCCACCACTGCCGCCACGGCGGGATCGATGCCGGAGTAGGAGAACTGGATGTTCCCGTCCGGGTACAGCTTCACCTGAAACGTCTCTGGAACCCCCGTGCCGTCTGCCGCGTATTCCGGAACGGCCACCCAGCTCACCACCACGTAGCTGGCATCCGAAAGCACGCGCACGCCGCCCGCCGTCTGGGAGGGGTTCAAATCGGTGAATAGCGGCGAAATGCGCGGTGGCCCTGCCGTCATCCGCCCCAGCGACCGTTCCGAGCTGGCGTTGTCGCCGGCCGTGAAGGTCAGGTTGCCGTCCGAGTTCACGTACACTTGGTGGTACGCCCCGCCGAAGAACGGAAAGGCGAAGGGCAGCGCGATCAGCCGGCTATCGTCGTCGCCGAGCGCCACCAACGGCGCTCCGTTCGCCGCCGCGGCGGAATCGTACCCCTGATTCGACGCCGCATACTGGTAGCTCGCCGCGCCCGCCCCCGAAGGCGTGAACGTCAGCGTCATTCCGTCCACGTTGAACTGGTTCATCTGCGAAACCACGCCGCCGGAGTCCTCGATGATGGCGATGTCGCCCATGTCGCGATCCGCGGCCGGCGGTTGCGCCGTGGCCGCCAGTACCCGCCCACCCGCTCTCGCGCGCAATGCCTGCCGGTGGACGAACTCCCGCTCCTTCGGCGTCTCCCGAGTTGTCCCGCAGCCCCCTCCGTCGTCGTGGCGCGCCTCCGCCGGCCCCGCCGCCGCGGCCACCGCGAGAAGCGCCCACAAAGCCCGCCGCATCAATCCATCTCCGTCTCCATTTTCACACGGCGCTCCGCGAGCCTCGGCAAGCGACCCAGCAATCCTCCACGACGCGGCCAACGGATTGCGGGAAGACAAGGGTCCGGCTCAGCCGTGGTACATTGCTCTGAGTGAACCGCACCCTTTTCCAAATCCTGGCGGAAACCGTTGCGCGCTATGGCGATGCCCCGGCCCTGCGCCAGCCCCGGCGGGGCGGGGACGATTACGAAACCTGCTCGTGGAACCAGTACCAGCGCGCGGCCGAAGAGATCGCCGCCGGGTTGCGCAGCCTGGCGCTGGTTAAGGGCGACATCGTCGCGCTGCATTCCGAGACGCGGATGGATTTCTATCTGGCCGATATGGGCATTTTGGCGGCCGGGTGCGTCGCCGTGGCTCTCTACCCCAGCTACCCGGCCCCGGATCTGGTGCGGACGCTGGAAGCGGCGGGCGCGAAAGCCGCGTTTGTCGAAGAGCCGGCGCAACTCGAAACCCTGCGGGGAGCGCCCGTCCGCCACTGGATCCTGTTCGCCGGACGGGCCGAAGGCGCGCTGACGCTGGAGGAACTCCGCGCGCGGGGCCGCGAGGCGATAGCCGGCGATCCGGAGTTGTTGGCGCGGCTCCGCGCGGAAACGCATCCTTCCGATCCCGCGGTTCTCTATCTCACCTCCGGCGCCACGGGCGAGCCGAAAATGGCCCTGGTCACGCACCAGGCCATCGCGTCGAATATCGACATGGGGCCCGCCGCGCTGCCGATCGGGCCGGAAGACTCGACGGTGGCGTTCCTGCCTTCGGCGCACATCGCGCAGCGCGTGGTGATGGAGTTTCTCCCCATGCGCTGCGGAATGCCAGTGACGTTTTCAGAAAGCCTGCTGAAGCTGCCGCATGATATCCGCAAGGTTCGGCCCACCATTTTGCTGGCTCCGCCACGCCTGTGGGAGCGCATTTACTCGACCATCTGCACGGAGCTCGGCAAGCGTCCGGCGCCCGTGCGCAAAGCCTTTCATGGCGGCTTGGCCCTGGCGCTGGCCGCCGCGCGCTATCGCCGCGCGGGCCAGCCGGTTCCGTGGCGTATCCGCGCGCCGCTGAAGATCGCCGACCGGCTGTTGTTCCACAAGGTGCGCGCGCGCTTCGGCGGCCGGCTCCGCGTGGCGGCCTCCGGCGCCGCGCCGCTGGCCAAGAATCTGGCCGAGTTTTACGAAGCGATCGGCATGCCTCTGGTGGAAGGGTACGGCCTGACCGAGGGCGGCGTTGCCACGCTTAATCCGCTGGATGCGCCGCGGCCCGGCAGCATCGGCAAGGCCCTGGCCGGCGTCGAGTTGCGGATCTCGCCGGAAGGAGAGCTGCTCATCAAGGGCCCGTGCCTCTTCTTGGGTTACTGGAACGATTCGGCAGCCACCGCCGAAGTCCTGCGCGACGGCTGGCTGCACACCGGCGACCTGGCGTATATCGACGACGAGGGATTCGTTTACATCACGGGCCGCAAGAAAGAGTTGATTGTTTCCTCCACGGGCAAGAAAATCCATCCCGCGCGCGTGGAAAGCCTGTTCAAGATGGAACCGATCGTCAGCCACGCGCTGCTGATCGGCGACCGGCTGCCCTATCTGACGGCGCTCTTCACCGTCAATCCCACGGTCGCGGAAGCTCTCCGGGGAATGGAGGAATGGAAGGGCCGGCCGGCGGCGGAACTGGCGCAGGCGCCGCCGGTACTGGCCGAACTCCGCAAGGCCGTGGCGCGCGTGAACCGGCAGCTCGCTCCCTTCGAGCAGGTCCGCCGGTTCCGCGTCCTGCCGCGCGAGTTCTCGATCGACGAAGGCGAGCTGACCGCCACCATGAAATTGCGCCGGTCGCGCGCCCTGGAGAACTTCAAGGAGCATATCGAGGAACTGTACGCGGGGCGGGAGTAGCGGCGGGTCCTCCGGGGAGCGAAAGGGAAGACTCAAGCGGCCTGCCCTGCGCCCGTTCTTGCGCCGCGGCGCGCACATGGTCTAGAGTTGAGCAATGCATTCTCAATTTTGCAGTCGTATTCCGTATCATGGCGGTGTCCTGGCGTTCGCACTCATTTCGTCGCTTGGCGCGCAGACGATCAGTTTTCAACCTGTTCCACAGGCCGTGTTGGAGCAGCGGTTGAACCTTGTGAAGGGCAACAACCAGGAGCGCGAGCAAACGCTGAAGAAGCTTTTTGAAGAGGCCGGCTGCCGGCAGATCGGCGAGCCGGAGGTAAAAGGGGCGGCTACCCCGAACCTGACCTGTACCCTTCCGGGAACGGCGAAGGCCTCCGTGATCATCGGCGCGCACTACGATAAAGCGGCCAGGGGAGATGGCGTGATCGACGACTGGGCGGGCGCGGCTCTCCTGCCGAGCCTGTACGAAAGCCTCCGCGAGACTCCCCGTCGCCTGACATTGGTATTTGTCGCGTTCACGGACCATCAGAAGGGGCTTCGCGGCTCGACAGCCTTCGCGAAAAGCCTCGGCGGCCAAGGCCCGGACGGCGTCAGAGCGATGATAAATATCGACTGCGTGGGCCTGGACCCGACCGAGATTTGGATGAAACGCTCCGATCAGAACCTGGTTACCGAGTTGGCGCGCGTGGCGCAATCTCTCAAGGCTCCTATGACCCTCGTGAATCGGGGCGATTCGACCCAGGTGGATTCGGACTCGTTCGCCGATAAGCATATCCCCACGATCGACTTCCACTCGATCAGACATGAAACGGCGACCTTGCCGAACAGCGACAAGGACAAGTTGGATCTGGTGAAGATGGCGGACTACGCCAACACCTATCGTCTTCTGGCGGGTTACCTCGCGTGGCTGGATAGCTCGTCGAGTGCGCCGCCGGCTTCCGCGGGTAAGAAGTAGCCGGGCCGCTAGTGGAGCGCGTCATGCGGCGGGCCTACCTTTACAGCGGGTTCAGGGCAAGCTAAAAGCATGCCCCACCGGGGCCGGCGTTACAGCTTGAACTCGGCGTGCACCACTTCGTCTTCGGGTGAGTGTGTGAGCGAGAAGCCCAGCTTTTCGCAAATGCGCATCACGTCGCGGTTGTCGGGGAGGATGTCGGCGACCAGCTTTGAGAGCTTTTCGTCGGCGCCCACCACGAGCAGCCGGGAGAGCAGCTCCTTGCCCAGGCCGCGGCCGTGCCAGCGGTCGCTGACCAGGACGGCGACTTCCGCTTCATCGGTTCCGTGGACCTTCATCATGCGGCCCACGCCGAGGATCTCGCTTTCGCCGGTGTCGGGATTGCGCCACTCGGCCACCAGCGCCATCTCGCGGTCGTAGTCGATGAAGCAGATGCGCGTCAGGCGCTCGTGCGTCACGCGCTGCTCCAGGTTCATCAGGTGGAAGTAGCGCAGGTAGACGCTGCGCTCGGAAAGAGTCTCGTGGAAGCGAACCATGGCGGGCTCGTCCTCGGGGCGAATGGGCCGAATGGCGACCGCCGTGCCGTCCTTGAGAATCCACGGCGAGACGTACTGGCTGGGGTAGGCGCGGATGGCGGTCTTGGGAATATCGCTCTCCTGGACCTCGGGACCGTGGAGCACCACGCGGGCGTCGAGCGCGACGAGGCCGTCGGGAGAGGCCAGAAGCGGGTTGATGTCGATTTCCTTGATCCAGCGCTGCTCGGCCACCAGCACGCTGAAACGCACCAGAAGCGATTCGAGAGCCGCCAGGTCCACTGGCCGGCGGCCGCGGACGCCCTTGAGCGCCTTGTAGATCTTGGTCTGCTCCATCATGCGGCGAGCCAGCGTGGAGTTCAGCGGGGGCAGCGCCAGCGAGCGGTCCTGGAAGACCTCGACAAGCTGCCCGCCCGTGCCGAACAAGAGGACCGGCCCGAACTGCGGGTCCAGGCTGGAGCCGACGATCAGCTCGTAGGCGTCCTTGAGCCGGATCATAGGCTGAACGGTCACTCCCTGGAAGTGCTGGGCTCCGGCCTTCTCGGTGACCGAAGTCTGGATGGCCCTGAAGGCGCGCTCGACGGCTTCGGCATCGTCCAGGTTCAACTGCACTCCGCCCACATCGGTCTTGTGGGTAATGGTTTCCGAATAGAGCTTGAGCACCACGGGATAGCCGATTTCATCGGCGGCCCGCACGGCGGCGGCGGAATCGGCGGCGATAATGGTCTTCGCTACCGGGATGCCGTAGGCCGCCAGCACGCTCTTGGATTCGAATTCCGTGAGGATGGAGCGGCCTTCGTCACGGCATTTCTGGACGATATCCTTCACGAGCTTCCGGTCGGGGCTCCAGCCAGCCGAATCTTCCGATAGGGACGGCGTTTCGTAGATCCCGCGCAGGTTGTAGCTGTAACGCCACATGTAATTGAAGGCGCGCGCGGCGGTATCGGGGTAAGGGAAGGTCGGAATATTGGCGCGGTTCAGGATCTCCTCGCCGGCCGCTACGTCCACCCCGCCCATCCAGCTTGCCAGCAGAGGCTTGCCTTCCTGCTTGGCCAGCGGTTTCAGTTGCTCGGCGATGCGCGTGGGATCGGTCATGGCCTGGGGAGTGAGGATCACCAGCATGCCGTCGCTACCGGGGTCGTTGGAGGCGATTTCGAGCGCCTTGGCGTACCGTTCGGGAGATGCGTCTCCGATGATATCGACGGGGTTGTTGTGGCTCCACGTGGCCGGCAGCACGGCGTTGTAGGCTTCCATGGTCTCCGGGGTCAGTTCCGTCAGCTCGCCGCCGCCGGTGATGAGCGCGTCGGTGGCCAGGACGCCGGGACCGCCGGCGTTGGTCACGATGGTCAGGCGCGGTCCCTTGGGGCTGGGTTGTTTGGAGAGCACTTCCGCCATATAGAACAGGTCGTCGATGTTGTTGACCCGCAGCACGCCGCTGCGCTGGAACGCGGCTTCCAGCACCTCGTCGCTGCCCGTGAGCGAGCCGGTGTGCGATGCGGCGGCTTTGGCGGCGGCGGCGGTGCGGCCCGGCTTGATGACGATGATGGGTTTGCTGAGCGCCACCTCGCGCGCGGCCGAAAGGAAAGCGCGCGCGTCGCCGATGGTCTCCATGTAAATGACGATGGAGCGCGTCTTGGGATCGTTGCCGAGGTAGGTGATGAGGTCGCCCCACCCTACGTCGACCATGGAGCCGATGGAAATAAAAGCGGAGAAACCCACCAGCTCTTTGAGGCTCCAGTCCAGCACGGCGGTACACAAGGCGCCGCTCTGGCTGAGGAAGCCCACCGAGCCGGGCCGCGCGATGGTGGTGGCGAAGGTGGCGTTAAGGCCTGAAAGCGGGCTCATCACTCCCAGGCAGTTGGGGCCGATCACCCGGACGCCGGCCGACCGCGCTTCTTCCAACAGCTTCCGCTCGAGGGCGGCGCCTTCCGGGCCGATTTCCTTAAAGCCGGCCGAGATCACCACCGCCCCGCGCACGCCGTTCTCGCCGCACTCCCGAATGATGCCGGGAATCGACGGCGGCGGGGTCACGACGACCGCCAGGTCCACCTGCTCGGGAATATCCGATATCGATTTGTAGGCCTTCACGCCCAGCACGCTGGGCCGCTTAGGGTTGACTGGGTAGACGGTGCCGCCGAACGGGCTGGTCACCAGGTTCCACAGAACCGTGCGTCCGACGGTTCCCGGGTTCTCGGTCGCGCCGACGACCGCCACGGTCTTGGGGGAAAAGAAAACGTCTAACGGCTGACTTCTCCGGCTATGGCGCAGTTTCTTCTTGAGGGGCTTGGTTACTTGCATGATCCGTATCCGTTTTACGCCGGAACGCGGCCCCGTTGAGGGCTTCCACCACGTCCAGCGAGGTGAGTCCATTCTTGCGCGCCACGGTTTCGATGTCGCAGTCGTCGCATGCCGGGCGAAAACGATACAACTCAAAAACGGGTATGGTTTCAGGAAAACGTTGTTTGACGTCGCGAATAATCATGCCCGGGCGGATCAACTGGTCGAATCGAAACATGAGGGCGCTCTCGAACCGGTTTTAGAGTGCACCCCACCTTCCAAAACAGGATGCGCCGGTTTCTATCTCTAATCATACGCTTGACGGCCGGCCCGTGGGCGCGGGCCGTTCGCTTGGGTGATATGACCCAGCCGTGCCCAGCGCGGAGCGGCATGGCGGCCGGGCCGGTTCAACACCCCCCTACGATGCGCCGTACTTGTCCCGGCATTGCGTCGAGCAAAAGTAGATCACCTGGCCGCCGACGGTGCGCGTGACGCTGGCCGCGGTGGACACATAGGTCCCACACACGGGATCTTTCTTGAGTTCGCCACCGGACGGGAGGGGGGGCTGCTGTCCGCTGCGGGCGTGGGGAGTCTCGCGCGGCCGGCGATACCCGGCCATGAAGGAGCGGATGATCGATCTCAGCGCGAGAAACAGCAGCAACCAAGAGAAGATTTCGAGAAGATACCGCATGGAATCGGGGCGACGGTCCAGGGCCTTCGTCCCCGCAACCGAACTACTTCTTTTTCGTTGGAGTCTTTGTCGCGGCGGGCTCCTTATAGGTAGTTTCAATCGTGGAGCCTAGCATGGCCAGCATCTCCTTGGCCTGCGCGCCGAACTGGCACTTTTCCGCGAGGCTCACGCACTTCTGGAAGGCGTCCTCGGTTCCCGGGGCCGGCGCGACCTTGCCGTCCGCGCCAATCGACGCCTGGGACATCAAGGAAACGCCTAACTGATAGTAGGCGTCGCCGTAGGCGGGATCGGTATTGATCGCCTTCTTGAAAAAGTCCACAGCCGCCTCGCCCTGGCCGGCATTCACCAGAATCGCGCCGAGATTGTAGTAGTACTTGGCCGCGCCCGGAGGATCGAGTTGCGCGGCGGTGGCCATCTCGGCCTGCGCTTCCGTGAGCTTTCCGGACTGAGCGAGCGCGCGCCCGTAGTTGTTGTGGATACCGGCTTCGGTGGGCTTCAATTCCATGGCCTTTTGGTACGCGTCGAAGCACTTCTGCTGGTCGGCGGCTTGATCCGCGCCAGACTTCGTGGCAAAACGTCCTTCGTAGGCCGCCGCCAAACCAAGCCACACCGCGACTTGTTTGGGATCGGCGTCGGCCGCCGTCTGGAGCGAGGTGATCGCCTGGTCCCACTGCTTCGCGTCCAAAGCTGTCATGCCGGCGTTATACGCGTCGTTCACCGTTTTCTGCTTCGCCAGTTCGGCCTCACGCGACTTGATCTGCCCCTCCAGCGCTTGTTTCTGCTCGGTCGTCATACCCTGCGTCACCGCCTTGACGTCGCCCTTCGCCGCGGCCTCCCGCTGCGCCTTGGCTTTCGCCAGATCGAAGGTGAGGTCGGCAGGATTCGACAGGGAAGTCTTTGCGCTTTGGGAGCTCACCACTTTGCCATCGACCTCCACGTTCACCGTGAAGTCCCCCATCGAAGGCAGCCCCATATACATGAAGTGCCCTTTCTTGTCCGTCTTGCACTGATAATTCTGTTTAATATCAGTACGGATCAGCTTGATCACGGCGCCTGCCAGCGGCTTGCCGTCTTCGCCGATCACAGTCCCTTCGATCGAGGCGCCTTGGGCAAGGGAGATACGGGCCAGAATCGCCAGTACAGCGACGGCAACGGCCACATTCCGGAGCTTCATACTACCTCCTCTAATAGATATAATAAACCGGAACTCCAGTATAGCGTAGGTGCAGCCAGCGCTTCCCGGCGCGCTTCGTATTCACAAAACGCCGCTGCCGCCCCCGCTCAGGCGGAGTGCAACGCCGCCACCTCGTAATCCAGCACCCTGGGAATCGTAAACTCGACTGCGCCAGCCACGGTCTTGAAGGCGATATTCGTTTCCGCGCGCAGCAGTTCGACGCGCACGACCTTCCGGCCCTCGGGCAGTTTCATTCTCACTTTCTGCTCGCGGATCGGGTAAAACTCGCGGATCCAGCCGCGGTGCGCGTTGGGGTTGGTATAGTTCAGCGCGTGGACGGCAAAGCCCGCTTCGGTCTCCCACGCGAACAATTCCACGAGGCCCTCGCCCTCCACCGTGACGGGCTGGCTTCCGCCCGAGACCCAACGAATGGAATTCTGGAGCAGGCGGCTCAGATCGGTATGGCCGGACCGCCACATGGTGCGCTCGATATCGCCGGGGAACCACGCCAGGCGGCTCTTCCCGTTCTCGCGCAACACCACAGCCGGCTCGTCGGTGTGCGGCTGCGGCGGGTACGCCAGCTCGGGAGGGTACGCCACGAAGCCGGGCACGACGGTGAGGACCGGCGCGTCCACCGGCGCCACCGGCAGGCGGTATTCCGCGCCAGGGAGCCAGTTCGTGTTAGCGAAGCCGTCGAGAATCGGGTGCCGCCGCTCGATCCGCGCGTAGGGCGCGTTGCCGTTTGAACCTGTCACGTCGCCCGCTTTGCGGATGCCGAACAGAGCGGCCAGCCCCGACTCGGCGCGGCTCTCGTTGCGCTCGTTGTACATGCCGGTTTCGAAGGTGGCCAGCAACGAGCCGCCGCCGTCCGCGTAGGCGCGCAACTGCCGGCACTGCTCGTCGCTCAGCAGGGCGATATTGGGCAGCAGCAGGGCCGCGTACTTCTTCAAGTCCTCCGGCGCCAGGTTGTCTTCGTGGACGAAATCGAACAGGAAGCGCCCTTCCAGCAGGGCGTAGTACAGGCCCGCCATATAGTGCGCGTTGACCACGCCGCGCGGAGGGGCGTAGAAGAGCTGGGTGCGCTGGCCCATCACCACGCCCAAGGTGGCGATGGACCGCTTGTTGACGAAGTGGCGGTCGTGCTTCGCCGTCCAGGCGAAGTAGCGGCGAGTGGTCTCCATCCAGCGGCGGTCTTCGCCCATGCCCGTCTCTCCGCCGATGAAGTGCGCGTAGGGAACCGTGCCGCTGGCGAGCGCTTCGTCCATCCACATCTCGATTTCGGGCGCCGACTTGGAAGCGTTGCGCCAACGAATGGCGCCGGTGGACCACACTCCGGTCACGTTCGTCGCCATCTTGCCCTTCTGCACGGCGTTGCACACGCGGCCCTGCAGGGTGCAGCCCCAGATGGGCGTATCGTCGCCGCCGCGGCCCTGGTTATCGCACTGAAACCACTCGCACAGCTCACCGAGCTGTTTCAGGTCGGCGGCGGAACGGACGCCGCCGCCGAGGTTCGCGAAGTAGAAATTGGCGGGACACTTTTGCTTGGCGATGGAATCGTAGAATTTCCAGAGGGAGATGACGCGCTCGTTGAACTTGTCCCAGTAGGCGGGGGTCCCGGCGCGCGGAAGCTGGCGGCACTGCTGGCAGAAGCATACGGGCAAGCCGCCGGGCGGCCAGGCATTGGTGAAGATGCCATCGATATCGTAGAGCGAATTGACCTCGCGCATGATGGCCGGGACGTAATCCGTCATGTACGCCGAGAACATGCAGGTCTTATACAGGCGGGGATCTTCGCTATTGCGCTGGGCGTTGCCCTGCGCATCGCGCATGAACCATTCCGGGTGGGCCTGGAGGGCGTCCTCCCAATTCAAATCGGGGCTCATGCGGGCGATCACGCGGATGCCGCGCTTTTTGGCGGCGGAGCAGCAGTCGCCGAAGAAATCGCGGTCGCCCAGATACTTGCCTTTCCGATGGAAGGGCACTTTGGTCTGGTAGAAAGCCAGAATGCCGGTGACGCTCACCAGCACGACGTCGACCTTCACGCTGGCCCAGTAGTCCGCCCACTCTTCGACGTTGAGCGCGACCGGATCGTGTTCGGTCATGTTCAACTGGCCGATGCGCCGGATGGTGCGCTGCCAGGGGACCGCGGGCGTCTGCGCCTCCGCGAGGGTCATTCCGGCCAGCGGCGCGGCGGCCACCCCGGCTTTCAGTAATGTGCGTCGGTTCAACATGATGGCTCCAATAGGTGGGCGTACACTTCGCGCTTGGAAAGCCCGCGCTGCCGCGCCACGGACTTGATGGCGTCCATGCGGGGCACGCCCCCGCGCATCAGCGCTTCCACAGCCTCTTCCAGCGGGGCATCATCGGGCGGAGGGCCGGCGGCCTTGCCGACCAGCAGGGTGATTTCGCCCTTGACGGAGCCGCGTTGCGCCAACTGTGCGCGGATTTCGGCCGCCGTGCCGCGCAGGAATTCCTCGTGGACCTTGGTCATTTCCCGCGCTACGACCACGGGCCTCGGCCCTAGCGTCTCTTCGACCGCTTGGAGCGTATCGAGGATGCGGTGCGGCGCTTCATAAAAGATGAGGGTGGCCTGTTCCCAGGCCAGCGCTTCGAGCGCCCTGGCTCGCTGGCCCGCCTTGCGAGGCAGGAAACCGGCGAAGTGGAACGCGCCGGCCGGCAACCCGGAGGCCGCCAGCGCGGCGAGGGCCGCGGACGGGCCGGGAACAACCTGCACCGGGACGCCGGCATCGATGGCGGCGCGTACGAGCCGGTATCCCGGGTCGGACACCAGCGGCATGCCCGCGTCCGAGACCAGCGCCACCACGGCGCCGGTCGAGAGGCGCGCCGCCAGCTCCGCCGCGCGCTCGATCTCGTTGTGCTCGTGGTAGCTGATGGCCGGCTTGTGGATTCCATAGTGCTCCAGCAGCTTGCGCGTCTGCCGCGTATCCTCGCAGGCGATGAGATCGGCCTCCTTCAGCGCGCGCACCGCGCGGAACGTGATGTCTTCGAGGTTGCCGATCGGCGTTGCGACCAGATACAGCAGGCCGGACATGATTTGAGTATAAAGAAGCTTTCAGCTCAGAAACTGGGACGCCGATAAACGCCGATGGACGCCGATAAGAACCACTTGGTTTGAATCTGCGTTTATCGGCGTTCATCGGCGGCCGAAATACCCGTAGTCTCTTACTCCAAGGCGCGGTAGTTCACAAGCTCAATATTGTTTCGCTTTACGGCTTCGGCGACTTCCTGGGAGACCAGCGCTTCCAGCTCGCGCTCACGGCTTTCCTTCAGACGCGTGCGGGCATTGCGCAGCGCTTCGCGGCAGCGGCCTGGGTGACACATCAGCTCGGAGTCGCCTTCCGGTAGGGCGGCCAACAGATCCAGCAACTCGGCTGTGCGGAAGCGTCCGGTGATTTGAAAACCCGCGAAGTGGTCTGTCGTCTTGCAGCCCCTTCGTGCGAGCGCGCGGAGAAAACGGCGGCGGAACAAGCCCAGCGCCACGCTCGTGAGACGCTTCACGGGTGGGACGGGCATGGCGTTCAGCGGGAAATCGAACGGCCTTCTCACCCAGCGGATGTCATACTCTTCGGCGAGGCGCGTCACGGCATCGAGCACCGGCGGGGCCAGGTGCGTGTGCTTGTGGGTGTCGAGATGCGTCGGGCGCAGGCCCGCGTCGAGGATGCGTTGGGTCTGGGCGCGCAATTCCTCATAGACGCGAATCCGGCGGCGCGCCAGGGCTTGGAGCAATTGCGGGACGGTCGCCGGAAGCGGCTCCCCTGTGAGCGTGGAGCGGCCCCCGATCAGGACCAGGTGCGCGCCGATATCGAGAGTGGGAGTTTCGCGCGCCAACCGCACCGCGTCGTCGAAGGCGGTGCCATTGGCCATCAAGGTGGTCGCGGTGAGGATGCCGCGGCGGTGCGCCTCCACGATGCCTTCGTTCACGTCGGGCGTGAAGCCGAAATCGTCCGCGTTGACTACCAGCCGTTTGCGGGATTTCAAAACAGGGCCAGCCGCAGAGTCAGGAATTTCCTGGGATTCGCGCGTATGTCCTTGACCAGAGTCTGCAACTCGCCGGTCGCGGCGGTGAGCGAGTCATACAGCGCCGGGTTCGTCAGGAACTGCCCCAGCGTACCCTGACCGGAGTTGATCTTGTCGAGCGTGTTATTCAGCTTGGTCGCCAGCTCGTCGATTTTCTGGTGAAGCCGATCGTCTTTGAGAAACTTGCCGGCGGCGCCCTTCCCGGCGTTCAGGTCCGCCAGCAGCGCGCGGATCTCGGCGACCGACTGGCGCGCCTCGTCGAACAGTGCGGGGTCTTTGAGCAGCTTGCCGGCGGTGCCCTGCCCGGCCTGCAAGTCGGCCAGCATGGCGTTGATGCGGTTGATGGGCGCGCGAATTTCCTCGTACAGAGCAGGGTCGTAGATCAGCTTGCTCAGGGTTCCGCCGCCGGTGCGCGCGTCGGTGAGCAGTTTCTGCGTTTCAGCGGCGATGCCGTTGAGGCGATCATACAACTCGTCGTTCTTGAGGAATTTGCCGAGGTTGCCCTTGCCGGCCTCGACGTTCGCGATCAGCCCGTCCAGCCGGCCGACGATGTTCTGAAACGAACCGAGCAGGTTGGCGGTGTCGGCCAGCAATTCCGGAATGTCCTGCGCCTGGAGGCTGGCCAGCGTGGCGCCCGGCTCGACATGCTGCAGGGAGCGGCCCTTGGTGATATTGATGAACTTATCGCCCAGCAGATTGGACGCGGCGATTCCCGTTACCGAATCGACGGGAATCTCGGACAGGAATTGCCGCTTCACCAGCATGTCGAACTCGACGGTGCGTTTGGGGTCGCGCGAATTCGTCAATTGCAGCTTGTTCAGGTAACCGATGGCGATCCCGTTCAGCCGCACCGGAGTGCCGTCCGCTATGCCGGAGGCGTCGTCCATATACGTGAGCAGCAACGCGTTCCGCTGGAAGAGGCCCTTCGAGCTGGTGAGCAGGAAGGCCAGAACGAACAGGATGACGAATGCGCCGCCGGCAACCAGTCCGACCTTCAACTGCGACCATCGAACTTTGCTCCGGTCCGCCATGATTACTCCCGTTGCTTTCGTTGCTTTACGAATCTCGAGATGTAGGGGTCGTTCAACGCCTCCAGCCGGTCCTGACCGCCTTCGAAGACCAATCGGCCTTCGCGAAGCGCCATGAAAGTAGTACGCAGGTCTTGCCTCGCCCCGTTACTGGCAAGCTCCAGGCGCCCTTGTTCCGAATTGTAGCGGAAATTCGCCATGAGGCTGCCATCCCGATAGCGGTTGGTCACCATCAGGGTGGTGGCCCGGGCGGCGTCGCGCTCCTTGATAAGCAATGCCATGATGGTGTGGGCGGTGATGGGATCCAGGCCGGCGGTGGGCGAATCGTAAAGAATGAGCGGAGGGCCGGTGACGACCGCGCGCGCGATGGCCACGCGGCGCCGCATGCCGCCCGACAGCTCGGCTGGAAATTTCGCCAGCGTCTCGCCCAGTTCCACGAAATCCAGCGCCTCCTGTACCCGCGCATGAACCTGTTCCTTGGGGCACTGAATGGGCCTCTGGTTCAACAGTGGATACGCTACATTCTCCTCGATGTTCAGGGAATCGAACAGCGCGCCCTCCTGGAACAGCATACCGATTTTGCTGCGGACCGCGAAGAGTTCTTCCTCGCGCATGGCCGTCAAATCGCGCCCGAAAGCATAGACCCTGCCGGACTCCGGCTTGACCAGGCCCAGCGCCGCCTTGAGCAACACCGTTTTTCCGCTGCCCGCCGCGCCCAGGATAACGCGCGATTCCCCCTCGAATGCCTCGAAGGAAACGTGGGAGAGCGCCGTCACGTCGTCGAAGGCCACAGTGACGTCTTCGAACCGCAAGACGGAGGACGGGGTCTCGCCGGGCATCAGGTTGCGGCCCACCAGACAAACATCTTGGTGATCATGGCATCCAGAATGAAGATCAAGACCGTGGCGGCCACCATGGCCTGCGTCGTGGCGCGGCCCACGCCTTGCGTGCCTCCCGTGGTGCGCAGGCCGTAGAAGCAGCCGATCAGCGCAATCACAACGGCGAACACCAGCGGCTTCGACAAGCCCTGCGCCAGGTCGTCCCAACCCAGCGCCCGCCAGGCCGACGACCAATACTGCAGCGAAGTGAGATGCAGGTACGAAAGGGCGATGAGCCAGCCGCCCAACATACCCACGAAATCGGCGATCACGGTCAGCAGCGGCAACATCGCGGCGGTAGCCAGCAGCCGGGGCGTCACCAGCTTCTGTCCGGGATCGGTGCCCAGTGCGCGCATGGCGTCGATCTGCTCGGTCACCCGCATCGAGCCGAGTTCGCTGGCAATCCCCGAGGCATTGCGTCCCGCCACCATCACGGCGGTCAGCACGGGGCCCAATTCGCGCACCAGGGTGATGGAGACGATCATGCCGGTCCGGCTCACCTGGCCGTATTGCGCCAGCGCGCGGGACATCTGCAACGCCATCACGAGGCCCGAGAAGAAGCCGATGGCCACCACGATGGGAAGGCTGCCCACGCCGATGGCATCCATCTGGAGGGCGATGTCGTCGCCGTAGTGCGGGGATCGGAAGATGTTCCGAAGGGATCTGCCCGTGAGCAAGAAAAATTCCTGAACTGCGAGAACAGGCTCTTTCAGCCAATCGAGCAAGGAAATCGATCCTCGAACCCCGATGCTACCATACAACTATACGTACGGTATGAAAGGACTTACGGATATCCCTGGCATTCGGGTCGGACACATCTCCGATTACGAAGCGCTTACCGGCTGCACGGCCATCCTATGCGAGGCGGGCGCGGTGGGAGGCGTGGATATCCGCGGCTCGGCGACTGGAACCCAGGAGATTGCGACGCTTGACCCTGGGCACGTCACACCCCAGGCGCACGGCGTTATGCTGGCGGGGGGAAGCGCCTTCGGCCTGGAAGCGGCCTCGGGAGTGCGGCGGTATCTGGAAGGCCGCGGGGTGGGCTACAACACCGGCGCGGCGAAAGTGCCCATCGTTCCGGCCGCCATCCTGTACGATCTGGGGATTGGCAAGGCCACGGTGCGCCCGACGGCGGCCATGGGGGAAGCAGCCGCGGCGGCCGCTTCGGAAGACGCCGTGAGGGAAGGCTGCGTCGGCGCCGGAACGGGCGCCACGGTCGGCAAGACGCTGGGCATGAGGCAGGCGATGAAATCGGGCGTGGGATCGTTCACCGTCACGCTGCCCGGCGGCGTGCTGGTGGCGGCCCTGGCGGCGGTAAACGCCTACGGCGACGTGCGCGACCCGGCCACGGGAAAGATTGTCGCGGGCGCGCGCAAGTCGGCCGGCGGCAGCGATTTTGCCGATTCCGCCGAGACCATCAAAGCCCGCGGAGCGGTCTCCGGCATTGGGGGCGGTAATACCACGCTGGTGGTGGTGGCGACCAACGCCCGGCTCACCAAGGTGCAGGCCAACAAGTTGGCGCAGTTCGGAAGCCAGGGCGTGGTGCGGGCCGTCTCCCCCGTCAATACGATGTTCGACGGCGACACGACGTTCGCCCTCTCGCTCGGAGCCCGGCAGGCGGATATCAACGCGCTCGGCGTGGCGGCCGCGGAAGCGGTAGCGCAGGCCATCCTGCGCGCCGTGAAGTTCGCCAAGACGCTGGGCGGCGTGCCGGGGCTGGGTTGACGGCGGGACGCTGGCCGTCGATGGCCTCGGCCAGGGACGAGTCGGCCCGCCGCCACCGTCAAATAGGCGGCTCCCCGCCGGGTCCCGTTAGAGCGACGCGCGGATGCGCGGTTCCGCTTTAACGCCGCCGGCATACGCCACTTTCGCGCGCGCCCTGGCGAGGCGATCGTGGCTGTGCGCCTGACAACACTTCACCACCAGGCGGGCCCAGTCGACCAGGCATCGGGCCTCCTTCAGGTCCGCCGCGGTTGCCGAGCGGTTGAGGATGGCGTCGCGGAGTCTCTCTCCGTAACCGTTCCACAGGTTGCGCGCCTTGGCAAACTCGCCGGAGGCGAAAGCGCGGCGGATATCGTCGGACGTTGGTCCCCTCACACGCGCCTCACTGGTACTCCTTCTCCGCGGTTTGCATGGCGTCGAACAGCCCGCTTAGGTAGTTGTACTGTTGCTCCATGGAGGAAATGGCGGCGTCGGCGGCCGCCATCTGATCCGTTAGGTTCTGTTGGAGCTGGTTCACTTGGTCCTGCTTGTCGCTGATTTGCTGGTTGACGCTATCGGTCTGCGACGTCACCGCAGCCTCGGCAGTCTTGAGAGTTCCGTTGGTCGGATCCTCTACGCCGGTCATCGCGTCGGTGGCCGCCTGGAGAAAGCCTCTGCCATCCGCGGTTCCGAGGAAGGCCTGCACGCCGGCAGGATTAGCCGCAGACATCGCGCTGAAGGCCGTGGCGTCGAACGTCATCTGCCCGGTTTCGTCCAGGTTGAGGCCAAGGGCCGCCAGACCTCCGAATTGGCTGTCGGCGCCGGAGTAGGTCGCCAGGCTGCTGAGGGTCTGGCTGAGGTCGTACACCACCGACTCGCCGCTGAGCGCGCCGCTGGATTGGCCTCGCTGGGCGTCGAGGGCGCTGGCCGCGGCGTTGTAAGCGGCGGCGAACCCGGAAAGCGCATTGCTCAGCGCAGCGCCGGAGCGCGTCACATCGATCGTCACCGGATTGCCCGGGTCGCCCGACAGCAGGTTGACCGTCAGGCCGTCGGCGATCTGGATGGTCCGCGAGTCGCTGGTGGCCGTCACGCCCGAATTGTCCACCACGTAACTCGCCAGACTGCCCTGCGTGTCCTCGGTCTGCGGCGTCTGCAAGCTGGTTCCACCGTCGAGAATGTCCAGCTTCCGCTGGCCCAGCGCAGTCGCCTGAAGGGCGATACGGTAATCGGGCGCATCGCTCGATCCCACGTTGACCACTGCGGCGCGCACCTGGCCGCCCGCCGCGGAGTTGATGGCCGCCGCGACGCTGGCGGCGCTGGAGTCCGCGGGCGCGAGGTTATAGGTGTTTCCGCCGACGACGAGTTGGTAGGAATGCTGGCTGGCGTCGTCCGCCGTACCGGTCCACGCGCTGGCCGTCAGGCTGGAGGCATAGGAGCCGGCGTCCTGGACCTCGATCGAGTACTGGCCTTCGACGGCCCCGCTGCCAAGGGTCGCGCTCACCACGCTGGTATCCGAGACGGTGGCATTGAGCGATCCGCTGCCCGCGGCGTCGGCGATCTGCTGGATCGATGCCTGCAGCGCGGCGAACTTCGTATCCAGCCCGCTCAAGGCGGTGGACTGGTTTTGCAGGGAGGTCACCTCGCTGTTGAGCTGGGTGATGGGCAGCGAGGCGATGGTTATCGCCCTCGTGATGACGTTCTGGAGATCGGTCGAGAACTGGCTGCTGCCGGTGAAGAGCGCGCTGGAGGTTGTTCCCATACAACACCGAAGTGGGGCCGCTTATCGGGCGGCCCCGCGGTCTATTGCTACGGTTGCGGTTACGTCCTCAGCAGCGCCAGTATCGCCTGAGGAGCGGAATTGGCCTGGGCCATGGCGGCTATCGAGGCCTGCTGCAAGACCTGGGCCTTGGTAAGGTTGGCGGCTTCGGAGGCCACATCGGCGTCTCGTATCCCCGCTTCCGCCGCGGAGTAGTTGCTGATCTGCGAGGTCGCCAGGTTGAGCGCGTACTTCAACTGGTTCTCGCCGGCTCCCACGCGCCCTTGCACCAGGCCGAGATTGCCGACGGCGGTTTCGATCTGTTGAATGGCCGCTGTGGCCGAAGCTCCCGCCGACGTCGGAGCGGCATTGGTCAGCGCTACAGCGCCGGTCACGCCGCCGAACACCGATCCGGTCGTGGCGGCCGCCGTCTCGTTGATGGTGAACGTCGAGGCGCCTTGCAGGGTAAAGCCGCTGTTGGCGCTATCGGCCACCGCGTAGATGCCGATCGAGTTCAACTTCGTGTTCAGGTAGGCCAGGGCGTTTACCAGGCTGCCGCCGTTGGCCACGTTGAAATCCAGGTTGACGGAGCCTTGAGCGTTGGTGATGGTGTCCAGTTCGTCGCTCCCGGTCACGCTGGAGACGCTCGGTGCCGCGCCCTGGTAGGTGTAGAGGCCCTTGTTGTAGTCGGCCTTGGCCGTCGCCGTCGCCATCCCGTTGGCGCCCGCCCCAGCCACCACGCTGAACCCCATGCCGCTGGAGAACTGCAACTTGCCGTCGCTGCCCATGGACGCGGTGATGCCGTTGATTCCGGCGGCCTGAATCGCGGCATTCAACTTCGAAAGGGCGGTCGTGCTGTCGCCCGTCGCCACGCCCGCGCCGTTGTACGCCACGACCGTCGAGCCCGACTGGCCCTGGAGGTAGAAGGTAAAGTTTTGGCTGCCGGAGAAGTTGCCGGAAGCGTTGTTGAGCAGCACGACGTTGGTGGCGTTCAGCCCCGTGCCCGCCGCTGCGATGTTCGTCCCGGAAAGACCCAATCCGGCTGCGTCGACCTGGTTGGCCGCGCCGCTCAGATTCACGGCCACCTGGGCGTTGGTCGTGTTGGAGCCGGCCCCGCCAATATATACCTTGAGGTTGTTGTTGAATGTCCCGCCGGAGGTCAACCCGATGTTGCCCGCCTGCCGGCTGATTTCCAACAGGACCGTCTGGTACTCGCTGTTCAGCGTCGTGCGGTTGCCGGTGAAGGTGTCCGACGCCGACTCCGTGGCCAGCGTCTTCAGCCGGTCCAGCATCTGCGAAATCTGGCTGAGACCGCCGTCGATGATCTGCAACTGCGCCACGCCGTCGTTGGCGTTTTGGACGCCCTGCGTCAGCTCGGCGGTATCGCTGCGGAACTTGTTGGCGACCGCCAGCCCGGCCGCATCGTCGCCTGCCGAATTGATACGGTAGCCGGAGGTCAGGCGCTGGATGGTCTGGCTCTGAAACTGGCTGTTGATATTGAGATTCTCTCGCGCAACTAGAGAATTGACGTTGGTTTGAATTGAGAACGACATGCTGAAATCCTTTCAGTTTTTGATTCCGGCTTCTTGCCGGTCGCCATTCTCATCGGTCCCCTCCGGCGAAACTTGAGAAGCACGTAGGCGCGCCAGCAATCCGGGCAGCTCCGCGGCGCGGGACGCCCCCGCGGCGGCCATGTTCTCCTCCCGCACCAGCCGCATCTCCCGGGCCATCACCGGGGTCTGGCGCGGCGCGCGGATCCCCACCTTCACCCGCGTGCGGCCGATGTGCGCGATGACAATCTCGATCTCCTCGCCGATCAGGATAGCTTCCCCCGCCCGGCGCGACATCACGAGCATACGGCGGCCTCTTCGGGCGCCAGCGCGTACTGGTGCGAGTAGTCCCCGCGCGGGGAAACCGCCTGCACCGCTTTGCGGTTGCGCAGGTTCACCACCACGGGGGCCAGCAGGTTGGCCCGGGGACCGCCTTCCCGCAGCGACAGCACCGCCAGGCACAGGACGTCCCTGCCGATTGCAGGCCGGCGGGCCGCGGCCAGGCCCACCGCCTCCAGATCCTCCGCGCTGACCTCCAGGCGATAATCCGGACAGACCGCCGCCACGGGTGCGGTGAGGAAGCACACGGCGGGGTCCTCCAGGCTCTGCAAGTAGACCAGGGGATCGGTCTTCGGCAAGCGCACCGCCGCGAACTGGTGAAGATGGTCGAACCCCGGGAGGCCGTGGGGGAACTCGATCGCCGCGTCCGGATCGTAGATTATGGTCCCTAGTTGTTGCGTCTCAAAAGCTGGCATGTCGTTCGCCTCCAATCAGCCATCGGCCGATCCTGTGAAAACTTTAGCCGGCGCCTTCCCGCATTCGCTAGAATCGGATATTCACGATGCGCTCACGACGGCTGGCTTGTCTACTATTGGGTATCTGGATGGGCGGCGGACTGCTGGTGGCCTGGGTCGTCGCCGCCAACCAACGCTCCGCGGAGCGCGTGCCGCTGGAAGCCAACACCGCCGCCGCCCTCGAGCTTCACCACATGGGAGCCGCCGCCGGGCGTCTGTTGCGGTACCAGGCCGCCCAGCAGACCCGCTGGTTGCTCGACGACTGGGGCATCGCGCAGGTTGTCCTGGGCGGCCTTCTGTTCCTGTATCTGCTGTTCGCGAGCCGGGAAGGCAAGGTGTCTCTGCTGCTGGCGGCGGTCATGCTGGCGGCGGCTTTGCTGCAGTGCACGCTCCTGACGCCCGAGATGGCGGCCAGCGGACGCGCCCTGGATTTTTCCGATTCCCAGGAACTCGCCGCCGAAAGCGGGCGGCTCGCGGCATTTGGCGCCCTTTACCTGGTGGTGAAGGTGGCGCAGTGGGCAGCCGGGCTATGGCTGGCGGGGCGGCTGATCGCGCGGCGGAGAGGGCGTTCAGACGACGTCTGGCAGCAGATCGATCCGGTCGATAAAGCCGACCACCGCCATATCAATCGGTGATCCGGGGGGCCTGCCCGCCGCGGTGGTGGCCGCGAAACCGTCCGTGACCACCAGCACGCGGTCGCCGGCTCCCGCGTCCACGGCATCGAGCGCCACCAGGGCATCGCCGCGATTCGTGCCGTCCAGGTTCAGCGGCTGCACCAGGAGCAGCTTGCGTCCCTCGTGACTGGCGTGCTTGTGGGTGGCCACCAATTCTCCCACTACGCGCGCGATCAGCATGATGCGTCCTCGGCGGGCTTCCCGCGTCCGGGTTGGGCCCGCCCCCGCCGCCCGCGCCCCCGGTGAGCGCCCGGTTCCGGCGCGGCCGGTCCCTCCAGATGCACCGTGTCCACGATGCCCACCACCGAGGCGTCCGTCGGCGGCTCCTTGGGAAGAAAGGGAAAGGAAGCTTCCTTTCCTCGCACCCAATAGACGATATCGCCGGAGCGCGCGCCGGTGGAATCGGAGCAGACCAGCCGCTTCCCCGTGTTTCGCATGTCCGGGGTCACGGGCTGGATCACGAGCAGGCGCACGCCTTCCAACTGGGGGTCCTTGGCGGTCGCCCAGACGCATCCGACCACGCGGCCTAGAAGCATGCGCCTAATCCATGCGCACGCCGTCGACGATGCCTACGATGACCGTATCGACGGGGGCGTCCTTGCAGCCTTCGGCCATGCGCGCGGAACTGCCGGAAACGGCGATGACGCGTTCGCGATACCCCGCGCCCACCGTGTCGACCGCCACCACGTACCCCGTCTCGTCGGTTCCCTCCGGCGAGACCGGCTTGAGGACCAGGAGCTTCCGCCCCTCCAGCCGCGGATCTTTCCGCGTGGCCACGACCGTGCCTACGACGCGGGCCAGAATCATGGCAACCCCGCCCGGCTACTTGCCGCCCTGGGCCTGCAACTTGCCAATAGGCAGCGCGTCTTCCAGGCTTTGGTGGGGACGCGGAATCACGTGCACCGCAATGAGTTCGCCAACCCGCCGCGCCGCGGCGGCGCCGGCGTCCGTGGCCGCGCGGACGGCCGCCACGTCGCCCCGAACCATCGCCGTCACGTAGCCCGAGCCGATTTTCTCCCAGCCGACTAGCGTCACCTTGGCGGCCTTCACCATGGCGTCCGCGGCTTCGATCATGGCCGTGAGGCCCCGCGTTTCGATCATTCCCAGCGCTTCACCCATCTCATGTTCTCCGCCATCAGATTGTAGCAGCAAACCGCGAACCGCTACGGGTTTGCAAGCCCTGAGGCCAAACGGGCGGGCATGTCGGCGAGCACGTAGCTCATCACCGCCATGGCGGCCAGGTTCTTGCGGAAGTCCTCGGGGTTGACTTTGTCCAGGGTGTCGGCTTCGGTGTGGTGCCAATCGAAGTAGTGCGTTGTAAAGGTTTGTTCGCTGAGGGACGGGACGCCGTCCGTCATGAGCGGGCGGATGTCCTCGCCGCCCCCGCCGCCGGTGATCTCGCCGGCGTGGATGGGGTCCAGCAACCGGGCGATCTGCTTCAACATGTCCATGGAGGGCTGATCGACGCCAGCGCCGAAACCGCGCGGCGTCTCGGCGCCGCCATCCATCTCGATGGCCGCCGCATGATGGCCGATCTGGTCGCCTACCCAGTCGCGGTACGCCGCGCCGCCGCGGCTGCCGTTCTCTTCGTTGACCCAGAAGGCCACGCGGAGGGTACGCCTCGGCTGGAGCCCCAGCTTCTTCACCAGGGCCACGGCTTGGAGGCTCGCCATGATGGCCGCGCCGTCGTCCTGCGCTCCCTGCCCTACGTCCCAGGAATCGATATGGCCGCCGATTACCACGACTTCCTCGGGATGCTCGCGGCCGGGGATCTCGCCGATGACGTCGCCGCTATCGGCGTCCGGCTCCATGTGCGCGGCCATTTCCAGGCGGACCCTCACCGGGACGCCATCGGCGCACAGGCGCGCCATCATCATGGCGTCCTCGGGAGAAACGGCGGCGGCCGGAATTTGCGGTTCGCCCTCGATGTACCGCAGCGTTCCGGTATGCGGAATCTCCATGGCGAGAGGAGTGACCGAGCGCACCAGCGCCGCCACGGCTCCCAGCGCGGCGGCCCGCGACGGGCCAGCCGTGCGGTACAACGCAGTCGTGCCGTAGCCGCGGTACGCCTCGTTGTAAAGGACGATCTTACCCTGTACTTTTTCGCGGCCCAGTCTATTGAGCTCGTCGAAATCGCTGACCACAACCACATCCGCGGTGATGCCGCCCGGAGGAGTGGCGACGCTCATGCCCAGCCCCAGCATGTGCAGCGGCTTGTCGAGCGGAGACAACAGGCGGGCCGACTCGGCGCCGCGCACCCAGTGCGGAACCTTGACGGGAATGACGCGGACGTTGCTTAGTCCGGCGGCCTTCATCTGGTCGGCGGACCATTCGATGGCCCGCTCCAGGGCCGGCGAACCGCTCAGCCGGTTGCCGATGCGGTAGCACAGGTACGCCAGGCGGTCGTAGCCTTCCGTGTCGGCCAGGGCCGCGGCGATGAGTTTGCCGGCGGTGGCGCGGTACTGTTCCGTCAGGTTCTGCGCGCCGGCGGCGAAGGCGAAGGCGGCCAACATCGCGGCCAGAATGGAGGAGCGTTTCCGAAGTGCCATCGCCAAAACTCACTATCGCACAACAGGGACCGCCGCCGCCCGCCCCTCGGGACTACCTCAGGAACGGGATGTAAGCTCGCACGTCCTTGCGGTATTTCGCGAAATCCTGGCCGAAGCGGGAGGCCAGAAACCGGTCTTCGGCGCGGATGCGGACCTCGGCGCCGGCGATGTACAGCGCCAGCGAAATCCCGAACCAAGGCCAGGCGGTCAGGAGAAGGAGCGTGCTCAAAAGGAGCAGCAGCAACGACGCATAGATGGGATGCCGCACCACGCGATAGGGTCCGGTGCGCACCAGCTCGTGATCGACGAAGATTCCGGCCGAGATCCGAAACTGCCTGCCCAAGTGCTTGACCGCGCTCCACGCCAGAGCCGCGGCCACGGGACCGAGCGCCATGGACGCCAGGATGCGCGCCGTGCCAGGGGAGCCCTGGCGGTCGAAACGAATCGCCCAGGCGATGAAAATGGCGGCGCCTTGCAGGATCAGCCCCATGCAGGTCGAAACGGGATCGGTAACAGAAAGACGTTTCTGGCGGTGCGGCGCCTGCAGAATGAACGGATACCCCCACGCGAACCAGCAGACGAAAAGCTCGACGACAGCCGTGGTCAGCATCAGGCCCTCGCAACAGCAGCCGGGCATCCGGAAATCCGTGCCGCTTCAGCCAGTATGCCATGAATAGGCCGGAATAACTCCCTGAAAAAGAATGCTTTAGTTAACTCCTGGCCGGCTTTGTACGAATCCGTTCCTGCCCACGGTTACTCGCCGCTTACGATTCCCGCAGCCGCGCCATCCCCATTCCCCGAAAAAATTCAATATCTCTTTCAAATGAATGAATTAGAAGCGAGCCCGCAGGGCTTTCCGGCTTCGATGGGGTAATTTGAAATCGGTTGGGGCTGCCGGATCGCCGGCGGTCCCCTTACCGGGAAGATGCGGAACGGCCCGATTATCGGCCTCGTCGGTGGTGGATCGCGGTTTGTCTAAGCTGCTCTTACAGGACCTTTCGCGTTTTCCCCAAACACGTCGCTAAGAATCATCCTCTTTTCTTTTTTGGTGTTAATTCTAAGGCAAATACTGATAACATTCTGGTGGGGTATCGCGGGACACGGATGCCCCCTGGAATCCCCTCGCTGGCGCTGCCCTGGGCAGGGGTCGGAGTAGAGCTCTTGAAAACAGTCGCGGCGCTGGTGTTTGGCCTGCTCGTGTTCCCCGGCATCTCCGAGCGGGAACCGCGTTGCGCGCCTGCGCTGAAACAACTGGATGAAGAGGCGCAGCGCCCGCGCGGCCCGGCCCGCTCGGTGCGCGCCGCGCAACGGAAAATGATCCGCGCCGGAGACTGGCGCTCCAACCCGCGCTACTCGGCGGCGTATTTCTCCGTCGGAGGCCGCCTGTGAGTGAAGCGCTGCCTCCGGAAGTCGGAGGTCCCGGTAAACTCACCGAACCGCCCTGGGAGGAATTGGTGGAGCGCATCCGCGCCGGAGATCCATCCGGCATGGAAGAGCTGTACCGCGTCTTTTCCAACGGCGTCCGGTTCTACCTGTTCCGCCAGTTCGGATCGCAGGATTTGGACGACAAGATGCACGACATCTTCCTGATCGTCGCCCAATCCATTCGCGCCGGTGAACTGCGGGAGCCCGAGCGCCTCATGGGATACGTGCGCACCGTGGTCCGGCGGCAGGTGGCCGAGTATATCAAGGTCGCCGTCCACGCGCGCCGCACGTTGGCCGGTCTGGACCTGGGAATGTCGCTCTCCGGCCCGGAGCCCGATCCGGAGCGGCGCGCCATCGACCACCAGAACATGGAGGTGGCGCGGCGCGTGCTGAACGGCGTCCCCAAGCGCGACCGCGAGGTCCTGATTCGCTTCTATCTCCGGGAACAGTCCGTCGGCGAGATCTGCCGGCGGATGGATCTGACCGAAACGCAGTTCCGGCTCATCAAGTCCCGTGCCAAGATTCGCTTCGGGGAATTGGGCAAGACCCGTCTCGGTATCCGCAAGCTGTTTCGGCATTAGCCGGGTTAGGGTGTGTTTTCACACCGCTGGTACGGCTCCGCTTCCAATTTGTGAGAGATCCTGGCCCGCCGAGGCACTTTAGTTGTGAGAGGGTTTGATTCACAATAGAATTACTGATGCCTGGGTACGGTAGTCACTTGCGCGACGAGGAGGTGGAACGATACTCCTTGGGTGAGGCGCGCCGGGACGAAGCGGAAATCTGGGAGGAGCATCTTCTCCTCTGCGAGGCGTGCCGCCTGCGGGTTTCGGAAAGCGATGCCTATGTGGCGGCGATGCGCGGCGCGGCGGCCCGGTTGCGCCGTGCGCCTCCGCCGCGGGAACGCCGCTGGTGGATCGGGTTTCCGGGCTGGCTGCCCGTCGCGGCCGGCCTGGCTGCGCTGGCGGCGGTGGTGTTTGTGGCTCTCCCCGGAAAAAGACCGCCGCGCGCGCCGGCTGCGTTTGCGGTTCGCTTGGCAGCCGCCCGCGGCGCTGGCATCGCGGCCCATGCGCCCGCAGGCGCCCCGCTCTTTTTGCAGCCCGATTTGACTGCCTTGCCGCCGCTCTCCGCTTACGGCCTGGAGGTGGTCGATAGCGCCGGAAAATCGATGTGGCGAGGCGTCCTTCCGTCCACCGGCGGGGCTGGAGCGACGGTCCCGGGGTTGCGGCCGGGCGTCTACTTCGTGCGCGTCTCTTCTACCGCTGGCGAGATCTACCGCGAGTACAGTTTGGAAGTGCAACCCGCTGTCCGCTGACCCTCTAGGCCAGAATCTCCGGTGCCCAAAAGGCGCCTGGGCGCGGCCGGCCTGAAGACCGCGCCACCGCCAAGGAGCAAAAGGGATGGGTTGATCGCCATCCCTCCCTGGACCGGCCTTGCTCTACGTGAAGCTCCAGCCCTTGCGGAAGGTCGGTTTGACGTAAGCGTCGGCGCTCCGGTTGTTGGTGAACTGCATCTTATTGGCGTCCCATTCCAGCTTGCCCTCGAAGTGCAGCGCGATCACCCCCATCACGATCCACTCGGTAAATGGGCCGGCGACGCTGAAGTTCGAGCAGGCCGGCTCGCCGCCCTTGCAGGCGCGAATCCAATCCTGGTGGTGTCCCGGCGACCGGGTCAGGATCTCCGGCGGGAGTTTGTAGCTCTCGTGGCGGGCGAGCGGTAACAGCCGTACGGCGCCGCCGCTGCCCTCTGTGGTCATGAAGCCCTTGTCGCCCACGAACACGGCGCCGTTGTCCTGGGGGGAGGGGCGGGCGCCGCGGCCGCCGCGCCCCGCGCCAGCCGACCCCGGCCGCGGCGTCTGACCAAAGCCGCCGGGCCCGCCGATAAGCGGCTCGCCTTCGGGAATGCCCGCGGGCCGGTACATCGGACCCGCCGCGCCGTCGTACCAGTGCACCTTCACGGGCGGCATGTTATGCCGCGCGGGGAACTCGAACACCGTCACGGATTTCTTGGGGAAAGCAAACGGGCTGGTCCCCTCCTGCTTGATGACCTGGACGCTCGTTGGCGCTCCCAACATCAGCGCCATGTTGACCGCGCCCAGATTGTGGCAGGCCATGTCCCCCAGCGGACCGCAACCGAAATCGAAGAACCCGCGCCAGTTGAAGGGATTGTAGAACGCGCGGGGCTCTGCGTTGTGGCTTGGTTCTCCGCTGCCCGCCCCTTCTTCCGGGGTCGTGGCTGCGCCCGCGTACGGGCGCATCTCTTGAATGCCGATCCAGGAGTCCCAGTCGAGGGTCGAAGGAGGGGGCGCTGCAGGCGGTATCCGGGTCATCCCCTGCGGCCAGATGGGGCGGTTGGTCCACGCATGAACTTCGGTGACGTTGCCGATCTCGCCGGACCAGAGGATCTCCGCCGCTACGCGGCTTCCGTTGCTGGAGTAACCTGCGTTGCCCATCTGGGTGGCGACGTGGTACTTCGCTGCGCTCGCGGCCAACTGCCGCGCCTCCCACGGCGTGCGCGTCAGGGGCTTTTCCACATAGACGTGCTTGCCGCGTTCCATGCACCAATTCGCCGCCGTGCCGTGCATGTGGTCGGGAATCGCGATAATTACGGCGTCGATGTTGCCGCTTTCCTTCTCCAGCATCCTGCGGAAATCGGTGTACCGCGCTGCTTTGGGGAATTCGTTGAATATGCCCGCCGCCGAAATCGAGTCGGGATCGGCGAAGGCGACCATGTTTTGCGACGCGCAGCCGTGGATGTCGGTCACGGCCTGCCCGCCTGCTCCGATCGCCGCGATATTCAGCTTCTCGTTGGGAGACTTAAACCCTGCCACCTTGAGCGACGGCGCGCTTCCGAATCCTCCGCTCGGAATCGCCCCCGCCAGTAGCGACCCATAAAAGAAATGCCTCCTTGTGAGAGTAAAGCCGCTCATCTGCCCTTTCTCCTTCTACCGTCGCGCCCGAGCGCCCGGTTAAGCCGCGAATCTGGTCTATTCCTTGGTTCGAGAAGAACCCATTTCCGCCCTTGGGAGCCCCCCTCCTACCGGGTCAACGGCGTCACGACAAAGTTCTTGACCTCGACGTATGAGTGGTCGCCCTGGAGGATGAACGGTCCCGGCTCGCCCTCGTCGGCGTTCTCGGCAATGGCGGTCAGCCCCTCCACTTCGCCTTTGTCGATGACCTTGATCCCGTTGAAGACCACCGTCACTTGCCGCCCCACCAGCCGGATGTCGTAACTTTGCCACTCGCCCGGGGGCTTGCTGGCATTGACCGACGGGATGATGCGGCTATAGAGCGCTCCCGCGCCATGTGTGTTGGGCGGGCGTCCGTAATCGTCCATGATCTGGACCTCGTAGCGGCCGCGCAGACCGATGCCGCTGTTCGAGTGTTCGACGATCCGGAAATCCACGTGCAATTTGAAGTTCCAGAACTTCTGCGTGGTGAGGATGTCGGTCGTGGGCGGGGCGTTGCGCAGAATGCCATCCACGACGCTCCATTTCATCTCCACATCGCGATGAAGCGGCTGCCATCCGGAGAGATCCTTGCCGTTGAACAGCGCGATTGGCTTGCCTTCTTTCCACGCGCCGTCGTCTTTGTCGGTGATCGCGGGCGCGCGGACGCCCGTCCAACGCACCGGCGGAGTGGTCTGGCCTTCGCGCGTAAACGCGCCTTCCAGCTTCCCGCTTACGAGGCGCGCGGTATAGACGTAAGGGCCGAGCCGAGGCTCCTCCTTATTCTGCGTTTCTCTTCCCCCCCGCGAAGCGGGAGGAATGATGACGAAACGCAGTTCGCCGTTCGAGACGGTGATGGTGTTGATGTCGTTCATCGCGCCGCCATAGGCGCTGACAAATCTCCCGGACGGCGAAGCCGTCCCGACGCCGTTCAGTTCCACCCACCAAGCCCGAGGCTGGGGCTGGATGGTCTTGATGTCCCACCGGCCGTTGAAGTCCGAGTCCGCCGCCAAGGCCGGACCCGCGGCCGCCACGAGTAATGCTGCCAATAAAGTACGCATAGCTTTTGAGCCAGGAGTCCCGCTCTGACTTCCTGGCCACGCGCGATCATACATCGAATCGTCCCTCTCAAGCCGGAATTTCCATTGAGCTTCCAAGCGTCATTCAGTATAGGCCAAAGCGCCATCCTTTGGTGGGGCGACCTGCTTTCTGTCTTCGGCAGCCGTTTTCGGGAACCAGGGGACGTTCACCTCGTTCCCGATCTCGCCGCAAATCTCCGGCATCCAAGCACAACGAGACAGATGCATTCTTCCGCATGCATCCTGAAACCCGATCACAGCACTTTACTCTCCAATCACTTCCAGACAAACCTCCCTTGACCCGCCCCGCTCGCCAGTTACTCTGGTCCCGGAGGTCTCCCTGTGGCAACGCCCGCTCAGATCCAAGCCAATCGTCTCAACGCCCAGCGCTCTTCCGGTCCACGTACTCAGGAAGGCAAGGCCGCTTCCCGCTTCAACGCCCTGAAACACGGCGCTGATGCGCACTTTCTCGTCATCCCCGGCGAAGATCCCGCCGAACTCGAAGC
>JBEKHV010000051.1:0-32344 GCA_050012095.1 Bryobacteraceae bacterium | reverse complement strand
AGATCACCGCGCCCACCGAGCCTTAAGCCGGCTCTGAGCCGGGATCCCTTCAGGCGGCTTCAGCCGCAATCCCGACTTTCAGTCGGAACCTAATTCTACCGGCTTTAGCCGGTAGTCATTAAGTGAGGACCAGCCTTTCTTTTTGCAGGAGATGAAAATGCGGAAGGCGGCTGAAACGGCATAATGAACCGACGCCAAAAAGTTTATACGCCGTGTAAGCGAATGGCGCCGCCCGCCCCCGGCCCGGCTCCTGCGGAGACCGGGGCCGCTTTACTTCGCGCGTGAAACGGTATCAAATAACAGCCAGCACATGGACAAGGAGGCCCCGTAATGTCGCACGGCATGTTTCTCTCTATTGGAAGTTTTCTCCCCGTCGCCTTTCTGTGCGGTCTGGCAGCCGCGCGGCCCGTCATGGCGCAGGCGCAACAGACCAAGCTCCACGTGATCGCTTTTGGCGCGCACCCGGACGATTGCGATGGCAAGTTCGCGGGTACGGCCGCGAAGTTCGTCAAAGCGGGGGCCTTGGTGAAATTCGTCTCGGTCACGAACGGAGACGCCGGGCATCAGGAGATGGGCGGCGGCGCCTTGGCCAAGCGCAGGTACGCCGAGACCCAGGAATCGGCGAAACGGCTGGGCATCGCCGAATACGAGGTGATGAACAACCACGATGGCGAGCTGATGCCCACCTTGGAGGTGCGGCGGCAGATCATCCGCGCCATTCGCGCGTGGAACGCCGACATTGTGGTCGCGCCGCGGCCCAACGACTATCACCCCGACCATCGCTATACCGGGGTGCTGGTCCAGGACGCCGCCTACATGGTGGTCGTGCCGAACATCGTTCCCGAAGCTCCCGCCCTGCGCCGCAACCCGGTCTTTCTTTACTACGACGACAACTTTCAGCGGCCGGCGCCGTTCCGTCCCGATGTGGTGGTCAACATTGACGACGTCTGGGCCACGAAGATCGACGCGCTGGATGCGCAGGTCTCGCAAATGTACGAATGGCTGCCTTGGGTGGCGGGCAACCTGGACCAAGTCCCCAAGGATCCCGCCGCGCGCAAGAAATGGCTTTCCGAGACCCGCGGAGGACGGATCGCTCCCGAAATCAGGGCCGCGCTGGTGAAACGGTACGGCGCCGAGCAAGGGCAAAAGATTCAGCACGCCGAAGCCTTCGAGCTCTGCGAGTATGGCCGCCGGGCCAGCCTGGCCGAACTGGAAAAAATATTCCCCAAATAGGAGCTTACAGTCCATTCCACGCCGGAAGGAGGATTCATCCATGAGTGGCAAGCAATCGACTCGCCGCGACTTTCTGACCCAGGAGGTTGCAGGCGCCGCTGCGTTGTTTTCCGCGGCGGGCGCCAGCGCGGGGCAAACCGGCGCGCCTGCTAAAACCGGGCGCGCGCTGGGCGCCAACGACCGCATCAACATCGCTTTCATCGGCAACGGCATGCAGTTCCAAGACCTGCTCCGGGTATTTCAGAGCCGCAAGCAGCGCTCGAACGACGTCGAGTTTCTGGCCGTCTGCGACGTTTGGGAGCCGCGGCTGGCTTACGCCCAGAAAGAGTCCGGCGCGGCCAAAACGTACCGCGACTACCGGGAAGTCTTGCAGCGGAGCGATATCGATGGCGTCGTTCTGGCCGTGCCCGACCACTGGCACTACGCCATGGCGCGGGAGGCCTTGCTTGCCGGCAAGGACGTCTACGTTGAAAAGCCCATGACGCACACGCTCGATCAGGCCGCCAGGCTGAACGACCTGGTCAACCAGACCAAGCGCATCCTGCAGGTGGGCGGCTCGGGCCCGGCGACGCGGCTGTACTGGAAGATCAACGACTACATCAAGGCTGGCAAGATGGGCAAAGTCCTTTGGGGGCTTATCAGCTATAACCGCAATACGCGCTCGGGCATGTGGGACTACCCCATTCCGGGAGTTGGCGAGGATTCCTGGCCCGATGCCAAGGTCTCGGCGGACAACCTGGATTGGAACATGTGGCTGGGAGACGCGCCCAAGCGGCCGTTCAGCAAGGAGCGCTACTTCCGCTGGCGGAAGTTCTGGGATTATTCGGCCGGCAACGCGGGCGACCTGCTCTATCACCGGCTGGGAACCATGTCCACCATGATCGGTTTCGATTTCCCCACGCGCGCCACGGGGATGGGCGGCATCTACGTGCAGAAGGACCGCGAAGTCCCCGACACCTACATGACCATGATCGAGTACCCCGGCGATTACTGCGTCAACATGATCTCTTGCATGGCGAACACCACCTCCGCTCCCATCACCGTCTACGGCAACTGGGCGACGCTCGAGGTGATCGAAGGGGGGCAGGCGACCATGAGCTCGATGGGCGATCAGCGGCGCGCCGCTCCCGGAGAGCCCGCGCAACCCGCGCAAGCGCAGGCGCCGGCCCGCCCCCGCACCGGGGCCGTGGTAAGGCCGGAACGCGACTTCCTCGATGAGTTCAAGCAGGCCAACGGCGGCCGGACCGAAGTCACGATTCTCCCCGAGCAAGGCCCCACCCTGGGCGACAACTGGCTGGACTGCATGCGTACCCGCAAATCGCCGGTATACAACGTCCTGCGCGGCTACCAGGTGATGGCCGGCATCGCGCTCGGCGTCGAGTCCTATCACGCGGGGCGAATGATGGCGTTCGACCCGGCGAAGCGGACGATTCTGGCAGCGCCGCCGCCGCATAAGGAGTTTCCTCCGCGGGAGGGATAGCGAGGAGACTCCATCCAATCCCCTCCAGCCCCTGGCCCCCGGCCCCCGAACAGGGCCTTCCACCGCGCCCTGATATACTGGCATTTCCATGATCCGCGTCCGTTTTGCGCCTTCTCCCACGGGGTTTCTGCACATCGGGAGCGCGCGCACCTTTATTTTCAACTGGTTGTACGCCAGGCACAATGGCGGAACCATGATCCTGCGCATCGACGACACGGACGCTGGCCGCAACTCGGACGCCTCGCTCGCTTCCATCTTCGAGGGCCTCCGCTGGCTCGATCTCAGGTGGGATGAGGAATACCGGCAGTCCGATCGCCTTGGCCTCCACCGCCAGATGGCGGAGGCGATCTTTCAAAAGGACTTGGCCTACCGCGATTTCACGCCGGCGCAAAGCGCCGAGGGCGAAAAATCCGGTCCCCACGGAACCTGGCTCTTCCACGCGGACATGCGCGAGCTATCCCGCGCGGAAAGCGACCGCCGCGCCGCCGCGGGAGAGCCGTTCGCCCTGCGGTTTCGCGTGCCGCGCGAGCGCGAGCCGGTCGTCCGCTTCACGGACGCGGTCTACGGCGAGCAATCCAAAGCCACCGCCGATATCGAGGATTTCGCCCTGCTGCGCAGCGACGGCCTGCCCACCTATCACATGGCCTCCTGCGCCGACGATGCCGATCTCGGCATCACCCACATCATCCGCGGCCAGGACCACATCGCTAACACCTTTAAGCACATCCTCATCTTTGAAGCCGCCGGCTCCGCCCCGCCCGCGTTCGCGCACCTGCCGCTGCTCACCGCGCCCGACGGCGCGAAACTCTCCAAGCGGCGTCACGGGCCGGTGGTCAGCGTCACCACCTATCGCGACGCCGGATTCCTCCCCCACGCGTTCGTGAACTTCGTGTGCCTTCTGGGCTGGTCGCCCAAGGACGATCGCGAGCTGCTGACGCGCGAAGAGCTGATCGCCGCGTTTTCGCTCGAGGGCATTCACCGCCACAACGCCGTCGTCAACTTCAGCGAAGACGACCCCTTCGATCCCAAGGCGTCGTGGCTGAACTCGGAGCTGATCCGCGCGCTGCCGGTGGAAGAGTTGACCCAGCAGTTGCCGCCTTTCCTGCGCCAGGCTGGCGTTCATGTGGAACCGCGCCAGATGGCGCTCATCGCGCCGCTCATTCGCGAGCGCATGAAGCTCCTGCGCGACGCGCTCACGGTGGCCGATTTCTTCTTCGCCGCCGAATTGCCGCCCTATGATCGCGCCGAGCTTATCCCCGATAAGGGCGATGCCGCTCTGGCGTTGCGGGCGTTGGAATGCGCCGCTCAGGTTCTGCCAGGGGTCGCGTTCTCGCACGACGCGCTGGAGGCCGCCTTGCGCGACGCCGCGCGGCAATTGGGCGTCAAGGCCGGCCAGATGTTCCAGCCCATTCGCGTAGCCGTCTGCGGCCGTAAGACCGCGCCTCCGCTGTTCGGCACGCTGGAGGCCCTCGGTAAAGAGACCAGCCTGGCGCGCATCGGCCAGGCGATAGAAAAGTTGAGATCATGACTAATTCTCCTAACCCCCCGCCGTCCGCCGAACCCCCGGCCGGTCCTTCGCATTTCGTTCGCGACATCATCCTCGGCGATCTGAAAACCGGTAAGTTCGGCGGCCGGGTGCATACGCGGTTTCCGCCGGAGCCGAATGGCTATCTCCACATCGGCCATGCCAAATCCATCTGCCTGAATTTCGGCCTCGCGGCCGAGTTCGGCGGAAAGACCAACCTCCGCTTCGACGACACCAACCCGTGCAAGGAGGAAACCGAGTACGTCGAGTCCATCATCGATAACGTCCGCTGGCTCGGCTTCGACTGGGAAGACCGCCTCTTTTACGCCTCCGATTATTTCGATCAATTGTACGAGTGGGCCGTACATCTCATCCTGGCGGGTAAAGCCTACGTCTGCGATCTGACCGCCGAGGAAGTCCGCGAGCATCGCGGGACGCTCACCGAACCCGGCAAGGAAAGCCCCTATCGCAACCGCTCCATCGCGGAGAATCTGGACCTGTTCGAGCGCATGCGCGCCGGCGAATTCCCGGACGGCGCGCGGACCTTGCGCGCCAAGGTGGACATGGCTTCGGCCAACCTCAACATGCGCGACCCGGTGATGTACCGCATCCTCCACGCCGAACACCACCGGACCGGAGATAAGTGGTGCATCTACCCCATGTACGACTACACGCATGGGCAGTCCGATTCCATCGAGCGCGTCACCCATTCCATTTGCACGCTGGAATTCGAAGACCACCGGCCGCTGTACGACTGGTATTTGGATCAGTTGGGAATCTATCATCCCCAGCAGATCGAATTCGACCGGCTCAACCTGACGTACACCCTGCTCAGCAAGCGCAAACTGCTGGCCCTGGTGGAGGGCGGCTATGTGCGCGGTTGGGACGACCCGCGCATGCCTACGCTTTCCGGCATCCGGCGGCGCGGCTACACGCCGGATGCCATCCGCAATTTCTGCGCGCAGGTGGGCGTGTCGAAGACCAACGGAACCATCGAGCTGGCTTTTCTGGAGCACTTCGTCCGGGAAGACCTGAACCGCCGCGCCCCGCGCGTTATGGCCGTTCTGCGCCCGCTCCGGGTGGTGATCGATAATTACTCGGAAGGCCTGGTGGAAGAGATGGACGCGGTCAACAACCCCGAGGATCCCTCCGCCGGCGTGCGCAAAGTTCCGTTCTCTCGCGTGCTCTACATCGAGCAGGACGATTTCCGCGAAGACCCGCCCAAGCAGTATTTTCGTTTGTCTCCCGGCCGCGAGGTTCGCTTGCGGTACGGCTACTTCGTGACCTGCACTTCCGTCGTGAAAGATGGATACGGCGCCATAAAGGAAATCCATTGCACGTACGACCCCGCCACGCGCGGCGGCGACGCGCCCGACGGCCGCAAGGTGAAATCGACCATTCACTGGGTCTCCGCCGCCCACGCCATTGACGCCGAAGTCCGCCTCTATGACACCTTATACGCCACTCCGGACCCGAACCAGATCCCTGAAGGCCAGGACTTCACCGTCAACCTCAACCCCAATTCGCTGGAAACTCTGACGGATTGCCAACTGGAGCCGTCGCTAGCCTCTGCCGCCCCCGGCTCTCGCTATCAATTCGAGCGCCTGGGCTATTTCTGCGTCGACCCGGACACCACGCCGGCCAACTTGGTTTTCAACCGTACCGTCCCTTTGCGCGACACCTGGGCCAAAATCGAAAAACGCGGCAAGGACCAACGCAAATGACAAATCCGAGTGGGACAGAACATCGTTTTCCGTGGCCTGTCAATCCCGTCGCCAAACGCCCGTCCCGCGAGGCGCCAGACCCACGAACTTCGGCATCCTTCCGCTGCGCAAACTCTGCAAGCAGCGCAAACCTACAACCCACAGCCCAACACAACCCTCGTCTTCTCCGCGATTTCTCCGCGTCTCCGCGTCTCCGCGGTGAGGTTCTGGTTTAGAACATGACCATTCTCGGAATCGGCGGCATCCTGGGCGACTCCGCCAGCGCCATCTTGAAAGACGGCGAACTCGCAGCCGCCGTCGAGGAGTCCAAGCTCGTCCGCCGCCGCACGCATCGCGACGGCGACGGCGATTTACCCACACACTCCATCGAGACGTGCCTGGAACTGGCCCGCGTCAAGCCGGAACAGGTGGATATCGTGGCGGTGGTGCGGCCGGTTCCCGGTCCCGATTTCCATTTGAAGCTGCGCGCCCGCTTTCCGGCCAGCCGCGTCGTCATGCTGGGCCACCATCTGGCGCACGCGGCCTCGGCGTACTACCCATCGCCCTTCGAGGAAGCCACGGTGCTGACCCTCGACCGCCGCGGCGACCTCCGCTGCGGCGCGCGCTGGCAGGCCCGCGGCACGCGCATGACCATGGACCGGGAGCAGTATTTCCCGGATTCCCTGGGCGGCGTATACGGCCGCGTCGCCGAGTTGCTGGGCTTCGAATCCAATGGCGAAGAGCACAAAGCGCAGTGGCTCTCGGTTCGCGGCGACGAGCGCTATAAGGATCTGTTCTTGGAGATCCTCAACCTGACCGACGCCGGTCCGCGCCCCGATCACTCCTTCTTCAGCGCCGAGCGGCTGAGAAACGGCGGGTTCGGCCCCCGCTTCTACGAGCGGATCGGCGTCCCGGACAGCGAGCCTGTTCCGGAGGCCTTGCGCGCCCACGTGGCCGCGGGGATGCAGAAGGCGCTCGAAGACGCCGTGATCCGCATGGCGGGCCGGGGCCGCAACCTGTGTCTGGCCGGTGGCCTGGGCCTCAACGCGCTTCTGGTTTCGGCGCTCGAAAACCGTTCCGCATTCGAGAACGTGTTCGTGCAGCCCGTCTCCGGCAACGCCGGTTCCGCCATCGGCGCCGTGCTGGCGGCCTGGCACGGCGCCGCCGCCCAGGAGAAGCGCGTGGCGCTACGGACTCTTTGTCTGGGGCCCTCCTACCAGGCGGACGAGATCAAGCAGGCGCTCGAGAATTGCAAGCTGCGCTTCCGCTACCTGCTGACCGACGACGAGTTGATCGACGCCGCCGTGGCGCAGTTGAACGACAACAAGATCGTGGCGTGGATGCACGGCCGCATGGAGTTCGGCGCGCGCGCACTGGGCAACCGCAGCATCTTGGCGTCGCCGCTCAGTCCCTATTCCACTGAAAATCTGAACGTCTTCATCAAACACCGCGAGCCGTTCCGTAAGTTCGCCGTGTCGGTTCCCGCCGAAATCGCCGCGCGGTATTTCGAGGCAGGCCCAAACGCGCGTTTCCTGACGACGGTGGGCCGCGTGCGGCCAGAGCATCGCGAGACGTTCGCCGCCGCCGTCCTGGCCGGCGACTTGGTGCGGGTGCACACCGTGGACCGCGACGAGAACCCCCTCTACTGGAAGCTGCTCCACGCCGCCGGCAAGGCCACCAAGCTCCCAGCGCTCTACAACACGTCGTTCAACCTTTTCGGCGAGCCGCTGGTATCGAGCCCCCGCGACGCCGTGCGGAGCTTCTATTCCTCCGGCATCGACGCCATGTTCGTAGGCCATTTTTTCTTACAGAAGTAGCGTTTCTTCGGTGGGACAGGCTTTCCGGGCCGTGGCCGTGCAGGCACCCTGGCGGGACGCCGCCAACAGACTCAGCGTCAAGATTGGCCACCCGCCAGTTCGCACGGGCGCCGACCGCCGACCGCTAAACCGGCAGTAGCGGTTAGCGGAAAGCGCCGTGCGCCGAAATCGCGGCGAAACCGAACACTTGCCTTGCTTCCGGACGGCTGGTATGGTGATCGTTGCGCCGCCGATGATGCAAGCGGCTCCAACCCATGCCAGAACACACGATCGCCGACCGATGTAGCCGATGCGGGGACGAACTCATTCGGGTAAGGCGTAACTGGTGGATGCGGCTGTGGTTCGCCGCCGTCTATCGCTGCCGCGCCTGCGATAGGACCTTCGGAGTCCGCAAGGGGCTATCGCCTCTTCTGTCGCGGCACTGCCGTTGTCCGAAGTGCGGGAACGCCAGGCTGGAACGCCTGAAGAAACGGGACCGGATCGAAACGTTTTCTCGCAATCCGATCAGTCTTTTTCAGATGATACTCGGCGCTCCGCTGTGGTGGTGCCCTTTGTGCCGCCTGCAATTCTACGATTACAGGCCCGTCCCCCGGCGGACGTAGCTACACTGGTATCGATGACTAGAACAGCGCGGCGCGACATCGACGATTTTCTTCACAGGAAACGCATCCTGGTTGTGGGCGTCTCCCGCAATCCGAAGGATTTCACGCGGACGTTGTTTCGCGAGCTGCGGCAGCGGGGATACGACGCGGCGCCCGTCAACCCCGCCTTGCGCGAGGTGGAGGGCGTCCCGTGCTTCGCGCGGGTAGCCGACGCGACCCCGCCGGTCGACGCCGTCCTGTTGCTGACCAAGCCGGAGGTAACGGAGCGGATCGCGCTGGAATGCGCCGACGCCCAGGTACGGACGGTCTGGATGTATCGCGCGACGGGCTCCGGCGCCGTCAGCCGCAACGCGGCCGCTTTCTGCCGGTCGCGCGGCATCCGGGTCATCGAGGGCGAGTGTCCCTTCATGTTCCTGGAGAACGCCGCATGGCCCCACCGGCTTCACGCAGGCTGCCGCAAGCTGCTCGGCAGGTATCCCCAATAGACCGTTCGCCGGCTCTCCGGATTTCCAGTGGGGCTCGATCGAGCCAACCGGGGGATGCGATCCGAGCGCCATATCTAGCTGCACGGGTGGAACTCGGCCGGAACCGAGGAAAGCGCGCTGGCTATTTCACAACCGGTCTGAACCCTCGATGCGGAATGCCCACGCAAACTCACAAGGCCGTTTCGCGGGATCTTCGAAACCGGCCGGCATGGTGATCACCAGGCCGCGCGCGCCATCTTCACGCCACTGAAGAGCCTCGGAGACTCCATACATGGTCACACGAGAACCGGGGTTGGGACGAACGGTGCGAAGAACCAGTTCGCTTCCCGGCCAAGCCAGCGCGAACGCGTAAATAAAGCGGCCATCCTTGCTCTTGGTGTAGCGGATATTATCGCCTTCGCGCCACAGATCGCCCGTTCGCGCGCGAGTCGCGTAAATCGCATCGCCATTCACCTTCAACCAGCCGCCGCCTTCACGCAACTGGCTGACCGCGGTCGGATGAAACTCGCCGTTCCCATCGGGGCCGACGCCGATCTGGAAACTCCCCCCTTTGGCGGCCGTATCCACTACGTTATGGACGATCCAATTCGCGCCCTTGTAATTCTTGGCGTCCGGATCGTAGGAAAATGAGGTACCCAACGGAAAAATCACCATCCAGGGGACGTCGGTGTTTTCCTTGCTGCCGGGCACGAAGCCTTCGGGCGTGTAATAATCGCCGTAATTCCCGATGCCGCGAGCGCGCAGCATGACGTCCGGCTGCAGGGTGCGCATGTGCAGAAGGGTCTTGCGCATCTCGGGCCAAACCGCGGGGCCCAGCCACATATCCAGGGACAACATATCGATGCGCCCGTAGTTGGTCAACAATTCGCTGAGCTGCGCGCGGTGGCGCTCCATGGCGCGCAGAGATTCCGCGGGCGTGGGGTCGGGCACGGTGATGGAGACTTCCGGGTTCCTTTGGTTGGACCGCAACGGGACTCCCGTCAACGCGTCCGCGCCCGGCGTCTGAATCGGGTCGAAACAATAGGGCCGGAAGTCGGCGTCGTACCAATCCGGATGAGAGAAGTATAGCGCGATCTTCAGATTGCGGCGGTGCGCCGCCGTGCAGAGTTCTTTCACCACGTCGCGCCGGAAGGGAGTTTCCATGATGCTGTACGCCAAGTCGCAGGACTCGAGCTTCGGGCCGCCCGGGGCGAGCCAATTCGCCCGGGAGCGAACGCGCGTGCGCGTGTCGTACATGGAAAACCCTTCGTGGTGCTTGGTGGTGAAGGCGAACATTCTGGCGCCGGCGTCCTGAAAGAGGCTGGTCCAGCGGTCCGCATCGAATCCCTTGGGATTCCAGGTTTGGTAAAGATGCGTATAGTGGTCCTTCTCGGCGAACGACATCGGCAGATAAGGCCAGGACTCGTGCGACTGGCCTGGGATGGAATAGAGGCCAAAGTGCACGCGGATTCCCACCTTCATATCGCGGAACGCTTCGTAAGCTTGGGTCGACGCCCAACGATATTCCGGGACGGGAACCTCTTCCACGTAAGACGACACCTGCCGCAGATGATTGTCTGACTGGGGCAAGCGATGGACTCGAATGTCTTGAGCCTGGCCACGGAGAATCGACGCCGCGGAGAGGGTTTGAACGCTAGTTTTGAGAAAATCGCGCCTGTGCATAGTGGGGAGTCTATCATACTGCGATTTCATGCGCATCCATGTGGGGCAAACTTCGGGCGGAGAGCGAGAACCGATTCAGGCCGGCCGCTCAGTCGCGGTCCGGGAGGGGCCTGCCGAGACTTTCCCGCAGCGTCCGGGCTAGGGCTTCCCGGGTAAAGGGCTTCGCGAGAAAACGCGCGCCGGCTTCCAGGACGCCGAGATGGGAAGCCGTGTTCTCCGTATAGCCGGAGACGTAGACGATCCGTACGTCCGGCCGGCTGGCCCGAAGCTCCGCTGCGAGTTGTGCGCCGTTCATGTGCGGCATGACGACGTCGGTGAGCAGCAGGGCGATCTCGCCGGCGTGGGAGGCGGCTATTTCCAACGCTTCGGCGCCGCTAGAGGCGGTGATCGCGTGGTAACCCATGCGCTTGAGCATCCTGGCGCTCAGTTCCCGCACGGCCGGGTCGTCTTCCACCAGGAGGATGGTTTCGGCGCCGTCGGGCTCGGCCGCGGGAGGCGGGTTGGGGGGTGGATCGGGAGGAGCCGACGCCTTGGGGAAATACAGCTTGAAGGTCGTTCCCTTGCCTGGCTCGCTATAGACCCAAATGTCACCGCCGGCCTGCTTGACAATGCCATAGACGGTGGCTAAGCCAAGCCCCGTGCCTCGCTCGCGGCCCTTGGTGGTGAAGAACGGCTCGAAGATGCGACGCTGGGTTTCGGCGTCCATTCCGTGCCCGGTGTCGCTGACCGCGATCAGGACGTAGGGGCCCGGCTTCACATCCAGGTGGGTCCGGGCATACGTGTCGTCGAGCGTCACGCCGGCAGTCTCGATCATGAGCCGTCCGCCGTTTGGCATGGCGTCGCGGGCGTTGGTCGCCAGGTTGAAGATCACCTGTTCCAGGTGTCCGTGGTCGGCCCTGATGACGCCTGCGTCCGGGCTGAGGCTGAGAGTTAGAATGATGTCCTCACCAATCAGGCGCCGGAGCATATTCTCCGTTTGGGCCAGCGCCGCGTTGACCTCGAACACCACGGGCCGCACGATCTGGCGCCGGCTGAAGGCCAGCAGTTGGCCGGTAAGGGCGGCGGCGCGATCGGTCGCCTTGAGAATCTCCTGGGAGTAGACGCGCAGGGCGTCATGCGGCGGGAGCTGGTCCAGGATCATCTGGTTGTAGCCCGAGATGACGGTCAGCAGGTTGTTGAAATCGTGCGCCACTCCGCCGGCCAGACGCCCCACGGCCTCCATCTTCTGCGCGTGCATCAACTGATCTTCCAGGCGCTTGCGCTGGCTGATATCGCTGACAAACGCGATGGCGACTACGCCTTCGTCGGTGCGGATGAAGCTGAGGCTCACTTCCACCGGGAATTGCGAGCCGTCCTTGCGCTGTCCGGCGAGTTCCAGTCCGGTACCCATGGGGCGGACACGGAGGTGCGAGAAATAGTCCGCACGGTCCTGAACGTGCTTCCGCCGCAGGGCGTCCGGCAGCAGTATCTCAACCGGCGATCCGATCAGCTCCCCGCGGGCATAGCCGAACATGTCTTCGGTCCGGGCGTTGGCGAGCACGATCCTGCCGCTCGCATCGGCTCCGATGATGGCCTGCGATGCCGACTCCAGCAGGGCCGCGACCATGTGCTCGCTTTCCTGGAGCGCACCAACTTTAGCGGCGCCCGGCTGGCAGCCTCCAGACTGATTCATGGCAGCATCCCCTGGAACCATTGTCGAACAAGGCGCGCTTTAGACACGCCCCCCAGCTATGACCACATTACCAGATTTCGGCAGCGGCGCCTTGTGCTATACTCAAAGTTTATGACAGCTTCCGTCGCACCGCGTCACCATCATAGCCACGCCTTCACGCGACGGGCCGTGTCCTAATTTCTCGCAAATCGAAACCGGAAAGGACGCCCGCCGCAATTTACGGCGGGCTTTTTTTGTTGGCGCCATGACTCTCGACTTTGAAAAGGCCGGCGGATTGGTCCCCGTGGTGGTTCAGGACCACGCGAACAGCCGCGTGCTCATGCTGGGCTACATGAACGAGGAAGCCTTCCGCAAGACCGTGGATACCGGCTTCGTGACGTTTTACAGCCGCTCCCGGGGAAAGCTCTGGCTCAAGGGCGAGACGTCCGGACATCGGCTTGTGGTAAAGGAAATCTCGACCGACTGCGACGGCGACGCGGTCCTGATCCACGCGGAAGCCCTCGGCCCGGGTGTGTGCCACGAAGGCTACCGGAGCTGCTTTTTCCGTCGGTTGGAGAAGGGCGAGTGGGAAGTTTCGGAAGAGCGCGTTTACGATCCCGCCGCGGTGTACGGAGGCAAGCAGTGAAGCTCAAGCTCGGCATCCCCAAGGGCAGCCTGGAGAACGCCACCATCGACCTGTTCCGCCGCGCGGGATTCGCCATCACCACCAGCGCGCGCTCGTATTTTCCGGGCATCGACGATCCGGATATCGAGTGCATGCTGATCCGCGCGCAGGAAATGGCGCGTTACGTCGAGGACGGCATTCTGGACGCGGGCCTCACCGGCCGCGATTGGGTGGAAGAGAACGAGGCCGACGTGGTGGCCGTGGCCGACCTGGTTTACGCCAAGCAGAGCTTCGGCAAGGTGCGCTGGGTGCTGGCCGTTCCGGAGGCTTCCAACTTCCATGCGGTAGGGGACCTGGAGGGCAAGGTCATCGCCACCGAGCTGGTAGGAGCCACCAAACGGTATCTGGCCCGGCACGGCGTCGCGGCCAAGGTGGAGTTCAGTTGGGGCGCGACCGAGGTGAAGCCGCCGGTGCTGGCGGATGCCATCGTGGAAGTCACCGAGACGGGCTCGTCGCTGCGCGCCAACAACCTCAAGATCATCGACACGGTGATGGAATCGAACACGCAGCTTATCGCCAACAAGCAGTCCTGGGCGGACGCGGCCAAACGGCGGAAGCTTGAGGACATGCGGATGCTGCTCGAAGGAGCCATCAACGCGCTCGGTAAAGTGGGGTTGATGCTCAACGTCCATAAGGACAACTTGGCTGCGGCGCTCGCTGTCCTGCCGGCGCTGAAGAGGCCCACGATTTCGCATTTGAGCGATGAGGAATGGCTGGCGGTGAATACCATCCTGGACGAATCCGCCGTGCGCACCATCATCCCGCGTCTGAAGCAGGCGGGCGCGCAGGGCATTGTGGAATATCCGTTGAATAAGATCGTGCTGTGATTCGAATTCTTGCAAGCAAGGATGCCGGCCGCCTGCTGACGCGCAAGGCGGCGCGATTGGCGGAGGCCGAATCGGTGGTTGCGCCGATTCTGGAGGCGGTCCGCAAGCGCGGCGACCGCGCGCTGATGGAGTACGCGCGGCGGTTCGACGGGCTGGCGCGCGCCAGCGTGCGCGTTCCCGAAAAGGAGCTGGTGGCCGCCCGCCGGGGTCTGGACCTGGCGTTTCTCGACGCCGTGGCCACCTCCGCGCAGCGCGTGTGGGCCTATGCCCGGCGCCAGTTGCCCGCCCAGTGGACCGAGGAAACTCATAAGGGCTTGCGCCTCGGGCAGATCGTGCGTCCCCTCGACGCCGTGGCTGCCTACATCCCCTCCGGCCGCTACCCGCTGCCCTCCACCATCGTGATGACCGTGATTCCCGCGCAGACCGCCGGCGTGCGAAGCATCTCGGTGGCCTCTCCCCGGCCGGTGGCCGAGGTGCTAGGCACGGCTTCTTTGCTGGGCGTCAATCACGTGTTCGAGATGGGCGGAGCGCAGGCCATTGCCGCCTTCGCCTTCGGAACGCGCACGGTTCCCAAAGCGGACCGCATCGTCGGCCCGGGGAATATCTACGTCGCGGCGGCCAAGAAGCTGCTCGCGGGAGAGGTGGGGATCGATTTCGTCGCCGGCCCCACGGAAATTCTGATCATTGCCGAAGACGGCGACCCACGCCTCCTAGCCGCCGACATGCTGGCGCAGGCCGAGCACGACGTGGATGCTTCGGCCATCCTGCTGACCACCTCGCGGCCGCTGGCGGCGGCGGTGGCGGGCGAGGTGGATCGGCAGCTCGCGGACCTGCCTACGGCCGCGGTGGCGGCGAAATCGATCGCGCGGAATTCGGCCATCGTCGTGACCAGCTCCTTGGACGAGGCAATGGATCTCTCGAACCGGTTCGCGCCGGAGCACCTGAGCATTCCCGATGACCGCCTCATAGCGAAAGTGCGCCACGCGGGCAGCGTCTTTGTGGGACCATTCAGCCCGGAAGCGGCGGGCGATTACGCCTCCGGCCCGAACCACGTGCTGCCCACCGGCGGAACCGCGCGGCTGCGCGGGGGCCTGTCGGTGACGGATTTCCTGAAGGTCATCTCGGTGCAGAATCTCAGCGAGGCGGCGTTGGCGCGTCTGGCGCCGGCCATCACCACGCTGGCGCGGGCGGAAGGGCTGGAGGCCCACGCGCGTTCGGTGGAGATGAGGGTGGAGCCCCAACCCCATGCCGCCAGGAATGGCGGCATGGCAGGCCGGAGGCCCACTCCACGGGTCCCAGAGGTTCGCGAATGAAAGGATTCAAGCTGCCCAAGAGGGCCATCCGGCCTCGCCCGGCCGTCCTTGCCATGGCGGCGTATTCGCCCCCGACGGCGGGGCGCGTGGGCAAGCTACGCCTGGATTTCAACGAGAATACCGTGGGCTGTTCGCCGCGGGTCGTCGCCGCGCTCAAGAGCAAGCTGGATACGGGGCGGCTGGCCGTATACCCCGAGTACGGCGAGGCCAAAGAGACCATCGCGCGCTATTTCGGCGTCGCGCCGGAGCGGTTCCTTTTCACCAACGGCACCGACGAGGCCATTCAGGTCCTGGTGAACACGTACCTGGACGATGGGCAGGAGGCCGTGCTGCTCGCCCCGTCGTACGCCATGTATCGCTTCTACTGCGAGGCGGCGGGCGCGCGGATCAAGGTGGTCGAATACCGGCAGCCGGACATGGAGTTTCCGCTTCAGGAGACGCTCGCGGCCATCACCGCGGAGACCCGCGCGGTGATCCTCGCCAACCCCAACAACCCCACCGGCACGGGCGTTTCGCTGGTGGGCGTCGAACGCATTCTCCACCGCGCCCGCAAGGCGGTGGTGATGGTGGACGAGGCGTACTACGAGTTTTCGGGCGTCACCGCGCTCGGTGAGATCGCGCGCGCGCCCAACTTGTTCGTTAGCCGGACGTTTTCCAAGGTGTTCGGCATGGCGGCCATGCGTTTGGGCTGCCTGTTTTCCCACGAAACCAACATCGCGTTCCTGCGCAAGGCGCAGTCGCCGTACAGCGTGAATTCGCTGGCGGTGCTGGCGGCCGAGGCCGCGGTGGGAGACCCCGCCTACATTGAGGCTTACGTGACCGAGGCGCTGGCGGCGCGCGAAGTACTCTGCCTGGGACTGGAGCGCCTGGGCATCTCCTACGTGCCCAGCTCCGCGAATTTTGTCCTGGCGCGCATGGGCGGGCGCGCCATCGAATTGCGCGACGCGTTGCGCGAGCGCGGCATCCTGGTCCGCGACCGCAGCTACGAAGCGCCGGGATGCGTGCGCATCACCGTGGGGACCCGCGCGCAAACCCGCCGGCTGCTGGCGGCGCTCGAAGAGATCTGGAAGCGATGAGCAAGCCGCTGTTGGTCTTCGACATGGACGGCGTGCTGGTGGACGTTACGCAGTCGTATCGCGCGACCATCGCGCGCACGGCCGCGCACTTCATCGGCGCGGAAGTCTCCCTGGACCGCATCCAGGAATACAAGAACCGGGGCGGCTTCAACGACGATTGGAAGCTCACGCATCGCATCGTCGCCGAGGCGGGAGTGGACGTCCCCTTCGAGAGCGTGAAGGAGCATTTTCAGCGGCTCTTTCTGGGAAACGGAACCGACGGGCTGATCCTGCGCGAGCGGTGGGTCGCCAGGCCGGGAACGCTGGAGAAGCTGAACGAGCGCTTCCAGTTCGCCATCTTCACCGGCCGCCCCCGCGCCGAGGCGGATCTGACTTTACGCCGGTTCGCGGCCGGGTTGCGATTCGATCCGATCATCGCCACCGAGGACGTGCGCGACCAGAAGCCCCATCCCGAAGGCCTGCTGCGAATTGGGGAACATAACGCGGATCGCAGCGTGTTCTACATTGGCGACACGGTGGATGACGCCCGCTGCGCGTGCGCCGCGGGGGTCCCATTCATCGGTATCGCGGCGCCTTCGAACCCGCTGTATCTGGATTTGGTATTCCTGTTTCAGGCGGAGAAGGCGTACGCCATCGTGGACGATATCAATTATCTGGAAGAGGTGTTCGCGTCATGAGAACCGCCGCTATCGAGCGCGATACGAAGGAGACGCGCATCTCCGGCGAGCTGCGCGTCGAGGGGCGCGGCCGGTATGAAATCTCCACCGGAATCCGCTTCCTCGACCACATGCTGGAGCTGTTCGCCAAGCATGGCGGCTTCGACCTGAAGCTGCGCGCCGAGGGCGATCTGGACGTGGACCAGCATCATACCGTCGAAGACGCCGGCATCGTGCTCGGGCAGTTGTTCTCCCGGGCGCTGGGCGACCGCAAGGGGATCAACCGCGCGGGTTACTTCGTGCAGCCGATGGACGAGACGCTGGCCGTCGCCGCCGTGGACCTGGGCGGGCGTCCGGCGCTGGTCTACAAAGACCTGGTGAAGGTCCGGCGGGTGGGCGATCTGGACGTTGAGCTGGTGGAGGATTTCTTCGGCGGCTTCGCGAACCACGCGGGCGCCAACCTGCACGTCAAGGTGTTCTACGGCCGCTCCAGCCACCACAAGCTGGAAGCCGTTTTCAAGTGCTTCGCGCGCGCCATGAAGTACGCCTGCTCGAAAGATGCGCGGCTGAAAGACCAATTGCCTTCCACTAAGGGGCTGCTATGATCGCGATTCTGGATTACGGCGCGGGGAATCTGCGGTCCGTCCAGAACACGCTGGCGGAGTTGGGCTGCGAATATGAGCTGGTGTACGACGCCGCCGGCCTGCGCAGCGCCGCCAAAATCATTCTTCCCGGCGTGGGCCACTTCGGGCAGATGATGCGCGCGCTCGACGCGCTCGACGTGCGCGCCGCGCTACTGGAGCGGATCGGCGCGGGCGTGCCTTTTCTGGGCATCTGCCTAGGGTTGCAGGCGCTATTCGAAACCAGCGAGGAAGCGCCCGAGGTCCGCGGCCTGGGCGTCTATCCGGGAGCCGTGAAGCGCTTTCCCGCGGGCGCGCGCGTGCCGCACATGGGCTGGAACGAACTGGAAGTCCGGCATGATTCAAAGTTGATCCGCAACCTGGATGCGCGGCCGTTCGTGTACTTCGCGCACTCCTATTACGTCCCGCGGCACGAGCGCGCGGCGGCGACGTGCGTGTATGAGACGCCGTTCACGGCCGCGCTCGAAGCCGGCAACGTGTTCGGGACGCAGTTCCATCCGGAGAAATCGGGGGCCGTGGGGTTGCGGATCATGCGGAATTTCTTGGAGGTTTGACAGCCGCCGATGAGCGGTGAAACTCGATTGGAGCCGCCGATGAACGCCGATGAACGCCGATTACGGAACAGTTCTCTTATCCGCGTTCATCCGCGTTCATCGGCGGCCGATTAGGTTTATGCTGGCGAAACGAATCATCCCGTGTTTGGACGTCACCGGCGGGCGCGTGGTCAAGGGCGTGCATTTCGTCAATCTCCGCGACGCTGGCGATCCCGTGGAGCTGGCGGATCGCTATAACCGCGACGGTGCCGACGAGCTGGTCTTCCTCGATATCACGGCCTCCAGCGACGCGCGCGAGATCATGGCGGACGTGGTCGCCCGCACCGCGCGCCGCGTATTCATCCCGCTGGCGGTGGGCGGTGGAATCCGGTCGGTGGCGGACGCGCGGCGCATCCTCACGTCGGGCGCCGATAAGGTCTCGGTGAACACCGCCGCCGTACGCCGGCCGGAGCTGATCACGGAATTGAGCAACGAATTCGGCGCGCAGGCCGTGGTCCTGGCCATCGATGCGCGCCGCCGCGCCCCTGGCGAATGGCGCGTGTACACGCGGGGCGGGCGCGACGAAGAGGATCTGGACGCGGTCGCCTGGGCGGCGCGGGGCGAGGAACTAGGCGCCGGCGAAATCCTGCTGACCTCCATGGACACGGATGGCGTGCAAGAAGGCTTCGACTGCGCGCTCACGCGCGCCGTCTCGCGGGCCACGCACATTCCGGTGATTGCCAGCGGCGGGGCGGGGAAGCCCGAGGATTTCGTGCGCGTCCTCACGGACGGCTGCGCCGACGCCGCGCTGGCGGCCTCTATCTTCCACTACGAAACATTCACCGTGAACCAGTTGAAAGAGGAGTTGCATCGCCGCGGCATCCCGGTGAGGACCGCATGATCTTCCCGTGCATCGACCTGATGGAAGGGAAGGTGGTCCAGTTGGTTCAGGGCCGCGAAAAAGCGCTGGAGGGTGATTCGCCGGAGGAGATGCTGCGGCGCTTCGCCGGCTTTCCCGAAATCCAGGTAATCGACCTCGACGCCGCCATGGGCCGCGGCTCCAACGGCGAGCTGGTGCGCATGCTGGCGTCGAAGGCGGCCGTTCGCGTAGGCGGCGGCGTGCGCACGGTGGAGCGCGCGCGGGCGCTGGTCGAACAGGGCGCGCGGAAGGTGATTGTGGGGACGGCGGCATTCGCCGAACACGGCGTCCATGAGGCGTTCCTCAAGGCCCTGGCAACGGCGATCGGCCGCGACCGCGTCCTCATCGCCCTCGATTCCAAGCAAGGCCGCATCGTGGTCAAGGGCTGGCAACAGTCCACCGATCTCACCGCCGAACAGGTCCTCTCCGCGCTGGAGCCGTACTGCTCCGGCTTCCTGTGCACGTACGTAGACAAGGAAGGCATGATGCTGGGCACGGACCTCGCATGGTTCCGGCGCCTGCGGGCGGCCACGGCGCTGGAGTTGACCGCAGCGGGCGGCATCGCCACCATGGACGAGGTTCGCGCCCTCGTCTCAATGAATGTCCACGTAGCGCTGGGGATGGCGATTTACACCGGCCGGCTCAGCCTGGAAGATTTGGCGGCGCTGGCGTAGAGGACGATCTTGCGTCCGGACGATCCACGAGGGAATCGAATATTACTGTAGGAGCCCGCTCATGTCCCGTTTTCAGTCGGATGCCTTTGTGTTTTTCGGCGCCACCGGCGATTTGGCCTACGAGCAGATCTTTCCGGCTCTGCAGGGCTTGGTGCGCGACGAAGGACTCGACCTGCCGATCGTCGCGATGGCCAAAGAGGGCTGGACGTTGGACCAACTCATCGCCCGGGCCAAGGACAGCGTGGCGCATTATGGCGGATTCGATCCGGCCGCTTTCCAGAAGTTGGCAGTCCTGATGCAATACGTGGGTGGCAACTACAACGATGCCGCTACCTTCACCCACCTTCGCCAGCAACTGGCCCAGGCTCGGCAGCCGCTCTTTTATTTGGCGATTCCACCCAGTCTGTTTGCGACGGTTACCCAACGCCTGGCGGAATCGGGATGCGCCGAAAACGCGCGCATCGTGGTCGAAAAGCCCTTCGGCCGCGATCTGGGTTCGGCGGAGGATCTCAACCGGACTCTGCACCGCTATATCCCCGAGGAAAGGATTTTCCGCATCGATCATTACCTGGGGAAGGAACCGGTACAAAACATCCTCTACACGCGCTTCGCCAACCCCATCTTTGAGCCGCTCTGGAACCGGAACTACATTCGAAGCATTCAGATCACCATGGCGGAGAGCTTCGGCGTGCGGGACCGCGGGCGCTTCTACGACGAAGTGGGGGCCCTGCGCGACGTGGTCCAGAATCACATGCTGCAAATCCTGGCCAACCTGGCGATGGGTCCGCCGACGGGTGAGAATCACGAGGCGGTGCGCGACCAGAAAGCGAGCCTGCTGAAATCCATCCGCCCGCTCACCCCGGACGCCATCGTCCGCGGCCAGTATGAAGGGTATCATTCGGCGCCGGGCGTGGCGCCGGGTTCCACGGTCGAAACTTTCGTGGCGGTCAAGATTCTGATCGACAGTTGGCGATGGGCCGGCGTTCCCATCTTTATTCGCGCCGGCAAGCTGCTGCCCGTCACCTCGACGGAGGTTTACGTCGAGTTTAAGCGCCCGCCGCGCGAGACCTTTGGAGAAATCGTGCCCACCAGTTCCGCCCACATGCGGCTGCGGATCAGTCCGGATATCAGTATTGGATTAGGCGTGCGGGTGAAGGCTCCGGGAGATCGGATGGCGGGCGTCGATGTGGAACTCGAGCTTCAGCGGCAGGCCGCCAACGATCTGCCGCCGTATCAAAGGCTGCTGGGCGATGCGATGGGCGGGGTCGGCGATCGGTTTGGCCGCGAGGATCTGGTGGAAGCCCAATGGCGTGTGGTGGAGCCCGTCTTGGGTAACGTCGTCCCACTGCACATCTACGAGCCAGGCACGTGGGGCCCGAAAGAGGCTGATCGACTGATCGGCGCCGATGGACCTTGGATCGACCCGCAAACGCCGAATCCTCAGCGGTAAAGCGGCCTCGCCGCCGCGCTATTCGCCGCCCCACTCCGTTTCCAGCATCCGCGAGTATTCGCCGGAGGCGTAGAGTTCGAAGCGAAAGTTGGCGGCGCCGAGGGCGCCGTGCGGCTCCAACTCCATGTAGCAGCGGAAAAGAGCGTCGGCGTAGCGGTGATAGTTCCGGAGGAATTCCTCGGAAAGGCTTTCGAGCGTCGGCGGCTGGGCGAAGGCCGCATTCAGCCCGACCGCCCGCGCAAAGACGGCGGCATAGTCGGCCACGCCCCAGCGGATCAGTTTCTCCTTCACGCTCGCGGGCGGCCCGGATGTGAGAAGGCCCGCGAAGCTCTGCGGGCGGATCTCCAGACCGTCCAGGTCGCCGATACGCCCCGTCGATTCCTGGCATTGGTCCATCCACCGGAATACGTCTTTGCCCAGGAAGAACAGCATGCGAATCTCGGCGTGGCGGCCGAATAGCAGGCGGCGCTTCAATTCGTCGCGGTCCGACCCGTCGGCCGGGATCAGACCGGCTAACATCAGGGCCGCCTTGGAGTTGTCCAGCAGGGCCGCAGGCGAAACGCGGTCGTTAAAAGGGTGAAGGATGAGCGGCGGCAAATCCCAAACGGTCTCGCCGAGGGTCTTCGGGAATGTCGGCATAATCGCCCGCTTTACTTATCGGCGCCTTTATGGAAAGCGATACCCGGGGTGGAGGAGCCCGCCCGATCCGTCGTCCGTACGCCACACGGAATCCATCGCCGAGTTTTCTTGGCTTCTCTGCTCGGCGGTGAATAACCCAAGCCTGCACGCCACCGATTAAGGGATAGACGCAGCGTCCGAAAATGCTGCCGAAGGGAAGTAAATTCTTGTTAAAATAGGAGTTACCTACTCCGGAGAGACATCGAAATTGGCCGACCAAGGACCACCACCACCAGTGCCTCCGGCGCCGCCTACGGGCGGACAGCCTCCCTTACCCGGAACGGGTGGTGGAGACGGGGGCGGCAAGAATCTGCTCCCCATCAACATCGAAGACGAGATGAAGCGTTCCTACCTGGATTACGCCATGAGCGTGATCGTAGGAAGGGCGCTGCCGGACGTGCGCGACGGGCTAAAGCCGGTCCACCGGCGCATCCTCTTCGGCATGCACGAGATGGGCCTGCTGCCCAACCGGCCGACCAAGAAGTGCGCCAAAATCACCGGCGAGGTGATGGGCAAGTACCATCCCCACGGCGACGCCCCCATCTACGACTCCGTGGTGCGCATGGCGCAGGATTTCAGCATGCGGTATCCGCTGGTATCCGGGCAAGGCAACTTCGGCTCCATCGACGGCGATCCGCCCGCGGCCATGCGTTACACCGAGGCTCGGCTCTCGCGCATCGCCATGGCGCTGCTGGAGGATATCGACAAAGAGACCGTCGATTTCCGGCCGAACTACGACGATAGCGAAGTCGAGCCGGAAGTGCTGCCCACGCGCGTGCCCAATCTGCTGGTGAACGGCTCGTCGGGCATCGCGGTGGGCATGGCGACCAATATTCCGCCTCACAACCTGACGGAGATCATCGGCGCCGCGATCCAACTGATCCAGCGGCCCGATACGCCGCTGGCGAAGATTCTGGAGACAGTTCCGGGGCCGGATTTCCCCACAGGCGGGTTCATCCTGGGGCGGCAGGGCATCGTCGACGCGTATTCGAGGGGCCGCGGGCACCTCAAACTGCGCGCCCGCGCGGCCATCGAACGGGTGGGGAAGGACAAAGAGCAAATCGTCGTCACCGAAATCCCCTACCAGGTGAACAAATCGAAGCTGATCGAACAAGCTTCGGGCCTGGCGAACGAAAAGAAGATTGAAGGCATCTCCGATATACGCGATGAGAGCGACCGCGACGGCATGCGCATCGTCTTCGAGCTGAAGCGCGGCGAGCAGGCCGAAGTGGTCCTCAACAACCTGTACAAGCATACGCAGCTTCAGACCGGCTTCGGGATCATCATGCTTTCGATCGTCAACGGGCAGCCCCGGGAGCTGGGACTGATCGAGACCATCAAGCATTTCATCAATCACCGCCTGGATGTGGTACGGCGGCGCACGGATTTCGAGCTGCGGAAAGCGCGGGACCGCGAGCACATCCTGCTGGGGTTCCAGAAGGCGCTCGATAACCTGGACGAAGTGATCCGGCTGATTCGCGCCTCGAAGGCGCCGGGCGAAGCGCGCGAGGCGCTCATCGTCCGCTTCGAGTTCAGCGACAGGCAGGCGCAAGCCATCATCGAGCTGCAATTGCAGCGCCTCACCGGCATGGAGCAGCAGAAGATCCTGGACGAGCTGACGGACATTCAGCGGCGCATCGCCGAGTACCTGGAAATTTTGGGTTCGGATGGGGCGCTGCGCGACGTCATCGTCAAGGAGCTAAAGGAGATTCAAAAGGAGTACGGCGACGAGCGGCGCACGGAGATCGTCGAGGACGAGGGCGAGATCCGTCTGGAGGACCTGGTGGCCGTGGAAGACGTGGCCATCACGGTGACGCGCGGCGGGTATTTGAAGCGCACCGCCGTGGATACGTACCGCCGCCAGACGCGCGGGGGCAAGGGACGCATCGGCATGGGCACGCGCGCCGAAGACGTGGTGGAGCACCTGCTGGTGGCTTCCACGCACAGCTACCTGCTGGTGTTCACCAGCCGTGGGCGCGTGTATTGGCTCAAGGCGTACGAGATTCCCGACGCGGCCACGGTCGGCAAGGGCAAGCACGTCAGCAACCTGGTCAGTCTGCAGCCCGACGAAACCGTCAAGGCGTTTCTTTCGGTCAAGGATTTCGTGCCCGGCCGGTTCATCGTGATGGCCACTCGGGACGGCGTGATCAAGAAGTCCGAGCTGACGGAGTTCGACAACCCCATGTCGCGCGGCATCATCGCGGTGAACCTGGACGAGGGCGACGAACTGATTTCGGCCGGGATCACCAACGGCGACAACTACGTGTTTCTGGGGTCGCGCGAGGGTCAGGCCATCCGCTTTGCGGAGAGCCACGTACGGCCCATGGGCCGGCAGGCGCGCGGCGTGCGCGCCATGGACCTCGCGACGGGGGACTACCTGGTGGGCATGGAAGTGGTGGAAGAGGATGGGTTGATCCTTTCGATCGCGGAGAATGGATTTGGCAAACGCACGCCGCTCAAGGCGTATCGGCTGACGAACCGTGGCGGCAAGGGCGTCATCAACATGAAGACCACCCACAAGACCGGCCAAGTGGTGGCCATTCTCTCGGTGAAGGAAGATACCGATTTGGTGATTGTGAGCCAAAACGGCAAGATCATCCGCATTGAGGCTTCCACGATCCGGCAGGCGGGGCGCTCGACGCAGGGCGTGAAACTGGTGACGCTGGAGGAAGGCGACAAGGTGGCCGCCGCCTCCGTCATCCCGGAGGCCGAGAACGGGAATGGCAATGGCAACGGCAACGGCCAGGAGGACCTCCCGATCCAGTAAACTGTAAGGGACGGCTGGGTGAGATCCGTATGTCCGCACTCGTAGAGTTATCGAGCGCCGCGCGTCTGGGTGAGAAGGAAGAGCGCCTCTTCGCCATCCTCCGGGGCATGGGCCGCGTGATGGTGGCGTTTTCGGGCGGCACGGATTCCGCGTACCTGGCCTGGGCCGCCGAGCGAGCGCTGGGTTCCGGCGCGGTGGCGATCACGGCCGATTCCGCTTCTCTTCCCGAATCGCACAAGCGCGATGGGGAGGCCTTCGTGGCGCGGTTCGGCATCGCGCATGAGTACGTCCAAACGCGGGAGTTCGAGAATCCAGACTATGCGCGCAACGATGCCAACCGCTGTTTCCACTGCAAGGACGAGCTGTTCACGCGCCTGGAAGAGCTGGGCCGGGAGCGCGGCTGGGAGCACATCGTCTACGGGCTGAACGTGGACGACCTGGGCGATTACCGGCCGGGCCAAGGCGCCGCCGTAAAGCACCAGGTGGCCGCGCCGCTGGCGGACGCGGGAATGACCAAAGCCGATATCCGCGAGTTGTCGCGCCGGGCCGGACTGCCGACCTGGGACCGCCCGGCGTCGGCGTGCCTCAGCTCGCGCATCCCCTACGGGACGCCGGTCACGGTGGAGACGGTGAAGACGGTGGAAGCGGGCGAGGAGGAGCTGAAGGCCCTCGGCTTCCGCCAGTTCCGCGTGCGATTCCACGGCGAGATGGTGCGCATCGAAATCGCGCCGGAGGAACTGGAGAAGGCGCTGAACCGGGAGATGGCGCGGCGCTTCACGGAAATCTTCAAGCGCCTCGGCTTCAAGTACGTGACACTGGACATGGAAGGTTACCGCCAAGGCTCGCTGAACGAAGCGCTGCAGCGATAATCGGCGGCGGAGATTGGGGTCTGCCGCGGCGCTGGTTCACGAACCAACAAGCCGGTCGTATTCGGCATGCGTGCCGATCCAGACCCACGTCACCGTATCCGCGGTCAATGTGCCAAGAGCGCGATAATGGTCCCCGATGCGAACGGTGAAGCGGTCCGCACGGCCCTGCAGCCGGCGGAAATGGAGCGACGGATGACGCGGGTCGCGGCGCCACAAGCCGTAAGACCTGACGGCTAGTTCCTGAACGTCGCTGGGGAGCGCGTGGAACAACGCCCAGAAACGGCGGGTCGCAACGGAGTTCACTTGGACGGGGGCCAGCGCCGGGTCAGCCCTTGCTCGGTTTCGCTCTCAGCCTCGCTGAACAGGAAGTCCAGCTTGCCGGCGGCCGAGTCCTGGTCCATCTGCTTGTCCCAGCGGGTTTGCTCGCGAGTACGGAACCAATCAACCAAACGCCGGTAATCTTCCCGTGGCAGGTTCGTAATTGCGGTTTCGATTTCTTCAACCCGGTCCATACACAGAGTTTAGCAGCCCCGCTACCGTCTCTTCGCGGGCGATATCCGCTTCAATCTCCTCCCGGTTCGCGTGGTAATACGCCAACGCGGCATGCACCTGAGCGAGGGTCAAATGCGGATACTCGAGGGCGATTTCCTCCGGGACCATGCCCATCTTGTACCAGCCCACGACTTGCCGCACCGTCAATCCGGTCCCGGCAATTTTCGGTCGCCCGCCGCGTATTCCCGGATTCCGATCGATCAGCGTACCGATTTCGACGCCTGACGCCATGGTCCCAGTTTAGCGCCGTTCCGCGGCTCCTCTTGAAATCGCCGCGCTGGGGAGCGATGAAGCGGAAGACCTCGATCCGGCAGGGCGATTTGGCGGTTTGGGGACTGCACGCTCGAGTGGCTGAAGGCGTCCACTTTCCGCACGGCACGGTCAAAGGAAAGGAACCCCGTTTGCGGCCACGAGTGCCGGCTTTCTACCAGCATCCTCGGCGGCTATTCGGGTCAGTGCAGGAGGCGACGATCACTTCGGAAGCGTTACTCGATTGGACGTGAGCTTGCCCTGCCAACATGTGATTTGATTGGGGTTTGGGTAGCCGTATAGAGGGCATGGCAGCGAGCGAATGGCTGGAGTCCCCTGATCTGCACAATCCCACTCTACCCATAATTGTCCGTGTTGCTGAACGAGTGACTGCAGCCAAATCCTGCCCGACTCGGAGGCACGCCACTCCGCAAACGGCAATTCGAGGGTATAGCTTGCATGCGGTACCAGCGGGATAACGAGCGGATCGAGGCGGCCAGCAATTACATCGAGTCCATCGAAATGGAAACGGTGCTGTCCGTCTGGTGCGGAGACCAAGAGCCCTAGCCTGTACCCGGCAATTCGGTCGGCTGAAATGAGCGCGGACGGGAGCAACAAGGGCTTGTCGCCGATGTAATTCAAGGTGACGCGAACCAGGGAGTCCGTGCGACTGCCAGGTATCAGCGCCACGGACATTCTCAACCCGTCCACTGTCTGCCCCCACTCGTTCGCATCGCCTTGTGCGACGGCGCAAGGCAGGGCCACCACGAGCAAAGAGAATATGGCCAAGGTCTTCGGCATAGCTACATTAGACACCAACGCGGCCGACAAGTGGGGTTCCTGAAAAATGAGATTCCCGGCAGCCCGATGTCCATTTGGCCGTATCACGCCCATGCAGATGTTCACGGGTGGGACGCGGGCCCAGTCCGGCTGCGGAGCGTCCGGCCGGGTCAGGAGATGTAGACGGCCCTTGCTCCACAAGGCCGCACGGTTTGTGCAATCGTGCCCACTCAGCCGCAATGGACGATCACAAGTCCTTCAAGTTTTCTCTAACCGCCTCACCCTCCACAACTTACCCCGTCTTCCGCTGTTCTCCGGAACCACCTTTCCTGGCGCCGGCGCGCTATAAGGGAACTAGGGAGTGGCAGGCCGTCGCTTTTCGCCGTCCCGCCCGGTGGTTTCCACCGATCCATTGGGGGCAACCGCGCAGGCCTCTGCGGTCATCGGCCGCCAAGTTCTTTGATTGCAACAAACTTTTCCAAGAAACCGCTACGACTGCGCGAAGGTGGATCGCGCCGGCAAGGGCGGCGACCGGGCGGTCCAGCCTGCATCAGACCATCGAGAGCCGCGGCGCGCGACGCATTGTACACTGGGTGCTGACGCCATTCGAGCGCCCGCTCCGTATGGATCTAACCACCCCGCTCCCGTACGTGAAAGGCATTGGGCCGGCCCGCGCGGCGATGCTGAAAGCCCGGGGCCTCGAAACCGTCGAAGACCTGCTGGGATACCCTCCGTTCCGTTACGAAGATCGCTCCAATGTGAAAACCATCGCCCAGCTTGCTCCGGGCGAGACCGCGACCGTGATCGCGGACGTGCGCTCGGCCAAGGTGTCGGGCTTTCACCGGCGGAGTTTGGGGTTGTTCGAGGCCCGCTTTTCGGACGCCTCCCGCGCCATTCTGGTTGGCAAGTGGTTCCACGGCGGCTACCTCGAACGCGTGTTCGACCCGGGGGCGAGAGTGGCGCTTTTCGGCAAGGTCGAGTTCGATTCCTACTCGGGCGAGCTCACCATGCTGCACCCGGAGTACGAAATCCTATCGGGCGGCGACGAAGACGGCGAGGCCGCGCTGCACACGGGGCGCATCGTTCCCATCTACGAAGGCATTTCCAAGCTCACGACGCGCGCGCTACGCGTGTTTACGCATCGCGCTCTGGAAGGGATCGCGCCACTAGAGGACCACCTGCCGGCGTTCCTGCTCCGCCGGCTCAAGTTGCCGGATTTGTGGACGGCCGTCCGCCACACGCACTTTCCGCCGCCCGATTCCGACCTGCGCCTGCTGAACGCGTTCCGCGCGCCGGCGCAGTTCCGGCTGATCTTCGAAGAGTTCTTCTGGCTGGAGTGCGGCATCGCGCTGAAGCGCGCCAAGGCGCGCGCTCTGCCCGGCATCGCTTTTCAAATCGACGACCGCGTGCGGGAAAAGGTGAAGGCCATGCTGCCGTTCAAGCCCACGGCGGCGCAGAAGCGCGTCATCAAGGAGATCGCGGACGATATGACGGCGCCGCATCCCATGAACCGGCTGCTGCAAGGCGACGTGGGCAGCGGCAAGACCATCGTCGCCGCGGAGGCCGCCGTCATCGCTATCGAGAACGGCTTCCAGGTGGCCGTGCTGGCGCCCACGGAGATTTTAGCAACGCAGCACGGGATCTATTTCAAGCAGATTCTCGAGAAGCTGGGATATGTGGTGGTTCTGCTCACCGGGTCGGCCACCGGCCGAGAGAAGACGCAGCTCAAGAAGCTGGTATCGGAGGGGCTGGCGCAGGTTGTGATCGGCACTCACGCCCTGCTCGAAAAGGACGTCGAGTTCGCGCGGCTAGGTCTGGCGATTATCGACGAGCAGCACCGCTTCGGGGTCCTCCAGCGCCTGGGCCTGGTGCGGAAGGCGGTCCACCCCGATGTGCTGGTGATGACGGCCACGCCCATCCCGCGCACGCTTTCCATGACGCTGTACGGCGATCTGGACGTGTCGGTCATCGACGAACTGCCGCCGGGAAGGAAGCCGATCGTCACCAAGCACGCCACCGCGGACCGGGTCGAGCAGGTCTACAGCTTCATGAAGCGGCAGATTCTGGAAGGGCGCCAGGCGTACGTGGTCTATCCGGTGATCGAGGAATCCGAGACCCAGGCCGTGAAGGCGGCGGAGAAGATGTACGAACATCTTTCCCGCGAGGTCTTTCCGGATCTCTCCGTGGGCCTGTTGCACGGGCGGTTGGGGGCCCAAGAACGGGAGGAGGCCATGCGGTTTTTTAAGGAAGGCCGCATCCAGATTCTGGTCTCCACCACGGTGATCGAGGTGGGCGTGGATGTGCCCAACGCCACCATCATGCTGATTGAGCAGGCGGAGCGTTTTGGCCTGGCCCAATTGCACCAGCTTCGCGGACGTGTGGGCCGCGGGGCCGCGCAGAGCTATTGCATCCTGGCCACGGAGAAGATGAACGACGCCGCACGGGAGCGCATCCGCACACTGGTGGAGTCCACGGACGGATTCTACATTTCGGAGATCGATCTCAAGCTTCGCGGTCCGGGCGAGTTTTTCGGGACCAAACAATCGGGGCTGCCGTCGCTCCGTGTGGCCAACCTGCTGCGCGACGGAGAGGTTCTGGAAATCGCGCGGCGCGAGGCAGTGGATTTCATCGCCCATCCGCCCGATGGGGAAGACCTGGGGCGCGCCGTGGCCTATATCCGGGACCATTGGCAGCGCCGCTACGGGCTGGTGACGGTGGGATGATGCGCGTCATCGCCGGAGAGTTTCGTTCCCGCGTTTTGAAGAGCGTCCCGGGGGACGCCGCGCGACCCACGCCCAGCCGGCTGCGCGAAACGCTCTTCGATATTCTGGCGCCGCGCATCCGGGGAGCGACGTTCGTGGATGCATACGCCGGCACGGGCGCGGTGGGCATTGAAGCCCTGAGCCGCGGCGCCAGCCACGTATGGTTCCTGGAACGCGACCGCTACGCGCTGGAGACGATTCGCGAGAACCTGGCGATCCTGGGAGTGGAGTCCCGCGCGACCGTGGCCGCGGGCCGGGCGCTGGACACACTTCCCCGCTATCGCGCAGATATCGTGTTTCTGGATCCGCCCTACAGCCTGGAAGGGGAGTACGGACTGGCGCTCACACTGTTAGCGGAGCAAGCGCCGCCGACGCTGGTCGTGGCGCAGCATGCGATGCGCTTCGCGATGGGCGAAGCGTACGGAACGCTTATCCGCTCCCGCACGGTCAGGCAGGGGGACAATGCGCTGAGTTTCTATACCGCCGCTACGCCGTCGCCGGACCCGCGGTGCCAAGCGCGACTCGCGTGAGGTCCTCGCCCACGATCGACGGGCACCAATTGGCCTCGATGAACTCGGCGACCAGCTCGGTGCCGCGTTCGTGGCTCACGAACGGGCGTCTGCGCGGGTCGTACATGGCGTCGATCAGGTCCCGCACCACCACCACGTTGAAGCCCAGGCGCGTCATCTCCCGGCAGCCGAAGGCCCGGTTCATGATGCAGATGTTGGCGTGGACGCCCATGAGCGCGACGTTGGTGATGCCTTCCGTCTTGCAGAAATTGTAAATCTCCTGGCCGTCGGCGCTGATGCCGTCATAACCGGTAATCTGAAGGGCCGCATGCTCGCGCTCCCAGGGTTGATTGGCGCTCGTCGTGGCCGGCGGGGGCCCTACAAACCTGTAGGGGACCGGGTCGTCGCAACCTTCCCCTATCGGGAATGTGCGCGTTTCCTCGGGCGTTCTGTTGGTCTGTCCGATCTTGAACGGCGGAGCGACGAGCGGCGCCTGCTGCATTCTCGTCCGCCAGGGTGTTCCTTCGTAATACTTCATCGTGTCGCTGGGCGCGTGAATGATCTGCACGCCCATGGTGCGGGCGGCGTTGACGACCGCGTTCATCCGGACCGCCATGGCGGCCACGCGCTGGGCCGCGCAAAGGCAGGTGTGCGTGTCCCACATGTCGATAATAATGATGGCCGTCTGTCCGACCTCCCAGCGCAGCTCCTTTTCGGTCGCGCCAGCGCCTCCCACTTGCTGGGCGGTGCGGGTGCGGCCCCGCAGGCTGAGCGTTCCGGGAACCTTGGGGCGATTGGGCAGTTTCGGACTCGCGGCAGGCGCCGGCGCATTCGTCGGGGCGACCTGCGCATTCGCGGCGGCAACGGCGCCATCGACGGCCGCAGCCGCAGCCATAGCTTGGGGCAACACCCCCAGAAAGGACCTTCTTTCCATATCGTGAACCTCTCTATTCTCTCTAAGACTTCAAAAAGGGTTACAGGCACGACGAGGTGCGCTTTACGGGTACTGTAAGGGAAAACAGGCCCTATTGTCAAGGTCGTGAAGCTTGGCCGCAGACACGCCATAAAGCGGGCGGCCAACCGCACCGCAAAACAGCGGATCGTGCGCTCAGCTTCTATGCCGTCGCCGGACCCGCAGTGCCAAGGACGATTTGCGTGAGATCCGCGCTCAAGATCGATGGGCACCAGTGGGCCTCGATGAACTCGGCGACCAGTTCGGTGGCGCGCGCGTTACTAACGAACGGGCGCTTGCGCGGATCGTACGCCGCGTCGATCAAATCCCGCACCACGACCGCGTTGAAGCCGAGACGCGTCATCTCGCGGCATCCAAAGGCGCGGTTCATAATGCAGACGTTGGCATGGACGCCCATGAGCGCGACGTTGGTGATGCCTTCCTGCTTGAGGAAGTTATAGATCTCCTCGCCGTCGTCGCTGATGCCGTCATAGCCGGTGATCTCAAGGGCCGCATTCTCGCGCTCCCAGGGATAATTGCCGCGGGTGGTGGGCGGCGCGGGACCTCTCCATGGGTTGGGGGTCGGGTCATCGCAACCGTCGTTAATCGGAAAGGTGCGCGCCTCTTCCGGGGTGCGGGTGGTCTGGCCGATGCGGAACGGCGGAGCGATGCGCGGCGCCTGCTGCATCCTGATGCGCCAGGGCTGGCCCTCGTAATATTTCATCGTGTCGCTGGGCGCGTGAATGATCTGCACGCCCATGGTGCGGGCGGCGTTGACGACCGGGTTCATCCGGATCGCCATGGCGGCCACGCGCTGCGCCGCGCAAAGGCAGCCGTGCGTGTCCCACATGTCGATAATAATGATCGCCGTCTGAGCGACATTCCAGCGCAGTTCCTTTTCGATGGCGCCCGTGCCGCCCACTTGCTCGGGGGTGCGGGTGCGGCCCCGGAGGCTGAGCGTTCCGGGAACCTTGGGGCGACTAGGCAGTTTCGGCGCCGCCGCAGCGGGCGCGGCCGAGCCTGTGGGGGAACTGGGCGTTACCGGCGCTTGCGCCGCGACAGCGGCCACAGCGGGCGTCAAGAGAAACGATCTTCTGTCCATAACATTCCTACTTTACTATGCCGTCGCGGGACCCGCGGTGCCGGTGACGATTTGGGTGAGGTCGGCGCTCAAGATCGATGGACACCAGTGGGACTCGATGAACTCGGCCACCAGTTCGGTGCCCCGCGCACTGCTGACGAACGGGCGCTTTCGCGGATCGTACGCCGCGTCGATCAGATCCCGCACCACCAC
>JBEKHV010000050.1:0-33381 GCA_050012095.1 Bryobacteraceae bacterium | reverse complement strand
TCGGCCACTATTATTTCAAGATCACGAAGGAGGGATTGGCGGCCCTGGACTCATCCGGGTACCCGTGGCCATTCGACGACGAGGGTGACCTACTTCCGGACTGGCGTCCCCCCACCAGTTAAACGTGAAACCCGTGGGGAGTTAACGGAGAGAGAGGCTACGAAACCTCCAAATAGCCGAGAACTCCTGTCCGCCGCTGGGACGGCCGGTTTCGACGACGGCCTACAACCCGACCACGTACCAGTGGGATACGGTAGCGACCGCGGCGTACGGCACGGCCGGCGAGGTGACCTCACTGTGGACCACCTGAGCCGGAACGGAGCGAGCCAGTCGTACGCCGCCTGCTACCATGGAGTCTTCCCCATGTGCCTCGCGATTCCTGGCCGCGTCGCTGAATTGTACGAAGCTTCGGGCGTGCCGATGGCGCGCGTCGAGTTCGGCGGCATCGCCCGCGAAGCCTGCATGGCCTACCTGCCGGAGGCTCGCGATGGCGATTATGTGCTGGTGCATGCCGGCTTCGCGATCAGCAAAATGGACGAGCAAGAGGCCGAGCGGACCCTGGCGGACCTCCGGGAAATGGCCGCGCTAGCCGATGAAGAAGCGGCCGCAGGGGATCTCCCAACTGGTGAATCCGGAACTTCATGAAATATATTGATGAATTCCGGAATCATGCTCTAGCACAAGGACTTATTACAGAGATTCGCCGCGCGGCGACGCGCCCTTGGGTGATCATGGAGGTCTGCGGCGGCCAGACCCATGCCATCGTGAAATACGGCATCGATCAGCTTCTGCCCACCCAGATCGAACTCGTGCACGGGCCGGGCTGCCCGGTGTGCGTCATCTCCCTGGAACTGATCGACCGCGCACATGCGCTGGCCCGCAGGGCGGACGTCATTTTCTGCTCCTTCGGCGATATGCTACGGGTGCCAGGATCGGCGGGGGACCTGTTCCAGATCAAAGCCGAGGGCGGGGACGTGCGCGTGGTCTATTCTCCGCTCGACTGTCTCAAGCTGGCCCGCGCCAGCCCGGCGAAGCGCGTCGTGTTCTTCGCCATCGGTTTTGAGACCACGGCGCCGGCCAACGCCATGTCGGTGTGGCAGGCGCGCGCGCAGGGTATTACCAACTACTCGATCCTGGTTTCCCACGTCACCGTGCCGCCGGCCATCGCGGGCATTCTGGGATCTCCGGGGAACCGCGTGCAGGCGTTCCTGGGGGCCGGCCATGTGTGCGCGGTTATGGGGTGGGAGGAATACGAGCCGCTGGCGGCGCGGTACCGCGTCCCGATCGTGGTCACCGGTTTCGAGCCGCTCGATCTGCTGGAAGGAATTCTCATGGCGGTGCGCCAGTTGGAGAGCGGCCGGTACGCAGTGGAGAACCAGTACGCGCGCGCCGTGTCGCGGGAGGGCAACCCGGAGGCCCGCCGCATGATCGCGCGCGTCTTCGAGCCTTGCGACCGCGCATGGCGGGGCATCGGCGTAATCCCGGCCAGCGGGTACGCGCTGCGGGAGGAGTTCGCCGCTTTCGACGCCGCCCGGCTTTTCGATCTGGAGGGCATTCAGCCGCGCGAGCCCGAGGAGTGCATCAGCGGGCTGGTGCTGCAAGGCGTGCGCAAGCCGCTGGATTGCGCCGCGTTCGGCAACCGCTGCACCCCGGAGACGCCGCTCGGCGCCACCATGGTGTCGGCGGAAGGGGCGTGCGCGGCCTATTACAATTACGGCAGGCGGCGGTGAGGAATTCGTCAGCCGTCAGCGATCAGCCGTCAGCCGAATCGGAGCCGAAGCTACCGACAGGCGAAATGCGGACGGGTCAGGGTCTCCAGGTAAAGTTCGATGGCCTCACGGATATTGGCAAGAGTCTCCTCGACCGTCTTTCCTTCCGATTGGCATCCCTTTAGTTCTGGGCACCAAGCGTAACATCCGCGTTCGTCCTGTTCGATTACGACACTGACCTTGCGCGTCATCAACCCTATTCTACCGCCGGACGGACCGCGCCACGGATGATAATGGTTCCTGAGAGCCGTCCGCCCTGACGCATGCCCGACTTTACGCTATCCTGCCCGCTTCCCATCGCCCAGCGCAAGACCATCGTGCTGGGGCACGGCAGCGGGGGAAAACTGAGCGCCCAGCTCATTCGCGAGCTGTTCCTGCCGGCGTTCGATAATCCCATGCTGAACCGCCTCGACGACCAGGCGGTCCTGGAAGCCGGCGGCGCGCGCATCGCCCTGACCACCGATTCCTTCGTGGTCACGCCCTTGTTCTTTCCGGGCGGCGACATCGGAAAACTGGCGGTCCACGGAACCATCAACGATATCGCCATGAGCGGCGCTACACCGCTGGCGCTCAGCGCGGCATTTATCATTGAGGAAGGCTTTTCCATGGAGGAACTGGGACGCGTAGTGGCCTCCATGGCCGAGGCGGCGCGGGCCGCGGGCGTCCCCATCGCGACGGGCGATACCAAGGTGGTCCCGCGCGGCGCGGCCGATGGCATGTTCGTGACAACTTCCGGAGTGGGCCTGGTCGCTCCCGGGGTGAACATCTCCGCCTCGAACGCGCGGCCGGGCGACAAGATCCTGCTCAGCGGGACCATCGGCGATCACGGCATGGCGGTGATGTCGCAGCGCGAAGGCCTGGGGTTCGAAGGCACCATCGCATCCGACACCGCCGCGCTCCATCGCCTGGTGGCGGAGATGATGGCGGCCGGCGAGATTCACGCGCTGCGCGACCCCACGCGCGGCGGCTTGGCGGCCACGCTGGCGGAGATCGCGGCGGCCTCCGGCGTGGGTGTGGAAGCCGAAGCCGCGGCCATTCCGGTGCGCGAGCCGGTGCGCGCCGCTTGCGAGCTGCTCGGTCTCGATCCGCTATTCGTGGCCAACGAAGGGAAGCTGGCGGCTTTCGTCGCGCCGGAGAGCGCCGGCCGGGTGCTCGAAGCGATGCGGGCCAATCCGCTGGGCCGCGACGCCGTCCTCATCGGTGAAGCCGTGGCGGCGCACCCGGGCATGGTCCTGCTGAAAACCGAAATCGGCGGCACGCGCATCGTGGATCTTCCCTTCGGCGAACAACTGCCGCGGATCTGCTGAAGCTACTCCACGTCGAAATCGACGCTGCGCACCACGGAATCGGTTCCCGCCGAGTGAAGGGCCTTCACTTCGAGCCGGTAGGAGCCGGGGGCGAGCTGGCTGACGGGCAGAGGGAGAGCGACCGGGACCACCGGATTCCCCGGGCGAATGGCGCCGGCTACGCTGAGCGTTCCCGAATCCTGCTTCGGCGCGCCGGTCTGGCGGTCGACGATCCGAAACTCGATGCCCAGCGTGGGCGGATTCGGGCCGGCCAGCAGCGGTTCGTAAATCTCCACGTATCCGAGACAAGGGGCCGCGCGGCTGCAGCGGTTGTTTCCCGAAGGAATGATCTCCACCGAATTGGCCACCAGAGGCCGGTGGTCCTCGAAGAGCGAGTTGTCCAGATTGGAGGCCAGGTCCGGAACCTTGCGACTCTCGGTGGAAAGCGCCACGCCGCTCAGGCCCAGGTGCCGCCCGTCCCACGGATCGATCGCCAGCGGCGCCTCGACCTTGCCGAAACTCTCTTCGCCCGCGCTGAACGCTACCCGCAAATTGTACTGGCCCGGCCCCAGGTCGAACTGCTTTTCATAGTAGAAAGGCCGTTTGGCGAATGCGGCGGTCTCTTTGTCGTTGTCGAAATCGAGGTTGACCACGTCGCTGAAGCGTCCGGCGACGGACCCATCGGGTTTGTAAGCGATGCCCAGCACGTTCAGATCGGCGTGCGGCTTGCCCTTCACCTTTTCAAACTTGATGGCCGCCGCGGCAATCTCCATGGCCACGTCGACCTGCGCCACGGTGGCGGAGCTGTAAAAGTAGGGAAGCTCGATGGAGGCGGCGAGGTTTCCGGCGGAAGGCGCGGCGGCGCGGATTTCGATGGCTTTGCCAACGGCGTTGCCGGCCAGCAGGTCCACCGGTTTCGTACTGCAATACTCTTTGCGCGCGCGTACGTCGAGACCGCTGCGATCCACGGCGACGCGCAGCGTGTGGCAGGTTCCCGGGGACGAGTCGGCGGGCGCGTAGCCGAGCACGTAGCGCTCGGATTGCTCGCTGGCGATCTTGCCCAATTCGGCGACCAGGTCGCGGGGGTTCTGGATCACGCGGCCGCCGGTCTGGTCGGCCAGGCGCCGGAGGCCCTCGGTATGCGTGAGGTAGACCGCCACGTTGGCTTTGTTGCAAGCTTCGATGGCGCCCGAGGTCCGCGCGTCGCTCGACAACGAATCGGCAAACCCGGCGCTGAACAGCACCAGGGCCTTGCGGCCGCGCACGGCGGCCAGAGAATCGGCCAGCGCCTTCAACCCATCCAGCAACTCGGGGCGGGTCAGCGGAGCGGTGGCGGACGTGGCTGCATCCCGAATGGGCTCGCCGGGGATCTGCGACTGGGGCTGCGTTTGCCATACTCTGCCAAAGGGATTAAGGACCGGACCCGCGCTGGTGGCGTCGCTAATCGACTGCGCCTGGTTCTGCTGGCTGTAGTAAGACTCCTGGTTGGAGCCGGGCTGGGTGGGCGGAACGGCGTCAATGGCGCGCCTCAGCGGTTCGGGCAGGGAAGTGAAGTTTTGAGCGACCGCGGTGCTTTCGTTGAAGTTCACGACGGACATGTAGCGGCCGGGGCCTGCCCAGGCGGCGACGAAATCGGCGGCGTCTTTGTGGGCCCCCATCCGGTCGGACACGGAGCCGGTGGTGTTATCGAACAAAAAGACCAGGTAGAGCCGGGGGGAGTTTTCGGGGGAGACGGAATCGGTCTCCAGGGAAAAATCCGAGATGGTTTGTTCCTTGTCGTCTTCCCATACGCGAAAGTCCTTGGCCGTGAGGTTACGGACCAGGTTGCCTTTCTTGTCCCTGACCACGGCGTCGACCAGAACCAGGCGTACGTTGGATTCCACTTTGATCGGGGAACGGTCCTGCGCCGGCGCGCTGGCTTCCTGCGCGGGCGCAGCCATGGCCAAAGCCGCCAACCAGAATCCGAACCAGCGCACCCGCATCGACTACTCCTCAATCAGCGTGCGGACGGCTGTGGGGCAGGTGGCCGAAAGGCAACCTGCGGGCCGACTGGCCCGTGCGGCGGTTGCCAACCGCCGCGCAGGATTCCATCCTGCCCCACAACCGGCCAAGATATACATCGCCTCTCCCTACGGAATCTCCACGGTGGCGCTTTGGGCCGTCATCGTCCGCCCTTCCGAGTCCCGCACCACCAGCCGGATCAGATACGTTCCCGGCGTTACGGTGAAGGTGTTTCTCACCGTGAGGCCGGAACTCAGCCCGCTCGCGAGCGTGTCGTCGCGCAGACGCATTTCAACGATTTTCTGAGTTCCGGACACAAAATTTCCATCGCTATCGAAGAGACCGGCGACCACGGTCAGATCGTTCCGGTTCCGTCCTTCCTCCTTGCGAAACGGCAACTTCCTGACGTCCACTTTCGCCGCTACGGTAAGAGCGGCCTCATCGTCGGTGGTTTTGAAGAACTGGGTTTGCACGACGACCGGGATATCGTGCGTCTCGTCGCGCGAGAAAACGGCTTCCTCAATCTCTTCCTTGGCCTGTTCGGCGGGGTCTTTGGCATAGCGCGGTGGGTAGTAGCCGCGGCGCGCCTCAATGGCGGCCCCCCTGGAATTCCGGACGGTGACTTTCAGGCTGTGGTACTTGCCGTCCAGCTTGAGATTCTCGGGATTGAAACCGAGCACGTACAGGTATTCGGGTGCGGCGGCCAGACGCGCGAACCCGGCTTCCAGGTCGTTGCTGTTCTGGAAGAACCGCCCGCCCGTGGCGTCGGCGGCCTCGGCCATGACTTCCCCGTTGAGGAGCGCGGCCCGGCTGGAATACGCGGCCTTGGCCCTGATCAACGCGCTGCCCACGACGCGTTGGCTGGCATCGCCTCCCGCGGTAGAACTTTCCGCTGTCCCAGGCTCCGGGGCGATCACGACGCGTTCGCTGGCATCGCCCCCGGCGATCGCATACAAAGCGCGTGCGTCCAGCGCATTCACCACGACGTTGGCGCGGAGGGCCCGCTCGAACAGGGCGGCTTCATCCTGCCGCCTGTCATCGAGCACCTGAAAGCCGGAGGAAACCAGGACAATCGTGCGCTGACCCGCCATCATCGACATCTTGCGGACCACGGCGTCCAGTGTATCCAGGACGGCGCGGATGCTGAAATCGGCGGTGCGCAGCGCCGCCTGGGCCGCGCTCTTGGCCTCCCGCTCGGCATCGTCGTGCGTCATCTGGACGTTCGAGCAAGCGATTACGTCCGATATGGCGACCTCCAGCGCGGAGGGATCTTGCTTGTTATCGATAAGGTCCGCCTCATAGACCGTCATGGGCGGACAGGAAGCGTCCGGACGCATGACGGCCTCGGGACGAATCGCGAGCAGCGTTTGACGCAGACGGTCGCGATCGTCCGTGAAATCGAGCGCGGTTCGGCCGGAGCTGGAGTAGACCGCCGCGCGCTCGCCAGGTTGGAGCGAAGTTTCCAGGTAGCGAGAGGCTGCGTCGCGCGCCCTGGCCAACTCCGCGAAACTCAGATTCATGTCGTCGAAAAAAAAGGCGACGTAGCGTTCCGGGATGGTCGGTTCGGTGGCCGCAGGGGGCGTTTTGGCAGACGCCTCGGCGGGCCCCGCGGCCGGTTGCGCCGGAGCCGATTTGCCGAACGTCTCCACGGAAAACCGCGAAATGATCTGCGGCTTCCCGTTATCGAAGATCTGGAAATCCTCGCGCGAGAGGTTGCCGGCCGCATGTCCCTGAGCGTCGCGCACGACCACCGGCACCGACACCAGGTTCACCTTGGTCTTGAATGTGAGCGGCGCGTCGCGCGTGGTCACCGCCGCGGTTTGATCCGCGGGCGGCTGGGGCGATTGGGCCGAAGCGCCAACCAGCGCGAGAGAAACCAGCAGGCCGAACATGCGAACGCGGCCATCCAAACGCATCGGCCCGCTGTGCATGACCCTCATGGTAGCGCCCGGCGTGTCCGAATACAACACGTTATGATTGAGACAGATGCCGCAAATACTGGATGGAATTCGCGTTCGGGACGCGATCATGAACGACCTGAAGCCACGCATCGCCGCACTGATTTCCCATGGGCGCCCGCCCGGGCTGGCCGTAGTGCTGGCGGGGAGTAACCCCGCTTCCGCCATCTACGTGCGCAACAAAGTCAAGGCCTGCCAGGATCTCGGCATTCACTCGGAGGCGCTGGCTCCGCCGGAGAGCGTGACCACCGAAGAATTGTTGGCGACGGTGGCGCAGTTGAACGCGCGCCACGACATTGACGCCATTCTCGTGCAGCTTCCCCTGCCGAAGCACGTGGACGCCAAGCGGGTTCTGCTGGCGATGGCTCCGGAAAAGGACGCGGACGGACTGCATCCCTTCAACGTGGGGAGCCTGGTCGCGGCGCTGCCGGGCCCGCGCGCGTGCACGCCGGCGGGCATTATCGAATTGCTGAAGCGCTACAGGATCGCCATCGCCGGACGGCGCGCGGTGGTGGTGGGGCGCAGCGACATCGTCGGTAAACCCGTGGCGCTGCTGTTGCTGCATGAGCACGCCACGGTGACCATCTGCCACTCGAAAACGCCCGACCTGCCCGGCGTCTGCCGCGAGGCCGATATCCTGGTGGCGGCCATCGGGCGGGCGGCCATGATCACGGAAGACTACATCAAGCCTGGGGCGACGGTCATCGACGTCGGCATGAACCGCATCGATTCGCGCCAGGACGCCGCGCGGATTTTCCGGAATTCCGCCGAGAAGATGGCGGCCTTCGACAAGCGGGGAAACCTGCTGGTGGGCGACGCCGATCCGTTCGCGTTGGCCGCCAGAGCCGGCGCCTATACTCCCGTGCCCGGAGGGGTCGGACCACTGACCATCGCCATGCTCATGGCCAACACCGTGGCGGCTGCGGAACGGCGCGTCGCGCCATGTTGAGGGTGGGACTCACCGGCGGCCTGGCGTGCGGCAAAACGTTCGTGGGCGAAGAACTGGAGCGGCTGGGGTGCCTGTTGATTGTGGCCGATGAGTTGGGACACGACGTTCTTCAGCCCGGCGGGGAAGCCCATGACGCCGTGGCGCGGGAGTTCGGCCCCGAAATCCTGGACGGGAACGGCCGCATCGACCGCCAGGCGCTGGCCGCCGTGGTATTCGGCGACCCCGCGCGCCTGGCCCGTCTCAACGCGCTGATTCACCCGCTGGTGGTTCGCCGCGAAGAAGAGACGATGGCCCGATACGCCGCGGCGAATCCGAAGGGAATCGCGGTTGTGGAGGCCGCCATTTTGATCGAGACCGGCAGCTACAAGCGTTTTGACCGCATCATATTAGCGACGTGCGACCAGGAGCAGCAATTGGAGCGCGCCTTGCGGCGCGAGGGGGCGTCCGAGGCGGACGTCGAGGCGCGCCTCGGCCGCCAGATGCCCCTGGCGGAGAAACGAAAATACGCCGATTTCGTCATCGATACATCGGGGGAAAAGAGCAGCACGCTGCGGCAAACCCGGGCCGTGTACGAAGCGTTGCGGAGAATCGAATCATGAAGAAACTGAGACCCTTTCTGTGGGCCGTCGTTCTGACGGCCAGTTTCGTGTACCTCACCTCCGGAGGACGGTGGGACGCCGGCAGGCTAATCCGGCGGTTGGCTGGAGCGGCGCCGCTCTGGTCCGAATCCGCTTCCGCCGCCACCACCTACACGTCCGATGAGCAGAACAATATCGAGATCTACAAAGCGGCGCGGGAAGCCACCGTCAACATCACCTCCGTGGTGTACCAGCAGGATTGGTTTGCGCGCGTGTATCCCGTGGAAGGCTCCGGCTCCGGCTTTGTGATCAAGCCCACGGGCGAGATCCTCACCAATAACCACGTGGTGAACGGGGCCCGCCAACTCACGGTGACGCTGGCGGACAAGAAAGTCTACAAGGCGACGGTCCTGGGAACCGACCCGCGCGCCGACCTGGCGCTGATCAAGATTAACGCCGCCGGCAAGCTGCCCGCCCTCACCCTGGGCAATTCGGACACGCTCGCGGTGGGGCAGAAGGTTCTGGCGATCGGCAACCCATTCGGGCTCGAAGGCACGCTGACCACGGGGATCGTCAGCTCGCTCAACCGCAGCCTCCAGACCGAGGAAGACCGGACGCTGGAAGGCATGATCCAGACCGACGCGGCCATCAACCCCGGCAACAGCGGCGGGCCGCTGCTGGATTCCCACGGCTCCGTGATCGGCATCAACACGGCGATTTACGGCTCGCAGGGCAACATTGGAATCGGCTTCGCCATGCCCATCAACCGCGCCAAGGCGATGCTCGAGGAATTCGAGCAGACCGGCACGATTTCGCGGCCGACGCTGGGCATCAGCGTACTGTACGTGAGCGACGATTTGGCGGACATGCTGAGCCTGCCGCGCAAGGGCGGGCTGCTGATCCAGAGCGTGGAGAGCGGCTCGGCCGCCGAGGCCGCCGGACTGCACGGCCCCACGAGCGTGCGCATCGTCGGCGGCATCTACCGCATTCCGGTGGGCGGCGATTTGATCACCGAGGTCGAGGGCCAGCCCGCGGACAGCAAGGACGCCCTGCAGCGCGCCCTGAACAGCAAGCGCGGCGGCGACACGCTGGTTCTGACCATCTACCGCGACGGCCGCGCGCAAAAAATCCAAGTGAAGCTCGGCTCGGCGCCGCGAGAGCTGTAGGCGGACAGACAACGGCGAGGGCAGTGTTTTCCATGAATTATCCTGGCGTCAAGGAGTCTAGTACTAAGGGTTCAGCACCGTCGCAGATGCCGTAGTACTAAACACAGCGTCATATATATCTGCGCATCAAACAGGAAATCGGGCCGTTTTTGCGGGTTCTCCTCGAACACATGCGCAATTACTTATGACGCTCTGTTTAAACGCGGCTGTCCGGTAAAAAGGCGAATCAAATCAACTGGTGTCGAGCTGGTGATGCAGGACATCAGCAGTGCCCGAAGAATCCGCCTCCCCGTCCGCCCGATTTTGCCGGCTTTTCCCAAACCGTGAAAAGGGCTACGGTGGCGAGCCTCACCGAGCGGACGCCAGGTGATGTACCGTTTAGCATGGAAAGGATGTCCCGTCCCATGATCCGCGTCACGAACCTGGTGAAAACGTTCGGCGATTTGGCCGCCGTTCGCGACATTTCCTTTGAGGTCGCCGAAGGGGAGATATTCGCTTTCCTCGGCCCCAACGGCGCCGGTAAGACTACCACCATCAAGATGCTCACCACGCTGCTCAAGCCCACTTCTGGCGCGCTCGAACTCGACGGCCTCGATCCCGCCGCGCGCCAGCACGAGGTCCGCCAGCGCTTCGGCATCGTGTTCCAGGACCCCAGCCTCGATGACGAGCTAACGGCCTATGAGAACATGGACTTCCACGGCATCCTGTATAAGGTGCCGCGCACCGCCCGCGCCGAACGCATCGAGCGCCTCCTCCGCCTGTTCGAGCTGTGGGACCGGCGCAACGACTTCGTCAAGCAGTTCTCCGGCGGGATGCGCCGGCGGCTGGAAATCGCGCGCGGCCTCCTGCACACGCCGAAAATTGTCTTCCTCGACGAGCCTACCCTCGGACTCGACCCCCAGACGCGCAACCAGCTCTGGACCCACGTCCGTACTCTCAACGAGGAGGAGCGCATCACCGTCTTTCTCACCACGCACCACATGGAGGAGGCCGAACGCGTGGCCCATCGCATTGCCATCATCGATCACGGCCGCATCGTCGCCCAGGGCACGCCGCGCGAGTTGAAGGAGCGCACCTGCGCCGAAACGCTTGAGCAGGCGTTTCTGGCGCTCACCGGGACCACCATCCGCGACGAAGAGGCTTCCAATCTCGACCGCATGCGCAATATCTCCAGGATGTGGAGGAGGAACCGCTGATGAGCGCCATCTACGTTTTGTGGCTCCGCCAGATGAAACGCTATCTGCGCTCCCGCGCCCGCATCATCGGCTCGCTCGGCCAGCCCATCCTCTACCTGGTGGCCCTCGGATTTGGCTTCGGTCCCGTGTTTCAAAGGGCCGGCCAGGGCAGTTACCTGCAATTCCTCGCCCCCGGCGTTATCGGCATGACCGTCTTGTTCAGCGCCGTGTTCTCCGGCATCGAGCTCATCTGGGACCGCCAGTTCGGCTTCCTGAAGGAGGTGCTAGTCGCGCCCGTTCCGCGCCTGAACATCATGATTGGCCGCACGCTCGGCGGCGCCACGGTCTCGCTGATCCAAGGCTGCATCGTCATCGCGATCTGCCTGGCCGCCGGCTTCCGTCCCGTCGATTATCGTCTGCTCCCATACGCTTTCTTGTTCATGGCGCTCGTCGCCGTGGCATTCACCGCCATGGGCACCGCCATCGCCTCCGTGCTCACCGATTTTCAGGGTTTCCAGTTCATCATGAACTTCCTGGTGATGCCCATGTTCTTCCTCTCGGGAGCGCTGTTCCCGCTGACCCATGCGCCCCAAGCCCTGCAAATCGTGGCCAGCCTCGACCCGCTGGCCTATGGCATCGACGGCATGCGCGCCGCTCTCCTCGGTTCCTCGCATTTCGGCGCCACCACCGATCTGGCGGCGCTCCTGGTGGTCGCGGCCTTTCTGCTCGCGCTCGGTTCCTGGCTCTTTTCGAGAATCGAGCTCTGAGAGTATCCGGAACAATCGGCGCGCCGCGCGTGGCAAAATAACGCCCGCATGGCAGCCTGGCCGGCACCCCTTGCGCCGGCTCCCCCGCCGTAGTAATGTAGCAAAGAAAAGGCGAAGATCGTCTCATGACTTCCGGTTTGCCCGAATTCTCGCTGGACCTGACCGTGGCTCCCAACCCGTCGCTGGAGGCGGTGATAGCCCGTTTCCAAACGGCGCATGGGGACCCCGATTCTCCGGTCCGCGCGGTGCGCCATCAGCCCGCCGTCGAAGGCGTCTATACCGCCATCCCAGCGGCGGTGGACCCCCGGCTGCGGTCGGCCCTCGAAGCGCGCGGCATCGCGCGGCTCTACTCGCACCAGGCCGAGGCGTTCGAGGCCATTCAGGCGGGCAAGCACGTGGCGGTGGTCACCCCCACGGCCAGTGGAAAAACGCTGTGCTACAACCTGCCGGTCCTCAACCTGCTCCTCGCCGATCCCGAAGCCCGCGCCATGTACCTGTTCCCCACCAAGGCGCTGGCCGAGGACCAGCTTCACGAACTCCACTCCGCGGTCGAGGAGATGGGATCGGACCTGCGCGCCTTCACCTACGACGGCGACACGCCCCAGGACGCGCGCAAAGCCATCCGCCAGCGCGCCAACGTCGTGCTCACCAACCCCGACATGCTGCACAGCGGCATCCTGCCGCACCACACCCGCTGGGCGCGGTATTTCGAGAACCTGCGCTACGTGGTCATCGACGAGCTGCACTACTACCGCGGCGTCTATGGCAGCCACCTCGCGAATCTGCTGCGCCGCCTGAAGCGGGTGTGCGCGTTTTACAATTCCAGGCCGCAATTCATCTGCTGCTCGGCGACCATCGCCAACCCGCGCGAGCTGGCCGAGGCCCTCACGGAGGAGCCGTTCGAGCTGGTGGAGCGCAACGGCGCGCCGCGCGGAGAGAAATTCTTCATCTTTTACAATCCGCCGGTCGTGAACCGCCAGCTTGGCATCCGCCGCAGCTATATCCACGAGACGCGGCGCGTGGCCATGGAGTTTATCGCGCGCAATCTACAGACTCTGGTATTCGCCAACAGCCGGCTGGCGACGGAAGTGCTGGTGACATATCTAAAGGACGCCTGCCGGGCACCTGGGTGCCCCTTTGGGGCAGGGCGTGGCCCGCTGCCCGGCGAGACGGTGCGCGGCTACCGGGGCGGCTACCTGCCGCGCGAGCGCCGCGAGATCGAACGCCGCCTGCGCTCCGGCGAGATCCGCGCGGTGGTGGCCACCAACGCCCTGGAATTGGGGATCGATATCGGCTCGCTGGACGCCGTGGTGATGGCCGGCTACCCCGGGACCATCGCTTCTACCTGGCAGCGCGCCGGCCGCTCCGGCCGCCGGCAAGGCGCTTCCGCGGCGGTCATGGTCGCCTCCAGCGCCCCGCTCGACCAGTACGTTGTCGAACACCCCGAGTACTTCTTTGGCCGCTCGCCGGAACATGCCTACATCAACGCCGACAACCTGGAGATTCTGCTGGCGCACGTCAAGTGCGCGGCCTTCGAGTTGCCCATCCGCGACGGAGAGAAGTTCAGCCCCCGCGATTCCGGCGAGTTGTGCCGCTTTCTCGAGGAATCCGGGTTCCTGCATCATTCGGCGGGCGCGTGGCACTGGATGTCCGAGAGCTACCCCGCCGACGCCGTCAGTCTGCGCTCCGTCACCAGCGACAATTTTGTGGTGGTGGACATCACCGGCGAGCCGAAGGTCATCGCGGATGTATCCTTCTCCACCGCGCTCACCACGCTCCACGAGAAAGCCATCTATCTGCACGAGGCGCGGCAGTACCACGTCGAGCGCTTCGACTACGATCAGCGCAAGGCCTACGTGAAAAGCGTGGACTGCGACTACTACACCGACGCCATCGACTACACGCAGGTGAAGACGCTCGAAGAGTTCGAGGTGGGGCAGGTCTTCGGGAGCGCCGCTCCCGCCGCGGGATCTCCCACGCGCTCCCACGGGGACGTCCGCGTGACGACCCAGATCGTGGGCTTCAAGAAGATCAAGTTCTACACCATGGAGAACGTGGGGGCGGGGAAGCTCGAAATGCCGGAACAGGAGATGCACACCACGGCCTTCTGGCTGCATTTCCCGGCCGCGTTCCTGGCGCGCCTGACGAAATTCACGCCCACGCAGAAACAGAGCGGGATCGCCGGCCTGGGGAACGCGCTGCGCACCGTGGCGGCGCTGCTGCTGATGTGCGATCCGCGCGACCTCGGCGTGGCGTTGAGCGAGGAGATCGCCGGGGGTCTCACGACCTTCGAGCCGAACCTGTACCTCTACGATGCCTACCCCGGCGGCGCGGGCCAGAGCGCGCCGCTCTACCGCTTGGCCCCGCAACTGCTGAAACAGACCGCCGAACTGTTGGCCTCCTGCGCCTGCGAAGCGGGCTGTCCCTCCTGCGTCGGCCCCGCCGGCGAAATCGGCGAGCGCGGCAAGGAAGCCGCCGTGCGGATCCTGGCGGAGATGGCGGCCTAGCGCTCTGACCGGATGATGTAGTGCCTATGTGCGGATTCGCATTGGCACTAAACCTCGCGGTCATGGCGCTAGTCCGCTATTCTCACACGCGAAGCGCCGAACGCGAAACCAGCCAGGGATAGGGCCTTGCGCGCCGTTGTGCTGAGGGGGATGGCAGTGAGCCGCGCGGCGCGGAACCAGCGGTAGTCGGGAGGCGCGTCCGGACCCGCCAGCGTGGCGGCGTATACGCTGATTTCGTAGCGGTGGCGCGTGATGGTGTGGCGGAACTCGCCGAGCGGCTCGGCCAAGCGGGCGGACGGTAGGTCTTCGGGGCCGGGCAGGCGCCAGAAGCCGGCCATGCGGCGCGCGTCGCGGCGCTCACGACGCAGAAGCACGCGGGCGCTCCGCCGGATGACAAGCAGCGCGCTCTCGATACGCATCGGCGTGGTTTTGCGCAGCTTCACCGGGAGGCTGGAGACCGTTCCGGCCGCGCGCGCGGCGCATCGCGATTGGAGCGGGCAACTGGCGCATAGCGGCAGCTTCGGCAGGCACACGGTGGCGCCGAGTTCCATGAGGGCCTGGTTGAAAGCGCCCGCGCGGCGCGGGTCCAGCCACTCCTGGGCGACGGCGCGGAAGCGCTCGCGCGTGCGCGCGGCGGCAATATCGGCGGGGTCGTTCTCCACGCGCGCCACCACGCGCAGTACGTTGCCGTCCACGGCCGCGTGAGGCAGTCCGAAGGCGATGCTGGCGATGGCGGCGGCGGTATAGTCGCCCACGCCGGGCAGTGCGCTAATGGATTTGTAGTCGCGCGGGAAGGCGCCCGCGGCGACGATTCGCCGGGCCGCGCGCAGAAGGTTGCGCGCCCGCGAGTAGTAGCCGAGCCCGCTCCATAGGGCCAGCGCCTGGTCCTGGTTCGCAGCGGCCAGTTTTTCCACGGTGGGAAAACGATCGAGGAAGCGTTCGTAGTACGGGACTACCGTCTGCGCGCGGGTCTGCTGAAGCATGACTTCGGACACCCACACGCGGTACGGGTCGGAGGTTCGCCGCCAGGGGAGGTCGCGATGGCCGCGGCGGTACCAGGCTAGCAGCAACCGGGCGATTTCGCCGGGCTTCACTCGACGACCGAGACCCATTCCGCAACCACGGCGAAGCCCTCGGGGTCCACGTCCCAAGCCTCGAACTCGGGGTTGAGCGGCTCGAGGCGGATGCGCTCGTGCCGCCATTGGTCTTCGCCGGTCTGGACTTTGACGCTCGTGTACTTCTTAACCGTGCAGCCGGCGGTTTCGTCGAAGACGCCCCTGCGCTGGATGAGCAGAATCTTGTTCTGTCGCGAACCGACGGGGTTCAGCCGGAAGACGTTGAGGCTGCCGTCCGGAATTTGGGGTTCCATGGAGCGCCCCACGACATGTACGACCACCAGGGACCTGTCGAGACGCATACCCTCCGGGGCGCGCACCCAATCTTCTTCCTCCGGCCGCATTTCCTCGCCCACGAATCCGGCGGCCGCGCGCATGCTGTAGAGCGGCAGATGGGTCTGGTACGGCGCCGGCGCGAGGGGCTCGACGTTCTGGACGAAGAGGCGGTCGAGCGCGCGGGTGAAGGCGTCCACCGTCACGATTTTCCGTTCGCCGACGCGGATGGCGTTGGAGCAGGAATCCTCCATCTGCCGCAGCCAGGCTTCGGCCCCAGTTTCGGCGATGGCGTCGCGGAAGTGCCCTTCCATGCCCCCCATGACGGCGGCGTCCTCGGGATCGGCGATGTCGTCGAAGCTCTGGCGAAAGCGCACCCAGCCGCGATCCGTGGCGGGATCGATCAACAAAACCCCGGCGTTTTGCGGCGGCCGGCCCGGAAAACAGGCCTTGATGAGCACGTAAGCGCCCTGCCTGCCTCCGGTAATCGGAATCACGCTTGCGGACACGATCTTATCCTATCTTCTTATCGGGCGAAAAACCAGAAAGCGGCAAGCCGGGACTCCTTCAGAACCAACGGCTCATGATCACTTTCTGTTCCGTGTAGAAGGCCACGGCGTCTTTGCCGTGGGCGTGCAGATCGCCGAAGAACGAGCTCTTCCAGCCGGCGAAGGGGAAGAAGGCCAAGGGCGCCGCCACGCCCACATTTACGCCTACCATGCCCACTTCAATTCGAGCTGCGTACTCGCGCGCCGCTTTGCCGCTGGAGGTGAAGATCGCGGTGGCGTTGCCGTACGGCGAACGGTTCACCAGGCGGATGGCTTCGTCCAGGGTTTGGACGCGCATCACGGAGAGCACCGGGCCGAAGATCTCTTCGCGCGCGATAGTCATTTCCGGCGTGACGTGGTCGAAGATGGTAGGGCCCAGGAAGAAGCCGCCGCCGGAGGATTTCGCCGCACGCCCATCCACCAGCGGAGTGGCGCCTTCGGATTCGCCTCGGTCCACGTAGCCCGCCACGCGGTCGCGGTGATCGCGGGTGACCAGCGGTCCCATTTCGACGCCGGGCGCCGACCCGTCACCGACGGCCAGACCCTGGGTGCGCTTGACTAGCAATTCCAGCAGCGGGCCGGCCGCTTCCCCCACAGGCACGAGCACGCTCCCCGCCAGACATCTCTCGCCGGCCGCGCCGAATGCGGAGCTTAGGATCGCTTCCACCGCCTTCGGCATGTCGGCGTCGGGCATCACCACCAGGTGATTCTTGGCGCCGCCCAAGGCCTGGACGCGTTTCCCTTCGGCGGCTGCGGTGGCGTAGATGTACTTCGCCACGGGCGTCGATCCCACAAACGAGACAGCGCGGACCAGGGGATGGCGCAGCAGCGCATCCACCGCCGGCTTGGCGCCATGTACCAGGTTCATGACCCCCGCGGGAAGGCCCGCATCGTGCAGCAGCTCGATGCAACGCGTGGGCGTGAGCGGGACCTTCTCCGAGGGTTTGAGCACAAACGCATTGCCGCACGCGATGGCAAAGGGATACATCCACAGCGGCACCATGCCCGGAAAGTTGAAGGGCGTGATTCCCACGCAGACTCCGATTGGCTGGCGGATGGTCTGGCAGTCGATGCCCGCTGCCACGTCGTGAAGCGAGTCTCCCATCATCAGGCTGGGCATGCCGCAGGCGAACTCCACCATCTGGACGGCGCGGCGGATTTCGGCGCGCGCGTCGTCGGCGGTCTTGCCGTTTTCGCGCGTGAGGATGGCCGCGACTTCAACGGCGTGTTTTTCGAGAAGCGCTTTGAAGCGATAGAGCGGTTGTACGCGGTCCACCACCGGCGTCTCGCGCCAGCGCAAGAAGGCGGCGTGGGCGCCGCGTACCGCGCGGTCGGCGTCCCGCTCTTCGGCGTACGGCACGCGGGCGATGGCCTCGCCCGTGGCTGGGTTGGTCACTTCGTGCAGTTCTCTCTGGTCCGGCTTCTCCCAGGCCCCGCCGATGTAGAAGGGCACGGTGGCGATAGTCTGTCCGGCGGCGATCACGTTTCTGCCTCCCATTCCAGTTCGGCGGCCGGCGCGGGGGCGCGCCGCATCAACGCGACGTAGGCCGCGCCTGAAACGCCGAATCCAACAAACCAGGAATAATCGTAGAGCGGCCGCAACGGGGGCGCGAACAACCCCGTCAGCGCGACCGCAATTCCCGCTCCCAGCGCCAGTACGGCGCGCCCGTTGATGCCGTCTTTGTAAGAATAAGCGCCGCGCAGGCTGTACAGGCCGGCGATGTCCAGACGGCGGCGGCGGATCACGAAATAATCGGCGATCATCACTCCGGCGATAGGGCCCAGCAGGCCCGCGTACCCTACCAGCCATCCGAAGATGTATGCGTGGAAGTCGCTCAGCAACTTCCAGGGCATCATCAGCATCCCCACCACGCCCGTGATCATCCCGCCCGTGCGAAACGAGATGCGGCGCGGGTTGAGGTTCGAAAAGTCGTTGGACGGGGAAACCACGTTGGCCGCGACATTGGTATTCAGTGTGGCGACCAGCAGCGCAACCAGCGCGATGGCAGCCACCACGGGCTGATGGAAGCGGGCCAGCAGCGCCACAGGGTCCCAAATCGCTTCCCCGAACAGGACGACGGACGCGGAGGTGACGGCCACGCCGATAAAGGAGTACAAAGTCATGGCGGCAGGCAGTCCCAGGGCCTGGCCGACCATCTGCGCCTTCTGCGACTTCGCGTAACGCGTGAAATCGGGAATGTTCAACGCGACCGTCGCCCAGAACCCCACCATGCCGGTAAGCGATGGAATGAAAAAGGGCAGGAATTCCGCGGCGCTATGAAATTTGCCCGGCGCGTTCAGCACGGGGCCCAAGCCGCCCGCCTGGCGCGTGATCCACCACAGCAGCAGGAGCCCGATTCCCAGCATGAAGGGCGCGGCTACCCCCTCCAGATACCGGATGGTCTCGATGCCTCGCCAGATCACGAAGAGGTTCAGCGCCCAGAAAGCCACAAAGCAGATCCACGTCGAGGCGGCTGCCTGTCCCGCGGCGGGCCACAGAATCGCGAGCATGGTATGGATCGCCTGGCCGCCGATCCAGGTCTGGATGCCGAACCATCCGCACGCCACCAGCGCGCGCAGCACCGCCGGGATATTCGCCCCGCGCACGCCGAAGGAAGCTCGCACCAGGACGGGGAATGGGATGCCGTACTTCGCGCCCGCATGGGCGTTGAGCAGCATCGGAACGAGTACGATCAGGTTGCCCAGCAGAATCGTTCCGATGGCCTGCCGCCAGCTCATGCCGCCGGCGATCAGCCCAGATGCCAGCATGTAGGTGGGAATGCATACCGACATGGCGACCCATAGCGAGGCGTAGTTGTACGTCGACCAAGTGCGCCTGGCTTTCGGGATGGGCGCCAGATCTTTGTTGTAGAGCGAGGGATCGCGCTCGGGTATCACCGCCATGCTCCGCCCCGAGCGGCGCGTTTGAGATAGTGGCCGCGGCCCGCTCTGCCCAGAAACCGCCCGCTCTCGACGATAGTCTCGCCGCGCGAGATCACCGTGCGGGCGTTGCCCTTCACCCGGTAGCCTTCGAACATGGAGTAATCGACGCGCATGTGATGCGTGGCGGCGGAGATGACATGGTCGGCGGCGGGGTCCCAAATTACGATATCGGCGTCGCTTCCCGGCGCAATCTCTCCCTTTTGCGGATACATTCCGAACAGACGGGCGGGCGTGGTGGAAACCAGCTCGACGAACCGGTTGAGGCTCAGCTTGCCGTGGTTGACGCCGTGGTGATGGATTAACTGCAAACGATTCTCGATGCCCGGGCCGCCGTTGGGAATTTTGGTGAAATCGTCCTTGCCCAGGATCTTCTGGTCTTCGAAGCAAAAGGGGCAGTGATCGGTGGAGACCACTTGCAGGTGGTCGTCTTTCAGCCCGTCCCAGAGCTTGGGCGGGTGCTCCTTGGTGCGCAGCGGGGGAGTGAAAACGTACTTGGCGCCCTCGAAATTGGGCCGCTCCAGCTCCTCGATCGAAAGCAGCAGGTACTGCGGGCACGTTTCCGCGAAGGCCGGAACGCCGCGGTCGCGCGCCTCGCGGACCTCGTGGAGCGCATCTTCGCTCGAAAGATGGACGATGTAGACCGGCGCGCCGGCGATCTCCGCCAGCGCGATGGCGCGGTGCACGGCTTCGGCTTCGGCGCGCGGCGGACGCGTCAGCGCGTGATACACCGGCGCCGTCTTGCCTTCCGCCAGCGCCCGCTGTACGATGACGTCGATCACGCCGCCGTTTTCGGCGTGCATGCAGATTAAGGCGCCGTTCTTGGCCGTCTGCGCCAGCGCGCGGTAGATGGTGGCGTCGTCCACCATCAGCACGTTGGGATACGCCATGAACAACTTGAAGCTGGCGACGCCCTCGCGTACCAGCTCGTCCATGTCTTCCAGGCCGGAAGACGCCAGGTCGGTGACGATCATGTGCAGGCCGTAATCCACCGCGGCCTTGCCCTCGGCCTTCTTCCACCATGTGTCCAGGGCGTCCCTCATGCGCGTTCCACGGGCCTGAATGGCGAAATCGACGATAGTAGTGGTGCCTCCGAAGGCGGCGGCGCGGGTTCCGGTTTCGAAATCGTCGGACGACGTGGTTCCGCCGAATGGCATGTCGAGATGCGTATGGACGTCGATGCCGCCCGGCATGACGTAGCAGTCCGTGGCGTCGATCACCGCGGCTCCCGGCGGCGGGACGATATCCGGGCGAACCTCGGCGATGCGCTCCCCCTCCATCAGCAAACTGGCCGCGAATGTGTTTTGCACGGTGACGATGGTTCCATTCCGGATGAGGGTGGTCATGAGGCGTCTCCGATCAGGCCGCGCCGCTTCGCGAAGCGGCGGCGGCGCGCTGTTCCCAGGACTCCTTGGGCTTGCCGGTGTCCACCTGCTCCATGGTGATGCAGCCTTCCACGGGGCAGACCAGGAAGCACAAGTTGCAGCCCACGCATTCCGCTTCGTCCACGCGCGGGATACGCGCCAGGGGCGTGCGTCCCGGCGCGTGGCCGCCGCCGGCGGCGTCGAGCTTGGGTATGGGGGTGACTGTGACCGGGCTGCCGTTCTTGGCCGCGGGATCGCGATCCAGATGGATGCACTGGTGCGCGCCGTCCCAACAAGCGGTGTAGCAGAGGTCGCAGCCGATGCACTTTTCCTCATGGATGCGCGCCACGACTCTGTAGTTCAAGTCCAGGTCCTTCCACTCTTGGACCTTCGGAACCGTCAGGCCGCGAAAGTCTTCGATGGCGCCGAAGCCCTTATCGTCCATCCAGTTGGAAAGCCCGTCGATCATGTCTTCGACGATGCGGTATCCGTAGTGCATGACCGCCGTGCAGACCTGGACCGTGCCGCAGCCCAGCAGAATGAATTCGGCGGCGTCGCGCCAGCCGGAAATGCCGCCAATGCCGGAAACCGGCAACCCGATTTCCGCATCGCTGCACAGTTGTTGTACTAGGTGCAGGGCAATGGGCTTGACCGCGGGTCCGCAGTAGCCTCCATGGGAAGAGTAGCCGCCCACGTTGGGCCGCGGCGTCAGCGTATCCAGGTCAATGCCGGTGATGGAATTGATGGTGTTGATGGTGGAGAGTCCATCCGCGCCGCCGCGGCGGGCGGCGCGGCCCACCACGCGGATATCGGTGACGTTGGGCGTGAGCTTGACCAGCACTGGCGTACGCGCAGCTTCCTTCACCCACTCGGTGATCATGCGGGAATACTCGGGCACTTGTCCCACGGCGGCGCCCATGCCGCGCTCGCTCATCCCGTGCGGGCAGCCGAAATTAAGCTCCAGGCCGTCCGCGCCGGCGTCTTCGGCCTGCCGGACGATGGCGTGCCAGGACTCGCGCTTCGATTCCACCATGAGCGACGCGATCACCGCGTGATGCGGATACCGCTTCTTGACCTCGGAAATTTCGCGGAAATTCACGGCCAGCGGCCGGTCCGTGATCAGCTCGATATTGTTCAAGCCCATCATGCGCTGGCCGGCCCAATCCACGGAGGAGTAGCGCGAGGAGACGTTGATGATCGGCTCTCCCAGCGTCTTCCAGACCGCTCCGCCCCACCCGGCGTCGAACGCGCGCATCACCTGCTCTCCGCAGTTGGCGGGAGGGCCGGAAGCCAGCCAGAACGGGTTGGGGCAGCGGATGCCGCCGGCGAACACCGTGGTCAGATCGGCCATTAGCGGACCTCCAGGCGGGCGATGATGGCGCGCGCGGCGCGCTTGCCGTCGGCCACGGCGTCCACCACTTCGCGGCCGCCGTTCACGCAATCGCCGCCCGCGAAATAGCGGCTGTTGGACGTCTGCCCGGTAGCGCGGTCCACGTCGATCGTGCCCTGGCGCAGCCGGATGCCGTGAGACGACTCCAGGTTCTCCATCAGCCGCGACTGCCCCACCGCGGGGATCACCTGATCGCACGGAAAATCGAACTCCGAGCCGGGCACGGGTTCGGGGCGGCTCCGGCCGCTGGCGTCGGGCGCGCCGGTCCGAGTGCGGATCACGCGCAACGCTCCCACGCGCCCCGGCTCTTCCGGCGTTGCGAGAATCGCCACCGGCGCCAGCAGCCAGTGGAACTCGACGCCCTCGACCCGTGAATTCTCATACTCGAAGCGAAACGCCGGCATTTCCCTTTCTGTCCGGCGGTATATGATGTGCACCTCCTCCGCGCCCAGCCGGCGCGCCGCGTTGGCGGCGTCGATAGCCGTGTTGCCGGCGCCGACCACCACGACGCGCGGTCCCACACGCGTCCGCGACGCGGTTTTGTAGCGCTCGATGAATTTCAAGGCGTCGATCACGCCCCCCAGCTCCTCCCCGGGAATTCCCAGCCGCTCCATGGCGCCCAAGCCCATGCCCAGGAAGATAAAGTCGTAGTCGCGCTCCAGGCTTTCCAGCGCAACCGTCCCGCCCACGGTCCCCTGCTGAAACTCGACGCCGAGCCGGCGCACCAAGTCGATCTCGCGCAGGCTGTCGGAGGGGCGCAGCTTGTATTCGGCTACGCCATAGGTATTCAACCCGCCGGGAAGCGGCCGATTGTCGATGATTGTGGCGGCATAGCCGTTGCGCCGCAGTTCCGCGGCGCAACTGAGCGAGGCGGGCCCGCCGCCCACGCACGCCACGCGCCCCTTGCGCGCCGGCGCGGCCGCCGCCAGGCGAGTGCCGCTGTCGTAGAAAGCGTCCATCGCGAAGCGCTGGAGCAAGCCGATCTGGATCGGCTTGGCGTTGTAGCGTTGCATCACGCAGGCGCCCTGGCACAACACGTCCACCGGGCACACGCGTGCGCAGCTCAGCCCCAGGATGTTGGCGTCCAGGATGGCCCTGGCCGAGCCGCGCAAGTTGCCGCTCGCAATTTTCTTGATGAAGCGCGGAACGTCGATGTGCGTGGGACACGCTCCCGTGCACGGAGCGTCGGCGCAATACAAGCAGCGGTGGGCTTCCACCAGCGCCGCGTTGGCGTCCAGCGCGGGATGCCACTCGGGAAAGCGCTCTAGGTTTTCCGGAACCGGCAGCGCCGCGGCGCTCATGTACGCGCTCCGCGAGTCGCCGCGCGGCAAGCCGTCAGGCTGCGGTCGAGCAACTCGGCGAATTGATCCACGTCGGTGCGGCCGACGTTCATGGGCGGCGACATGCGAATCACGTTGCCGAAGATGCCGCCTTTGCCGATCAGGAGGCCATTCTCGCGCGCGGCCTCCATAACCATGGCTGTTTCGGTGGTGGCCGGCTCCTTGGTGCGGCGGTCGCGGACCAGCTCAAGGGCCTGCAGCAGGCCCATGCCGCGCACCTCGCCGATGAGGTCGTGCTTGTCCTTCAAATCTTCCAACTTGCCGCGAAGATAGGCTCCCGTTTCCGCGCAGTTGGCGAGCAGGTCGTGGTCCTCGATGTAGTCGATTACCGCTTTGGCGGCGGTGGCGGTTACGGGATTGCCCCCGAAGGTCGAAATGGTCAGCCCCTCCAACGCGTCGGCCACTTCGGGCTTGGCCACCGTCAGGCCGATGGGGCTGCCGTTCGCCAGACCTTTCGCCGCGGTCAGGATGTCCGGCGTCACGCCGTATTGCTCGATGCCGAACCACTTGCCGCCGGTCCGGCCCCATCCGGTCTGCACTTCATCGCTGATAAATAAGCCGCCGTGGTCGCGAACGATCCTCTCGACGATGGGGAAGTACTCCCGAGGCGGCGTGATGTATCCTCCCACCCCTTGCACCGGCTCTCCGATGAAGGCCGCTACGCGGCCGCTGGTGCAAGTGCGGATCAGCTCCTCCATGTCCTGGGCGCATTTGACCTCGCAGCTCGGATAGGTGAGTCCGAACGGGCAGCGATAGCAGTAGGCGTTGTGGGCGTGAACGACGCCCGCCTGCGGCGGCCCCAGCCGCCACGCGGAGTGCGCGGTGAGGCTCATGGCCATCGCGGAACGGCCATGATACGAGTGCCGCAGGGCGATCACTTCCGTGTTTCCCGTGTAGCAGCGCGCCGTGAGGATGGCGGTTTCGTTGGCTTCCGTGCCGCTGTTGGTGAAGAACGACTTGGTGAGACCCCCGCCGGGGGTGACTTGCGCGATCTTCTTCGCCAGCGCGGCCTGGGGCTCGTTGGCGAACACCGTGGAGACGTGTTGCAGCGTGTCGATCTGGCGGTGCAGCCGGGCGTTCACCTCGTCGTTGCAATGGCCCACCGACACGGTGACGATGCCGCCGAAAAAGTCGAGGTACTGATGGCCGTCGGCGTCCCACACATACTGGTTCTTCGCCCGCGCCACCACCAGCGGCTCCCGGTAGTAATGGAAGATCGCCGGGTACAGGAACTCCCGATTGGCTAGAATAATTTCGTCTTTCGTCATGACCTATGCCTTCACCAGCGCGCCGTACATGTCGGGCCGCCGGTCGCGATAGAACTGCCAGGTTTTCCGCACCGTGGCGATCATCTCCAGGTCGAGATCGGCGGTGAGGGTTTCGTCCTTGTCGCGCGACGCCTGCGCCACAATCTGGCCGCGGGGATCGCAGAAATAGCTGGAACCATAAAACTCGCCGATGTTCCAGGGCGCTTCCACTCCCACCCGGTTGATGGCGCCGACGAAGTAGCCGTTGGCCACCGCGTGCGCCGGCTGTTCCAGTTTCCACAGGTATTCGCTCAGCCCCGCCACGGTGGCGGACGGGTTGAAGACGATTTCCGCTCCGTTCAGCCCCAAGGCGCGGGCGCCCTCCGGAAAGTGACGGTCGTAACAGATATAGACGCCGATCTTGGCGAACCCCAGGTCGAAAACCGGATACCCGAGATTGCCGGGGCGGAAATAGAACTTCTCCCAGAAGCCCGGCGCCACGTGCGGGATGTGCGTTTTGCGGTATTTGCCGAGGTAGGAGCCATCGTTCTGAATCACGGCCGCAGTGTTGTAATAAACGCCCGCCTGCTCTATTTCATAAACCGGAACGACCAGGGCGACGCGGTGCTTCCGGGCGGTATCCTGCATCAGGCGGATGGTTGGCCCGTCCGGAACAGGCTCAGTGAAGTCATACCACCGCGTGCTTTGTTCCGCGCAGAAGTACGGACCGTAGAAAATCTCCTGCAGGCACACGATATGCGACCCGGCCGCGGCGGCCTGGAGGATGTATTCGAGGTGTTTGCCGATCATCTCCCGCTTGATTTCGTCGAGCGGGCGATCGGCGGGCGCGACGTTGGCGGCCTGGATCAACGAACACCGCACAAGGCGTGACAAAGGGGCACTCCCTTCCCCAGCCGCGCGCTACCCTCGGCCCTTCTTCCGGCGACGCGGTGGGAATGGGGCTATTATTGCCCATGCGCCGCGATTGTGCAACAATCCCGCACTCCGGCGGGTGCGGCAAGGAGGTGGACAGCCAGATCCTCCGTAGGGCGGGCCAACGTCACCTCCTGGCCTGCCATCCTCCCCCGCACGCCTATCCCGCGAGGCGCCAGCCGCTATGTTTTTCCCGGCGAAAACCGGACGCCGCCGGCTTACTGGGCCGGCTGGGTGGGCGGCGGCGCTTCCGGATAGTACCCATCGCGCGCATGGATCTTGACATTCGGTAACGAAGGGACATCCACTTTGATCCGGCGGAACACGCGTCCCGAGGAGCCCGTGTCCACGTCCGGTATGTAGTGCATGACATACTGCGTGGTCACTTCGCCCACGATGTTCGTTACGGCATTGAGGATGCCTTTGGCGACCTCCGCCGCGTAACCGCCGGTACCCGGTTCGTAGACGTAGCTACCCTCGTCCGTAGGCGTGGAGAGGTAGCCGAAGGAGTCCTTGAACAGGCTGTTCAGCGGATACTGCACGCGGCCGCCGGTCTCGTTCGCGAGCTGTTCCAGCGTTGCCTGGGCTTCGTTGTCGAACCCGTAGGCGACCGTGCTCATGCCGTAGATGGTTATCAGGTTGCGCTTGGCCAGCTCCAGCACCTCCGCGACGCTCTTGCTGCTGGCGTTATCGTGGCCGTCGCCGATGATCACGATGACGCGGCGCGGCTCGTAAGGCTCGCCCTTAACCAACTCGCGGCGCGTACACGCCATGTTGATGGCGTCGAAGAGAGCGGAGCCGCCGGCGCCGGCCGCCATTTTATCCACCTTGTCGGCCAGCGTCTCGCCGTTGCTGGTGGTGTTCACAACCAACTCGGCGTTGTTGGAGTAGGCGATCAGGTAGCCCGCGGATGGCGTATCGCCGGGCACCAAAGCCCAGATGAGCTCCTTGATGGATTCCTTGTACCTCGCCCAATGCGTGCGGCTGTTGTTGCTCAGATCCACGAGGAACCCGAACACCACCGGCTGCTTGGGACTGTGGTTAAAGTACGTAATGCGCTGAGGCTTGCCCTCGTCGAGGATTCGGAAGTCCGCCTCGGTCAGGTCGCGGACGAAGTACCCCCGGTCGTCGGTCACGGTGACGGGCACGATAACCTCCTTCCCCTGGACGCGAAACGTGAGTTGATTCGCAGGGGTCTGCTGACGGGTGGCAGCGGGCGGCTCGGCCTGCGCCGGCGGCTGAACGGCCGGCTGCTGTCCTCCAGCGAGGCGCCACAGCGCGCCGAAGGCCAATGATCCCAGGATTGCCAGCGAAGATCGCTTCACGGAATTGATTCCATTCTACCGCCAGCGGGGGGCCTATGGGCTTGCCGTCCGGCGACAAGCGTTCCGTATGGGCGTCCTGGAACGCTGCCGTGGTTGCGCCCGTTCGGCCCCGAAACACGTCGCTAGCCTTTCGCATCTAACGATGGTAGATGGCGCGGATGGAAAACAACCGCAAGGCGCGAGCGCCTCTGTGGGGCCGGGCGCTGGTGCGCGCCGCGAGCTGGATCGCGCCCTCGCGCGCCCGGGCGGACTGGCGCCGCCGATGGGAAGCCAACCTGTGGAATTGGCAGGTACTCTTCGAGCGGGGCGAGATTACCGGCCGCGATTCCGCGCAATTCGCGCGTTACTGTCGCCGGGCCGTCGCGGAGGCCTTCTGGCTTCGCTTCAGCCGCGAGTCGTTGCGGCGTTTGGTGCGCGGTCCCGGATTCGTATGGATGGCCGCCGCCGCAGCGTTGCTGGCCGTGGCTGCGGCGACGCGCGGCTTTTCGGGGGCTCGCGCGCTCTTCCAACCCCTGCCCTTCCAGGACCCGGGTTCACTGGTTTCCGTCCGCTATAACGGCGCCGCGAACGAGCCTTTCGGGGCGCCGCCGCGGTTGATTCCGCTGTGGAGGGCGAAATCATCCCTCCTCTCGGACTTGGCCGGCTTCGACCAGGCGCGGGGTTCGCCGCGCGCCCGGGTCACCGCTAATTTTTTCTCCTTGATGGGCGTGCGTCCGGCGCTAGGCCGTACGTTCATCCCCGGCGATGCCAATGCCGCCGTATTGAGCGGCGGCGCGTGGCGATCCATGTTCGGCCGCGATCCCAGCGTCATTGGCAGGACGGTCGGTCTGGACGGCAGGCAGTACACCATCGTCGGCGTCCTGCCGGACGCTTTCTGGGCGCTCTCCCCGAGCATCGACGTCTGGACGCCATTGACGCTGGACCCGCAGCCGCCCGCGGACATTCCCTTTCTCATCGGAGCGGTGGGCCGGCTCAAGCCGGGCGCCTCGGAGGACCAGGTTGGCGTCGAGCTGTTCGATATTGCCAGAAGGGCCGGCCAGTTCCTGCCCCGCCCGCCGCAGGTGGCTTCGTTCGGCGCCGTGCCCTCGCGCCCCTACAAGCCGTATCTCTTCGGGTTGCTGTTCGCGCTGGCCGCCGGAGCGGTGGGGGCCGCCAAGGGACTCTCGCTGCCGGCCGGCCGCGGCTGGCGATATTGGTCGTTTCTGACGCTGAAGACCCTGTTTCTGGTTGCGATACCGGCGTTGCTGTGGGTACAGGTCAGCGGCGCCCTGGTCGCCTCCGCGCACGTGGGCGTGGTCCGCGGTCTTGTCGTCGTCATGGCGACCCTGGCATTTGTTTTCGTCTGCGCGTTCGCGGTGTGGTGGAGCTTCGCCGATCAGCGGGGCCGTTGTCCGGTGTGTCTGCAACTGCTCGCCATGCCGGTATCGCTCGGCTCCTGGAGCAGCGTGCTGGATCCCGCCACCACGGAACTCCTCTGCGATTCCGGCCATGGCTCGCTGTGCCAGCCCGACGCGGTGGAGGGCCCCGACCGCTGGACCACCCTCGACCCTTCCTGGAGGGAGCTGTTCAAGGGGAAGAAATAGGCTGGTGGACGGAGGTAGCGCAAGCAGCGCCCGGGGGCGCCCAAGGTGGAAATGAGACAATTAGGATATGGGTTCAGGAGCCGGCGCTGTTGAAGGTCCGTGATCTGATATGGCTCATCGAGAGCGATGGTTTGGCAACACGTGCGCACGCGAGGCAGCCATCGTCAGTACAAGCATCCCGTGAAGAAAGGGCGCGTAACAGTGCCCGGCCACGCCGGAGACGACGTGCACCCTGATACGCTAAAGAGTGCCCTGAGTCAGGCGGGACTGAAAGGCAGGCCATGAGGAAATACGCGATTGTCATCGAGCAAGGCGAACATAATCTTTCGGCCTACGTCCCCGATCTACCTGGATGCATCACGACAGGCCGGACCGTCAAGGAAATTGAAAGCAACATTCGAGAAGCCATAGAGTTGCACCTTGAGGGCTTGCGCGAAGACGGCGAGTCCATTCCCGAGCCCCACACCGCCGTCGCATACGTTGAATTGCAGGTCGCCTGACGATCGCGGTTGACCCTCTGGTCCGCGCCCGGCCTACTCGAACTTCGTCCTAAACTCCTCAAACTCCCGCTTCAATTCCGCCAGCGCGGTCTCCAATGCGGCGATTCGCTCGCGGTCCGATGGGGCGCGCCCGGCAACCGGCGGCGGCTCTTCCACGCCTGGAGGCTCGCCCGAAAGCAAATGGCCCCAGCGCGGCTCCTTGAAACCCGGTTGGCGCGGCAGTTGCCTGGCGAACTCCATTTCGGCCAGATGGTTCAGCGTGCCCTCCACCGCTTCCAGGCCGTCGAACTGGAAGAGCCGTTCCGCGCGCCCGCGCAGTTCCCCCAGCGTTTGCGGGCCGCGCAGCATCAACACGCACAGCAAGGCCGCTTCGCGGCGGCCGAGGTTGAATTTCTCGGTGAAACGCTGGGCGTGTTTGGGCACGCGGCTGTCTCCGCCGGCGGCCCGCAAAGCCAGGCCCATGGCCCGCAACGCCGCCAGCGCGTTCTCCACGATGGCATCGTCGTAGTTCACCACCGGCTCGCGATTCGATTTCTGGTTACACGCATTGACCAGCGCGTTCAGCGAGAGCGGATAGTAATCGGGCGTGGCGATCTCTTTTTCCAGCAGCGCGCCCAGCACGCGAGCTTCGGCGGCGTCCAGTTGCCAATCCATTTCTTCAGTTTACGTTGTTACCATGAAGGTTCGGCCCATGCCATACGAACGGTTGGAACCGGCCCGAGCCACCCACCGCCATCCCGTCCAAGAGTCGCGCACGGCGCGCCCGGAGATCGCAGCCGCTGCCCAGCGCGTGTCGGAGCGCCTGTTGCGCCAGCAGTCTCCCGCGGGGTTCTGGTGCGGCGAATTGACGGCCGACGCCACGCTGGAATCCGACTACATCCTGCTGCAACTTTGGATGCACCAGCCCGATGGCGCGGAATGGAATCCGCCCGCCCGCGGCCGCATCGACAAGGCCGCGCGCTCGATCCTGGAGCGCCAGTTACCCGATGGCGGCTTCAACATTTATGCGGGAGGCCCGGCCGAGGTTAGCGCCACCATCAAGGCGTACGGCGCCTTGAAGCTGGCGGGAATCGATCCCGATGGGGAGCCGTTGCGCCGGGCGCGCGAGCGCATTCTGGCGTTGGGCGGCCTCCAGGCGGCTAATAGTTACGTCAAGATCAACCTCAGCCTGTTCGGCCTGTACCCGCGCAAGCACGTTCCCTCCGTGCCCCCGGAAATCGTGATGCTGCCGGGGAACGTCCTTTACGAAATGTCCGCGTGGACGCGCTCCATCCTGGTGCCGCTCTCCATCGTGCAAGCGCGTGGCTCCCACCGGCGCGCGCCCACGGGCTTCACGCTGGACGAGCTGCTGCTGCCCGGGGCGAGCCTCTCGATGCCTAAGCGCATGGGCCTCTCGATTCTTTTCCATCACCTCGACCGCGTATTTAAGGTCTGGGAGAAGCGCGGGTCGGAGCGCATACGCGGCGCGGCCATCCGCGAAGCCGAGCGCTGGATTCTCGACCGCACGCGCTTCACCGAGGGGCTGGGCGCCATCTACCCGGCCATGATGTACTTCATCATGGCGCTCAACGCGCTGGATTACCCGGAGGACCATCCCGACCTGGTGGACGCCATCCGCCATTTCGAATCCCTGCTCATCGAAACCGAGGACCGCTTCACGTTCCAGCCCTGCCTGCCGCCGATCTGGGACACGGCCATCAGCGTGTTCGCGCTGGGCGAGGCGGGAATCCGCGACGACGCCCGCCTGACGCGCGCCGCCGATTGGATCGTCAGCAAGGAAGTGCGCCGCAAGGGCGACTGGTCCGTCAAGCGTCCCGCCGCCGAGCCTTCCGGTTGGGCCTTCGAGTTCGCCAACGAGTTCTATCCCGATATCGACGACACGGCCATGGTGCTGCTGGCGTTGCAGCACGCCCGTTCCTCCAACCCCGGCGCTCAGGAGGCGGCGGAGCGGCGGGCCATCAACTGGCTGCTGGCCATGCAATCGAGCGACGGCGGATGGGCCGCCTTCGACGTGGACAATAACTGGGCCGTGCTCAACCGGGTACCTTTCGCGGACCACAACGCCATGCTCGATCCCACCTGCCCGGATATCACCGGCCGCGTGGTGGAGTGCCTGTCGCGCCGCGGCTTGGCGGGACACGAGGCCGTGCGCCGCGGAGTGGCGTATCTGCTTGGCGCGCAGGAAAAGAATGGGAGCTGGTATGGCCGCTGGGGCGTGAACTATATCTACGGCTCCTTCCTGGCGATGCGGGGCTTGGCCGCCAGCCAGGCGGGCGCGCTTTCGGGCCCGGCGAAGGACGCGGTCGCGAAAGCCGCGAATTGGCTGCGAACCGTCCAGAACCCGGACGGCGGCTGGGGCGAATCGTGCGCCAGCTACGACCGCGACGGATTCGTTCCCGCACCGAGCTGCCCCTCGCAAACCGCTTGGGCCATCCTGGGATTGCGCGCTGCCGGCGAAGCGGAGGCGCCGGCCGTGCGCCGCGGCGTCAAATACCTGCTGGATCGCCAGACGGCCGACGGAGGCTGGTCCGAAGGCGCCACCACCGGCACGGGCTTTCCCACCGTGTTCTACCTGACCTACGGCATGTATCGCGACTACTTCCCGCTGCTGGCGCTAGCCGGGATGCGGGGCTGAGGCCCATGTATTACAGCTCCGCCGTTTCTCCTCCGCCCGCGAAGATCTGCGCCGTTCAGCCCCGGAAGGGGCGGTAGAAAGTAGCCCAGCGCGTGAGCGCTGGGAACAGAGATGGAAGACGCAAGCCCCGGAACGGGGCGAAAGAACCGGATGGGCTGCGGCTCCCCACGGCTCAATTCCCCAGCGCCAAAGTCGCTTTGTTGCTCGCGAAAGTAGAGCCAAACAGGAATACCACCGTCGCCTCCGGACCGGGCAGGTCGGCCGTGACGTCGCTGGGAAGGGTGAACTTCACCTGCGTGACTCCGGGCAAACCTGGACTCGGAACCGCGGTGGCGTCTACAACGCGGCCCGCAACCTGCACGGTGGGCGCGAGAACCGGGATCGCGCTCCCGGAATCCGGGGTCATCAGCGCCGGGTTGATGTAACCCAAGCCTGTGCCGAGAGCCAGAATCGTCTCGCCGCGCCGCGCCGGGTTCGCGGCCGTCACCAGGCTGCCATCCGCGTGAAGCGCCGCCAGCGGCCCGGCGATCGCGCTATCCAGCGTGTACAGCCCCGGGGCCCAAAACGTGAAACTCGCGGCCAACGGGGCGGAAACCGCATCGTCGCGCACCACCGTCAAAGATGAGCCGCCGGTGGGAGGAATCACGAAGTTGATCTGGTTCGGCGAAACGTAGTACAGCAACGCCGGAGCGCCATCCACCTCTACGCGCGTGCCGCCCAGGTCATGCGGAAGGAGGTTGGCGCTCGCCGGAACCGCTGCGCTCGCCAGGTTGAGGCCAAAGATTGCGGCCAGCGACCCGGTAGCCATCGGCGTGGCCCAACCCGCCGAGTTGACTACCGCGGCGATTGTAGGCTGCGGGTCGCTTTGTCGCGCCAAGTACCAGACCCGCGCCGTCGAATCGCTGTGGAAGAAGTCCAGCAACATGGCGGCGACCTTCTGCTGCCCAGCGGGCGAAGGGTGCGTGCCATCCGCTTGCAGTTCGCTGCACGCCCATGTCAGGCCGTCGATGCGCGGCGTCAGGCCGTCCGCCCACAAGTACGGCCCCCAGGCCAGCCAGGGGAATGCGCCGGAGGCGGCGCCCATGCCCGGCGCGCTATTGATCTGCTGCTCGATCAGCCATTTCACGGCGAATCCGCTTTCATACGCCCACGGCTCGGGGTTGAGCGTGGTATCGGCGTAGCCCGCGTAGATGCGGCTGGAAAGATAGACGATCTTCAAGTTCGGAAAGCGCGCCCGCGCCTGCTGGATCACGGTCAGCATCTCTGATTGGAGCGTCTGGGGGTAGATGGGAAATGTCGCCGTGGGGTCGGCATCCGCCTCTTTGAGCCAGATCACCTGAACTTGGTTGCCGGTGGCGCCCGCGGTCTGGAGCCGCTGATCCACGACGGACCAGTATGTGTCCGGCTGCGAAACGATGGAGGCCGCCGTGCGCCCGCTTACCGCGCCGTCCACCGCCAGAACGTGCGGGTCTTTCCGCGCGTCGGCTTGCGCCAGCGGCAAAAACGCGGAGAACTCCTGGGTAGTATTGGACATGCCGACGGAGAGCAGGACGATCTTGCCCGTGGCGCTGGAATTCCCCGCCGCATCGCGCGGAATCACCTGCGACGCCAGTTGCAATCCGAGCTGTTCAAAAACCGGCGGCCGCGCGTTCCCCGTGGGGTACAGCGAGACCTGTTGTCCGTTATAGGTCGCCGGATAGGGATTGATGAAGGGAGTGAAGCCGGCGCCGGTCCGGCTGCAATTTACGCCCCAAGCCAAAGACGCGGCCAGGAGCAAGGGCGTCACGCGCCGCATAGCTACAGGTGTAACACTCCACGCGGCGAAAAGTCGCGCCGGCAGACGGGAAGACAATCGAGTCTACCACCACCCACGAAACATGGCCTGAGGCCGCCCGCTTTCCGATAATCCACGTTTGAACTAAGCCGCTCGCGCGGCGGACGCTACGCGTGGCTTCTTCCCGAGGCCGTCGCGCGGTAGAGTGCGGGTCACAAGGAGGTCCCTGTGACCCATCTTCGCAAACGGGTGCTCGAG
>JBEKHV010000049.1:0-34476 GCA_050012095.1 Bryobacteraceae bacterium | reverse complement strand
ACCGATCATTACCCCGCCACGGCCCAAGGGCGGGGAACGATAGAGTTTGACACGCCGGCTGGAGGGCAGATCGCCACGCTGGCGTTTCGGGCCAGCACAGCCGGCACTCTGAGCACGGCGCCATCCATGGTCAAATAAGACGAAGCTCCAGCCCCATATTCCGAGAAGCCGGCACTGAATCGATTCCAAAAGAGAATCATGGAGCTGGCGGAGGGATTTGAACCCCCGACCCTCTGATTACAAATCAGATGCTCTACCAACTGAGCTACGCCAGCGTTGGAATCTACAGGTTGGAACGAGCCGAACGGCCCGGCCCGTTCATTCAAGAACAAGTATATCTCACGGGCCGAAGCCGGTTCCTGGAATACACTGGTTTTCATGGAGGATGCCGGCGGCTTGGCGGAAGCGCTGCTCGAACAGAGTCCCTCCTGCCACTGGATCGTGGGCGCGGGCGGGGAATTCCTGCGCGTGTTCGGCGATCCCTCGGGCGTGTTTGGAAGGTCCGCCGCCGATCTGGCCGGCCGCACGGCCGCGGAAGCGCTCGGACCGGAACTCGCCGCGGCGTGGGGAGAGCGGTTCGCGCGCGCGCTGGCGGGCGAGTCGTTGACTCTTCGCGAACGGCGCGGAGAAGCGGTCTGGCTGATCCTGCTGTTCCCCATCCGCACGGAATCGGGAGCGCCGCTCGCCGGGGGCAGCGCCACCGAGATCACGCGCTGGGGTGCCGCCGAACAGGAGCTGCGGTACACGGTGCTGGGCGCCCTCAAGTCGCAGGAATTCGAGCGGCGCATGATTTCCCAGTTTCTGCACGACAAGGTGGGCCAGAACCTCACCGCGCTGGGCCTGCAGCTCGACCTGGCCCGCATGGATCTGGAGAGCGCTGCCCCGGCCGCTTCGGCGCGCATCGTGGAAATCCAGCGCGTGCTGGAGACGATGATGGGGGAGGTGCGCGACTACAGTTACGAGCTCAATCCGGCCATCGTGGAGCGGGCTGGGCTGCGCTCCGCGCTGGATCGGCTTGCGGCGCGCGCCGGCGAGCGGTTCAACGGAACGGTGCGGGTGAACGCCGACCCGTCTCTTAAGATGAATCCGAAGGTCGCGGCGGCCATGTATCACATCGCGCAGGAAGCGGTGGACAACGCCGTGCAACATGCCAGTTGCTCCGCGATTGAAATCGCGGTAAAGTCCACAAAGACGGGATGTTCCATTCAAGTGGGGGATAACGGAAAGGGTTTCGATCCGGCCGACGCTCTCAGCGGGCGGCGCGGTTTGGGCCTGTTGAGCATGGAGCACTACGCCGCGGAGGCCGGCCTAAGCCTTTCGGTCAAGAGCAGCGGAGAAACGGGCACGTTCGTGCGCGCCGCGGAACCCGGAGCCTGACGCCCATGTCTGCATTCAGCGTCGTTCTGGTGGAAGACCACAAACTGGTGCGCGACGGAATCAAGACCCTGCTCGAGCGCGGGGGGGAGTTTCGGGTGGTCGGCGAGACGGAAAGCGGGGCCGACGCGGTCGCGCTGTGCCGGCAATGCGAACCGGACCTGGTGCTGATGGACATCGGCCTGCCGGGCATGAGCGGCATTGAAGCCACCGGCGAGCTGCTGCGGCACTGCCCGGCGGTGAAGGTGGTCATCCTCTCGATGTACGACGACGAGAACTCCGTGGTGAGCGCCATCCGCTCCGGGGCGCGCGCGTTCGTTCTCAAGATGGCCTCCTCGAGCGAGCTGCTGGACGCGCTACGGGCGGTGGCCCACGGCGGCTCCTATTTGAGCTCGCAGGTCTCCGACCGCCTGCTGACCCGGATCCAGCGCGGCGACCTGGAAACGCACGCCCGCGGCCCTCTGGAGGCGCTCTCGCCGCGCGAATTGCAAGTGCTGCGCCTGGTGGCGGAGGGAAAGACCAGCAAGGAAGTCGCGGTGCTCCTGGGCCTCGGCCTGCAAACTGTGCGTAGTTACCGCAAGACCATGATGAAGAAGCTTGGCGTCAACAACGTCGCGGGGCTGACGCAGATCGCGCTTGCCGCCGGCGTGACCAACTGGAACAAGCCGGGCCCGAACGCTCCGACCGAATAGCCGACCCGCTGCCGCAACTATTACAATTTCTTCCGCGCTAGAGGTTTCCCGTACGCCACCGGCGGGTTGTGCGCGGTGAAGGCGAGCGCTTTACGGTAGTAATCCATCGCCTGGCTCTTGTCGCCCAGCTTCTCGAGGGTCTGCGCGGTCATGCAGAAGATGAAGGCGTCGTCCAGCGGAGATTTCTGAAATTGGGCGAGAGCGGTTTGGTAGTCGCCGGAGTAGAAAGCGACGTAGCCTAGCAGGTACGGCAGGAACTGCTCCTGCTGCGGGTTATCGCCCTTGGCCAGGATGCTTTGCGCGGCCGCGACGTGTTGCTGGGCCGCGGCCTTATCGCCCCGGCGCGCGGCGATGCGCGCTTGGGCGTGCTCCCAGCGGAACTCCCACAGGTCCTTGCGGTCGGGCGGGATGTCGGGCTGGCGCAGCCCGGCGTCGTACCCGGTCTTGTACCATTGGTAGGCCGTGTCGAGATCGCCGTTATCGATGCACACGCGCGCCAGCTCGTCGGCCACCTCGCCGGCGTTGTAGAAATCCTTGAGAGCGAGCTCCTGGTCGTAGGCCTGCTGGTCGTACGGCACGCCGCCCTGGCAGCCGCCGGCGAAACCGTAAGAGAGAGCCATGTCGCGCAGCGCCCTGATCCGGTTGGCGCCGGAGGAGACCTGGATCGCCTTGGCGAAAGCCGCGCGGGCGTCGGCGTAATCGCCGTGGAGGTCGAACGCCACGCCGGCCGCCTCGTTGGCGGGGTAGGAATCCGGCGTGAGTTGCAAAGCATGGCGGTACAGCATGATGGCCTCGGCCTCGTTGCCCAGGCGCATGAGGGCTTGGCCCTGGCGGAGAAGATCGGCGGGGTCCTGGTTCCCGGGAGGCTGGCCGAAGGCTGCGGAAAGCAGGAGCGCGGGGATGGAGACACGAGACAGCATGGAGCGCATGCCAGGAATTATCGCACGAGCGAGCGCAACCAAAGACTTCACCGCGGAGGCGCGGAGACGCGGAGAATTCACGGAGAAGAATAAGGGTTGGTCTGGCTGTGGGATGCGGGTCCGTGCTGCTGGCGGGGTTCGGGCAGCCGAGGGGGCAGAGGTTCGAGAAGCTGGCGCCTCGCGGGTGTTGCGCTTCAGGTCTGGCCTCGACAGGCCCCACAAAACGATGGCCTGTCCCACTAGACTTACTGGACTTGCTGGCGGCCGCGGGAGAGGGCGGCTACATCCAGGTCGAACCAGCGCTGGGATTTTACTTTCTTGCGCAGGGCGCTTAGGATGAACTCCTCGTCGAGAGGGGCGGAGGCTTCGAGCAGCGCTCCGAGCATGACCATGTTGGCCGCCTTCGAGGAGCCGATCTCGTCGGCTACGCGCGTGAAGTGGGCGGCGATCATGCGGACGTCGGGGCGGGCGCATCCTTCGGGGAGGGATTCCCCGTTGTATAGCACAAGGCCGCCGGGCTCGACCGTGGGAAGGAACTTGCGCAGCGACGGCTCGTTCATAGCCAGCAGCATGTTGGGGCGCGAGACCAGGGGCGAATCCACGGGGGCGCTTCCGATGCGCACGTGGCAGTTGGAAGTTCCGGAACGCATTTCCGGGCCGTAGGAGGGCAGCCAGGAGACATTGTACCCGGCGCCCAGGCCAGCCTCGGCCAACACTTCGCCCAGCATCAATACGCCTTGCCCGCCGAAGCCGGCGATGCGGATGCGCAGGTCCATCGGCTTCGGGCGCGCGGCCGGCGCGGCGGCTTCCGTATTGCCGTTCCCCAGGCCGAGAATTCGCGGGAGATCTTCCACGGGCGGCGCGGGGGCGGGCGCGGGGCGGAGGGGCGCGTCCTTGGCGCGGTCCCGCAGGTTGCCGAGGGGGAAAGTGGGGGCCATCTGCTCGCGCACGAAGCGCTGGGCTTCCACCGGGTCCAGCTTCCAGATGGTGGGACACGGCGAGAGCACTTCCACAAATGAGAAACCCAGGCGCTTGACCTGATACTCGACGGCGCGCTTGATGACACGCGCGGCTTGCATGATCTGTTTGTTATCGCCCAGGCCGACGCGCTCGATGAACACCGGCGCATCGAGCGAATTCAGGATCTCGCTCATGCGGACGGGGGGGCCCTCAACCCACACGTTGCGGCCGAAGGGCGAGGTGGTGCTCTTCTTGCCTAGCGGCGTGGTGGGCGCCATCTGGCCGCCGGTCATCCCGTAAATGCCGTTGTTGACGAAGATGACGGTGATGGGTTCGCCGCGGTTGGCGGCGTGCAGGATCTCGGCGGTCCCGATGGCCGCCAGGTCGCCATCGCCCTGGTAGGCGATGACAATGCTTTCGGGGAGGCTGCGCTTGACGCCGGTGGCCACGGCCGGGGCGCGGCCGTGCGAAACCTGAACGTTGCCGACGTCGAAGTAGTAATAAAGGAAGACGGAACAGCCCACGGGGCTGATGAGCACCGTACGGTCCTGGATGCCGAGCTCGTCGATGGCGCGCGCCAGCAGCTTGCTGGCGATGCCATGGCCGCATCCGGGGCAGTAGTGCGTCTGGTGTTGGAAATCGTCCTTGCGCTCGTAGACCTCGTAGAAGCTCTTGGCCTTCTGGTGAGTGACGGTGTAGCTAGCTTGCATGTCTCACCAGCTTTCCGGCGCGGAGCGGCAGGCGGGTTGGCAACCCGCCGCAGGCTGCCAGCCTGCCCCACAACGAAGTCCTAGACATGGATTAGGGCCTCCTCCTCGTGGAGCGCGAAGGTCTTTTGGAGGAACGCCAGCACTTCCTCGGCGGAGGGGACGTTGCCGCCCATGCGGCTGAAGAACTCGACCGGCGCGCGGCCTTCCAGCGCCAGACGGACATCGTCCAGCATCTGGCCGACGCTCAACTCGACCACGGCGAAGGCCTTGACGCGGCGGCTCAGCTCACGGATGGGGGCGGAGGGAAACGGAAACAGCGTGATGGGGCGCAGCAGCCCGAGGGGGATGCCGCGCGCGCGGCCCAGCTCCACCACCGCCTTCAGAATGCGGCCCATGATGCCGTAACCGACGAGGACGATTTCGGCGTCGTCCGTGCGCCACAACTCGACGCGGGTTTCGCGGCGTTCGGCCTCGCGGTACTTGGCTTCCATATGGCGGAGGTGACGCTCCATCCGGTCCGGATCCAGCTCCAGCGAGGTCAGCAAGTTCTTGCGCGTCTCGGCCGTGCCCAGGACGGCCCACTCGGGCGGCGGAGGAACGGGGCGGGGCGGGGCGAACACTACCGGCTCCATCATCTGCCCGACGTAGCCATCGGCCAGCAGGATGGCGGGGTTACGGTAGCGATCGGCCAGGTCGAAGGCCAGGGTAGTGAGATCGGCCATTTCCTGCGCGGAGCTGGGCGCCACGACGAGCGTGCGGTAGTTGCCGTGGCCGCCGCCCTTGACCACCTGGTTGTAATCGCCCTGCTCGGGGGCGATGTTACCCAGGCCGGGGCCGCCACGCATGATATCCGCCACCACGCACGGCAACTCCGCGCCCGCGAGATAGCTGAGACCTTCCTGCATGAGGCTGATGCCCGGTCCGCTAGAGGCGGACATGGCGCGCACGCCGGCCGACGCGCTTCCGAACAACATGTTGATCGAAGCCACTTCGCTTTCGGCCTGGAGGAAGACGCCGCCCGCCTGGGGGAAGTAGAGCGCCGCGGCCTCGGCGATTTCGCTGGCGGGCGTGATGGGGTACCCGTAATACGCGCGGGCGCCGGCGAGAACGGCGGCCTTGACGATAGCCTCGTTGCCCTTGGTGAGTTGCGCCTTCATATCATTCCCTTACGCTTTCCCGCGCTAGGCCGCGGCGGCCAACCTCAGGACGGTGATGGCTCCCGGCTCCGGGCAAACGAAGAAACAGATGCCGCAACCGGTGCAGCCGGAACCAAGATACTCGGCGGGATGGTAGCCATAATGGTTCAGCCGGTCCGCCAGGCGGAGGACCTTGGGCGGGCAAGCTTCGACGCAGAGGCCGCAGCCTTTGCACTCTTCCGAACCCAGATCGACCGCGCCGCGGTCGGGCTTCCCGTCCTTGGTCATGCCCAAAACCTCCTGCACGTTGTGGTCCCACGCGATCTCAGCTCCGTGGTTCGTGTGGGAATTTACCACATGACGCCATTTCGCCAAACACCCAACTTCCAAGCGGACCTGACTACTTCAGTATAAATGCAGATATGCGGGTCTTCAACGCGTTTGATGTGGGTAGCCGATCCGCACATGCGATTTCGGCCGGCGCCGTCCCCGACCGCGCCGGGCCGGTTCGCCGGGCGAAAGTGCGAAACGAAGCCAAATCCACCGGCGAATGGCGACCGAAGTGGCGTCATAGCAACGGCTTACGTTCTGCCAGCGAAAAGCGCGAAACGAAGCCAATCCCGCCACTTGAGGGTTGCAGCCGCAACGCCGCTTACAGGATAGCAGATGGGCGTGGGAAGGGGAGGCTGGGGAAGCGGGTAAATGCAAGTGAAGCGGCGGGTTAGGGGTCTGAAAAGGGGAGGTGACCGGCTATTCGACGACTGGGACGAGATGGGACTCAATGATGCGCCGATCCGAGGTCACCAGCCGGAGCCGGTGGACGCGAGCCGTAGCGGCGATGGCCCGGTCGGCGGGATCTCGCAAGACACTCAGGGAGACGACGCCCAAGGCCACGTCATAGGTCAACGGAAGGATGCGAAAGGTCGGGTTGGAATTCAAGTCCTGGAAGAACTCATCCAGGGGGACCTTCAGCGCCGGTTTCTCTCCGCTGGCGAGAACGGCGATTTCCAGGAGGCTGATGGCGCTGAGGGCCAACGGCTCGCCCCGCCCGACTGCCGATTCAAGCGCTCGCAGTTGAGACCGAGATAGCTTCCTGGTTTCGCCCAGCCATCGAATGAGAACGTGCGTATCCAAGAGCAAACGGGGTAGCCTCCGACGGGCTTGCCGCTCCGGCGACGCCAGAAAGAATGACGCGTGGCATGCTCGCCAGCGCGCCGTCGTTTTGGCTCCGTGCTGCACAGCCATTGGCCAGCTACCGGGTCTGCGGCCATTATTCCAAACCTCTTCACCCGCGTCCGGCGCGGGCGTGGTAGTAGAATGAAACCAACTGGAGAGCGATACCCCATGAATATGCGAACCGCCGTGTTGGCGCTGTGTCTCGCGGGTGCCACGCTGCCGGCGTGGGCGGCCGACGAGGCTCCGGCCCCGCCTCGGGCCGGGAAAGTCGAGATCATGCCGCTGAGCGAGATCCGGCCGGGCATGAAGGGCACGGTGTGGAGCGTATTCCAGGGGACCGAGCCGGAGCCTTCGCCCGTCGAGATCATCGGGCGGTGGAAGGACGTTTGGGGGCCGAAAGAGGACGTCATCCTCGCGCGGCTGGGCGGGGCCGCGGCGCGCAACAACGTGGCCGGGGGAATGAGCGGCAGCCCGGTTTACATCGACGGGAAGCTGATCGGCGCCGTGGCACTGCGGGTGGGGCAGTTCACAACGGAAGCCATCTGCGGCATCACGCCCATCGAGCTGATGCTGGAAGTGAACGAACTCGACCGGTCGCGCCCGGACGATGAAAACACGCCCGGCCAGCCCGCCGCCGTCCGAAAAGCGGCGATTCCCGGCGACCTCCTCGGCCAGCCCGCGGGGGCGCAGCCGTTCCTGGTCCCAATCGAATCTCCCGTGGCGCTTTCCGGTTTCACGGGCGATGCTTTCCGCCAGTTTGCGCCCAGCTTCGGGCAGCTCGGCATCACCGCCGTCCAGACCGGCGGGGCCGGCAGCGCGATCCAGAAGAACACCCCGGCGCCGGGTTGGCAGCACGCGCTCAACCCCGGCGAAACCGTGGCGGGCGTGCTGGTGGATGGCGACATGAGCGTCACCGGCCTGGGGACCGTCACCTATAACGATGGCCGGCGGGTGCTGGCGTTCGGACACGCGCTCTTCAATCTCGGCCCGGTGGATATTCCCATGAGCAAGGGCGAGGTGCTCCTGACGCTGGCTTCGCCACTGCAGGCCAACAAGATCGCCAACGCCACGGAGATCGTAGGCGCGCTGCGCCAGGACCGGTATAGCGGCATCATGGGCGAACTGGGGGCCGAATCGGCCATGGTTTCGGTGTCCCTGAAGGTGCGGTCGTTCGGCGCGCAGGAAAACGCGCTGCGCGAGAAAGACTTCCACTTCAACGTGTTCCTCCATCAGAAGTGGACGCCCTTCCTCATGATGCTGACCATGTACAATTCGCTTTCGCAGTTGAACGAGCTGGCCGACGAGAGCACCTACCGCCTGACCGGGCGCGTGGAGCTGAATGGGCAGCCGGGCATCGCGCTTTCCACCATGATGGCTTCGGGCGTGTCACCCCAGCCGGCGCCCATGGCGCTGGCCACCTGGTGGGCCGACAGGTTCAACCGGCTGTATATGAACAACGTCCAAACGCCAGGCTTGAAGGGCGTGGACGTTACCGTGGACGTGCTGCCGGAGCGCCGCGTGGCGGTGATCGAAAACGCCTGGGTGGCGCAGCCCGACGTGCGCGCGGGCGACGACGTTGCGGTGAAGGCGCTGCTGCGGCCGTACCGCGGCGAACCCCTGGTGCGCGAGTTCAACGTGCACATTCCCGCGACCCTGAGCGCGGGCGATCACCGCATTTTGTTGAGCGACGCGGATACGCTGAACCGGATGCAAGCCGCGGCCGGAGCGGCGGACCGCTTCATGAACATGCCGGAGACCGTATCCCTGCTCAACCAGGAGCGCAGCAATAACAAGCTATACGTTTCGCTGGCGGAGTCGAGCCCCACGGCGTATTTCGACGACAAGACGCTGCCCAGCCTGCCCCCCTCGGCGCTGAACGTGATGCAGGCGGGCCGCACGTCCAACCGCCAGTTGGTCACTTCTCCGGAGACCATCACGGAACAGATGGCCCTGCCGTTCGATTCCGTGGTGAGCGGCAGCTATTCGCTGCGCATCCACGTCCGGTAAAACTGCATCCATGCTTCCCATGACAAGGAAAGACTTCGGCGCAAGCAGCCTCGCCCTGGTCCTGTGTTTCGCTTGCACGGCGCTGTTCGCCGGCGACACGCAGACATGGTCGCAGGGAAGCTTTGAGGATTTCGGGAAGGGCGTGGTCAAGAATCTCTCCACGCGCAGCGACGGGTTACTCCTGCTGGCGCCCCGCTCGCGGGAGTTGTCCGACCCTTCGGCGGCCTACCTCTGGACCCTGGCCCAGGATTCCAAGGGCACCCTCTATGCGGGCGGCGGCACGGGCGCCACGCTCTATGCCATCGCTCCGGACGGCCAGACGAGGACGGCGGCCAAGTTCGACGAGTTGGAGATTCACGCCATCGCCGTGGATTCCGAGGACCGGGTCTACGCCGCCACGTCGCCGGATGGAAAGGTCTACCGCATCGCCGGGAGCGCGCCGCCGGAGGTTTTCTACGATCCCCATGCCCGATACATCTGGGCGATGGCGTTCGACGGCAAGGGCAACCTGTGCGTGGCCACCGGCGACCGCGGCGAGATCCATCGCGTCACGCCCGATGGGAAGGGCGCGGTTTTCTTTCAGACGGGGGAGACGCACGTACGGTCGATGACGGTGGACGGAAACGGCAACCTGATCGTGGGGACCGAACCGGGGGGGCTGGTGTTGCGCGTCTCGCCCGCGGGCGAGGGTTTCGTCCTCTACCAGATGCCCAAGCGGGAGGTGACGGCCGTGGCCGTGGCCCGCGACGGCGCCATCTATGCGGCGGCGGTGGGGGCCAAGCCGGTTCCCGTGGTCACGGTCCCGGCCACGCCCCCCGCGACGGCGCCGGCTCCCACGCCCGTTCCGGCGCCGAGCCCCGGCAATCCACCCGGGGGAGGGCAGAGGATCGTCGCTATCCAGGCCGCCGCTTCGCCGCCTCCCGCTTCGGTTGCGCCCGCTGCCGCCGCCATCCCCGGCGGCAGCGACGTGTATCGCATCGACCCCGGCGGCGACCCGCGGCGCGTCTGGAGCCACGCGCAGGACGTCGTGTACGCGATCGGTTTCGACAGCGCGGGCCGCGTCATCCTGGGCGCCGGAAACAAGGGCAGCCTCTACCGCATCGAATCGCCCACCGTTTATACGGCGCTGCTGACGGCGCCCGCCACGCAGGTGACGGCTTTCCAGGCGGGCCGCGACGGCAGGCTCTTCGCCGCCACGGGCAACCCGGCGAAAGTCTACGAGATCGGTCCGGGGCTGGAGCGCGAGGGAACTTTTGAAAGCGACGTTTTCGACGCCGCCATGTATTCGCTGTGGGGCCGGCTGAGCTTTGAAGCCACGCTGAACGGCGGGCAGGTGGCCATCGCCACGCGCAGCGGAAACCTGGATTCGCCGCGCCAAAACTGGAGCGCGTGGTCGGCGCCGATCGCCGATCCCAAAGGGGGGCGCGTCAGCTCGCCGCCGGCGCGCTTCGTGCAGTGGAGGGCAACGCTGACAGCCGGCGGCGCGGGCGCCTCGCCGGAGCTCGATTCGGTGGACGTCGCCTACCTGCGGAAGAACGTGGAGCCGCGCGTGGACGAAATCGAAATGACGCCGGTGAACTACAAGTTTCCCGCGCCCTCCGCCTCCCCGATCGCGCCGCAGCAGACGCTTACCTTGCCGCCGCTTGGCCGCCACGCGGCGCCAATCGCGCCCCCGCCTTCCGCGGAAACCGGCGCCACCGTCACGCCCGCCATGCTGCTCGCCAAAGGTTGGATCGGCGCGCGCTGGCTGGCTTCCGACCCCAACGGCGACTCGATGATGTACACCGTCGAGATCCGCGGCGCGGCCGAAAGCGAATGGAAGCCGCTCAAGGAAAAGCTCGCGGAGAAGTACTGTTCCTGGGATTCCACGGCGTTCCCCGATGGCGAGTACCGCATCCGCGTGACCGCCTCGGACGCCCCCAGCAACCCGCCCTCCGAGGCGTTGACGGTGAGCCTGGAGAGCGACCCGTTCGTCATCGACAACACGCCGCCGCGGATCACCGGCCTGAGCGCCGCGCGCGCCGGCGGAAAGCTCGAAGTGCGCTGGCACGCCGCCGACGCGCTGAACAACATCGTCGCAGCCGAGTACTCGCTCGACGGCGGCGACTGGACTGTAGCCGCCCCGGTCACGAAGCTTTCCGATTCCCTGGAGCTGGATTACGCGCTGACGATCGATGCGGCGGCGGGAGAGCACACTGTTGCGGTGAGGGTGCGGGACGATTACGATAACGAGGCGACGGAGAAGGCCGTGGTGCGGTAGTAAGGCGGGGCGCGGCGCGCAGGGGGCGGGCTGGTCCTGGCGAGAAAGCGCCGGGAGTAAACGATCTTCATCGCGGCCGGGAATTGCGGCGGGATTTCGCGGGGCGTTTGGCTAACTCCCGTTTCATGGAAGCAACCGCTTCGGCGGCGGTGGCGAACGGGCCGTAGGTTCGTCCAGCCTCGAAATCGGCAAAGCTTTCGGCGAGGCCCCGGTCCACAACGGACTTGGGCTCGAAGACGATCCTGCCCTTTTCCGCGCGAGCTTCGAGCAAATCACCCACGGCAACGCCGATCTGCTCCCGCACCCGCCGTGGGATGACCACCTGATACTTGTTCTTGACCGCCACAGGAGCCATGGTTGAATGTCCAACAGTTCAACTGTTCATCTCTAGGATAGCAGACAGCCTCACGCCGCCCCCGGTCTCCGCCGATTGCGATTCAGTCGATGGCGGTGGACACGAACTTCGTGTTACACTGAGTTCGTGTTGAAGAACGTCACTATCACCCTCAGTGAGGAAGCGGCCCAGTGGGCGCGGAGGAAAGCGGCCGAAGAAAACACCTCCGTCTCCAAGCTGGTCGGGCGGATGCTGGAGAACCAGATGCGGATGACGGACGACTACTGGAAAGCGTACGAGCGTTGGAAGAAGATTAAGCCTATTAAAGGGTTCGACGCTTCCAAGCGCTTGAAGCGGGATGAACTCTATGACCGCCCGTAGCCTTTTCTTCGCCGACAGCAACGTACTTCTCTACGCCATCGACAGGCGAGACCGGGTCAAACAGCGCGGGGCGCGCGATTGGCTCGACGCTTTGTGGAAACATGGCGCCGGGCGTCTGAGTTGGCAGGTGCTCAATGAGTTCTATGCCAACGCCACTGGGAAGATCGGCGCTCCGCGCGGCGAGGTTCGCCAGACCCTGGAGAGTTTCGCCTGGTGGGAGCCCGTCGGATTCAGCTTGGGATTGGTCCAACGCGCCTGGTACTGGATAGACGCAGCCAGGATTCCGTACTGGGACAGCCTCATCCTGGCCGCGGCGGAGAGGGCGGGTTGCGCCTACCTGTTGACGGAGGACTTCCAGGCGGGACGCAAGTTCGCGGATCTCGCCGTGGTGAATCCGTTCCGGTCCAAACCCGGGGAGTTCGGCCTCTCGTAGGCGGCGCTACCGTTCGTGGACGTCTTCCAGGTACGTGTACCCGCCCAGACCCTCTTCGTAGAACCGCAGCAGGACGCCGCTTTCCTCGTAGTTGAGGCGGTTCTCGCGCAGCGCCACCTCGACGTCGCGGCGGAGCTTCGATACCAGGGAATCGGAATTGAACTGCACGTAATTGAGCACCTCGCGCACGGTGTCGCCCTTGATCACCGAGTCGAGGATGACGTCGCCCTCCGGGCCCAGGCGCACATGCACGGCGTTGGTGTCGCCGAACAAGTTGTGGAGGTCGCCTAGAATCTCCTGGTACGCGCCTACCAGGAAAGCGCCCAGGTAGTAGTCGCCGCCATCGAAGGGGTGAAGCGGGAGAGTGCGCTTGACGTCGCGGCGGTCGATGAAGGCGTCGACTTTGCCGTCGGAATCGCAGGTGATGTCGCCCAGCACGGCGTGGCGCGTAGGCTGCTCGTTCAGGCGGTGAATCGGCATGATGGGGAAGAGCTGCTTGATGGCCCAGCTATCGGGCATGCTCTGGAAGAGCGAAAAATTGCAGAAGTAGGTGTCGGAGAGCATGGCGTCTATGCCTTCCAGCTCTTCGGGGAAATAATCCAGCTCGCCGGCCAGCTTCTGGATTTTGCGGGAAATCGCCCAGTAGAGGTTCTCGGCGATGCACCGCTGATCGAGCGGGAGGTAGCCCAGGCTGAAGAGGTTAAGCGCCTGGTCGAGCGCCTGTTGCGCATCGTGATAACTTTCGAGCAGGTTCTTGGCCGTCAGGCCGCGGAAGGTGTCCTGGAGATCGATCAGCGGCTGCTCGGCGTCGGGCGGCGGCTCGGGGGCCGTCTCGGCATCGCCCATGCCGGAAACGCCCAGGACGTTGAACACCAGGGCGCTGTGGTAGGCGGCGATGGCGCGGCCGCTCTCGGTGACGATGGTGGGATGCGCCACGCCGACTTCGTCGCACACATTCAGGGCGTGGTAAACAACGTCGTTGGCGTACTCCTGGAGGGTGTAGTTGACGCTGGATTCAAAATCGGTCTGGGAGCCGTCGTAGTCCACGCCCAGGCCCCCGCCGACATCGAGGTACTTGAGGCCGGCTCCGGCGCGCGCGAGGTCGACGTAGACGCGGGCGGCCTCGTTCACAGCGGCTTTGATCTGGCGGATGTTGGTGATCTGGCTGCCAAGGTGGAAGTGGAGCAGGTTCAGGCAATCGGCCATGCCGGCGTCTTTCAGCTCCTGGAGAGCGCGGACGGCTTCGGTGACGGAGAGGCCGAATTTGGAGCGGTAGCCGCCCGAGGATTTCCAGCGGCCCGAGCCGCGGCTGGCCAGCTTGACGCGCAAGCCAATGGCGGGCCGCACCCCCACGCGCTGGCTGTATTTCAAGATCAGGCCCAGCTCGGTGTATTTCTCGACCACCGGAATGATTTGGCGGCCGAGCTTGTGGGCCAGCATGGCCATCTCGATGTATTCGTCATCCTTGAAGCCGTTACAGATGATGGGCGTATCGTTATCGGCGAGGGCCATCACCGCCATCAACTCGGGCTTGGAGCCGGCCTCCAGCCCGAACTGGTAGGGCTTGCCGAACTCCAGGACCTCTTCGACCACCTGGCGCTGCTGGTTCACTTTGATGGGGTACACGCAGCAGTACCCGCCCTGATACTTGTGCTCGGCGATGGCAGTCTGAAACGCGCCCTGAAGCTCGGCCAAGCGGTGCTTGAGGATATCGGCGAAGCGGATCAGGATGGGCAGGTCGATGCCGCGCAGGACCAGCGTATCGACCAGCTCCTTGAGGTCGATCCACCGCGCCGGATCTTTCTCCGGATGAACGCGGACCTGCCCATTATCCCCAACCGAGAAATACCCCTTGCCCCAGCTCGCGACGTCGTAAAGGTCGCTAGCCGTTTGGGGGGTCCACCGCTCGGTGGGCTCCATGATGAGGGAACTCTTGCGCCCGTTTCTTTCCAACCCGTTGTCTCCCCTAGCCCAAACATCTCATACCCGCGCCGGCGGCAATGTTTCGCGGCGTGGGCACCATGCCCGTGACGCCGGGACGCCTCTGGGCGCCTGGTCTGTGAGAAGAGTGGACTCGAACCTTCAGTTTCCTTCGGAATGACGGAGGAGGCAAGGGGAAAGATTTCTCGGTAGTGGGCTACTTTGAAACTTTCCCGAGGAGCACGGCCCTGGCTTCCTTTCGGGCGTCTTCCTCGCTGATCGGTTTACCGGTCGCTGCATGTCGCGCCATTATTGCCTCAACGATAGTTCGAGCGATCTTCGTGTTCAAGAACTCTATGATCTGGTTGTAATCCTTACCGGCCAAGAGCATATCCACGATCACGCGCCACTCCACGCGCGCAATCTTCACTTTGTTCAGCAACTCACCCGCGCGCTCATTTTCGATGGCGTGTTCCTGGAGTAGCGCCTTTTCCACGATTTCCTGAAACATCAGATCTTGGTCTTTTTTGTAGCGTTCAGCTGGGGTGTCCATGCCGAGATCATACATCGTTACAGGACGCTAAGAGGGAAGCCTACGCGGCTCTTTCCCCTCTCCGCTCCCAGGCTTCCCATGCCGTAACCAGGTCCGCCACTTCCCAGAGCCGATTCGTCACGCCAGCGGCCATAGCGGGCGTCACGCGCAACGTGCGGTGAATCTTGATGAAATTGTAGGCGAAGTAGCCGAGGGCTACGGAAGCCGCGTGATTGTCGAGCTTCTTTGAAAACGCATTCGTCAACCGTGTATAGCGCCGATTCGTCATTCGTATCGAAAGGTTGTGTCGCTCGACGTAGCTGGTGCTGACGTGGGCGGGATCAGGGCTGCCAGTGACGGCTTCGGATCTGGCTCCTATGCAAACCGCAGGGCTGTAGCGGGCCTCCGTGGGCCGCTCCGCGCCGTAAATCTTGACCAGCATCGCATAGTCGATATTCCCGCAAAAGGCATAGTCCACGGCCTCCAGGTACGCCTTGTGGCCATCGCTCGTGAGCTGCACGCGATTGGAGAGACGGCCCGCGAGATCGTAAAGAAATTGGCACGCTACGCCCGCATCGCGGCCCCCAAGCATCCATGAGGGCACCAGCTTGGTTTCCGCGTCAATCGCGGTCCAGAGCCAAATATCGCCCACCGCGCCACGGGCAATGTTGGCCGGCGTGAGGTTCTTTTGCTTTGCGCCCACGTAGGCCCACAATTCATCGACCTGGACTCGGCGGCATTTTAGATTTCGGAATGCGCTGTCCTGATAATCGGTGCAGAACGCGCCAACTTCAACGAGCAACCGCATGACGGTCTTCTTCGCGATGCCCGTCATTCTTACGGTTGAGCGGATTGAGCACCCTTCAATCAGGCAGTTCACCACTGCCGCGCGTTGTTCAGATGAGAGGCGGTTCATGGCTCTATTATGCGTGAGCCGCTTACGCATGTCAAGCACTATTTGTGGCACAAATCGGGCCACCGCATGTGCCGTCGCGTCCCAGTCGGAACTTCGTTCGAATCGAACAAAGTTCCACAGAACGACCCATGCCGCTAGAGTAAAGATGGATCAAAAGAGAAAAGGCGGCTCAGATCAAGTGGCCTTAGGAACCAGATCTGAAACCGCCCGCTACTCGGAAAGTCGAGGTGGTGATACACATGAGAGCGCCCGCGCCCCGCGCAGGGGCGTAACACCCTTTTTGTGTCCACGGCCCCGTGCCGAAGCGGTCTAACGGCCTACCCCTGCAAGGTTAGGAGCCGTCGGTTCGAATCCGACCGGGGCCTTCTTTCCAATTAGAGAGTACTATCAATCGGGCTAGAAAGTCAAGCCTGAAAAGGAGAATAGCGTCCCATGAATGAGCATTATCAAGCTGTGCTGGCCGATCTCAAGCAGATGAAGTCGGAAGCCGAAGCTGGCATCCGTGCAATCGAGCGCCTCATGGCGCGTAATCCGGCAGGGGCTGGCCAGATACCCCGGCCGCGGCGAGAATCCGAGGATGAAAGCGATAGTACCCCGGCGTTTGTGGGCAGCGTGCCCCAGCGGGTGTTGAATTTCTTGAACGAGCGCCAGGGCCAGACTTTCTCAATCGAGGAGATCGGCGAGGGTGCTGAGGTAACAGAAACCCAGACGCTACGGGGTGCCTTGGGACGGCTCTATGCACAGAAGAAAATTGGCAAGTACGGACGTGGCCGCTACCGCGCACGCCGCCCTAATGAACTTGAGCAGCCTTCCTCTTAGCCCATAGCGCCCGTGCCGCCAGCGCAGCCGCATTACTGCGCTGTTCTTCCGTCATGTGGGCGGCTCGCATCTTACCGCCGATCCTGCCGCCCCGGCGCCCCAATTCAGCCATGACGCGGGAGATTTCCGATTGGCTCGGGGCCTGAACCTCTACCGGCTCCGTCTCTTCCGTGGACTTGTGTACGAGGTAGTGTGCAAGCTGATTCACGTCGGGTTCCGGGGATCTCTTCCGTTTTGCTGGAAGCGTCTTCTTTGCGGGCTTAGCCATACTTCCAGCATGGCACGTCTGCTTAAGCCGTTCAAGCTACCGGAAATTCAAAGTAGCCCACTACCGATTTCTCACGGAGCGCATGCGCCATCGGGTTTCGCGCGGCGGCGGCCCGGCGCGCGCCCGGTGAAGCCAGGCCGATTGTCGCGGATCCGCGCGAAGTTGGGGCGGCGTTCGGATGCGATCACAAGCGATTGGAATTTATATGTCGTTGAATAGACGGCATCTTTTCCAATCACCTCAATAAAGCCGGGAGGAGCGCATGCTAGCGTTTGGTTGGGATGAGACACGATGTTTAGAACGCTTCTGCTGACCATGTGGGGGTTGACCGCGGCGGCGCAAACGCAGATCGATCTCCGCACTCAAGGGAAGGCCATTGACTTCACGGCCGCCAGTTCGACCAAACCGATGAAAGCGGGAACGACGCTGCCGGCAACTTGCGCAGCCGGAGAGATGTTCTTCCAGACGGGAGCGTCCGCCGGAGCGAACCTATATGGGTGCCCGGCGACGAATACGTGGGCGCTGGAGGGCGGCTTGTCGAGCGAGAATTGCTGGTACGACGCCACCGATAACACGCTCAAGTGCCGGGATTCCAACGGGAATATATACGCCGCGGTGAAGACGGCCAGCTCGGGGACGGCCAACCAGTGGGTAGACTACATCGATCCTACGGGCGTTCCGCACACTTCCCAGCCGACGGCAGTGGCGGTGGGCGCGGTGGCCGATCCGGGAGCGAACGGGGTCACCTACCGCAGCGGGTTGGGAGCGGCGGCGCCGGCCAACGCCAACCAACTCAGCGGTCCGTTTTTTTGCCAGGATTCCGGGGCCGTGAACGCGTATGCGTGCAACTTGACGCCGGCGATAAGCGCGTACACGACCGGCTCCATGTATTGGTTCAGGGCCGGCGCCGCGAACACCGGGCCGGCAACCGTCAATTTCAACTCCCTCGGGCCGAAAGCCGTGGTCAAGCGGTACAACCAGCCGCTCGAGGCGAACGACATTCTAGCCGGCCAGTGGGTGATGGTGGCTTATGACGGCGCGAACATGCAGATGCAGAGCCAGACGGCCAACGCCCCCGAATCGGCAGTGAGCAGCATTTTTGGGCGCACGGGCGCGGTGACGGCCCAGGCGGGGGACTACAGCACGGCGCAGGTGACCGAGAACGGGAATCTGTATTTCACCAACGCCCGCGTGCGGGCAGCGCTTTCGGGGACGGGACCCGTCACGTTGAACGCTTCCAACGGAGCGGTGGACTGCCCCACGTGCGTGACCACCGCGACTGCGGCGGATACCGACCTGTACGGAAGTTTCCCCCACCTGAACGTGGTCCGGCTGCAAGGCCGGCAGGTGTCTAACAGTTCGCCGTCGGACCTGCAATATTTGGGTTGGAACGCCAACGCCAATCAGTGGGAAGCCAAAGCGCTCCCGGGACCGCTCGTGAACTCGATCTTCGGGCGCAGTGGGGCCATAACGGCCCAGCCCGGGGATTACACCACGGCGCAGGTGACTGAGAGCGGCAACCTGTATTTCACTAACGCCCGCGCGCGGGCCGCGCTCTCGGGGGCGGGACCCGTCACGTTGAACGCTTCCAGCGGGGCGGTGGACTGCCCCACGTGCGTGACCACCTCGACCGCGGCGGATACCGACCTGTACGGGAGCTTCCCGCACTTAAGCGTGATCCGGCTGCAAGGGCGGCCGTTGGCTAGCGGTCCGCCGGCGGATCAACAGTACCTGGGCTGGAACGCCAGCGCCAATCAGTGGGAGCCCAAGACGCTTCCGGCCGCGCCGGTGACTTCGATTTTCGGCCGCACGGGAACCATAACGCCCCAGAGCGGAGACTACTCGTTCGCCCAGATCTCCGGTTCCGCCAGCGCTTCCCAATTGCCCACGGCGGCCATGCGCGCGGACCAAGGGAACACGATTACCGCGGGCACGCAGGACTTCAGCCAAGCGGCGCACACGCTTCCGATGAAGTCCGGGACCACGGCGGGCCGGCCGGCCGCATGCACGACGGGCGAAACCTATTTCGCTACCGATGCGCCGGCGGGGACCAACGTGTACGCCTGCACGTCGGCGAACGCCTGGACGGCCCAGGGTAATTTGGCGGTCGAGAGCGATGGCTCCGCGGTGGGATCCAGAAATGTCGCGAACTTCATAACGGGCGTCGGACTGGTGTCGCTGATCAACGACGATGGCAACGAAATCAACATCGAATCGGCCCTCGATACGGCCGTCGTTCAGACCCAGCCAGGAGAGCAGAGCGGCAATGCGCTGCTGTGCGCGTCGGCGAGCGGCTCGGCTACCAGCTATACGTGCCTGATGAGCCCGACGATCGCCGCCTATACGAGCGGAATGGTGCTTCACTGGAGGCCGGACGTGTCCAACGCCGGCGGCTCCACGACGTTGAATGTGGACACGCTGGGGGCCAAGCCGGTGAAACTGGCCGATGGAACCAGCGATCCCCCGGCGGCGGGCGTCGTCGCGGGGCGGCTATATGACATCTGGTACGACGGAAGCGCCTTTCGCCTGTCGGCGGTTGCGTCGGGCGGCGGTTCGGACCCGTGTTCCGGGTGCATCACGACGGGGACCGTGGCGGACACCGATCTGTCGGGGTACTTCCCTCACCTGAGCGTGACCGGGATCCAGGGCCGGCCAGTGGCGAGTACGGCGCCTTCCGACTCCCAGTATATGGGCTGGAACGCCAGTGCAAGCCAGTGGCAGCCCAAGACTCCGTCGAGCCTCAGCGCGGCGACGAATGCCACGCCGGGAGTGGTGACGATGAGCACCGCTACGTCCAGCGTCGCGGTGGCCACGGACGATCCCAGGAACACGAACTCCAGGACGCCCACCGCGCACGCCAGCAGCCATCAGAATGGCGGCTCCGACGAAATTGCGACTGCCACCCCGGCCGCGTACGCGATTCCCAAGGCGGGGAGCGGCGGAAAGCTGGCGCAGGGATGGATCGATTTCACCGGCTACCAGACGGCGCTGAGCTACACGCCGGAGAACGCCGCCAACAAGGGGGTGGCGAGCGGGTACGCCTCTCTGGATAGCGGCGGGAAGGCGCCCATTGCGCAGATTCCCACCGGCCAGACCGGCTCCACCGTTCCACTTGGCAACGACGCGCGATTCAGCGACGCGCGGACGCCCACCGCGCACGCCAGCAGCCATCAGAATGGCGGCTCCGACGAAATTGCGACTGCTACCCCGGCCGCGTACGCGATTCCCAGAGCGGGGAGCGGCGGAAAGCTGGCGCAGGGATGGATCGATTTCACCGGCTACCAGACGGCGCTGAGCTACACGCCGGAGAACGCCGCTAACAAGGGGGTGGCGAGCGGGTACGCCTCTCTGGATAGCGGCGGGAAAGTGCCGGCGGCCCAGATCCCGGCGGCGCTGAGCAACTCGACAAGCGTGAACGGGACGACGATCCCCGCGTCGGCTACCTTGTCAATCACGGTGGCAAGCGGTACGGCCGCGCTCGGGACCGGCGCCATCTCTTCCGGGGCGTGCGCGGCGGCAGTCACCGTCTCCGCTTCGGGGGTATCCACAACCGACGTGATCCAGGCGAGTTTCAACGGAGACCCGACCGCAATCGTGGGATATGTTCCCAGCACGTCGGGTATGCTGACGATCATCCCCTACCCGACAGCGGGCAATGTAAATTTCAAGGTGTGCAACAATAGCAGCGCCGCTATCACTCCGGGCTCCATCACCCTCAATTGGAGGGTCACGCGGTGAGATACATGGTCGGGTTCCTGCTCGCTATCGAAGGATTCGGTCAGATAGGCCCGATGTTTCCAGGACCGGGGAACAGCGTCGCGGGGGGCTCGCCAAACGGGTACAACCACCGCGCTACGTTCACGTTCAACGCGTATCCCGCGTCCGCTTTAACGGATTTCCCCAATCTGATTCTGGGAACATACTCGCAGTTGGCGGACCTCGCGCACGGCGGGTACGTGAACAATACCGTAACGCTCAACGGGCAGACCGTTCCGGCGGATCTGATTTTCACTTCGGATTCAGCCGGGAACGCGCTGCTGTCTTGGGAAATCGAGTCCTGGAACAACGCCACTGGCGCGATCGTCGCCTGGGTGAAGTTCTCGCGGACTACGTCCGACGACGTGATCTACGCCTTTGTCGGAAAGGCGAGCGTAACCACGTACCAATGCACGGCGACGGCGACGTGGAGCGGGTATAAAGGCGTTTGGCATCTGCCAAATGGTACGGCGTTGACCGCCAACGACTCGACCGGCAACGCGACTGGCTGGTCCCTGGTAGGATCGCCAGCGCCGGTAGCGGGCAGGATGGATGGCGCAGGAAAGATCTGGCGAGGCGCGGGAGTTGACAACTACATCAACTTGGGCGCCGACACCGCCGTCAACATTACAGGCTATAGCCCTATCAGCGTAGAGTGCTGGGTGCAGAGGAATAATTCAGCGGCCTTTGGAACTTTGTTCAACTTCTCTTCTGGCGGCGGTTCCGGGTATGCATTCAGCCTGCAGAACAGCACGACTCTGGGCTTTACGATCTGGGGCGTTGGTGGAATGTCAATAGGTAATCTACCCCAGGATACAAACTGGCACCATGTAGTTGCCGTGTCGGATGGGAGCACCTATAAGGTCTATGTGGATGGCGTAGCTACCACACCTACACACGCGGCGATGGGTATCAATAGTTACACAGGAAGCCCGTCCATAGGAGCGGCTGACCCGTCATCCCTCAATAATACGTACAATGTGGACGAGATGCGCGTTTCCAGCGCATCCCCCACTGCCGACTGGATCGCGCAGGAGTACCGCCAACAAAGCCAGGCAAGCGCATGGTACACGGTGGGGAGTTGGAACTGAGCCGCGCCAAGCCGGGCGCTTCTTTCGCGCGGATCGAATGGCCGTTTGGAGTGGAGTTGCGCGGGCGCCCGGCGGGCTTCGCTGGCCGGCGGAAGTTCAGGGAGCGCCCAAGGCGCGAATCGGGAGTATTCCGGAGCGGCCGGGGCGCGGTGATGCGTGGGCCAGGCCGGCTGGCGGCTGCGCCGTCGGCTATCATTTATAATGAAAGACAATAAGGGGAGCGGATCGGCGATCGATCCGATGCTGCAAAACGCTATGCGAGACGCTTTTTTAGTACTGGCTCTGAGCTGGACGGCGTTTGCCGGGCAGTCCGTGCAGGTGGCGAGCGGAACGCCCTCCGTCACGCTGCCGTCGGGGGCGCCCTGGAACACCCTGGGCCTGATGTCCGAACGGTGGGAGCTTCGCATCCACAATTTCAGTCCGGACTGGCCGACGCACGGAGTCAACCTGGGGCCGGTGAATCTCTACCAACAGCCGGGCACCGGCAACGTCTGGGCGGACACGAGCTGGAATGTGGACACGCTTCTCAATAACGGCGCGATCATCTATAACTGTTGCGCAGGGAGGACGGACCTGCTCGTCAGGGTACAGCGGGACATGACGGCCAACCAATACACTTTCGATATTTGCGACGTAACAGGGGGCAACTGCCTGTCCGCTTCGACTCCGATAGTAGCGATACGGCAGACGTCGTGGGGAGGCATAGCCATCCAGCTTACCACCGGATATCAACTTGGCTTCCTGCGCTGGTACTCCACCCTCGTGCCCGCCGGAACCCCGATTCGGCCCGCCAGCGCCATGGGCGATTTGGGCGATTGGGAGTTTGAAGGCAATCTGAACGATTCCAGCGGGCACAGCCTCAACATGACCGGCGGAACCGTGTCTTACGCGACGACGCCCTCCTACCCGCCCGTGTGCAACGCGGGCGCACAGCAGAGTTTTCGGGCGGGGTATCCGGCTCAACTGGATGGCAGCTCGTCGTACGCTCTGGACGGCGGGAGTTTCCTTTCGTACTTGTGGCAATTGGACTCCGGGCCGCCGGGTTTGATTTGGACCACGGGCCACGGATTGGCCCGGTCCCGAGTCAACGGGCTGATATTCGGGAGCTACGTTTTCAGGCTGACCGTGACGGACAGCAGCAATCAATCCGCCTCCTGCATCGTCAAGCACGGCGCGGTCGCAACCGACAACAACGATATTGTCATCACCGACAATTCCGCGGTGGACACCTTGCTGGGTCCCATGGTGCGGTATGGCGCAAACCCGTGGCCGTGGTTTGACAACCGTAACAAGCAGGCCGCGGACAACCAAATTGCCGCCATGGACCCCTACTACAGCGCGTACTGGGATGTCCCTGGGCAGGGGACCGTTACGGTTACGGGCAACAGCGCGGCAGTGACGGGGGCGGGAACGACGTTTACCACCACGTTTTGCCAGGGTCCGGCCAGCCCGGCTGCGCCGCAATCGGGCGCGGCGATCATCGTTTGGTACCCGACCGGCGTTCCGGGGCAGACGGGCCGGCGCCAATGGAGCGTGGCGAGCTGTCAGAGCGACACCCAGCTCACCCTCTCGAAGCCATGGAAGAACGACGTTCCCGACGGCTCCGGGCTCAACTACACGTACGTCAACGTCAATTCACCCGGGATGTGGGCCTACAATGCAGCGCCGGCGAACTACTACGACAATGTCGCGGCTTTTTACGCTCTTTATTACCGAAGCGGCATCGACGATTATTTGACGGCGGCGCGTAAGCTGGCGGATCGTTTCTGGACCTGCCCGCAGATCGACCGGGGAGAGGCGTGCGTTACGGACGGGACCGGCACGTGTTTTCCGGCGCGCTCTCAATCGACGCTTGGTCTGATTCTGCGGGCTTTGGATGGGCGTCCGGACATGTGGGCGGGGTTGCATGTGCTATGGAATACGTTCATGGGATACTATCTGAATACCGTAGACCCTCAGTGGGGGCTGTGGGATGAGCGCGAGGAAGCCTATCATCTGGCCATGATTTCCTACTGCGCCCTCTACGATACGGACGCCACCTACCGCACGAACTGTAAGAACTCCATTCGAAATTCCTTCTCCACGCTCTGGACCCCAACCATGTCCTCCGACGGAAGCTGGCCGGGCCTCTATGTGAACTCCGCGTCCTGGACCACGACCCCAAACACCAGCGTGACCCTTGCCCACGGGTCCCCGATTGTCACGGGAAACGGAACCAACTGGTCCGCCAGCAGCTTTCCGACCGGGATTTGGTTTACCAACTCCTCCGCACAGCCGGCGCACAACACTGACGGCGATCCGACCGTTTACACCGCCAGTTGGGTTAGCCCCACGCAATTGGCGCTGGATCGCGGCTATGAAGGGAACGCGGGGCAGCACGGATGGGAGACGTCCCCGTACGGCGTTTATGGATGGACAGATCAGCCGTTCATGATCGGGATTCTTTCGGCGGCGTTCGATCTGGCCGCCACCGCGATCGCCGATGTCGATCCGGCGACCTCGCAGTTGGCGCACAGCTATAACGTGGTGGCCGCGAACTGGCTCAAGAACTACGGCTACTGGCCTCTGCAAAAAGGGTTGTACTATTTCGCCCAGTCGGTCAATTGCCCGGCGCCAATCTCCGACAGCAGCGCCGTTTGCACCGGCGGTAACGACGCCGGGCAAGCCCGCACGCTATCCGCCGAAGCCCTGCGCGGAATCACCAGGGCATACGCGTACAGCAAAGACCCGGCGCTGAAGGATTTCGCCGACCAATTGTACAACGCGATGTTCGCCAAGCCGGGCACGTGCCCAACCGGCTCCACGATATGCGTCCCCGACGGGAATTACATCAATCCGCTGGACGACGGGCAATACATGATCTCGGGAACGCCCCCGCCGCCGAAATGGCTGGGGATGTTCTTCGGCTTCAGCGCGCTATCTTCCTGGCCGGGGTACCGTATCGGAGGGCTGAGCCCGGCGAATTCCGGAACGCTGTACGTCGGGGCGGATTTCGGAAGCGTGCCCGGCGCGGCGAAGGTGCGGGTGACGACTACGGAACCCAGCGGAAGATCGGTTCAGACCGAATGCAGCGCCTCGCCGTGCGCGGTCAACGTGGACCGCCGGCAGGGTGATCATCTGATTGCATTGCAGTATTTGTCGGCTACCGGCGCGGTGCTGGCCTCGACAACCGTCTCGGCCATGGCGGGGAAGTAACGCGTTTCAGAGATCACAGACGGCCCGTCTTGCAAGCCGCGTCCGACCTCACCGGCAGTACAAATGACCCGCGGCGGCAACAGCGGCCTGCTTGGCTCCCGCATTGTGCGCCGGCCGATTCCATCGCGCCGGTGCTATCCTGAAACCTAACCACCCCCAAAGGGCCACCCTATGCCGGACTACAGCTATACGACTCCCCACGGGATCGAGGTTTCCTGTACCGTCACCGAGGTCAATTACCGCAGGGGGCTGTGGCGGCTGCTGCGCGACTTGGACCAGTACCGGGGCATCTATCTCTCCTCGGGTTACGACTCTCCGGGGCGGTATTCGCGCTGGGATATCGGCTCGGTGCGCCCGCCGCTCGAAATCGTCTCCTACGGCCGGCGCGTCGAGTTCCGGCCGCTCAACGAGCGCGGCCGCCGGATTGTCGAGCTGTTCGGCCCCGTGCTGGCCGGCCATCCGCATTGGGAGGAGTTCGGCCTGGAAGCGGGAATGATCTCCGGCAGGCTGAAGCCCATGCCGGCGATGTTCCCCGAGGAGGAGCGCAGCAAGCAGCCTTCGGTATTCTCCATCCTGCGGGCGCTCATCGACGAGTTCCGCGGCGCCGAGGACAAGCGCCTGGCGCTGGTCGGCGCGTTCGGCTACGACCTGCTGTTTCAGTTCGATCCTATCGAGTTGAAGCTGCCGCGCGCCGGGCAGAAGGACCTGCACCTGTTCCTGTGCGACGACATCTATTTCATGGACCGCCAGAACGAGCGCATCGACCGCTGCCAGTACGATTTCGCGCGCGGCGCCATTACCACGCGCGGCCTGGAGCGGGACGGCGCGGAAATCCCGCCGCCGCCCCGGCGCGCTCCCGGGCCGGTGGTTTCCGATCATGCGCCCGAAGAGTATATGGCCAGCGTCGAGGCGGTGCGCGCCGGCATGCGCCGCGGCGACTACTACGAAGTCGTGCTGCGCCAGACCTTCAGCACGCCCTATGACGGCCGCGCCTCCGATCTGTTCGAGCGCGTGCAGGACGCCAGTCCCAGCCCCTACGAGTTTCTGCTGCAATTCGGCGAAGAGCAACTGGTCGGCGCCTCGCCCGAGATGTTCGTGCGCGTGGAGGGCCGCCGCGTCGAGACCACGCCCATCTCCGGCACGGCCCAGAGGACCGGCGATCCGCTGCGCGACGCCGAGAACATCTGCGATCTGCTCGGCTCCGTCAAGGAAGAATCGGAGCTGACCATGTGCACGGACGTGGACCGCAACGATAAGTCGCGGGTGTGCGAGCCTGGCACGGTGAAGGTCCTGGCGCGGCGGCTGATCGAGCGTTTCGCCGGCGTGTTCCACACGGTGGACCATGTCGAGGGTTTTCTGAAGGAAGGGTTCGACGCGCTGGACGCGTTTCTCAGCCACATGTGGTCGGTGACCATGATCGGCGCGCCCAAGAAGGCCGCCGCGCGCGCCATCGAATCGCTGGAGAAGACCGCCCGCGGCTGGTACGGCGGCGCCGTGGGCATGATTTCGCTCAACGGCGATATCAACACCGGCATCACCATTCGCACCACCCGCCTGTGCGGCGGCATGGCCTCCTACCCGGCCGGCGCAACGCTGCTGTACGATTCCGTGCCCGTCATGGAAGAGCGCGAGACGCGCCTCAAGGCCACCGGCTTTTTCCGCATCCTGGGCAAGCCCGATCCGGTGCCTCCGCCCGTGGAGGTGAAAACCGGGAAAACGGGTAGCGGCGCCAAGCTGCTGCTGGTGGACAACGACGATTGCTTCATCCAGACCATCGCCAACTACGCCCGCCAAACCGGCGCCGAGGTGGTCACCTACCGCGCGGGTCTTTCGGAGGACATGATCCGCCAGATCGCCCCGCACTTGATCCTGATCTCTCCGGGCCCGGGACGCCCCGCCGAATTCGGCGTGCCCGACCTGGTAAAGACCGCTGTGCGCCTGGGCATCCCGGTCTTCGGCGTTTGTCTGGGCCTGCAAGGAATCGTCGAAGCCTTCGGCGGCGAGCTGGGCGTGCTGGATTACCCCATGCACGGCAAGCGCTCCATGGTGAGGCACCACGGCACCGGCGTTTTCGAGGGCCTCCCCGGCGAGTTTCAGGTGGGCCGCTATCACTCCCTGTACGCCCGCCGCGAGACTTTCCCCGCGTGTCTGGAAGTGACCGCCGAATCCAGCGAGGGCGGCATCATCATGGGCGTGCGCCACCGCGAGCTGCCCATCGAGGCCGTGCAGTTCCACCCGGAGTCGATCCTCACGCTGACTCCGGGGGCCAACTACGGCCTCAAGCTGATTGAGAATGCGGTCAAGCTGGGGAAGACGGCGAGAGTGTGATTCAAGCCATCGATTCCGGGGACGGTGGGGCGGCCTTCAGGCTGCCAGGGGCGTTAGCGCTGCCAGCGCTACTGGCTGCCCTTGCCCGAGAGCCCTCTGCCGTCGCGGCCGCGCGCTTTGTGAACAGCGCAAGGATCGAGACGCCGAAAGGAAAACGCGCATGCCGTAATAGCTTGCGCTCGGCGTTGAACACTGCGAACAGAATCCTGTCCACGAGTGGACTGTTCAGCTCGAAGTCGGAATCGCGGCCGCGGATGCCGAACCAGCGGCACACAAGGCGCACGAGCGCGATCGGCAAGAAGAGAAACGTATTGAAATACGACTTCCGCACGACGGCGAGCGATGTTGAGGACAACACCTTTCCTACGAGCCCGCCCATCGTATACCGGCGGTAATGATGGGAGACCTCGTCCTGGACCCCCCAAAGGAACCCGTATGCTGGCGCCATGATCACTACCAGCCCCCCCGGTTTGATAACCCGCTCGATTTCTCTAAGCGCCCATTCCTCTCGTTCGAGGTGCTCCATCACGTCGAGGCTCAAGACTGCGTCGAACGTACGATCCGGAAACTCGATACTATGCCCTTCGATCACGGCGAGGTTCCGTGCGCCTTCCAGTTCGCCGAACTTCACTGCGTCAGCGGAAATATCGAGGCCGAATGATTCAAAGCCCGCGTCCGCCAGTTCCCTGACGAATAGACCCGATCCGCACCCGAACTCCAGCACTTTCGCGCCCGGCGCGACATACCGCGCTAGATTATCGCGGACGATCATCCGCCTGCCCCGCATCAGCCAGTGCTCTTTTTCCGTCTTAAAATAGTTCCTGTAAAAAGATCGTTCCATACCGGATGTATCCAGGTCCCACAAGTTCCAGTTAAACTTGCCGACATATTCCTTTAGGCAAACCCGCCAGTCCCGCGTCAAATGGGGGGCGACGCGTTTCAATTCGATATTCACTAGCTGTTCCGAGCGCGGCCGGGCGGCGAAATACCGTTCCGCGAAGAACCCCGAATCGACCTCTCGGAGCTTTACCTGGTCTGCGACTCCCAGACTTTCCAGAAGAAAACGCGCCACGTCGGCCCTGCTCCCTCCGCCGTCGCAGGCCCCATGATACAGGCCGTATGCGTCGTGGTCGAGAAGGTACTTAAGGCTTCGCGCCAGGTCGTAGGTGTAGCAAGGCGTGCCGAATTTGTCGCCGACTACAGCGATCTCCCTCGCTCCCGCTCGTAGCTGGTGGATAATCTTGTTGATGAATTTCTTGTCCTTCTTCGGTCCGCCGCCCATCATCCAGCCGGCGCGAACGACGATCGCTTTCGGAAGCGTTTTCGCCACCAGCTCGCCGCCGTATTTTGCCATGCCGTACACGCTCAATGGATTCGGAACATCGGTCTCGTCGTAGATGTCTTTCTTGCCGTCGAAGACGCCGGCTGTTGAGATGTATACCAAAGGAAGGTTGTATTCCCTTGCATACTGCGCGACATTCTCCACGCCGCCCGTGTTGGTTGCGTGCGCCAGCGACGGATGGAGCTCGCAGTACTCCATATCGGTAAGCGCCGCCAGGTGAATAATGTAATTGGGTCTGAGGTTCTCCAGATAGGTCCGGACATTCCCGGCCGAGGACACATCCAGACGCTCGAGCCACGGCGCATTGACATCGATGTCGCTGGCGTGAACCTCGCAGCAATCTCGAAACACTTCGTACACCGCCGACCCGAGCATCCCGCCGCAGCCGGTTATGGCAACCCTGTCGCTCTTGTGAATCATAATACGGCTTTATAGGAGCCCCGCCCTGAACCTCAACATATCTCGTACGGTGGCCGCAATGACGCTCATCTTGGAACCGGAGGCGACGCCTTCCGTCCGTGGAAAATGAGTGACCGGAAATTGAGCGATTCGAAAACCGGCCCTCGTCGACTTAATAATCATCTCCGCGTCGATAAAGCAACTCGTGCTTTTCAAAGAAATCGATGCGATAACCTTGCGGCTGTAAATCTTCATCGCGCAGTCAATGTCGCGGCATCGAACGAAAAAGAGAGCCGCTATGAGCCGGTTATAGACGAATGATTGAACCTTGCGCCCCGGCGATACGGCTTTTTGGGTCGCATAGCCGGACAGTACATCGGCCGTTCGGAGGCTGTGGAGGTGCGGCAAGAACTCCCTGACGTCGTATTGATTGTCTCCGTCGGTATACATGACGTAGTCGTACCGCGCCGCCAGAAACCCGTCCCGAAGAGTCGCCCCATAGCCGAGGTTCGTTCGATGGTGGAGAACCCGCACGTACGGCAGGGCCGCTGCCAGGCGGTCTGCCACTTCGCCGGTCTTGTCCGGACTGCCGTCATGGACGATGATCAGTTCGAACCTCTCCGTTATCTCGGATAAAAACTGATGCGCCCGCGGAATGAGGAGTGGCAGGTTCTTCTCGTCATGATAGGCAGGGCAAAAGAACGAGACGGAAGACAGTCGGACGAAATCGGTCATGGCAATAGCTCTAACGCGCGATGATCTCGCCGCGAACCGATCTCGGTCGCCGCCGGCGGAGCGCCAATCGGTCGCGCCATCCTAAGTCGATACGCCTGATATCATATCATCCGATAGCCGTGGTCTCGCCCATCGCTCACGTTCCTGAGAGGCGGGGCAGCCTTCAGGCTGCGGGCGCGATTGCCCGCCCCACAGAACCAGAAGAATTTCGGTCGCACTACGCTAGCGCACGGAACGCGATCCCCACAGAACCGCGCAGGCCGCCAAAGGCGTTAGCGCGGCCACGGTGGTCAGCGGCGCGTAGCCATACAGGTCGATAACCCTCCCGAAGGCCGGCGAAATCACCGCCTGCACGGCGCCGTAAGACGCCACCAGGATCGATACGGCGAACGCCGCCCGCGCTCCGCCGAAGACGTCGAGCGGCAGCGTATACATGTTGACGCTGAAGAAGGCCACCGCGAAAATGCTGAGCGAGATCCCCGCCGAAGCCCAGACCGCGGAGGGCGCCGCCGGGATGGCCGCCGTGGCGAGCGAGAGGACCGCCGCCGCCAGGCACGCGCGAAAACGCGCCGCCGGGGCCGGAACGCCGCGCTCGGCCAGCCGCATCGAGAACCAGCCGCCGCCGAATCCGCCGAGCGCGGCGGCCAGAGGCGGGATCCACGCGTACCACGCCGCCTGAACCAGCGTGAGACGATGCGCTTCCACCAGGTACAGGGTGGTCCAGTTGGTCCACAGCGAATAGCCGGCCATGCTCAGCGCGTTGGCCGCCACGAAGGCCCACAAGCGCCCGTCTCGCAGAATCCGTGCGCCGCCTCCCGCGGCGGGCCACGCGGCTGGCGGCGGGCCCGCGCGCCGCGCCGCCCATCTCCACGCCGGAATCCACGCCAGGCCTAACGCGCCGGTAACCACGAACGCCGCGCGCCATCCGCTCCGCACCGCGATCCACGTGGCCAGCGGCGGGGCCAGCATCATCCCCAAGCTAACGCCCGCCTGGTTCAGCGCATTTCCCACCGCGCGCTCCGCGGGCCGCAGATACTGATGGATCGCTTTCCCCGCGCCGGGGATGCCGGCGGCCTCCGCGATCCCCAGCCCCGCGCGGCAGCCCACCAGCCCGCGTAGCCCGCGCGTGAAGCCGGTTGAGATGCCCGCGCACGACCACAGCCCCACCGCCAGGCTGATGGCGCGGTTGAGGCCGATGCGGTCGATCAGCAGGCCCGCCAACGGCGCGTTCGCCGCGTACGTGAGGGAAAAAGCCGTGAGGATGAACCCGTACCGGGCGTTCGAGAGGTGGAACTCGGCGCGCACCAGCGGCGCCAACGTGGCCAGCGTCTGCCGGTCCAGGTAATTGATGGCCGAGGAGAGGACGAAGACCGTGAGCGCCACCCAACGGAAGCGCCCGGCATCCGCGGCGGGGGTCACTGAAACTCGATCGTCGCCACTTCGCCGGCGGTGGCCAGACGCGCGTCGGCCTTCGGGAAGTATTCGATGACGACGCGGCGCGGCTTCTGCGCGCCGCAGCCGAGGGTCAGCTGGCCTGGGCCATTGATCGCCACTTTGGCGGGATCCACCACCAGGAGCCTTACGGTCTTGTGGTCCTCGCTTTCCACTATCAGGCGTGCGCGCGCGCCGAGGCAATCCACCTGCTTGAGCGTGCCGCTGACCTTCCCCGAAGGCTGGGGGCCGTCCCACCAGGGCACGGGCTTGGCGTCGGGAACCGGCGCGGCGGCGGCGTTGTATTTCGCCTCCGCGGCGTGGATTTCGGCTTGCGCCTCGGCTTTCAGCCTTTCGATGTCGCGCGCCTCTTCCTCAGCCTTCCGTTTCTTCTCGGCCGCTTCATAATCCAGGCGCTCCGCCTCGATGGCCATCCGGGCCTCACGCATGCGCTGGCGCTCGGCGGGGTCCGTGGCGGCCTGCTCGCCGGAGGTCCACGCCTTGGCGGCGTCCGCGTAATTGTGGCCGGCCACGTAGCACTCCGCCAGAGCCTCCCAGTACGAAGCATGGCGCGGGTTGCGTTCCGCCGCCGCTTTCCAATGCTCCAGGCGCATCCGCGGATCCGTGTCGCGCGCCGCCAGCAGGGCGAACGGCTCATCGAGTTTGGAATTGATCCCCAAGGCCCGCAGCAGCGCCTGCCGGGCCTTCTCCGCATCCGGCTCCAGCTTGGCGTACTCGATGTAGCAACGCGCGCTGGAGGAGCCGGCGTCGATGGCGGCCATGAAGCTCCGCCGCGCCTCGTCCCGGCGGCCCTCCCGCAAGGCCAGCAGCCCCAGGCCTTCCTGGGCTTCCGGCGTCTTGACCTTGTCGTGGATCAGCGCCTCGTACTCGGCGGCCGACGACGGGCCCGCCAGCATGTCGGCGCGCGCCAGGCGCGCATCCGCGGCGGAGACCTGCCTCTCTTCGAAGCCGCGCGGGTTCAGCGGGCGGCTGGAAAGACTGATGGTCTGAAAGCGGCCCTCGGCAAGGTGGCTCGCGGCCTGCGCCTCGATCTGGGCTGGCGTCTTGCCAAAAGCGTTGCGGTACGCCGCCTCGTCCGCCAGGCCGTTCCGCAGATTAAAGAGCAGCACGCCTAGTTTGCCGGAATACGAGGGATCGACGATCAGCAGGTGTACGCGCGCCCAGTCCAGGCCGGGAGAAGGGCCTAACGGCGGCGCTCCCACGGCGATGTGAATGCCACTCACTTCGAATGTGGAGAAGAACTCCGCCAGGCCATGCTCGAAAGCCGCCGGCAGGCGCGCGGTATTGAGATCGAGGAACAGCCTGGTCAGCGCGCCATAGACGCCGGGCGGGACCGCCGCCTTCTCCGCCAGCGGGATGGCGTAGCAATCCCGACCTTCGACCAGCGGCGCGTCCGGAATCCAGCCCTTCGCGTTCTTGAAGACGAGAATGCGCACGGGCTGGGGCGTGGTCAAGTCCTGTTCGCCCACGACCTGTCCGACCGCGCCTCGGAACTCCTCGAACCGCGTCAGGGTCTCGTGTCCCACGCCCGCGCCCGCGTCGGTGAATACCTCGAACGGCCCCGAGGTGAACTTCACCCAATTGTCTTCCGCGGTCAGGAGCCAGGGAAGCAGACCGAAGAGGAGCAGCCGCCGCATGCACCCTCATTATGCCGCAGCCGGAATCCCAGGGGCGAACCGGGCTTCGCATTCCACCGGGGCGGAGGTCCGCTGCGTTCACCGCCGGAACGGATCGAAACCGTTTCGTAACAACTCGTCACCGTATCTCCGACAATGGCCGCCAGCTCGCCAAAATGCCGAAAATCATGCGCAGGCCGACTCTCATGGCCCGCAGGTTGCTGCGGTTTCCACCCTTGCTGGTGCCGACGCGGTCGTGGAACGTCACGGGGCACTCCACAATCGAGAACCCGTAGGTCAGCGCCTGGTCCAGAAAATAGGCGTTGAACTCCAGATTCACGTCCCGCTGGAGGAGTGGCAGCAGATCCGATAAGCGGGAATTGCGGCATAGTTTGTAAGTCGTGCCGACATCCGTGAATGTGCCCCGTCCCAGATGTTTGGCCTCAAGCAGCTTGCCGACAAAGAAATTTCCATAGAACATGAACGTCGTCAACTGGGTCTTGCGCTCGCGAAGTTGCTCGACGATGCGGGTGCCATTCACGATGTCGGCATGCGGCGCAAACGCCAGGAACTTGTCGATGTCATATGCCCGGAAAGTCATATCGCCCTCGCATAAGAGCGTCGCTTCCGTATCGGAATAACTGGCGCCTTCCGTCAGCGCCCGGAAAGCGCAATTGCCATAGCCGGGCCGCGTCTCCAGTACGACGATGGCTCCCGCTCGCCTCGCCACCTCGCTGGTGCGATCCCGGCTGTTGTTATCGACCACGATAACCCGTTTGACTTTGGGATGAGCGAGGAAGTCCTGAACGGCCAGCCCGATGCTCGCCTCGTCGTTGTAGGCCGTCAGCGCAACGGTCAGGTCCAGGTTACGAAGAGGCCTGTACTGCGCCTCCGCCCGCGTCCGCTGCCTCGGCAGCAGGACAAACAGATCGAACAGCGCCAGCAGGACCCCTGCGAGCGCCGAGGCCCCACTGTACCACGCTATCCGCTGAACCAACCAGAGAAGGTGGCCTCGCGGATTCGCGAGCAGCAAGACAACCTGTAAGAAGATGGCGCAGAAATATAGGGAAAGGCCGGCGCCCGTAAGCAAAATGCCATATAGCAGGCCGGGGGAAACCCTCGCGCCTGCCTTTGGCGCCGGAAGAACTTCGTGGGGGGCGTTCATTTCCGTCGGTATAACCGTCACCAGTCTGTTTCAGCGCTGAGCGGGGGAATCCTTTCTCTCGGTCTCCCAAATGCGCCGGATCCAGGCAATAGGCATAGTGACCGGGCAGCACCTGTGTAAACCACTGGTGCTGATCGCGAACTGGCGTATGCTGTAACCCACCGCGATTGATTCCTTCTCCACGGCGCAGTTTTCTCAGATTAAGCTTGCGTGGGGTGGAAGGATGCGTGCGGAACCGACGCCCGATCCGCCTCTACCAGTTGTACCACCGATACGGATCGTCGCCCGCGATATAGTCGTCGCGGTAATCCGAGCTGTAGAAGCCACTCGGCTGTTTCACCGGCTCGAAGACCCACGGCTGCGTGGCCGCGCTCGCCGGAATGATCGTGAAGATCAGTTTGTCGGCCGCGAACTGCCCGCCGAGGTTGGCCAGCACCTGGCACAGCGCCCGCGTCTGCCGCCACCGCGTGAAGCGGAAATAGGTCTTGACGTCGGCGTCGAACCGGTTCGGGTCGAGCTGCGTGTACATCAGCACGCCCTTGCCCATGACCTTGCGGGC